>JAAFIV010000007.1 GCA_013298775.1 Ignavibacteria bacterium | reverse complement strand
TCACAATATCCAGTCCATTGACATTATCAAAATCTCCCACTGCCACAGCACGAGTATTCCCGCCACCGCCCGCAACGACTTGCGTTTGGACAAACGTCCCCACACCCGGACCAGCCGCCGCCACACGATAATCAAACACAAACGGACGAGTGCGAATGCCCACGCTGTTGTTCGGCGTGGTAACACTGCTGGAAGCATTGGTAACGCTTACGCTGACGAGTTCGCCTGGACGGAAATCAACAAAAGGGTCAAACTCTACACTTGAAAGAGTCGGACCAGAATACATCCCACTTGGCGAACCGACTCCTGCACCGAGCGTACGACTGCCCGTAAAGCCACCATGCACTTGGAAGAGTTTTTGCGCGTTTGCCAAAGAATAGGTTGCACTGGTGATGTTTGTGGAGAAATTAACCCTTACATTCGCAGAGGCGAGAGCGATATTCGGGTTTCCTGAGCCATTGCCGTTGCGCGGCGGAAGGACGCTGCTTATAAGCGGCTGTGTGCCATTTTTCAAAATTTCAATCCTAGAAGAGAAGAAATCCGTGCTAATGCAATCAAGGTCGCCGTCGCCGTCAATATCAGCGAGGGAAATTGACAGTTCTCCACCGACACCTGCTTGCGAAAACTGCGTAAATACACCGCTTCCAGTATTTCTGCATACTGTTCCATTCTGAAGAACCGCATCCAAATCGCCGTCGCCGTCCATGTCGCCCAAACGAACATTTCCCACACTAATATTGGTTAATGGTAATGTCTGGGTTACAGTAAACAGTCCGGCTGTATTCGTGAGAACCTGAAGCGTCTTGGGAGAATTTGAAGCCACAACAATATCTACCGTCCTATTGACATCCCCATCGACGTCGCCGACATCAAAAAAACTCGAAGGATTCACTGGAATCGTTTGCGTCAGCGCAAATCTTCCTGTACCGTTATTGGTTAAGATTTGCACAGGACCGTTTTCGATATTTGCAGCTATGTCAATATCACCGTCATTGTCAAAATCTCCTGCTCGAACGACCTGAATAACACCTAAACTACCAATATCGGGCAGAGGTGAGGTAAAGGTTCCCGTGCCATTGCCTTTGTGAATTCGTATGCTATTTGAAGCGTATCCGCCAACGGCAATATCCAAATTTCCGTCGCCGTCGAAGTCTGCAACACAGAATCCGTGCGGAGTTGTAACGGTTCCATAGCTCACAGGAGCGTTAAAACCGCCAGTGGTATTATTGAGAAAAACGCCGATGGTTGTGCCGCCAGTGCCTGTTGCAAGTGCGAGGTCGGGAAAGCCGTCGTTGTTGAAATCCCCGACTGCCGATTCATATGTATCAAAGCCACCATTCGGCAGCGTAACTGGTGCGGCAAATGTTCCCGCGCCTGTGCCGTTAAATAATCGTACTTGCCCGACCGATGTCTGCACAATATCCTGTGTGCCATTGCGGTCAAAATCCGCCACTGCTATTGGATTCCAACCGCCAGGAATAGAAAGAACACCAACTGGATGCAAGGTTGCCGGAGCAAGTGTAGGTGATGCTGCACGGAAGCCCATCACAAAGGGGCGTGTATTTACGCCGCCCGTAGATTGAGCATTGGTAACGCTCACCCAGACTTGTTCATTCGGCATAAAACCAGAGGTAAGTCCAGCAGTAATGCCCGTCAGTGTGGCAGTATTCATGCCCGCCACGCCGTAGGTTGTTACGCTGCGCAAGCCACGTGATAAGCCGTGTACACGGAAGTTCGCAGGGGTCACCGTCGCAGGATTCACGTTTGCGCTGAAAGGAATGGTGATATTTGTTGTGAGTGCCGCGTTCATCGTGTTGAAGGTCGGCGTGGTGAGCGGTGGGGTGAAGGTAACGGGTCCGTTGTTTTGAACATTGAATGGAGTTACGTTAAAGTATATCTGTGCAGCATTCCCTGATGTTAATGCTGCGAGAATATCGAGGTCACCATCGTTATCAAAATCTGCTACGGCAAGCCCGTCGTTAAGATTATTGCTCGTAACCGAAGTATTTACTGCACCTATGGGGGTTAATGAGCCATTCCCTCGTAAAAATGCTATATTTCCCGTTCCTGCACCCGCAACGATATCCATCTGTCCATTGCCGTCAAAATCACCCACCGCTAGTCCGTTCGCATTTGCTGTTAGCATATTATTCGATGAAAGCGAAAATGCGCACGTTCCTGCCCCTTGTAAAATCGTCACATTTGTTCCGCTATTCGTTCCTATAACAAGGTCAAGATTCCCATTGTTGTTTACATCAACGGCATAAATATTCAGAGAATTACTCAACGATGCTCCATATGTACCAAACAATGTAAATACGCCTTTGCCATCGTTTTGCATGATATACACATTGGTTGTAAAACTACCGAGAGCAATGTCGATATCTCCATCATTGTCGAAATCACCCGTTGTGATACCAAATGGGCTGCTTCCAGTTGCGAAGGTTACACCGGATGAGAAAGTCCCGTTTCCATAACCGTATAAAACCGACATAGTATTGCCAGAAGCATTAGCTGTTATGATATCCAGATGACCATCGCCATTAACATCCGCAATAGCAAGCGTATTGGGCTGCACACTGTTTACACTGTAGTTGACTGCCGTACCCAAAAATGGTGCAGAACCGGGATTGAGTAATACGCTCACTGTATTTGCATTATAGTTTGCTGTTGCAATATCCAACCATCCATCGTTATTGAAGTCGCCCAATGCTGCAAATCCTCCGCCGGAGCCTGTCGGAGTGCTGGATGCAAGAGTAAAACTTGCGCCACCGCCCAAATTCCGACAAACAGAAACTTGCCCTCCATCAGTCGCAGAAATTACGTCTATCAGTCCGTCATTATTAATATCTCCCGTTGCTACGCGCCGCACTGAGAAGCCGGCAGGAATAGTAGTACCCGGCAAGAATGTCCCAGGTCCTGAAGTTACTTGCGCCCAGAATTGTCGCACCACGCCTTGCGAAAGCGGCATCAGCCCGACACCCACCGTTGCTGCCGAAGAAATTACCAATTCCACTTTTTCACCCGGGAAAAACTTCCTTGTCAAAGTTGGTATATTGTTTGGCGTAAACGTCGAACCTAGCCATGAGCCACCGCCTGTTATATTGCGCGATGCAGACTGCGAAGCATACACACGAACAGGTCCCGTAACAGAATAGGTGCTGGTACTCGCAGTGATATTGAACATCGGCGAAATTGTTATCGGCTCGACGACACTTGACGCATTCATGGCGGGTGTGAGACCTGTAACGAGCAGCGGCGGGTTTTGGTTCAGCACGACGGCGACTTGGTTGTCTGGTGTTTTTGGAATGGCAAGGTCGAGGTCGCCATCACCGTCGAAGTCTGCTGCGGAAAAGGCGAACAATCCATTGACAGCGTTATTACCACTAAAGCCAACAAGCGGACTTGCGGCAAATACCGAAAAAGTGCCAGAGCCGTCATTCTTCAAAGTAACAACCAAGTGCTGATTGACCGAGCGTACCGCCAAAATATCGAGGTCGCCGTCGGCATCAACGTCCGCAAGCTGTGTAACGGGGCTGACAGCACCGACAAGAGAAACAGAAGTAGTCGCAAAATTGTACGCGGTAAAGGGTGCTGTGCGCAGCATGATGTTCACATTCTGCGTTGCTCCAGAGATAGTCGTATAAACAATATCGGGGCGGTTGTCGTTGTTCAGGTCGCCGACTTGGAAATTGTACAAAACAGTGCCGGAAACGACTTGTGTTCCCCCGTCGAATTTGCCCGTGCCATCGTTGTTGTAAATGCGAATGCCTTTGGAGGCTCCATCAAAACAATAGAGAATATCCATGTCGCCGTCGCCGTCCATATCAGCGACTTTGGGGGTAACGTAGTCCGAACCCTGGTCGTTGATAGTTTGCGAAAGTGTAAAGGCAAGTGCGGGCAGACCATTGCCCAAATACACCTGTGCGCCTGGAGTGCCTGCGCAGCAATTATTACCAAAGACAATATCCAAATTTCCATCGGCGTTGAAATCGGTAACCGCCGCGAAAAGCCGTGCGTAGGCACTGGTAATCACGCTTGAGGGCGTGTACGTGCCGTCGTTATTATTCCGCACAAACCAGACAGAACCTTGGCAGACAACGATAATATCGGTATCGCCGTCGTTATCGAAATCGCCTGTTTCCAAGCCAATTGGAGACGAACCGACCGTCACGGTAACAGTATTCGGTAGCCCAGGTGGGAAATTTCCTGTGCCGTCGTTGCGATGCACAGTAATCGTTCCTGCTCCTGTATTTGCAACGGCAAAATCAACGCCCGCAACGTTGTCGAACTGCCCCGTTACGGTATTCCATGGCTGCGAATCTGTCGGATAGCGTCGGGCATCCACGAAGTTTCCTGTTCCTGTGCCTCCCGCAGCAGCACGGAAGCCGTACACAAAGGGGCGCGTAAAAGCAAGGTCGGGCGCAATACTTTGGGCATTGGTAACCGTTACAAAGACTTGTTCGCCGCGAAGGAAATTTGGCGTACTGGCAGCAAGCGTAACGGTATTTGTGGCAGTTAAGGACGGCGCGGCAGTTCTGCGTCCGCCCATTGTGCCGTGAACACGGAAGTTTGCTGCAATGACGCTTGCGCCAAGCAGATTTTGTGAGAAGGGAATGGTGATAGTGGTATTCAGCGCAGCATTGTTCACATTGCGGGCAGGAACGACGGGAACGGCAGCCGTGAAGGGAACGACGTTGTTTTGGACGTTCATCTGCGCCATATTGCGCAGCACTGCAACGCCATTGCTAGAGGTGGCAAGGTCTAAGTCACCGTCGCCGTCCACATCGCCCAATGCAGCCGCCCAGCCGTTCACGGCGGGAGTGCCTTGCGACCACGTTGTTCCCCCAAAAAAGCCACCGCCGCCGTCGCCAGGCAGTACATCAATGGTATTACTTGCCAAATTTGTTACAACAATATCGGGACCGCTTATACCATTCACATCACCGATAGCAAGTCCGTGCGGAGAGGCACTGACTGTGTATGCAACCCAAAACGTCAGCGTACCCGTAGCGGAACCTCGTAGTTGCGTAACGTTGCTGCTGCCGTTATTCGCTGTGAAGACATCAAGATTGCCGTCGTTGTTGATATCCACGAGCGAGATAGCAACAGGTGTCGTTCCGGTTACTCCTACGGGCGTACCAAGCACAGCAAACACACCCAAGCCGTTATTCAGCATGACAGAAACAGTGCTGCTTGCTGCATTTGCCGTTACTACATCGAGGTCGCCGTCGTTGTCCATATCGCCAATGGCAAGTTCTTGTGTGCCGTTGTCGCTTGTGGCGTAGTCGGTTCCCGCAAGTATTGTTCCCGCGCCATTGTTCAAGAACACGGAAATACTGCCCGCGCCGCTCGAATTGTTGTTGGCGGTGATAATATCCAACCAGCCGTCGCCGTTCACATCGCCAACGGCAATGCCAGGCGGCTTATTGCCCGTAGTAAGCGTTTGCGTTGCTGTTAAGGGCAACGTTCCTGCTGCACTGATAAAAACCGAAATGCTGTTTGCATCAATGTTTGCGGTGGCAATATCCAGCCAGCCGTCGTTGTTGAAGTCGCCCAGCGTTACGTCGCGGGCGTGGAAACCTGCGGTGAGTGTTCGTACAAGCGTAAAGGTGCCTGTGGGATTGTTTTGGTAGAGAAGCACCGTATTGGCACTGTAGTTCGCCACTGCCATATCAAGGTCGCCGTCGTTGTCTAAGAAATCACCGAGTTGGACGGAGTATGACCCTGCACCAGAAGCGAAGGGCGAGCCAGGGAGACCATTCGGGAACGTGCCGGGACTTATCCCTGGACCAGTAGCTACGCCTGTGCGGAACTGATAGACAAAGGGGCGGTTACTCGCGCCAAGCGTACTCTGGGCATTCGTAACGCTGACGGAAATAATTTCATTGCGTAGGAAATTCGAGGAAGGTGTTATTGTTACTTGGGATGCCGCCGGAATATAGGTAGAGCCAACACCGGAGCGGTAGCCGCGCATATTGCCTGTTACTTTTACCTGCGTGGCGGTGAGCGTTGGTGCGCTCATGGGTTGGTCGAAGGGGACGACGATGTTTGCTGTTGGTGTTGCGGCATTTGCATGGCGCAAAGGCGACAGTGTTGCGGGAACGACAAGGGGTGTCGGGGGAGCAAAAGCAGCAAACCCAGCACGAGCAGTAGCGTTCACATTAGCAAATCCCCCGCCAACAAATACGTTCGACCCACTAACAGCGATAGCGCTTGCGCCTGCGTCCGCATTCGGGTTCCATGCGGTTGCATTACCAGTATTAATAGTTGCGTCTAAGGCAGCAATGTTATTGCGAGGAAACCCACCAGCATTGGGAAAAGTACCACAGACATAGACGGTTGTGCCGCTTATCGCAATGCTGCCTACATTGGCTGTCGCCGTGGGATTCCACAGCGTTGCATTGTTCGTATTGACTAAGGTATTGAGCGCGGCAATACGAATACGCCCAAAGCCGCCAATATTGGTAAAAATTCCACCGACATACAAGGTTGTTCCACTCAGTGCCATGGAATAGACAGCGTTGTTAGCATTAGGATTCCACAGCGTAGCGTTATTCGTGTTTATTGAGGCATCCAGCGCGGCAATCCGATTACGCGGCTGCCCGCCGATGTTTGCAAAAGATCCGCCGACGTACACGGTTGTGCCATTCACCAACAAGGTTGTTACATCACCATCAGCATTGGGGTTCCACGGCGTTGCCAAACCTGTTGCAGCATTAATGGCAGCGATATTACTTCGGGGCTGTCCACCTATGTTGGAGAATATTCCTCCCACGTACACCGTTGTTCCACTTACAGCAATGGCATACAAACCACTGATTGAGAATGACCCTGGATCCCACGCAGTTGCCAAGCCTGTTGCGGCATCAAGAGCAGCAATGCTCAGTCTTGGTTGGCCACCAACATTGCTAAAACCTCCGCCTACGTAAACAGTGGAACCATTAACAGTCATAACACCAACATTGCTATTTGCGTTAGGATCCCAAGGAAGAAGCGCACCCGTTGTCATGTCAATCGCAGCAAGGCGATTGCGCGTTACCGTCGCACCACCGTTTGCAGGCGCGTTCGTTGCTTGGGTGAAACCTCCACCAACATATATTGTTGTACCAGAAATGGCAATGCTACTCACGGCACCGTTAAACGTCGGAAAGTTCGTGAGCGGCGTATTGCTTTGCGCTCGAAGGGAAAAAGCGCAAAGGAATGCGAGGCAAAGCAGCGTCAAAAAATTGACGATTTGTCGCACGCGAACAATGCGCAAAAGTGAAGAGAGTGTCATACAGGTCATAAAAAAAGATGAAAGGAGATGCGTAATGAAAGCTCTCGGCATGAGCATTTATTGCCACCAAAATTTTACCCAACGAACAGAGACTACCAAAAAATGCCAGCGAGAGAAAAAAAGATTATGTAAACAGAATGCAAATATACGAAAAATCTAGGAAATATCAGCATTTCGGCGCGTCCGACTTTCTCGAATTTCAGGAGAAAAGATGTCCGACTTTCTCGAATTTGAAGAAAAATATTTTTATCTTAGAAGAAATTTATGTGGAATAGTTATGAAAGCACTGCACCATATGATTTTTTTGTGGAAGCGTACCAGAATATAGGCTATGTGGAAAATGTTCTTTTCAAGAGCAGATAAAGACAAAAAAATAGCCTCACACGGCAAAAGTGCGTGTGAGGCTGTCATTTTTGTAGCGATATTTTCTGTCAAAATTATGTCGTTATTTTGACGTTTCAAAAGAAAAGATGTGGTCTTTCACATAAAGAGCGAAACATTACATAATTTTTTGACGGAAGAGTACCGTCACTGAAAGCAGACAATCTACTTCAATTCCACCACCGTCACACCCGCGCCGCCTTCGGTCAGAAGCCCGTTGCGGTGCGACTTCACAGCAGGGTGATTCTGCAAATGTACCTGAATTGCCTGACGCAATGCGCCCGTACCTTTGCCGTGAATGATGCGCAGCGAATGAACATTGCCCGTAAGCGCAGATGCTATCGCTTGTTCAACGTTTTTGATTGCTTCATCGGAATACATCCCGCGCACGTCAATTTCCGTTTTTGCATCAAACGAAATTGGAACGCTCGACTTTTTCACCACTTTCAACTGCTTTGCCGAAATACGCTGCAAACTTGCGAGCGAGGTGCGCATTTTCACGGCATCGAACTCCACAATCGCGCTTGCCGTCTCGCGGTCAATCGTTACAATCATGCCGGGCGTTTCAAAGCCTTGCATTGTCACGAGGTCGCCTTCCTGCAATTCGTCAGGCGTTTCTAGCTTTACTTCTTTCGGCGCACCTTGCTTTGCGGCTGCCTGCTTGATGCGCTGCTTTTCTTCTTCAAACTCCTTGCGCACGTCGGCAAGCGTTTTTGGTTGTTCGCTGGTAGTTTCTGTGCTTGGAGGCGAGTTTTTGTCCTGCTTCTGCCCTGTTCCCTTTTGAGCATTACGCTCAACCTTTTGCCCTTTGCCTTCATCCTTCATATTTCCACCCTCATCCTTCAAAGAAACTCCCTGTTCCAGAGCGCGTTTTGCGATTTCCAGCTCTTCTTTTGCTGCCTCGCGCACATCACGGATGGTACTTTCCACGAGTTTGTTTGCATTGCTCACAATGTCCGCCGCTTCTTGCTTTGCAACGCGCATGAGTTCATTGTATTTCAGCTTAAACTCGTTGAATTTAAGGTCGTATTCGGTTTTGCGCTTTTCTGCACGAGCTTTCACGTCCTCCGCCTCGCGGCGCAATTTCTCTGCTTCACGGCGATAATTCTGAATAACCTCAATGCTTTCCTCCAATGCCGAATGCTTATCGCCCAAGTATTCCTGCGCCCGCTCCATCACCATCGGCGGCGTACCGATGCGCTTTGCAAGGGCAAACGCATAGCTATTGCCCGGAACACCTGAGAGGAAGCGGTAGGTGGATTCCATTTTTTCGCTGTTAAATTCCATGCTCGCATTGGAAATGCCCGCTTTGGTGAGCGCGTAGCTTTTCAGCGAGGATTGGTGCGTGGTGACGACGAAAAATGCTTGGCGGTTCAGGAAGCCTTCCACAATGCCGACTGCCAGTGCCGCGCCTTCTTGCGGGTCGGTGCCAGCGCAGATTTCATCTACCAAAATCAGCGAGGAGGCGGAGGCATTCATCAAAATTTCTTTCAAACGCAGCATTTGCGAGGAGAACGTACTTACGTCGTTTTCAATGGATTGATTGTCGCCAATGGCGGTAAAAATTTCGCGGTAATTCGTTTTGCAATAACCAAAGGGAAAGATTCCCGCAAGTGCCAGAGCCACGTTCAGCCCGATACTTTTCAGCGCAACAGTTTTCCCGCCCGCATTCGGACCGGAAATCAAATGCCCAAAGACCGCGCTATCGCTTGTGTTTGCGACTGTTCCATCGAACTCAATCGAAAGTGGAATAACCGTCGCTTTGCCCGTTTTTTTGTGCGATTGCACCAGCACGGGATGATGCGCTTTGGAGAGAACAATCACATTTTCGTCCGTGATGTCGGGCTTCAAAGCGTCGTATTCTTGGGCGTAGCGGGCTTTTGCGTGGCACGAATCTACCCGCGCCATAATGCCGACGGTGTGCAAGAAATCATCGGCTTCCGCGCCGATTTCGCCCGTCAGCACGGTCAGAATACGCTCAATCTCGCGCCGTTCCTCGCTGTGCAGCAAGGAGAGTTCATTATTCATTTCAAAGGTTTCGGCTGGCTCCAAAAAGACCGTCGAACCCGTCTGCGAAACGCTGTGAATAATGCCCGGAATGTGGCGTTTAAACTCAGTTTTCATGGGCAAAACAAAGCGTCCGTCGCGCTGCGTGATAAATTCATCCTGCACAACGTCGTCCTCAGCCACTTTTTTCAAGAGTTTTTGCAAACGCGAGCGAAGGCGATTGCTGGTGTCGGTAATCTCGCGCCGAATGCGAGCAAGCTCCACCGACGCAGTATCTTTCACGGTTCCGGCTTCATCAACGGCATCGGAAATATGCTTTTCAATGAGGCGATTTTCGTGCAATGGTAAACAAAATTCCGCCATGAACGGGAAGGTTTCGCGCCGCGTATTGAAAAAAGCACGAACAAGGCGTGAGGAGCGCATCACATCTCGCACCGAGAGCAATTCCGATGGCGATAAAAACGCGCCAACAATACGGCATTTATGCAACATTGAGCGAACATCGCTAAAACTCTCCATCGGAAGCGGCTCGCCGAGATTCAGAAGGCGAATACACTCGTTTACGCGCTCGTGTTCCTCGCGGAGCCAAGCGGTGTCAGGTGTTGGGCGGGCGATGCGCAGAAGTTCCTTTGCCTCGTCCGACCACGCAAATTCGGCAACGCGCTCGGTTACTTTGTGGAATTCCAATTCTTGTAAAGAACGCTCCAGAAGGTCGTGGATAAGCGCGTCGTGGTCGGAAATGGCGGTACTTGCGGCAGTGTGAATGTGATGTTCGGTGGTGGTGTGGTCTGTGGTGGTAGTGGTCATCATCAGTAAATGTATCGTAAAATCAAGGTGAGAATAAAGGTGTACATCGCTTCAAGACCGCACAAATACTTGCACGGCGTTGGTAATATCTTTTTTGATACTTGCCCACGAAACGGGCAATAGTGCGAAGGGGTCAGGCTGGGCTTCGGCATCGTCAAAGTAGGTCAAAGCCCTCACAATGTGCATGGTATCACGGGTGTGAAACTTCATCGAAAAATAATGTAACAAGTCAGCAAGCGTCGCTAATTGCAACAAGTGGTGAACATCCCAGAAGTCTTTCTTCGCGCCACGATTCACAACAGCAGATAGCTTCATAGCGGCAATATCAGGCACACTCGCAAGCCGCAAAGTATCAATGTTCCGCACCTCATTCAACATTGGATACGCGAAAGTGATAATATCGAACTTGACTGCACCAATACGCCCCGACAGTGTATTTTTCGCTCGACCTGTTTCTACAAAGTCAGTATTTATGCGTTCTGCAAGCATTTGTATTTCCTGCGCAAGCATTTCCGTCTCGAAACCTTCGGGCAAAAAAATGTCAAGGTCTTCGGAAATTCTATGCCCAACGTAGAGCGCGAGCGCAGTTCCACCCACAAGATACGCTGAAGCAAGCATTGGCAAGGCTTGTAGCTGTTTTAGAAATCCCAAAGTTTCCTCAGGGACGGCGTTGTAATGGAGTTGTCCTGTGATATTGTGTAGCATCGAAACTGCTCTTTCGGAATATCAAACACCGCGCTGCAAAATGCTAAGGTTTTTCGGTCGAGAAAGCGTATCTGCACAACTTCCGCGCCGATGCGTTCAAAGGAGTAAAAACGAACAATCTCGCGCCAATCCTCCAGCGAACCCCTCGTCAGCACTCGCTCAATCACGAATCGTGCGTGCGCTTGCCAGTCTATCGCGTCGGGATTTGTGTCCCAAAACAACGTGCGCGGAAGATGTGGTGCGGGCTGTGGCATAGAGTATTGATGAGGTTTCCAAGGAAACGTGTTTGCAATTACATCGGCTCTTCATGCGTCAAACAATGCAACGTCCCCAAACCCCAGACCAAATCTACAGCGTGGATGCCAATCACAGGGCGGTCAGTGAAAAGTTCGGAGAGAATGCCAAGCGCGACGCGGTCGTTTGGGTCGTTGAAGGTGGGCATGAGAACCGCACCATTGCTGATGTAGAAGTTTGCATAGCTCGCGGGCAAGCGCATACCGTCGAAGTGGAGCGGTGCGGGCATGGGCAATGCAACAACGTTGATATTGCTGCCGTCCTCAAGGCGCATTCCTTCAAGGCGTTCGCGGTTTTCCTGCAAAGCGTGGTAGTTTGCGTCGTGCGCATTTTTCTCCTGCACCAGCACAACGGTTGTTGGATTGACAAAGCGGCAGAGGTCGTCCACGTGTCCGTGCGTGTCGTCGCCCGCGATGCCTTTGCCGAGCCAGAGAACATTCGTAACGCCAAGATACTCCTTCAAACCCCGCTCAAAATCTGCTTTCGACAAACCTGGATTGCGCACCTGCACGGTTGGGTCGAGATAGCATTCTTCGGTTGTGAGCAGCGTTCCGCGCCCGTTTACGTCAATGCCGCCGCCTTCGAGCGCGATCTGACGTTTGCCGAGCATTGCTTCCACAATATGCCAGCCAACATGAGGCGACAAGCGGTTTGCAAGGGCGTTGTCGAATTGCCAGTTGTCATATTTTGCCCAGCCGTTGAAGGTGAATTTTATCGCCAATGTTTCGCTCATCACCTCGCCGAGCGTACTAACGAGGCTTCGCTGCACAAATGCCGGCAAACAATCCCGCATCCAGCCACGATTCATGCGGCATTGGAAGAATTCAACTTTAGTCAAATCTACACCCGCTTTGGAAAGAACCAAGCGTGCTTGCGCTTCGTGGCTATCGTTATCCACGACAATATGCACCGCTTCGCCGCCGCGTGTGATTGCACGAGCAATCTCGCCATACACCCAGCGAATGGGGACAAACTTTCCGGGCCAATCTTCGGAGTTCAGGGGCCAGCCGAGCCATGTTGCTTTATGGCGTTCCCACTCGGCGGGCATGGAAAAACCTTGTTCGGAAGGAGTTGGGGACATGAAGAAATGTGGACAAATGGACAATCGTTTTTTGATGTGAGGCTCTCGCTTCTTGGCGAGGGTCTCACTTGACCGAAAGCGAGGGTATCGCTTGTCAAAAGGAGGGTCTCACTTAACCGAAAGAAGTGAGACCCTCAATAGGAATTGAGAGCCTCACAAAGCCAGTATTTACGCCGTGCGCAGAATATCCGCCAGTACGCCGGAAGCAGTTACTTTCGCGCCCGCGCCCGGACCTTGAATCACAAGCGGCGTGGTGGAATAATACTCGCTCGAAATAGCGAATTTATTATCGCTGGCGTTCAAGTTGTAGAACGGGTGCGCTGCATCAACGGCTTCCAGCTTTGCCTCCGAGCGTGTGCCTTCGAGCGAGGCGATGTACCGCAGCACTTTTCCGTGCTTGGCGGCTTCTGCGCGTAAGCCTTCAAAATACTCGTTTTCTTGTTCTAATGCTGCGAAAAATCCTTCGACGGAATCCGCATTGCGACAGGATTCTGGCACAAGATTCTGCACGGAAATATCGGACAATTCCAATTCCAATCCGATTTCCCGCGAGAGAATAAGCAGTTTGCGGGCAACATCCATACCGCCTAAGTCTTCACGCGGGTCTGGCTCGGTGTAGCCGCGCTCGCGGGCTTCCCGAATCACATCGCTGAATTTCCGCCCTTCGGTGAAGGAATTGAACACGTAGCTGAGTGTGCCAGAGGAAACCGCTTGAATGCGATGAATCGTGTCGCCAGAGCCGACCAAACCTCGCAGCGTGTCAATAATTGGCAAGCCGCCTCCCACGTTGGTTTCGTAGTGAAATGCTGCGTTTGCTTTCAATGCCGCCGTGCGAATTGCCTTGTACTGCGCTTGGCTGCCCGTGTTTGCCTTTTTGTTTGGCGTTACAATGGCAATACTTTTAGAAAGAATTTCCTCGTAGAAGCCTGATACTTCCTCGCTTGTGGTGTTGTCAATAAATACTTTGTTCGGCAAGGCAAGCGTGGCAATGTCATCCACAAAGCCGCGTAGATTCATGGCTTTGTCCGATGCCGCCAGAGCGTCCTCGTAACCGTCCAAACTGATTCCGTTTTCATTCACCAGCATTTTGCTACTATTTGCCATGCCGATAATTTTGATTTCCAAACCGCGCTCGCGCACGAGGAAGTCCGATTGTTGCTTGATTTGCTTCAATAATTCTTTGCCAATCAAACCCGTTCCAACGATGCACAAATGCAGGGTTTTCGTGGCGGCAAGGAAGAAATTATTGTGAATCGCGCTGATAGCTTTTGCTTCTTGCGCTTGGTCCACGACCACCGAGATATTCAGTTCCGACGCGCCCTGCGCGATTGCTCGCACATTCACACCGTTTCTGCCTAATGCTTGAAACACCTTGCCCGCAATGCCTGGCGTATGGCGCATATTGCCGCCGACAATGGCGACAATCGAAAGCTGGCGTTCCAGTTTCGGCGGCGCAATTTGGCGCGAAATGTTCATTTCGTAGGTAAATTCTGTTTCAATCGCCCGCGCGGCAGCGTCCGCCGAACTTGGCTCTACGGCAATGCAGATAGAATGCTCGCTAGAGGCTTGAGTAATCATTATCACGTTCACACGCTCACGCGCCAGTGCCGAAAACAAACGCTGCGCCACGCCTACAACGCCGACCATTCCTGCGCCTTCGAGCGAAATGAGCGTAATATCTTTAATAGACGAAATCCCCTTCACGGGCAGTGTTGATGCGGCATCGCCGACTTTGTCAATCAAGGTGCCAGGGAAATCGGGATTGAACGTATTGCGAATCCAGAGCGGAATGCCTAGCTCGAATGCGGGCTGGATGGTGGGCGGATAAATCACCTTCGCGCCGAAGTGCGAAAGCTCCATTGCTTCTTCGTAGGTGAGACGGTCAAGCGTCCGTGCGTTCTTGACTTTACGAGGGTCGGCGGTCATTACACCGTCCACATCGGTCCAAATTTCAATATCGTGCGCGGTGAGCGCAGCACCAAAAATAGCTGCCGTGTAGTCCGAGCCACCGCGCCCCAGCGTGGTTGTTTGTCCATCCGCCGTCGAGCCGATAAAACCAGTGATAAGTTGCAAATTCGGATGCGCGGCGAAATACTTTTGGATGTTCGCGTTGGTGGTCGCAAAATCCACCTTTGCAGAGGTGAAATCGTTGTTGGTTTTTACGACGGTGCGAGCGTCCAGAAAGTCCGTGTTTACGCCACGCGCCGTCATGGTGCGGGCAATGATAAACGCCGATAACCGCTCGCCAAAACTGCACACGTAGTCCAGTGTGCGGTTCGATAATTCTCGAATGAGGAAAATGCCGTGCAAAAGCCCGCGCAATTCCATCAAAATTGCTTCCACTTCTTTGCGGGCAGTTTCTATGCCGCCGCGAGGGTTACCCTCAGCAGAGCCAAAGAGTGTTTCAATGGCGGTGATGTGGCGACGGTACATATCGTCGAACTCATTGCTGTATGCGGTGTCGCCGCTTGCGGCAAGTTTTGCGGTTTTAATAAGTTGGTCGGTAACACCCGAAAATGCCGACACGACCACGCCTGCACGACCGTGTTTTTGCAAGGCTTTGGTGGAAATTTCGATAACCGAGTTAATGCGTTCGGGCGTGCCAACGGAGGAGCCGCCAAATTTGAGAACTATCATGGACAACAAAATTTGTGGAAGGGAGAAATAGGTATTTTTCGTGGCTGTGAATGAGTGTTTGCACGGTGTATTGAATCAGAAAGTGCAATCAAACAAAGCCTATAAAATACAAAAAATTCAAAACAATGGTGCGAGAAATGTTTTTCCACAACAATACATTTACAGGCGTTTGGCTTCTACGGTAAACGGCTCAAAGGTGTCTTCTGGCGGGGTAAATTCTAAAAAGTCATCGGTGATAACTGCTACAAAAATACCCGCTCGTGCCGCTTCGCGCCGTACTTCTATGGAAATACCATCAACGGCAGTGAATAATCCTTGCAGACGCAAGTGCGCAAACTCTGGGTAAAACTGTGGTAATTCTTCCATTGTTTGGCGTAATTGCTTGATGTGTCGCACTTCAGCATCACTTTTAATTTCTACTACAATACCAAGATTTTTTTCACCATTAGAATACGCAAAGGCATCGGCTTCAAACTCGCGTCCAGCCTTGCGTGAGCGGATACGCGGTAGGAAATTCGTTGCACCAAAATAATCACTCAGAATTTTACCAACCGATGGCAAAAGTAAGCCTTCGGTGAAAGAACCAAATTTATTGCCCAAACCACCGATTTGCCGCCCAAGTTCTTTTATTTGGCGGTCAGTTGCTGCAATACTCTGTTGAAGTTCTTCTATTTCTTTTGCCGTTTTCTCGGCACGACGGTCGGCTTCCGCAGAGCGACGGTCGGCTTCTGCTTTCGCTTCTGCTGCTCGACGGTCGGCTTCTGCAGAGCGACGGTCAGCTTCCGCTTTCGCTTCTGCTGCTCGGCGGTCGGCAACTTCCTGCGAGGCGGCAAGTTGCGTTTTTAATGCCTCAAGGCTGAGGACACCTTGCTCTTGGCGTTCTGTGATGCGTGCAAGAGTGGCTTCTATTTGCTCCATTGTTGTCATAGTTGTAGCAATGTAGTTCTTAAAATTCAAGATGTGACGAAACGATGATGATTGCAAAAATACGTATTTTTCTGGTTTTGGGGGCAATTCAGTTTGTTTGTCTTCTTGAATGCAAGCTCCCAAAAGACCGCAAAAGCGACAAACGTATTCGTTTTTGGCATACGCCGAATTTTTCACCAAGATTTCCCTTCTTTCTCGCAAATTTCGTTTGGAGAGATGTAGCCTTGGAGTATCTTTGCCAAGAGGTTCTTTACTGAAGAACAGAATGTTTTTTGGGTTGTACTGTTTGGGTTATACTGTACGCTCCTACGAATGTTGTTCCACATGCCATTTCACAATTTTTTTTCTTGCCACTTTTGCCTCCGAAGCACGTTTTTTCGCGCTTTGTATGTTCTTTTTGCCCTGTTGTTCTTTCGCATCGCTCTCTTTGCACAAGCCCAAGCAATAGCTCCCTCGCCATCCACAAAAACGCTCTATTTTGAGCATCTGCCAACGCCCAGCGTGATTCAAAGCGTGGTCTATTCAATTATCCAAGACTCACGCGGTTTTATGTGGTTTGGTACGAAAGATGGTCTGTATCGGTACGATGGTGTTCATTCTATTTTTTTCGTCCACAACCCGCTTGATTCCTTGTCTATCAGCGATAATCGCATCTTAAACGTTTTTGAAGACCACGACGGCGATGTATGGGTTTCCACCCAAGATGGCGGCTTAAACATGTACAATCGCGTGAATAATTCCTTCATACGCTATCAGCCGAAACACGGCAGTACGACTGCGATTTGGAGTAATCGTGTAGCGTTTACCTTCCAAGACCGTTCTGGGCAAATGTGGGTTGGTACGGAAAATGGGTTGCATAAATTCGATAAAAAAACACGAACCTTTCGCGTCCTTTTGGCAAATGAAAATAGCATCAACGGATTACCCTCGAACTATGTTCGCAGCATCTGCGAAACACGCTCTGGTGAATTATGGATTGGAACAGTTGGTGGCGGATTATGTAGATTTAATGCGGCTTCCGAGACGTGTATTGTTTTTCAGCATGACAAGTCCAATCCCAAAAGCATCGCGGATAATACGATTCATTCCATTGCCGAAGACGCTTCTGGCACGCTTTGGCTCGGTACACCGCATGGGCTTTCGGCATTTCATCCGCACCGTGGCGAAGCGGAGAATTTTTTCAATGAGCCAAGAAATACACGGAGTTTGAGCGAGAATATTATTTGGGATGTGCTTGTAACGAAACGTGGGGAAATTTGGGTTGCAACGCAAAACGGATTAAATCTCTTCCACGCAGAAACACGAGATTTTACGCGCTTTGGGACACTCTCCGCAACCCAATATGCCGATGCCCTGCCCGTGAGCTACATCAACACCCTCTACGAAGATGCGCAAGGTCGCTTGTGGATTGGGATGTACGGCGGTGGCGCAAGTGTCATTGACCCCTACAAACGAAAATTTGATATTCAACGACGAAACCCAAACGCGAAGCCGCTTGAAACCTTACCCGACAATAATATCTGGGCAGCACACCAAGATAAAAAAGGCAATATTTGGATAGGAACTGTGCGAGGTCTCGCAGAGTATAACCCTCAAACCAAGCAAATACGGGCTTTCCACAACGATACGCTCAAATACGGCTCTATGAGCGATAACATTAATTTTATCACCTTGGACTCTTCCGGCAAGATGTGGTGCAGTTCGTATGGTGGCGGCATTAATATTTTTGACACCACGAAACGCCGCTTCATTGCACACTTTGAGAATGATGATGCACAAAAAAACAGCCTCTTGAACAATCGTAGCACCTGCGTTTATTGCGACACACGCGGGCGAATGTGGATAGGTACTATCAACGGTGCATGCCGATATAACCCCGAAACCCGTGATTTTACGCCAGTATTTACGGGAAAGAATGGAAGTATGAAACTTACCCATTCGACCATCAAGTATTTTTTTGAGGATTCTAAAGGGCGGTTTTGGATTGGCACTGCTGGCGGACTGAATCTTGTGAATCCCGACAACGGCGCAGTTACTGGCTTTAAGAGCATTGGCAACGACACAACGACGCTTACCCACAATAACATTCGTCAAATCATTGAAGACCCCGCAAAACGTATCTGGATTGCTACTTCTGGCGGATTAAATCTCGTCGTGGACGCACCGCCCGACAAGCCCGAAAACACTCGCTTCCAGCGCATTACAACAGCAAACGGTTTGCCGAATAATCTGATTGCTGGCGTGCTGTGTGACTCACAAGGAATGCTGTGGTTGCCGCATAGTTCTGGGGTGTGTTCGTTCAATCCCGCAACATTTCTTGTTACAAAGCAGTTTGACATTGAAGACGGTTTACAAGGTCAGGAATTCCGCGCCTCCGCAATGATGAATTTGCGCGGTGGCGAATTGTTTTTTGGCGGTGCGAATGGTTTTAACAGTTTCAATCCTCTGAATATTCGCACAGATTCTACAATTCCACGCATTGTTTTCACGAATTTCAAGGTCTTCAATCAAGCGCGTTCCTTGCCAATGAATATCACCGAAGCTCGTGAAATCACGCTTTCCTACAAGGATTATATTTTCACGATAGACTTCGCCGCGCTTGATTTCACCAACTCTGGAAAAACACGCTACGCCTACAAAATGGAAGGATTCGACCGCGATTGGGTGGACAACGGCGAGCTGCGCAGCGCAACCTACACCAACTTAGGCGGCGGCGACTACACGTTTATTGTTCGCGCCAGCAACCACGATGGCGTGTGGAATGATGAAGGAATTCGCTTAAACATTAAAATTATTCCGCCGTTTTGGGAAACATGGTGGTTTCGAGCCGTGATTTCATGCGCTCTTGCGGGGATGATTGTATTGGGAGTGCGAGCGCGAGTTCGCGGAGTACAACGCCAAAATGCTCTTCTGGAAGCAACCGTTAATGAACGAACAGTAGCTCTCAAATCCAGTAATCATCAGCTTTCGGAAGCGAACGAGCGTTTGAATACTGCCAATGCAGAAAAAAATGAATTTTTGGGAATTGTAGCACATGACCTAAAAAATCCCCTTTCGACTATTAAATTAGCAGCAAAAATGATGCTCGAAAACGCTCCAGAGCTTGATACTGAAGACGTTCGCCAGCTTTCAGGCGATATTCTCACTACATCAAACCGAATGTTCGACCTCATCACGAACCTTCTCGATCTGAATCGATTGGAACAAAACGCAGTGCGCTTTACCGCTCATGAATTCGATATTGTTCCACTGCTCAAGCACGCGGTAATCCAATACACGCCTGTAGCCGAAGCCAAAATGCTGACATTTCACACAGAATATTCTGCCGAAATCGTTACAGCTTTTGCCGAAGAAAGCGCGACGATGCAAGTAATCGACAATATCGTCTCAAACGCTGTCAAATACTCGCCTTTCGGCAAAAATATTTATTGCACCTTGAAAACAATTTCCCTTGAAAATTCTGCACCATTCGTGCAAATTACTGTGCGCGATGAAGGTCCTGGTTTGTCGGAAGACGACATGAAAAAACTCTTTGGTAAATTTGCTCGCCTCACCGCACAGCCCACTGCTGGTGAACATTCTACGGGTTTAGGGCTTTCGATTGTCAAGAAAATTGTGGAAGCAATGAATGGACGAGTCTATTGTCAATCAACACTGGGCGCAGGAGCAACATTTTTTGTGGAATTGCCGAAAGAATGAGGAATGGTGCCAGAATTCAAGAAGCTCACCACTCTTCCAAAAACTCTTCCAGAACAGTAAATACATCACTCCCCACCTCCGCCCAAAACTATCGCAGACAATGGATAACATCAGTATTTATCAGGCGTTGCAGCCAGAGCGAGCGCGTATTTTCTCAGAAGACCTCGACGATGCACAATATTTTGCAGAACTGGAGGCATTTCCTTCACCAGCAAATACTCTGCAAACCGCATGGTCAGACTTCTTCAGAAATGCGCTTGCTGCAATGGTTGCCGAAAGAACAGATGTTTTTGTGGCGGGAAATCTACGATGGTATCCGGTAGAGAAACAGCCAGATATTTTTCAGACACCAGATGCAATGCTGGTTGCAGGTCGTCCGAAAGCAGAACGCAAATATTACAAGCAATGGCGAGAGGCAAATACCGCGCCGCAGGTTGTTTTTGAAGTGATTGGAAATACCACAGAGAATATAGCCGATGCACTTGCAAAGCCTGAGTGGTACTGCCGCTACGGTGTGCAGGAATTATATCAATACGACCCCATTCGGAATGTACTCAACGCTTGGTTTCGCGCCCGAAATGAGGATGGGACACTAGCACAACATTTCACTCACGTACAAAATATCAATGGCTGGAGAAGTCCGTTTCTTGGCATTACATTTCTTCTGAATGCTACCACGCTTACCATTCTACGCCCCGATGGCAAAACCTTTGAAGGCTACATGGATGCAATTCGCCGAGCCGATGCAGAAGAAAAACTCCGCGAAGAAGCACAAATGCGAGCAAGGCTTTTGCAAGAGCAAAACCAGCGCATGGCATCGAAACTCCGTGAATTAGGCTTCAGTCCTGATGATATTTGACAAATTTTACCGTATCTCTGAAACCCAAGCAATCATGCGCCTTACCAATCACATATCTCGTACAACCGCACGAATACTCATTCTGTGCGCACTTGTGCTAGTGTGTGCTGTTTCCTGCATCAATCCATTCGCCCCACGCCTCAGCCTGACAAGCTCTGGTACTTCCCTTGGCGACCAACGCACGGTAGATGGCGTATTTCAGAACTTTCGCTATGCGTATATTTTCAAGGATACGCTTGCCTACGGGCAGCTTCTCGCGCCAAATTTCGTGTTTATCTATCGCAACTACGAGCGAAACACCGACGTTTCGTGGGGACGCGACGAGGAAATGTTTTCCACCAATGGTCTCTTCCGCACCGCACAAACACTGGATTTAGTCTGGAATGAAATTGTCTTTTCCAATGGCGACTCGCTCTCAACCGACATCCAACGCGGCTTTAATCTCACCATCACCTTCAATGCTAACGATGTTATCACCGTGAACGGGCGTGTAAACCTGCAACTCTCCCGCCCCACTCCCCGCGACCCCTGGCTGATACGGCGTTGGCGGGATGAATCGAACTTTTGAGATTCTCATCACACTCCCCATTCAAGGAACCGTGAATCACGATACCAAGCGCGTAGTCTTTCGTCAAGGAACGCGGATGAAGCCCAGACTGAAAGGATTTTGAGGACTTTTTCTGATTATTTTTTATCCTCACCATCCTCTGAATCCTCAAATCCGCGTTCCCGAATCAAGTCCTAGTCAGTTACAAAAATTCTGTTGCAAATATGTGTGCAAAAGGGCGCGTTGTAATCCCTGCTTCCGCCAAAGTACGCACTATTGCTTGTGCAAACGGAACTGCATCAGGAGAATCGCCATGCAAACACAGCGTTTGTGCGCGAACAGGGACAATCACGCCTTCGCGAGTTCGCACTTCATTGCGCAAGGCAAGTGATACTGCTTGTTCTGACGCTTCCCTGTGGTCGTGCAGGAGGGCGTTTGTGTTGCTGCGCGGCGTGAGTGTGCCATCTGTTTCATAGCGGCGGTCAGCAAAGGCTTCGTGGATAGTCCGTAAGCCGCGTTGTTGTGCGGCGTTGGTCATCGTGCTTTGTGCTAATCCTACAAAAACTAAATCGGGATTCAGCGCAAACACCGCGTCCACACAGGCTTCGGCGAGTTCTTCTGCGCGTTGTGTTGGCTTTGCCATCATGTTGTATAATGCTCCATGTGGTTTTACGTGCGTCATTGTGCCACCAAGAGCAGTAGTCATGCCGTAGAGAGCGGAAATTTGATACAGAGTTATATCATACACTTCCTGCGCCGAAAGCTGCATTTCTCGCCGCCCAAATCCTTCTTTGTCTGGCAAGCCAGGATGCGCACCAATGCTTACTCCATGCTGTATTGCGAGTAAAATTGTTTCGCGCATAACGCGTGCATCGCCAGCATGAAAGCCGCACGCAATATTCACCGACGTAGCGTATTTGATAAGCTCGGCATCATTGCCAAGCGTATAGACACCAGAGCTTTCGCCCATATCGCAGTTGAGGTCAATGGTGGCGCGAGTGGAAGCATTTTGCTCCGAAGGCGAGGTTTGATGCGGCATAGAATTCATCGGCGTTGAAGAGTGTCTATTCATAGTGCTATCGTGAAGAAGTTTTGTAACTGGTCAGGTCTTGAAAGTTTATCCACGAATCGCACGAATCCTCACAAATAAAGAGGTTTGAACAAATTATCTTTCAAAAAAAATGTCCTTGATTCGTGTCAATTCGTGTGATTCGTGGACATTTTTGACAACAGACCTGACCAGTTACGAAGTTTTTATCTGCAATGCTTGTTCCAAGTGTACTCTGCGATTTCCCTGAGCAATATACGCTTTTCGCGCTTCTTCTTCGGAAATGAGCGAAAAAGTACAATGCTCTCCAGGGAGAAGATGCGCTGCCGCGTCCATATCTGCCCAGCAAACATGAGCAATGACGGGATATCCGCCCGTTGTTTGTGCATCAGCCAAAAGAAGAATGAGCGTACCGTCGGGAGTTGATTGCAACGCGCCAACCTGAACAGCGCGTGAAATCAGCTCTTTGGGGCGAACAGCACGTGAAGTATTCATCATTTCTGGTGGCGTTGAATGCGTGTGTGCATGCGCATTGCCTGCGTATTTCAAGCGCATGCCCATTCGGTCGGATTGCGGCAACACCTCAAATCGCCCCGTGAAAAGCCGATGAATACTTGCCTCATCGAAAGAGTCCCATTCCGCACCGCATTGAATACGAAGATTCGTTTCATCTTCAAAAGAAGTCGTTTCAAAAGAAGTAACCTCAAAAGGCGCGTAAAATCTGGCTTCGGTATGGCTTGGAAAATGCCGCCCATGTTGATTGAGCATGGTGCGCATACGCTCTGTACGTGGAGACGGCTCGCCAAGCGGCACAACATCACCCTTCTGCAAGGCTCGTCCCTTCAGCCCGCCAAGTTGCGCACGAAGATAGGTACTTCGGCTGTGAAGATGCAGGGGAACATCACATCCGCCCTCAAAAGCCGCATATATCCTTGCTCCTTGACAGCTTTTACAACGCAATATCGTTCCTGCTCGCATCAGTACAGGGCGCGTCGCTTGAACGGGGAACCATTCTTTCGCATGCAATTCGCTAACATGTATTTTGCTCGAATCTTCTATACTCCCGATGAATGCTGCTTCGGCGTAGATATTCTTTCCCCATAACGACAAAAGCGTTTCTTCGGGAAAGAAGAACGTTCCTACGCCAAAGGGTATTTCAAACAGCGCGTCATTGCTTGCATTTCCCATAAGCGTATTGGCATATTCAGCCGAGAACCGCTCTACTGCACCACTTTCAGGTATGCCAACTCCTCGCATCCCCTTTCGCCCTTCGTCTTGAATTGTGATAGAAAAACCTTGCTGAATAACTTGTACACTTTTTGGGGGCGAATCGCTTGAATGATTGATAAATACTGGCTTTGCAGGTAAAATAACGAGAAGACTATTTTTTTGTAAATAAAAGCGTTCTTGTGCAAAAAACTCTTCCGCCGCAATACTCACAAAGCGCACCACATCTCCACTTTGGAGTAAAGTAAAGCGTTCAATATTAGCACTATTGGCACTATTGGCACTATTGGCACTATTGGAATGAGGGGTAAAAAGCGGAAGTGCCGTTCTGCCAATGATATTCCAGCCACCCGGCGAGCGGAGCGGATAGATGCCAGCTTGCTCACCGCCGATTCCCACCGAACCCGCATCAATACTTGCTCGTGGCTGTGCTTTGCGGGGTGTAGCAAGATGCTTCGGCAAGCCCAGTAAATACGGGAATCCGGGCAAAAAGCCCATCATTGCAACGTGATATTCGGCTGAGGTACATTGCCTGACAAGCGCATCAATACTAATGTTGTGAAGATGAGCGCACTCTGCAAGGTCGGGTGCGAATTCAGGCTCGAAACAACACGGAATATCAATTGTATGAAATTGCTGTGAAGCAAGCTGTGAAGCAAGCTGTCCAATAAGCTGTGAAGCAAGCAAAGACGAGCCTTGTGAGGGATGTATATGATGCGTCGCGACCAAATCTAGCACGGAGTGGAGATGTTCAAGAATTGATGCCGAATGTAGGGCAAAAACATCTGGCTCGAAATACAGGCAAAGAGTAGTGTACGCAGGAACAATTTCTTGCAAGCCTTGTATTGATGCGCTCAGAAGGCTATGCTGGAGTGTCTGCCGAACATGCAGCGCGTCCAAAGAAATCTCTTCGGCAAATTCTATCATCACCGCAAATTCTCCGGCAGGAAGCAAGCGATAATGCGGTGTGTGGAGTATTGACATTGCCAGAGAATGATGTCCGCAGAATGGTGTGTGCGGAATGATATTTGCGGAATGATGCGGCGTTCAAAGGAAAAGATTGTCGTAATTCCAGCAAATAAGGCTATGGGCTATGTGCTTAACAGTATGCGCTTAACACTATGCTTTTAACGAGGTACGTTGCCAAGCACGACGCTGTGTGGGTTCTCTCTAGGTATATTTTATGAGTGCTTGCTCAAGCGTACACTCACTGCCCACAGCCTTATTCTACTCAATGTATGCAGACAAATACTGACGTAAACATTTACGCAGATTTCTTTTCAATCAAAATAAAGTTCTGCACTAAGCCAGCAAGTACGCCACCGATGATTGGACCAACCCAATACACCAGATGATTTGCCCACATTCCAGAGGCAAACGCTGGACCGAATGCCCGTGCGGGATTCATGGCTGCACCCGTCAAGGTACCAGTCGCCATGATGTCCAGTGCTACTGTCAAGCCAATGGCAATAGGATAGATGGACTTCGGCGCACGTTCATCAACGGCAGTTCCAAAAATGACCAAGACCAAAAAGAAGGTCGTAATAATTTCGATAATAATGCCCGTCGTTGGACTCACATTCGGTGCTAAGGCAGGCGTACCAGCACCAACAGGTGCTTGTCCAAATAAACCCGCTAAAAGTAATGCTGCGGCTAATGAACCAGCAAGCTGGGCAGCGATGTACATTGCCCCAACAACAGGATTGATGCGCCCTGTCGCCATAAACGCGGAGGTAACTGCGGGATTAAAATGCCCACCTGAAATTGCCCCCAACGCAGCAACCATCACCATTATCGTCAGACCATGCGCCAAACCAATCGAAGTGATAGTATTCAAGCCATTTGGGGCTTGTGTGATATTCACCGCGACAATAGACAATACACCAATAAAAATCAGTGCAAATGTGCCGATAAACTCAGCAATAAGTGGCTTTGCAACATTATTCATGAAAACACTCCAAAATTGAAAAATGAAAAGAACGCATTTCGTCTGAAAAGCGTGTTTTTAAGCGATGTTCAAGAAAAGGAACAAAAATAAAGAAGAAACGAGAGTATTCCAATACGGCTTGAATCCAAGCACCATGTGCAAGGCGTTGTATGAAGCATTAACACTTATGCCGTGTTCATGAGCGCGAGAATGCGGCGTTTTTCGGTATCGGCAATTTGAATCTGGCGCAAGGCAGCAAATTCGCGGTCAATTTCTCCCTGTGTTTGTGCTGCACGTAAGGTATCATGCAGTGTTGAAAGTTCCACATCCAAACGACGCATTTGCAAGCGGTGCGTGGAATCGCGTAGAATCCGCACGGAATCTTCTTCTAAGCTCACGTTGTATGTTCGCCAATTCTCGCTCGGTGTTTCCTTGCGCACCGCAAGCCCGATAACCTCAAAATTTCGCTCGTCTTCCGCACCCGCAGCAATGCCTTGAAGCATGGTTTCAAGCGGTGTTTCGTTGGGTTGCACGGTAGCGGCATCGTCAATTGCCATAAAGAGACGTTGAGCAAGTCCCGTTAGGAAAAATTCATCTGTTAAGCCCAAACGATGTTTCATAAATCCCATTGCACCCTTGTTATTAAGCGCGATGCGGAGTATTTCTGCTTCTTCGGGGAATAATTCTTCTGAGAGCAGTTCTTCTGGCGAAATATCATATTCTACGCCACGTGCGCGGTGCGCTTCATCGGCGAGAAATGGCGGCGCATCGGTGGGATTGTCTGTGTCTGTGGTAGCAGAAGGAATCGGGCTTTCGGGAGATTGCTTGGAAACAAGATGTAATGCGCCTTGCGAAGCCTCACCGCTTTTTCGATTTCTCTCACTTTGGTCTTGTTTCGCTCGCGGGCGCATATCCATGACGCGGAGTTGCTGCTTGCGAAGGTGCTGCGTGAGTTCGGCATATAAATCCTCCACGCGTAAGCCAAAGCGCATAGACACCGACTGAATCATAAAATCCCGTTTGATGCGGTCTGGCACTTTCGCAATCGTTTCCATGAGCGAATGCACAGCTTCCGCTTTTCCTTCGGGACTTGTCAGCAAGCCTTGTTCGCGGTAAATTTCCCCTTTGAAATCCACGAGGGAAAGCGCGTGGTCGAGCCGCATTTGAAACGATTCTGCCCCGTCGCGCTGAATGATGCTATCGGGGTCGTCGCCCTCTGGAAGGCGCACTATTTCTACATCGAAACCTTCTTCTACTGCCAAATCCAAACCACGCAAGGCAGCCCGAATGCCCGCAGCATCGGCATCGTACACGATTTTGAGGCGTTTGCAAAAGCGAGAAAGGAGCTTCAGCTGTTCCTTCGTGAGCGCGGTGCCGCTTGAAGCAACAACATTGTGAAAACCCGCTTGATGCACGCTCAGTAAATCCGCATAGCCTTCTACTAAAATCCCGTATTCAAGCCGCCGGAGAGCATCTTTTGCTTGAAAAATACCATACAACACTTCGCTTTTGTTGTACACAAGCGATTGCGGAGAGTTGAGATATTTTGCTGAAGCCTTTCCTTCCTCATCGTCCCGCATTCGCCGCCCACCGAAGCCGATAACACGCCCTGTTGGGTTTACTATTGGAAACATCAAGCGACCACGAAAGCGGTCATAGACGCGCCCTGTTTCCTCTTTTTTGCCCAGCAAACCCGCATCCAACATAGCTTCTTCGCTAAATCCGAGATGCTGTAATTCCTGCATTGTTGCTGTAAAACTCTCCGGAGCATAGCCAAGCATGAAGGTTTGAAGCGTCTGCTCCGAGAAGCCGCGCCGCGTGACGTATTCAAGAGCTTCCGTGCCTATTTCCGCATACAAATTTTTCGCAAAAAACGTTGCTGCCAGCTTCAAAGCGTTGTACGCCGCTTCGTAGCGATTTGCCTCGCCGCGCGACTGCTCGGAATCAGCATCGGGAAGCGCAATACCAAGCCGCTCGGCAAGAACACGCACCGCCTCAATGTAGCTTAGTTTCTGGTGTTCGCGGATAAAATGAATCGCATCGCCACCTTTGCCACACCCAAAACACTTGAAAATTCCTTTATCGGGAAGCACATTAAAGGATGGCGTTTTTTCATTGTGAAATGGACACAAGCCCAGATAATTCCGCCCTCGCTGCCGCAAAGGAACAACATCGCCGATGACCTCAATAATATCGGTCTCGCGGCGAATTTGCTCAATGATATGTTCGGGAATACGCATGAAATCTGGGATGGAAGCTCTGAGGCGGGAAGGAAAAAGACGGAGCAATACAATATGCCATAACACTGGCAAATACTGGTTTTGCAGTGAGGCTCTCACTTCTTCGTGAGGCTCTCACTATAAATAGGACTTTCGCAAAAGGGTGATTGTATGGCGCGGACAAGAGTGTCCACACTACCGAAGTCGCATAAAATCTGAGCCAGAAGGTAGCGCGTAACGCTCCTGTCTGCGCCGTTTGCAAAAGTCCTATTCAACTTCAAGGAACGTGAGACCCTGACGAAGAAGTCAGAGCCTCATATGGTGAGAATTGTTCAAGCAAAATACGTTTTCTACAAACTATGCTTTTCCATATACTGCGCCAAGCCCTTCATTGCTTCGGTTTTCACTTTATTCGCTAGTATGGGTGTCCAGCCGAGCAGCATTCCTGCTGCGCCGAGTGCTTGCCGCGACCAACGGTAAAAGTCGAAATGATCACGCTGACGGATAATTTTTCCATCCTTGAATTCAAATTCCGAATCAATGATATTATGCACCAAACGCCCTGTGGAAGTAAACGTGTAAGTCGGCTCCCAATGCGCTTTCCCGCTTGTGTCGTTGGCAACAACATCAGAAAAAAGCAGATTAAAATTTCGCGCTCGCGAGCAAAGCATTGACCACATAGCAAGCGTTTGTTTGTAATTCAAGTTTGTAAATGCTTCATCGGTAAACGTTACGTCGGGATGATAGCATTCGCCCATTGCTTTGGCATCAAGATTTTGAAAGCCTGTATAGAGCTTCGCGATGAGTTCTTCGTTTGGGTGCATAGTTTTGGGAAGGTTTTATAGATATTGAGTTATTTATGATAGGATGAGATGGGGATGTCTCAATGAGGTCAGCTAATCATCGCAACATTGGAAATGCGCTCGCGGCGGTCGGAGATGACGCGCCCAATCTCACGCACCATCAAGGTATCTGTTTCAACAATGCGATTCACCATTGCCTTGTCCAGCAGCACCACGCTAAGGTCGTTCAGCGCAACAACGCTATACGGACACGGGCGACCAGAGAATAACGACGATTCGCCAAAAAATTCACCATTCTTCAAAATAAAGGCTTGGCGCGGCTTTCCAGTTCTATCCGAAACCAAAGCACGTGCATCGCCTTGAATAATCACAAACAGCGAATTTGCCATTTCTCCCTCGCGGATAACATGTTCACCAGAGGCGTATTCATGCAGAGTTGCGCCTTGTGCCACGTATTCAAGCATGTTTCCGCCCATCTTGAAGAGAAGCGGAACATTGGAAATTTCTTCAGAATATTCCGACAGCAAGCGTTCTTTGTTATTTATTTCCACCGATTGAATAAACTTGCGCGTTGGAAGTTCGCATTTCAAATCATAGCGTTTTGCAACATACCACAAACGGCTTAAAAAGTGGTCTTGCGTCTCAAGCGGCGAAATACTCTGCTCGGTCCAAAAACGCACCGAATAGCGAATATTAATATCCGTATGCTCTTTTGTGCGCACAAGCGGTGGCGGCTCTTGCGCTACACCTGGTGTACTCCACAATGCAGACATGAGAACGCGCTTGACGTTATTCGGCGGGTGCTGTTTGGAGAAATCCACGAAAATTTCTGTATGCTCTGTTCCTGTGAGACGTGTAATATTCACAACCGTTTTTTTCGCCACTTCTGCTTGTGGTAAATATGCAAGCGAACGGTCTGGACGGCGCAATACAACTGAGTTCCACGTGATTTCGCGCACCTCGCCCTCCATACCACCAATTTCAACTTTATCACCAACCACAAACGGGCGGCGAACCATCGTCAGAAAGCCTGAAACAATGCTGCCAAGCGTATCCTGCAATGCAAAACCGATGATAATTGAACCAACGCCAAGCGTCGTCAAAACCCCGCCAAGATTGACATTCCAGACAAACGCCAGCACCACGCCTGTTCCTACTAAAATCAGCACAAAGCGCACAAAATCAAGCAAGACCTTCGATGGAGCTTGTTTTTTGGAATTCCGCGAGGTGAGTAAGGTATTGACAAGAAGCAAAAACATGTTCAAAACACTGACCCAGCACAGTGTTTGTACAATTTTTGAAATAGTATCGGTACGCGGCATTTCAAATACTTTTTCCAGCAATATCCAGAGTGCGCAGAGCGGCACGGTCGAATTCGTGGTAATCCGAATAAGCTGCAAGGCAGTATCGTGGCGCATTTTCGCCCGTAATTCCGTTAGAATAACGACAATAAGCGGAAAGGCGATACTAAGACCAATCACCCAATAAAGTAGTTCTTGTGTTGGCATGGTCGAGGTGGCGAAAAAGTGAACATTGAAGTTTGTTTGGAGCAGACAATATTCATTGGAAGTAGCGCGGACTTGAGGGCTGCCTTCAAGTTGTCTGCGCTACACGATGCTCATGTAGTTATTCCCGAACCGCTAATTTCGAGCTTTTCAGCGACCACGTAGGCAAGGCAAGTCGCCCGTTTGCCGTGAGCGGCGCACTGCTATCGAATTCATACAAACCTTGTGTGAGGTCATAGATAGATTGGGAAATCATCAAGCCGCCACGCCGTTCTAATGCTGCTTCGCAGAGGTCTTGCGCTACCTGCACGGTTTCACCAATAATATCAAAATTGAATGTGCGCCGTCCAAGCAGATAGCTCGTGACTTCGCCCGTGTGAATACCAACCGCTAAATCCAGCGACAATCCTCGTTCCGAGCCAACACGCTGCACAATACTACGAATATCATTGGCAAATTCCACTGCGTGAATAGCATGGTCAATTTGTGGCGTAAATAAGCCCGCCGCAGCAATGTAGGAATCGCCCAGCGTTTTTACTTTTTCTACGCCGTGCCGTGTTGCGGCTTCGTCGAAGGCAACGAGCATGTCTTTGTAAATCTCGACCGCTTTTTCATTGCCGATAGTGTGCATCAGCCTTCCAAAGCCGACAACATCCGAAACAATCACACTCACGCTGCTTGCGGTTTCGACAAAATTTCGCTCGTGATTTTCCAAACGTCGGGCGACGGCTTCAGGAAACACGCCATACAACAGCTTTTCAAAGTCTTTATTGCGCATCTCCACAAGTTCGCGTTGGGCTTGCAGACTTTGCACCATCATTTCAAACGACGTGGAAAGCCGCTCAAATTCATCGCCCGTCCGAACTCGCCGCAAATCGGTCATGCGCCCTTCGCTGATACTTTGCGCATTGTAGGTGAGGTCGGAAATGGGGCGCGTGAGCGTATTGGCAACAATAAGCGCGACAATCGTCGCAATAATGATGCTCACCGCAATCCACACCAGCAACGAGCGTTCATACTCATACACTGGCTCAAAGGCTTCCGAAACATCCATTTCCGACATCAATGCCCATTGTAAATCGGGGATTTGCAAGGGCGCGTAAGCACTAATCACCTCAACGCCGCGATAATCCTTGATAAACTTTGCATCAGCACGCCCAGCTTGCGCATCAATTGTGGCTTCAGAGCGTACTTCTTGTAGTAAAATGGAGGTTTTCAGGTATTCAATTTTTTGAATCGTATTGAGCGGAATATTCGTTTTTTTCAGATCCTCAATATATTTCTTTGAATCCTGAAGCAAAAAGCGCGATTGTGAGCGCATGGTGTAATCTGGTCCAACGAGGTAGGTTTCGCCTGTTACGCCCAATCCATCGCCTTTCCAGTCCTGATTGCTCGTCGTGATTTTCGTAATTTCATCCACCGACACTTGAAATGCTAAAATGCCAACCAATTTTCCTTCGTTGAAAATTGGCGCACCAATAAACGATGCAGGCGCACCATAGCTTGGTTCATATGGCAGGAAGTCCATTATTTTTACATAGCCGCGTTCCTTTGAAAGCGAGACATTTTCGTAGAGCTTTGCAAGGCTGCTCCCGCGATTGGGTCCGGTTTTCAAATTTGTAGTAAAGTCGGTTTCCTTAAACACGGAATACACCACGTCGCCTGTTTCTGCGTCAATGAGGAACATATCGTAATAGTTGAATTTCTCAACAAATTCCCTGAACATCGGGTGAAATTTCGCGTGCGTTTTAGTATAATTTGAGGAATCTGTCGCTTGCATCAACTTGAGCTTTTGCCCGACTGGATGCGGGTTTTGGGCAATGTAATGATACTGCAAATACATCGCCGCAGGTGTTTGTGGCAGAAAGGCATCAATCACAAAATTCTTTGCCGAATCGCCGCCAATGCGAGGCAGAAATTCTTTCGTGTAATACTCTCGCACCTGCACCGTTGCGCTACTGGAGGCTTGAATGCTCCCAGTTTCATGGAAATTGCTGCGAAACTCCTGCATTGCTTCAATAAATGCACGGTCTTGACTCAGCACCGATACTTGCTTGCGAATGTTATCAAAGTAAAATTTGATGTGATGCAGCTTCGTATTGCGGTTTGTGGTGAGTTTGGACATCAAACGCTTGGCAATTGTGTTACGAAAATCCAAATACGATTTCACCCCAAAAGTCAGCATTGACGCGGCACACAGCAGAATAAGCACAAGCATCAATTTGGACTTGATGGTGAGATGTGCATTCTGGAAAAATTTTATGCGTGGAAAGGAGAATTTCATAGCGCGTAACAAATAATTGGGAAAATTTCGATAAGGATAACCGGAAACCTTGAGTACACGACGAGTACACGACAAAAATTGAGTACACGACAAAAATTTCTTCAATAGTGGCACAGACATTCTTGTCTGTGAGTGGTAGTGCAAATTTCGTGGACAAACACAGACAAGAATGTCTGTGCCACCGAAGCCTGATATTACCTTTTGTTCAGAGATTTTTTGTGTACCAAAACCATAACCGTCAAAAACCCGACAGGCTCATCAATGCTTGTGTGGACGGGCTTCTTGTCCGCCATCAATATACGTTTGTAAATCTTTATCGCCCCGACCAGAAAGGTTGATAACAACGATTTCATGCGGCTTGGCGTTTATTTTTTCTAAGTGTGCGAGCGCGTGTGCGGTCTCGAGCGCTGGGATAATTCCTTCCATTCGGGCAAGAAATTTTCCTGCTTGCATTGCTTCGTCATCGGTTACAGCGTGGAATTCTGCGCGTTTCGAGGCGAACAAGTGTGCGTGAATAGGACCAATACCCGGATAATCCAAGCCCGCAGAAATGGAAAATGGCTCTACGACTTGCCCGTCAGGGGTTTGCATGAGGAATGTGCGGCTGCCGTGCAGAACGCCTGGCTTGCCGAGCGCGGTAGTAGCAGCAGAGAAGCCAGTATCTACGCCCTTTCCACCTGCTTCAAGCGCGACAAGACGCACACGCTCATCGTCCAAGAAATGGTAAAATGCGCCAATTGCATTCGAGCCGCCGCCTACGCATGCCAGCACGTAATCAGGATTGGTGCGCCCTTCCATTTCAAGAAGTTGTTGCTTGATTTCCTCGCTTATCACCGATTGAAACCGCGACACCATATCGGGATACGGATGCGGTCCCACAACCGAACCGATGATATAGTGCGTGTCTTCGGGATTGCTAATCCAATCGCGCATGGCTTCATTTGTAGCGTCTTTCAGGGTTTTGCTGCCCGACATTGCTGGAACAATTTTCGCACCCAAGAGCTTCATCCGCTCTACGTTTGGCTTTTGGCGGGCAATGTCAATCTCACCCATATACACAACGCATTCCAAGCCCATAAGAGCGCACACCGTCGCCGTCGCAACGCCATGTTGCCCCGCGCCTGTTTCAGCGATAATACGCTTTTTTCCAAGACGCTTTGCAACCAGCACTTGCCCAACAGTGTTGTTGATTTTATGCGCTCCAGTGTGGTTCAAATCCTCGCGCTTCAAGTAAATACGGGTTTTGTAGAATTCCGACAATCGCTTTGCTAGGTACAATGGCGTTGGGCGACCGACGTAATCTCGGAGCAATGCCTCAAATTCCGCTTGAAAACTTGGCTCGGCAATAATTTCTGCATAGACAGACCGCAAATGCTCGACATTCGGATAGAGCATTTCGGGAATAAATGCACCACCAAAATCGCCGTAATATCCTTCGTTGCTCACAGCAAATTTTTCCGATGTGCGCGTGAGCGAAGTAGCAATAATGGAAGCAAATACGCTTGAAGAGGGAGTTTTGAGCATGGCAAATAAAATAAAATGGCTCAGTACACGATAAAATCTTTGAAACATTGATAAAATCAGGCTTCAGTGGCACAGACATTCTTGTCTGTGTTTTTCACCTGAACCTTGCACCGATACTCACAGACAAGAATGTCTGTGCCACTATGAAAGGAATTTTGTCGTGTACCAAAAGTAAAATGGAATAAACTGTAACGCCCGAAAACTGTTTGCATAGGCTACAAGACTGGCAAAATCAGGTTTCGGGCGCATTCAGCACAAACTGTGGACGATTAAAAATCGTCATCTTCATCATCGAGGTCGAAATCTTCCTCATCGAAATCTTCAAATTCGATATCTTCCTCATCGTCAATTTCATCGTCTTCATCTTCATCGGAATCGAATTCTCCAAGTCCAGCGAGGTCTTCTTCATCGTAATCATCATCGTCATCTTCGTCCTCATCATCGTCTTCAAAGTCATCTTCATCCTCATCATCGTCTTCGTCCTCGAAATCTTCCTCTTTTTTTGCACGCCCTTTGGCATTCAAAAAGGGTGCGATTTCCGTAACAGCATCCGCTCGGCGGGCATCAGCGACAACAATGCTGGAATGCGGTGTTCCGAAGAGAAAAGTATCCAATCCGCCAAGCAGCAGAACTTGCTCGCGGAGAGAGACTGCCGTTGGATAAAAATATGAACTCTCAAGCAATGGCGCGGTTTGGAGCAGAGATGTTTCTTCAAAAAGTGCCAAAGTGGGCATACGAACTCCTTAAAAAAAATGGTAAAATAAAATGTAAAGAATTAGGTGATATTTCTGATTGTGTTCATTGCAGTAACGATAGCTACAAAACGTGCGCCAAAATTTACGAAATACTTTATCAAAACGCTTTATCGAAACGCTCGAAAAACTACTCTCGAATTTACGAAGGCATTTCCGCAAATCCCAATGCTTTCACCGTGCTGGTATAGGAACGCACTTCGCGAATAAATTCGGCACAGGCTTCTTCTGGGCGGCTATGCTGCATAAATTGCTCGCCAATGAGAAATCCTTGAAAGCCAACACTCCGCAAACGATGCACATCCGCAGCAGATTTTATGCCGCTTTCCGAGATTTTCACCATACTGTTCGGAATCAGATGCGCAAGTTCTTCGGAGGTTTCGAGCGACAGCGAAAAATCGTGAAGGTTCCGATTATTCACACCAACAACATTCAACGAATCGCACACACTTCGCTCTAATTCTTCGCGGTTATGCACTTCCAATAACACCTCCAAGCCCAGTGATTGTGCGGTTTTGGAGAACTGCTTGATTTCTTCGGGCGTGAGAATTGCCGCAATAAGCAAAATAGCATCCGCGCCGATAGATTTTGCTTCAATTATTTGGTACTCATCAATTGTAAAATCTTTGCGCAAAATTGGGCAATAATTGAACTTCCGTGCGGCTTTCAGGTCATCATTTTTTCCGTGAAAAAACTTTTCATCGGTCAAAATCGACAACGCCGACGCGCCCGCTTGCATGTACCCAATCGAAGTCCGCTCAATCGAAACATATTTGTTGATAACACCTTTCGAGGGCGATGCACGCTTGATTTCCGCAATAATTCCGCTTTTATCTGGTCGTGTCAAATATTTCGTCAGCGAAACCGTTGGCGAAGCAAAATACAGCGATTTTTCCAATAATTTTGCAGGATATAATTCTTTATGTTCGGCAAGCGCAGACCGCTTGTAAGCTACAATCTGGTCAAGTATGGTCATAAAAATTTGAAAAGGATGAGGAAGTTTTTGTCAAGCGTTTTTTCTCACAATTTGAGTTTCAGCATGATACAATCTCTCAATACCACAGTAAATACAGACTTGAGTGGCACAGGCATTCTTGTCTGTGTTGCTCGCCTGAACACGGCACCAATACTTACAGACAAGAATGTCTGTGCTACTGATAAAGAAATTTTATATGCAAAACTTATGAAGTAAATTACAACCAAACACGCATTCCTGCAAGAGCCGCACAATGGCTTTTTCAAGGTTTCGATAAAAAAATTTCGTGAATTTGTGTATATTTTGGCGCAGCAACATTGCAACAAACAGGCATACCATCAACTATCATCACCTTTCAAACACTCACGTTTTATGAATAGTGCAAATTCTTTTGGCAACACATACAGTTTTATCACCTTTGGCGAAAGTCACGGAGCGTATATCGGCGTGGTTCTCGACGGCATGAAAGCTGGTATTCCGATTGACACCGAGACAATCCAACGCGACCTCAATCGCCGCAAACCTGGGCAAAGCAGCGTCACCACGCCACGCAACGAACCCGACCAAGCCCAGATTGTAAGCGGCATCTACGAAGGGAAAACGACGGGAACGCCCATTTGTATTCTCATTAAAAATCAAGACCAGCGTTCCAAAGATTACGGCGACATCGCAGAAATACTGCGCCCTGGACACGCGAGCCACACGTATTTGCAAAAATATGGTGTGTTCGATTTTCGTGGCGGCGGGCGAGCAAGCGGGCGCGAAACGGCGTTGCGCGTGGCGGCGGGCGGTATTGCAAAGCAAGTATTAGCAGAGCGCGGGGTGCAGATTATCGGTTTTACGCGGCAGGTAGGCAATGTACGCTCGGAGGTTTCGACGGATTCCCTTGATGTCGCGCAAATTGAAGCAAACATCGTCCGCACAACCGATGCCGCCTCTGCAGAGCGCATGATTGCTGTGATTCAAGCAGCACAAGCCGAAGGTGATTCCATTGGTGGTGTGGTGGAAGTTGTTGTCAAGGGCTGTCCGGCGGGCTTGGGCGAGCCAATTTACCACAAACTCGACGCAGACCTCGCACACGCACTCATGACGCTGGGTGCAATCAAAGGATTTGAAATTGGCAATGGCTTTGAAAGCGTGTTACTGCGCGGCAGCGAGAACAACGACCCGTACTTCAAAGACGAACACGGAAACTTCCGCACCGTCACCAACAAGGCTGGAGGCGTGATTGGCGGCATTTCCAACGGCGAAGATATTGTTGTGCGCATTGCAGTCAAGCCCGCTTCGTCCATCACCAAACCCGTACAAACCGCCAACAAACGCGGTGAAATGGTTGATTTTAAGGTAGAAGGTCGGCACGACCCGTGTATTTGCCCACGTGTTGTTCCCGTTGCAGAGGCAATGGTCGCACTCGTATTGCTCGACCATATTTTGCTTCAAGAGCGCGTAGAATCTAGCTCGACGGCGGATTCCGTCAAGCGCAAACTTGCCACGATTGAGCATGAAATGACGCTTTTAGAAATGCAGAAAAAGCTCTATGAAGAAGAATTGGCGGCACTTGGCGGGTAATCGCTTGTCTGTATTTTGATTTATCCTACTGCTTTTCTCACTTGTTGGAAAAACGCTATGTACATCAGTGAACACGTTGCGGCGGAGCTCATGGAGGAATACAAAGAAGTCTTCGATGAGTTGGAAGCCGAAACAAATACTCTTGAAGTGGAAGATGATGCACCGATGGACAATATTGTTTCCGAGCGGCAGAAACGCTTGCTCGTGGACACGCTGTATGCAAGCTGGAAGCCGAATGAACCATTTCTCGCGCTTGCCAATGTCGGCGTATTTTCATCGCCAAAGCTCCCGCCGATTGTACCAGATATGTTTCTTAGCCTTGGCGTAGAGCCACATCCAAACTTGTCCGAGTATGACCAAAAAAAACATCGAACCTACTTGATTTGGCAACATGGCAAGCCGCCAGACCTTGTTTTGGAGATAGTTTCTAATCTGAAAGGACAAGAGTTTTCGGAGAAACTGAGCAAATATGCGGAACTTGGTGTGGAATACTATGTCGTGTATGACCCGCTTGAAATGTATGGCAAGCCTAGCGTGCGTGTATTTGTGCGGCGTTCACGGCAGTACGAGGAAATTGACGAGGCAGTTTTTCCTGACGTTGGTCTGCGTTTGCAGTTGTGGGAAGGAGCGTATCAAGGGTTAGAGGGCGCGTGGTTACGCTGGTTTACGATGGATGGGAAACTTCTCGCGGTGGGCGAAGAACTTGATGCAATGCTGACGAAAGAGCGCAAACACAGTGCGAAAGAGCGCAAGCGTGCAAGCGAAGCGGAATCCCGTGCAAGCGAAGCAGAATCTCGTGCAAGCGAGGCAGAATCTCGTGCAAGCGAAGCGGAATCTCGTGCGGAAGCACTCGCGGCAAAGCTACGAGCATTAGGCATTGAGCCATAAACTGGGAGAGAGAGATGCTCACCTTTGTACACGACAAAACCTCTGAAAAGCTCGTAGAATCAGGCTTCAGTGGCTTGAGACTTCCTGTCTGTGTTTCTCACCTGAATCCCGCACCAACACTCACAGACAAGAATGTCTGTGCCACTGCTGAAGAAGTTTTGTCGTGTATAAAGGATGCTCACACCAAATATTTTACCAAGCGCACACGCAGGCTGTGGCGCACGACCGAGCTGTCGTACAAGGGTACAACGCTGATAATCATTGCATCTGCGCCGCGAAATCGGGCTTCATCGGCAAGTTCTTTTTCTAAAAGTGCGTAGTCGTCGCGTTGCACAAGAACGCTTGTCCAGGCGAGTTCGCCCATGTACTCAAAACGATTGGTACGCAAATCTCGTTCATCATAGACGATATCTACTCGCAGCGAGGGTGGGAAGAATTTCCCAACGTAAAACATGCGTGTACGATTGTAGGTACTCGGAAAAGCGCAGCCCGCAAGAACAAGGAATAATGCGGCTGCGAAAAGAGATTTTGGAGAAATGTGCATCGGAGGGTTTGTCAAGGGTTTGTCATTGGTACAGTAATCATTCTTTGATTGATGCTTGTACCATCAGTACACACGCATCATCTGCGTAGTTTGTGCGTTGGTATTCACGATACGGAATCGCTGGAGCAAGGCACTTAAATTCTTTGCTTGGTCTTCCAGTTCGTGTGCGGCGGCGGCGCATTCTTCGGCGTTTGCAGCCGTCATTTGCACAACTTTATCAATTTGATGCAACCCTGTATTTATCTCGCTAATACCACCTGCCTGTGCCTGTGCTGAGTGCGCAATCTCCCCAACGACAATCGCAACTTTTCCTGACGCATTCACAATTTCTCGCAGACTTTTTGCCGTGTCTTCGGCGGTGGAGGTGCCAATCGAAGCATTTTCTACGGCTTCTTCAATCATGCCGGAGGTTTGTTGGGCGGCTTTCGCGCTGCGTCCAGCGAGTGAGCGCACTTCCTCTGCCACAACCGCAAAACCCTTACCATACCGTCCCGCACGAGCAGCTTCAATAGCGGCATTGAGTGATAAAAGATTTGTTTGGAAAGCAATTTCATCAATCACCCGAATAATTCCCGCAATGTTTTTACTGGACGCATTGATTTCCTGCATTGCCTTCATCAAGCGTTGCATATCGCCATCGCCAGTCTCTGCCTTGTTTTTCGAGGAATCCGTTACCATTGCTGCGGCAGAGGCTTCATGGGCGGTGTGCGAAATTTGCGCCGCAATCATTTGGAGTGAACTCGTGATTTCCTCCAGCGAAGCCGCCTGCTCCACTGCTCCTTGCGATAACGACTGGCTTGCTGCCGCCACTTGCCCCGCACCGTAGAGAATTTGTTGTGCCGTCACCAAAACGCTGGAAAGCGCGTCGTTAATGGCATCAACAGTGCTATTAATTGCAATTTTCAATTTTGCATGGTCGCCTTCATAATTGCCCATCATACTGTGCGTGAAATCTCCATTTGCTAAATGCTCAAGGACTGGCAATGCCTCACGGATAGGGCGGTTCACTGCGTCCAGCAGTTCGTTTGTTCCGCGTGCCATTGTTTGAAAACCGCCTTCGTAGCGAGTTTCGTCGGTGCGGAACGACATGTTTCCGTGCATGGTGTTTTCCAATAATTCTCCTTGAGAATTGCTAAAATCCTGCAAGATAGATAACACCTTGCCAAACGACGCACCCACGTTGCCAATTTCATCGCGGTCGCTGCTCAATTGCACAGGGCGAAAATCACCACTTGCCATATTTTGCGCAGCAAGGTCGAGTGCCTGAACACGAGTAATGATGGAGCGTGCAAGCAGAAACGCGATGACGGCAACAATGAGTAAGAGTCCAAAAGCAATAAACGTCAGCACAACTATTCGTTTGCTGGCGATAAACTCCTCTTCTGCGAGAGCTTGCGTCTGCACACTGACGGCATCCGAAACCGCAAGAATACTATTGATTCCCTTCGTTGAAGCGCGAATCCATTCCGCCGATGTAAGCGAATATGCCTCCTCGTTTGCGCTGGATTGATACACCTGCTGGCGCACCTGCTGAAATTCACCAAGAAATACGCCACGCATCGTATCAATACTGGCTTTCACGCTCGGAGCAATATTTTCACGCTTACCAAATTCGACGATAGATGCAAGATTCTCCTCGACAATACCGCGATATTGCATGAGCATATTCAGTTTTTCTTTCGGAAGCGGTTTCCCTCCAGCCAGTACCGTTCCTATGTTTGCGCGTTCCCGCCCAGCAAATTCACTCGCATTCAATACGCTGTTTTTAATTTGGCTGTTAAATTCCAAGATAGATTCTAAGCGGCTTTCAGAGCTGAATGCAGCATTTGCAAAACCGCGCTCGGCAAGAATCAGTGCCGTTTGCGTGCTAATCCACGTTGCCACATATTCTGGACTTGCCACTTGCGAACCGAGGATTGCGTCCGATTGTTTGCGGAGGTCGTCGCGCTTCATGCGTTTTTCCACGAGAGCCGCAACTTTTCTTGCTAATTCAGAATTTTTTACGGTCAATTTTGTAGCCTCGCCAAGAGCAGAATCCAAGTAGGAATCGCCCTTTGCCCGCAACATGGAAATTTTACTTCGCGTTTGCTCATCTTGCGGATTGGAAAGTGCCGTAGCGGTGAAGCCTCGCTCCTTTGCTTGCTCTGCCGCAGCTTTTATGACAAAATCTGAGATACTATTTGCCGAGCGCAGCGTTTGTGCGCGTTGGTATTGTTTGTACGTATTCCATGCCAACCCCGCCAGCCCCAAGAGTGAAAGCATCACGAGCGGTACAACGAGAATGAGAATTTTTGACGCAATGCGGCGATTGTTCAAAAAGCGCATCACGACATTGTTTGTGAGTACATTATTGCTCGAAAACAAGGTTTGTGAAATTTGCATACGGACGGTAAGTGAAGTGAAAAAGAGAGAACGAGTGAGACATGGAACAATCGACAGTGCGCCGTAAAGAGGTCGTATTTCCTAGTGTTGAACGTATTTTTCCTGACAGTTTATGTTTCCCAAATAATGTAGAATGAACGAGAGTGTCATTGTACGCACTATTAAAACGGCTGAAACGATTCTATCACCTTAAACTTACACGTTTCACGCTATTTCCACAAAAAAAATTTCATAATACGGGACTTGAATTCAAGGGAGAGAATCAACGTTGCACATGCGAAAAGGTTGCAAACGCAGCAAAAACACTTGCATTCACAGGATATTTTTTGCATCTTCGTTGTAGGCGCACGCTTCAAACAATTGTGCGAAAACTATTCAACACCGCATCATTCCTTGTTTTTCTTATGAACATTCTCTTACTTGATAATTACGATTCCTTCACCTACAATCTCGCACACTACATCCGCGAAATTTGTGGCATTGATTCTCACCCAAACAATCACACGCTGGACGTGATTCGCAATGATAAAATCGCGCTTGCTGATGTTGAGAAGTATGATAAAATCGTGCTTTCGCCTGGTCCTGGCATTCCACAGGAAGCAGGAATTATGCCGGAACTTATCAAGCAGTACGCGCCGACGAAGAGCATTTTTGGTGTGTGTTTGGGGCATCAGGCAATCGGCGAGGCGTTTGGCGGCACGCTCACCAATCTTTCCCGCGTTATTCACGGTTTTGCGACCTCCGCAAGCATTTGTGCAGAGGATATTTTGTTCCGCAATGTTCCAAATACGCTGAACGTCGGACGCTATCACTCGTGGGTCATTGCAAACGAACATTTTCCTGAGGAATTGGAAATCACCGCCCGCGACAACGACGGTTTTATCATGGCTTTACGGCACAAACGCTATGATGTACGCGGTGTACAGTTCCATCCAGAATCCGTTTTAACCGAGCATGGAAAAACGATGGTGCAGAATTGGTTGCAAAATTGACCGTGAATGTTGAAAGTATTTAAAAATGAAAATCCCCGTCCAACGCAAGTAGTGGACGGGGATTTTTTGTATGTGTTCGGAATTCACTGAACTGGGATTTTGTAGGATTTGTGGGATTGCTGGGATTTTTTCTTGATGTGATTCATTTGGTTGATTGAGAAAAATGCTGCGAAAACAACACCAGAATCTGAGAAATCCCAGTAATCCCAACCATCCCAAGAAATCCCAGTCCAGTCAAAGTCCAAATCAAAGTCCAAAGCAAGATTCTATCGCAGTCGGAAGACAATCGGAATACTCACCCAACAATCAATCGGCTGATTATTTTGGATAGCGGGCGTAAAGACCGAACTCATCACCGCCCGCACTGCTGCGTCGTTCAAGAGGTCGGAGTCGCTGGATTCGATAATGTGCTTTTTCGGCACACCATTTTTCCCAACCAGCACACGGATATTCACTTTCCCTTCGATTCCTGCTCGCTTTGCAAGGTCTGGGTACACCACCTTTTTCTGCAAATCCTTGATGTCGATGTACGGCTCTTTTTCGACGGGAACAAAGGCATACGGGTCTGCCTCTTCCTCGCGGACTTCCGTATCTACGTCGCTTGCCAAGCCCAAATAGCCAGTATCGGTGCCGTCTCCGCCCGATGTGCTTGCGCGGGAGATTTCATCAACATTTGCAAAATCTTTCACATCCGGCGCGACGAGCGCGTCTGGCACAGGCACGGGCGTTCCTGCGCGGGCGGCGGGTCCTACTGTTGTGAGCGGTGGCGGCGGAGCGGCTTCCATCGTCGCGGGCGGTGGCGGAAGATTGGTCAATTTCATTTTGTTGATAGCGGGTCCGCGTTTGAGGCGGGCAGAATTCATCGTCATCAAGCCCATGTAGCCCAGCAAAAAGACGAGACAAATGCTTGCAGCCGCCATAAAACCTCGCGTTGTAGCTTTGGGAATAAACTGCAACAGTTCGATTGCACCGTAGCGCGTAACGGAATATGTTGCTGCGCCAGCAAATGAGACGTTATGCGGCATTTGGGGCATAACGGGCTTTTGGGAATCTGAAAATTGTGTCATAATTGTTCTCCGTAAATTGTTCCATTGTTGTTCAAAAAAAATATCGTCGGAAGCAGTGTTGGTGCGGCTTTTGGGAGAATGATTTTGAGAAGAAACATTCCGGTTATGTTCCTCCTCGCTGTCGTCCTCGCTGCTTGCCGTCAAAAATGCTGCCAATCGTTGTAAGGCGCGTAATTCCTGCGTCTCCTCTGTTGTCAAGGTTTGTTCTTGTTGCTGCTCTTCAACAGAATCGCCGTATAAAGCGCGTAAAATCTTGTCTCGGCGAGATTGCTCGTCGTCTGGCAAATAATCAATATGTCCGTTCAGATTCATGCAACACCTCCGCCGAGCGAGGATTGTTGCGCTTTTGAGGGCATTGTATCTGTGCGATTTCCTTCACCACGAAGTTCAGGATAATGCGCTTGCAAAATATTTTGCAACTTCTTCAATGCCCTGAAATGCAGTGTTTTCGCCGTTCCTTCGTGCGAACCGAGTTCGTGCGCAATTTCCTTGAAGGTCAAATCGTGGAAATGTTTTGCCACAAACACGGTGCGCTCGGCGGGCGTAAGGCGTGCCAATGCTAATTCCACCAACGCCTGTGCTGATGCGGTCTCTGCGCCATGTTCGGGATTGTGCTTCTCCGGCGGCGCGAAGTGCGCTCCTAAGGCGGATGTCTCAGAAGCCGCATCATTGCTGGTATTTTCTAATCGTGCAATTTCTACCTGCACCGCCGACCGCGCAGAATCAGCATTCGCGCCACTTCCGCCGTTTTGCACCAATGCGTTTTTCTTGTCCAAATACGTCGTCATTGCCACGCGATACACCCACGACATGAGTTTGGATTCGCCCCGAAAACTGCATAAATGCTTCCAGAGTTTCACCCAAATCTCTTGCGAAAGGTCGTAGGCGTGTTCGCCGCGCCCGCTTAAATGCACGGCTATACGCAAGACCGCGTGTTTGCAGGAATCGTAGAAGGCACGGAACGCCGTTTCATCGCGCTCTCGGCAGTAACGCTCCATTTGGGCGCGGAGTTCGGTATCTGGGGGAGTTTGGGGCATTGGTAGTTGTGATTTATCGTAAACGAAACGTAACGGGAAGAGATACTTTCGTAGCTATGGGCTGTTTATTTACTAACCGCGCGGGCTGCCAGTCAAGACGCATCACTGCATCCAGAGCGGGTTTCTCGAATATTTTGTAATCGCTGCTTTGCACTGCTGCTTTGAGCGGAACACCGCTTTTGCCGATGAGAACACAAACATTGACTGTACCCTGCAAGCCCAGCATTCGCGCCATGATTGGGTATTTGAGATGACGCTGAATTTCTTTGATGTCGGTGTATGGTTCACTCTCTACAAGCATAAATCCTTCGGGCTGGTACGGGTCGAAAGGAATCTCAAGCTCTGACAAATCTGTAACACGAGAACTATCGGCAATAACGATGAGTTTCTGTGCTTGCCGAGCATATTCCATGTTCATACATCCCGCAAAAAAGGCTGTGCTTGCAATGATGAAAATGAGGAACAATGCGGTTTTCATGGTGTTTTTTTTATGATTATTTGCTTACCCAAACACTCGCCGGACGGTCAAGAAACCGCCCGACGAGGTAATCTCCACCCCGTCCGGCGGCTTCTTCGCCGTCGGACGGGTTCTTCTTAAATCAATCCTTCCTCGTAACCCCACTCACCAGCATTTGTGCGGTTTCCACGAGGCGAATAAACTCTGCGCGGTAGCCTTCCACATCTTTCCCAACCGAAGCACGCGCAAGGCTCAAGACCTGATTATAGCTTGCGTTTGCCTTAAACGGCGATTCGCGCAACATCATTGCAAACTCCGCAACGGCAGCCGAAAAGCGAAAATTATTGGAAGATGCGGCAAGCGGCGCGGCAATGTTCGGCACAGGGCGTTCAATCAGCTTGGAAACCGCGCCGTCAGCTTCTTTGTAGCGAATTTTTACCGTCAGTGCTTCTTCAATCCCATTGGTTGAAGAGCGCATAGATTCTGGCTTCACAGGCGTTTGATATTTGAGCGGGTCCACTGAGCCATTGCCAATTGGATTTTGAAACGCCACACCGACAGGAACAACTTCGTAGAGCGCAGTAACGCTATGTCCCGCGCCAATTTCACCGGCATCTTTTTTGTCGTTGTTAAAATCTTCTTTTGCGAGCATCCGATTTTCGTAGCCGATAAGACGGTACGCCTGCACGACGGCGGGGTTGAATTCCACTTGAATTTTCACATCTTTTGCAATCGTGTAGAGTGTACCAGACATCTGCCCGACCAAGACTTTCTGCGCCTCGCGGAGGTTATCAATATACGCATAGTTTCCATTTCCTTTATCGGCAAGTTTTTCCATTTTGGAATCTTTGTAATTGCCCATGCCAAAGCCCAAGACCGTAAGAAACACGCCCGATTCACGCTCTTTTTCGATGAGCCGCGTGAGGTCGCCTTCGCTGGATGTGCCGATGTTAAAATCGCCGTCGGTGGCAAGAATGACGCGGTTGTTACCGTTTTTGAGGAAATACTGATTTGCGAGTGAATACGCAAGACGAATGCCCTCGCCACCAGCCGTAGAGCCGCCTGCGTGGAGATTCTCCAATGCCTGAAGAATACGCGCTTTGTCGTTGCCGTCGGTCGGGGGCAGCACCACACCTGCCGCACCGGCATAGACTACAAGAGACACGCGGTCTTGAGAGCGAAGTTGCTTCGTCAGCAGCGTAAATGCTTCTTTCAAGAGCGGTAATTTTTCAGGAGAATCCATCGAACCCGAAACGTCAATCAAAAACACGATGTTCGAGGCGGGAAGCTCGGCAGCAGGTATTTCCTTGCCTTGCAGCCCGATATGCACAAGATGATGCGCGGTATTCCAAGGGCAGGTGGAAATCTCGGTATTGACCGAAAACGGCTCTTTGGAGCGCATATCTGCGCCTTTCGGCTGCGGATAATCATAGCGAAAATAATTGATAAACTCTTCGCTGCGCACCGCGTCTTTGGGTGGAAATTGCTGCATGGACAGGAAGCGGCGCATATTCGAGTATGAGGCGTTATCTACGTCAATGGAGAAGGTAGAAAGCGGGTTCTCGCGGGAGAACAGGTATTCGTTGTCGTTTTGGTGGGCGTACTCTTCGGTGTTGAAGTTTTCGTTTTCGCGTTGAATGCTTGGAACCGTGTATCCATGCGGCATAGTGGACATTTTCATATTTGCCGCGCCGCCCCACGTGGAGCCGCTTTTTCCGCTCATTTCACCAAGCATAGACTTTGCTGCGCGGCGTAGATAGCCTTGCTCAAGTTCTTGTGCTGGTGCGGGTTGGGTGGTGCTTGGTGAGCTTGGCTGCACATCTACATTTGCGAAGTCTTTGAATTTCTGCTTATTCTCAGCTTTGGTAGCTTCTTCGCGGGGCATTTTCGTTGCAATTTCCACATCTTGAGCAACATCTACGCCTTCCGAAAGCCAAGCATTGATGCGGCTTGTCGAATCTTTTGCAATGCGGATATTTTCCAAAACGACACTTTTGTAGCCGTGCAAGGAAAAGCGCACCGCTACTACGCCACTTGGCACGGAAGCCAGTGAATACACGCCTTTTGCGTCAGTTTTGGTGCTATGATTTTTATCAATGCTCACAGAAACTCCTGCAAGCGGCTTCGAGTCTGCCGTTGAGACGACAACGCCTGTGAGTTTACCTGTGTTTTTATCGGTCTCGGTTGGTGCGAAATTTGCCCACAAAAGCGCGACGCTCGTTAAAAATGCGGCACTGAGCGCGATGACTTTTGCGGAAAAAGCGGTTGCTTTCATCTGGTCTATCTCCAAAATGTTGAACAAAATGAGTATTTGTGCTACTTGGAAGATAAGACCGATGTTCGGGTGAAAATGGTTGACAAGATGTGCAGGAACAGGAAAATATTTTTTTATCAAGCCGCCCTTACAAGTATTTTTTGAGTATCGCTTCTTTCTTTGCTGACGCTACTGCTATCACCTGGCGGGCAGATTCTATCTGCGTTTCCAGCGTTTCGATTGAGGCGACGAGGCTCTTTTGGGCGGCAAGAGGTGGAACGGGCAACCGCAGTCCAGCATAAAATGATGCCGGAACACGCCTATGCCCACTTGAACCGGTCATATTCCTTTCCGCTTCTGTACGAATGCTTTCACGATTGAGCAAGGCAAAAAGATAGGTGTTCAAAATATCGTTCTTGACTCGGAACACATGAAATTCCGAACTACCCATTGCCAAACCGCTCGTCAAACCTTGCGCTATGGCACATTTCCCGTTTTCCATGCACGGCGTAATTTTAGCAATGATAATGTCGTTCTCGGCAAAATACGTGTAGCTGCCTTTTTTTAAGTCTTTGAGCGGTTTATCTACCTTGTGTGCAATATAGCCTTTGTCGCTCACCGAAGCCATTTCAACAAAGGAAATAAGAGTGTTTTCATCCACATCTTTTATCTCTGTTTTGGAAGGATTGATAACGGCAATATCCGATAATTTCAGCTCCGCATAACCTTTGCTAAACTCCCCCGTTATCATCGTTTCAATATCAGCTTTTTTCTGCTCTATCATGCTTTCCGCTTGCTCGCAAGCAGCATCTACCGCAGCGCATTCACCCACTATTTGCTGCTGTACTGAGAGTGGAGGGAGAGGGATTTTTACACCCTTCATAGTTTCAGTATTGATTTCCTTATAGGTTGCGCCCTGCGGGACAAGACGTTCCAATATTGGGCGAAGAAACAATAATATTTCATACAGAAATTCGTAATGGAGCTTGGTTGCATCGCAAATGAAATTTTTAAATCCTTGATTTGTCGTGGTTGGAACCTTATTGATGCACACTTCCCCAATAGTTGCCCTGCTTGACCAAAGTACAGAGTTAATTGGAAGTAATTGTGTACTACTACCGTCAAAACCAGCTTGTGTTATTTTCTTTTGTGTATCGCGCAAATACTTGCTTTTCGTGTCAACGAGCGTTGCCCAGCAAATTGTACCATTGTCCCAATATTTGAGATTATTGGTGTCGGGTGTTGCACCATTTTTAATTTCTGCCACATCCCCTAATTTCACTAACTCCCACTTTGTTTCAATGCTCGTGCTGCGTTGTGGTGCAAGCGAGAGCGCAATGCCAAACTCGGAGCGGGAAAAATCCAGCATATCCGCAAGCCGCGTAAAAGCGGCGTAGGGACGCAGTTCTTCGGGAACATCGGGCATTTCTTGTGCGGATGCTCGTAGAAAATTCTGCTGAATGAGCGCATTGATTTTACGAGGGTTTGAGCGATTATTCGGGTCGAAAAGCGGCGTTTGGATAGCGTGAATAAGTGCGCGGTTGGGAGTGCTTGCCGTTTCTTCGCTTGCCTCGCTATTGCTTTCCTCGTTATCATCTTCATCTTCTTTCGCAGCAAGATGTGATGCGGTCGCCGATGCAGCAGCCGTCGCATTTGCGCTCAAATACTTAATGCCTTCATTTCCCTTTTTGCCGCTCCATTCATAACCCAAAAACTGCTTTTGCAGTTTGGTATCTTGGGGCGGTTTCACGATAAGAACAGGCTGCGGGTTCAGATGCGCCAGAACGAAATAGTACGCCTTCTCGCGCTCAATACTGTGCGCAAATTCCAAGAAACGTTTGTCCAGTTCGGTTTGTTGCTCTCGCTCGCTTCGCGCCCGAAACTGCCTGTTTGCCAGAAGATTTTTTGTTTCGGTTTTGCCGAGAAATGTTTGGTGATATTCCTTGAACACGTCGTGTTCGCGGAGTTCGGACGTGAGCGTACCGCGCAAGAAACCTTGATATTGCTCAAAAGGCAAGCTACAATGAGCGCAGTAGCGGCGCAGCAAATGTTCGTCTTGAAAGGGCGAATTTCCATCAGAAAAGTCCTTCCCTTCGTAGTGCACCGCATCAAACCAATCGTTCACGCGATTGCGCCAATGCTCATGCGGCGGCGGGTTGTCGGATTTTTTGCGAAGAAAAAGAACGACGGTGTTTGTACCTGTTTTGCCAAAGGTTTTTGAGCCTAGTTCAACGATAGAAACAATATCGAAATATTGCAGCAAAAGAGCGCGGGCATGAACGTAAATGCCGCCATTCGACAATACCGACGAGGGAACGATAATACCCGCGATGCCGCCTGGCGCGAGGAGTTGCTTCATGCGCTCAATGAAAAATGTTTCAATGGCATTGCTACCAAGAAGGCTGTCGGTACTGATTTCTTCCAGCAAATGGTACTGCTCGCGCTCGTGTTCGTCAAGTGTTTGCAAAAAGCCTTTGACGCTAAAGGGCGGATTAGCAACGAGCAAATCAAAACTGCCATTCTGAATGCCCGCATCGTTTGCCAATGCTTGCGCTGCCAGCGCGTCGCCATAGACGATGTTAATTTCGTCTTGGCTGTACATAAACGCGGAGACCTTCGCAACTTTCGACAGGCGATATTCTTTCTCAATACCGTACATATTGCGGTAGTAATCTTCGATGTTTGTGGTTTTATGCTGCTCGACAAACGGCTTGATTTGCGCCGCCAATTCGGTAAGAAAATGCCCTGCACCGCAGGCGTAATCAATGGCTTTGGGGGTGTTTTCATGGTCACGCACCCATTCTTCCAAGGGCAGCGACATAAGGATAAATTTTGTAATCGGCATAGGCGTAAAGAACTGCCCTTCGGACTGCTTCACACCTTGGTCTAGGAAGCCTTCAAACAAATCACCGAGAAATTGATTTTGTTGGTCGCCGTTCAGTTGCACATCCTGAATCATCTGCACGATTTTGAGCAACACGGTAGCATTATCGTAGAAAAGCCGCTCGTTATGAACATCAATAAAGGCAAAATCGTTGTTGGTGAAGAATTTCAATTCTCGAAAATACTCTTTTACCTTTCGTTGAATGGCGTTCGGTCTGCCTTGAAATGCCGAAAAAACCTCATCAATTTGCTTGTTGTCAATATAGGTAACATCTTCCTTCAAAAACTGTTGCATCCCTTCTTTGTAGAGGCGTTGAAGGCGGTCAATGAGTTCAAAATAGGTATCGTAGGCAATGCCTTTCCAGTAAAATTGCAGATTGTTCGGATTCTGCTTTTCGTCCACAATTTTGCAAAGGAACAGATTGACGAGTTTATCGAAGGCATTTTCTCGCCCTGCAACGTTGTGCTGGCGCAGAATTGTTGCAAACTCATTGTATTTTCGCTGAATATCTCGTTCTCTGATAATCTGCAAATCTTTGAGTGCGTACTTTTCTTTGCCGATGTGGTACGCCTGAATATCTTCCTCAAAAATACCACTGGTGGCAAAGTCTTGCTTGTAGGTATCGCGCCATGCACGAAAGAGGTCGTTAGCTTCGCTTGCAGCCTTGTATGCAAGCGGCTTTTCTGCCTTTCGTTCTTCCAAAAGGTTTTCGTTATCTTTGATGGTGATGATGTTGCTATCGTACACAATCTTATCATCAGTAACATCGGAAGCGTAGAGACAGAGAAACTGCGTCGTACGCTGTTGATAGCCATAGGTAAAAAGCTGATACGTTTTAAGCAACGTCTTTTTCCATGCGTCTGTGAATTCCCGTCCGACGGTCTTGCATTCGATGATAAGCAATGCCTCGCCGTTGTTATCTTTTATCAAAATATCTGCTCTGCCGCCGCTCATTTCACGACCGCCCGGAAACTTGGGTTCAAGTTCGATATGCTGAGGTTTGTAGCCCTTTTCCAGCAAACGGTGAACACACTCAAATACAACAAAATTTTCGTTTGCGGCAAAATTACAAGTTTGTCGTTCATTGATAATCAGCCCTTTCTCTTCGGGATAGAAAAGCTGCTGCTTGGCAATATCCACCTTCAACGAGCAATCATGCACCTCGAAGTGCTTAAAAAAAAGATTGCCACGTTTTGTGAAACCAAGTATTGATAAGAGTTGTGGAAGATTCTCGGCTGTAATCATGGTAAAGGAAAAGGTAAGAACATGAAAAAGTATCGCGGCGCAAATCTAGTCTTTTTCATCTTCGCAAGCAATAAAAAAGCCCTCTATCACAGATAAATAGAGGGCTGCAACGAAATAAGCTCTTGCTTGGTAACAGTAGTACAAATCACTCAAACACCTCATCAACAGGAATACCGATGCCGAGTTCATTATCCAAAAGCTCGCCTTCGCTGAAAAACCGTGCTTTTGTGTTCGCGTGAAGTACCATCACGCCCGCCAAAGCTGGCAGCACCAGCCACACCGAGCGCACTCCTGCAGCAAAGTATTTATCCGCTTTCTCCTTCATTTCATCAATGCTTTGCGTCGGCGAAACAACCTCAATGCAGAGCAAGGGCGGAAGCGTCATTTCGCTTTCGTTTTCGTGCCAATCGCTTGCGTGTGCGGCGTAGAGCGCAATGTCGGGGACGAACTTTTCTCCGTCCAAGCGTAAAGAAATTTCGGTAAGGCGACGATATTGCTTTTTGTAGCGGGCAAGTGCGTCGAGAACATTTGTTTGTGTGGCGGCGTGAACTTTGCTGGGCGTTTGTTTTCCTCGTTCGCGTTCATAGTCGGACATCTCTTCTTCAAGCAATGAAGAGGCTTCTGTGGCAATGCTTGGTTCGGTGAGTGTTTCCATAATTGCACTTTGGTTTGGTACGATATTCGCTGAGAATGAGTGTTTCTGGATGCTTCAATCTACACGATTTCTCGGTGTTTTCAAAATTGGACGGTGAAGAAACCGCTGGGGGCGGAAACTACGGTTCTATCGTCCGAAAGGGAATCGTATTCTCTAATTCAATATTCTGAAGTTGCTCATTTTACCGCACAACGTGTATTCTTGCCGCTTCTCTGCCACCTGCATTCACTATTTCTAGTAAGTACACACCTGTTGCAAAATCTTGTAGTGTTGTTTTTACACTATTCTGCCCTACTTCAAGTGTTAATTCTTTCAAGAGAGTTCGCTTTCCTAACACATCAACAAGGAAAAGCTGTATTGGTGCGCTTTCTAAGGCATCAAGGCGAAGCGTGAGTTGGTCTGCCGTTGGGTTTGGTGCGATGGATTGCAGCACAATTGGCGACGTATAATACAAGCGCGGACGACCAGAGCTATTATTCAACCCCAATGCTTGAAAGCGGCTTGTAGAGCCACGCACAGCCAATCCTGCGATACTTGCACTGTCAATACGGATAGTAGTTGCAGTGTCATTACCCAAAAGACCGCGCAAGGTGAGGGAAAGAACAAGTAGAGAATCACGATTTTGAGTAGCATTTGCAGCAAAAGGAATGGCGAAATTCAAAACACGCGTCGTGCGTTCCATGCGTGTATTCACGGGACTTGGCGAGCGCAATTCAACAAGCGAAGCATTGTCAATACGCAATTGGAAACCGAGCATTGTGCCTGATGCGAGATTATTACTGCCAATGAGATATAGCGGTACAGTCGTTTCTTGTCCCTGCCCCAAAGCGATGCGTTCTGGAAGCAAAAACTGCCCGCCCACTACCTGAGCGGAAATAGGCAGTGAGACAGCCCGAGCGCATGAATCCTCAAGGGAAAGTTGCGCAGAGTACGTACCGCTTGAACTTGCTGGAAAGCGAATGGTAAACTGAACTTGTGATTGTGCAGGCAAGAGCGTACCTGCGCTGGGAGCATTTTCTGTGCGAAATACGCCGAGTTGTGCAGGAATACGGAGCGGATAGGCAATACTTCCAGTGTTGAGTAATGAAACTGTTAGTGTAGAACTAACACGCTCGGCAATTGAGCCAAATTTTGCAATAGATGGGCGAAACTGAACACCCAGCGAATCCTTACGAAGAACGCATGGTATTTCGAGGCTTGCATTCAGTACGCTATTGCTTTGAATACGAATGCGCGTGGAATACACGCCAACGGTACGCGAGAATAGTTCAAGCGTGATACTATCTCGTTCTCCAGAAGCAATCATCGTTGGGGTTCGTAGAATTCTTATATTCCCTGTCGGATTGACAAGCTCTGCTGCGGTGATGCGAAGAGCGGCAGCACCAGTATTGGTGAGAGGTACAGAGAATTGCTGCCTATCTTCACAAATAAAGCGTTTTTCCACTTGCGTGGGAGCTTCTAAAAGTGCTTGTCTGCCAACTAAGGCTTGCAATCGTATTTCTGAAATTGCTGAAGGGCATTGTGTAGGAAATACACGAAGGTTTTCTTGAAATGCGCCTTCAGCATTCCCGCCATTGAATTGAATAATGATTATTGAAGTTCTTCCAGGTAACGTCTGCTCTGGGGTAATGCGAAGAATGGTAAAAGCCGTGCCAAGCTGACGAGGAACAGTGCGCCAATCCAGCGTTTTTGTACCAGTGTTGGCAATAATCACCGAATCAATTTTTGAGGCGCGTTCTTGTTGCACAAAGAAGCTGAGAGCTTGCGAAGTAAGCACGTAAGCAAGAGAATCTTTTGTGGCAAAAAGAGCCACGCGCTGAACACCGCTCGTTGTTGTACTGGTATCATTGGACAGAATGCGCACGAATGCTTCTTTGAAGCCAAGTGTTCGCGCCTCGAACTGTATGGGAATATAGACCGTACTGCCCGTCGCTCCTTGTGGAGCAAGGAATAAGGGCAACGTCAATGCACTGTCTGGTAAAATCTGGAATGTAGCTCTTCTACTCGCATTCTGCAACGTTTCTTGCCCACCCTCCAAAACGAGCGAATCTATGCGCACTTGGCGACCACCAATATTTTGCAAGCGAAGAGTGGCGCGGGTTGTGGCAAGACAGCCGAGGGTGTCAAAGGAAATTGCGCTTGGGACAAGCAGACGTGGGCGCGGCTCGCCAACACGCACCTGCGCGGTGATGGTGAGCGGAGTTTGGCACATGTCTGGTAGAACAAGTTGGAGAGTCTCCGTAAATTCTGTCCGCACAGGGCGACCATTGAAGCGTACACGCAATGTTGCTGTTTGATTTGGCTCAAGGCGTGATGGCTGCATGCTTTCCAACACAAAATCATTGCTGAGTTGCAAGGGAAGATTTGTCCATTGAAATGCAGAATTGGTACGATTCGTTAAAAGTGTTGTTTCTACACGACTAGTATTTTCTCGCACACTTTCGTAGCGCAGAATGCTATCCTGAACGGTGTATAATAATTGTTCCTGCTCGGCTCGCACCCGCACCAGTGCTGTACTTTGTTCAGGGTCGTTGGTACGAATAGAAATAGTGCCTTGATTCACCCCTGCTCTGGATGATTGATACCCAAGCGAGAGTGTACGTTGTTCAAGAGGTGCAAGAATGAAAGGAAACGTGGTGCTTCCAAGACGAAATGCTTCATTGTCAGAGGAAAGCCCGAAGACTTGAAGCTGCCGACCGCCGACGTTTTGTATCGTTATTGTCCTTGCAGCAAACCCATTCAAACAAGGAATTCTACCAAAATCAAGCGAATCGGTTGCCAATACTCTCGCTGTTTCGGGAAGAATATTTGCTTGAAAGCGAAGCGGGAAGCTGCGTTCAGAGCATTGGAGCATATTGAGCGAGTCCACGATGGTGCGTGGCGTAGCAGAGCCTTGAAATCTCACGCGGAGAGTGGCAAGTTGATTTGGCTGTGTTATTGTTGGTTGTACACTTTCAATAAAGAACAAGCGCGAAGGACTGATTGTTCCTTGCGTTGTCCATGTGATTGCGCTTGTGCCAGTATTGCGCAAGGTTATACTAAGCGTGGTAGAAACATTTGCTGGGAGATTTCCAAAATTAAGAGTTGGATTCGGAACATCGAAGAAAATGGTATCTTTTACTGCAACAAGAAGTGTCCGTACTATCCCCGCACCACTAATCCGAAAATTGAGCGATGCTGTTTTTCGACCTGAACTTTGTGGTGTAAATTCTACAATAACTTCGCCATTTCCGCGAGCTGAAAGGGAATTCAAAGCACGCACAATGCGAAAATCTTGAACAGGACGAAATTCATCATCAGGATTCGTAAGTGTTACCGAAACGTCCTGCTGAAACATACTCAAGCTGCCAATAGGAATGCGATAGGTAGCACGTGTTTGGCAGATAATTGCTGGAAAACTGGTTACTTCTTGTAACACAATTTCACCACGTTGGCTTGTCGAAAAGGTTGAGTCGGAGGTGGTTTGGCGGCAACTTGCGCCACCTCGCGGAACAGGTATAATGAGCGTGGAATCGGTAAAAAAGTTTTGCAAGAGCAAGCGCGAATCGTCGCGGCTCCAAGAAACAAGACCTGTCCAGCGTAGGTCGGCACCAGTTCGGGGAAAAGAATTTTGCAAAGGCAAGCGAACTATTTGCAGCAAACATCCCTGTTCGGCATCCCAAACGCCAAGCGTGGGATTTTGCGGGTCGAACGGGCGAATATACCCCGCGATGCGCTGCATATCGTTACTCCACGACACATTGTAGGGATTGATACCGAATGGTCCAGCACCTGGAAATTGCGTGGAAGAAATGTTATTGAACCGAAGATTTCTACTAATCAATCCACGCTCGACACTGTAAATATCCCGTACCAGTTCGTCCAGACCATTCCACAGCATAAGGTTTTTGCTATTGCTACTCCAGAGAATTGGCTCTGGGGTTGGTGCGGCAGGTATTTGGCGGATAATCTGCCCATCACGGACGCGAATAACACAGGTTTCGGACGCGATATTTTGCAGTGGATTTTCGTCATTTCGCTCTTTCACAAGAACAAAAAGAGAATCATCGGGAGACCAGATGCTTGCTGTTGCAGAGGTGTATTGTCGCCAGCGATAGCCCATTGGTGGACTTGCGCTGCTGACAAAATTTCCCGTGAATGTTTCATTAACCGTAACGCGGCGTATTTGCTGGGTTCGAGTATCAAGATGGATACGAATATATTTTTGAGCGTCATTGCTGAATCCTCCAAAGGTGATGTATTCTTGCGCGGTAGATTCCGCGAGTGGAATACTCACTGAGCCAAGCGTAGCACCCGTAAAGGGGTTATATCGAATTATTGTTGTAAAGACACTATCATTCTCAGCAGCCCGATGCAAAATATTCGCATAAATCTCTGTTCCCAATTTCGACCACCGTACTTGACGCAAGGCGCGAAGCCGTCCAAAGCGTGGAATGGTAAATTCTCGCTCTGGTTGTCCGTTGGGTAAATCCAAATTATACACTGCAAACGTTGTATCGGACTGTACAGGAGCCACAATACGACGCGAATCCTCGCTCCACCAGTACGGAAGCCATGCCATAACGTTATCATTCCACGACCAGCGTTCCACTTGAGGAAAAAGGCGATTGTTGGTGGAATGAAGTGCAAGAATATTGGTTAATTGCTGGGTTTCCAAGTTCCATACTTGCATCTGATAGGCTTGATTGCTATCGTTTGGATTTTCTCGCCGAACATTATTGGAAAACGATAATATTTTTTTACTATCGGGGCTAAATGCCGCAAAACGCCGCCGTGCCGAGCGTTCTGTGATGTTTGAGCCGTAAGAAATCCGAAATGTATTCTGCACAGAAAATGGCGTAGCATCGAACACCGTCGTAGAAATGCGAAGAATACAGCTATCACTCGCAATCACGGGAACAGGACTCCACAAGAATTGATTATTCGTGGCAGTTGCAGTGATGAGTTGCCATGTGCGCCCTAAGTTTTCGCTGAATTCAATGCGTACCGTATCGCTCGGAAGTGTTCCCGACCACTGGATAAGAAACTCTCCACGCGAGATAATACGCGTGGTTGCGTTGGGTTGTAGGATAGTGATTTGCGCCTCTGCATGGAAAGAGCAGAGAAGAAACAATATCGCTCCAACAAACGCTAAATGCTGGAAACATGCTGTTGCCCACGTTATTATCCACGTGTGTACCCACGCTTTTTGTCGTGGTGCGGAAAGATGCAATCGCATAAGCAGCAAGGAATTCTGAAAAAGGATGATACTTCATATAGGACGTGCGCAAAATGCTCATTGTCTGGAACAGACAAGAGTGTCTGTTCTACCGAAGTCGTATGAAACCTCGTTGCAGACGGTAGCGCGTAACACTCCTGTCTGCGCCATTTGCGAAAGTTCTATCATACTTCACGGGGAAAGTTCTGAATACACACAAGACAACCAGATGATATTCAAGATGACGTAGAATACTTAGCCCCAAAGAACAAATTTACAAAAAATATGTGTCAGACTTGGAGAAATACATGCTATCATGGTAAATTGTATGCTGTTTCAGCCGTCATGTTGTCTTTTACGTTTGGACTTCCACGAATTTCCATTATAGGAATTTATGCTCGAATCTGTTGCAGCCCTCATAAAATCTCGCACCTTTCCACCCGTCTTGTTGATGTTTGGCGAGGAAGATTTCTTGCTGGATGAAGCCTATAATGCGCTCGTGGAAGCTGCGGTTGAGCGCAATGGCATGGAATCCTTCAATGTTGATGTGCTAGACGGTTCCGATGTTTCCCAAGAAACACTCGTAGAAATGGCAAGCGCGTACCCAATGATGTCCGAGCGGCGCGTGGTAGCGGTGCGGCATTTCGACAAAATGAGCGGCGTTGGGACAAGCACAGGACGAAGCTCGTCGAAAGCAGCGAGCGCGAAAACAACAAGCGCGAAAACAAAAGAAACGCCCGAGAAAAAGTCGCCGCTTTCCACGTATTTCCGGAAACCATCGCCAACGACGTTTCTTATTCTCCAAGCCAGTGCCGACGAGCTAAACGGCTTAAAAGCTGCGCTCAAGAACTCTCGGCAACCAGAAAAAGCGCAAAAAAAACTTGCGGCGGCAAAATTTCCCTACAATATTTTACTTGAAGAGTGCGAGTGGATTGAGTTTCCGAAATTGTACGAACGCGAGTTGCCATCGTGGGTTGCCGAGCGTTTTAAGTCGCTGGGGCGCACGATTCAGCCCGATGCGTGCGAATTATTGGTAGCGCAATCGGGGGAATCCTTACGAGATTTACACAATGAAATCCAAAAAATTATCACCTTCGCACCTGACAAAACCTCGCTTTCTCGCGAAGATATTGCCGATGTGATTGGTGCGTCGAAAAACTATAACATTTTCGAGCTGCAGCGCATGATTGGCGAGCGAAATCTCTCAAAAGCACTGGAAATAAGCCAGCGAATGCTCACAGCAGAGAGGCAGGAATTGCTGATTATTTCTATGCTGACGCGCTATTTCACTATCTTGTGGAAACTGAGCGAAAGTATTCATCAAACGCAAAATCACTTCGAGTTGGCAAAGGCACTGGATATTAGCGCGTATTTCGTGCCAGAATATCTTGGTGTCTTGAAAAATTACACCAGAAGCCAGATAGAATCAGCCTTCTACGCTTTGTGCGATGCCGATGTTTCGATAAAATCTTCAACGGTTGAGGATGCCGATGTGGTCATTCAAAAAATGCTCACACGCCTCATCACTGCTTGAGGATAGAGCTTTTGCTCACTTCCAAAAATGCTTACACACTTTTCACACTATTCTTCAAAAAATGTCGCAATTGCAACCTTCTACACACATCATCCGACGTGCGCTCATCAGCGTTTCCGACAAAACAGGTATTCTTGAATTTGCGAAATCTCTCGCCGAGCGCGGTATTGAAATCGTTTCTACTGGCGGAACCGCACAAACACTGCGCGAAGCAGGTATTCCCGTGATGAGTGTTTCCGACGTGACACATTTTCCAGAAATCTTGGACGGACGCGTCAAAACGCTGCATCCCGCTATTCATGCTGGTTTGCTGGCGGTGCTGGATGAAAAATCGCATATTCATCAGCTTGAAGCAAATATGATTCAGTCTATTGATTTGGTAGTGGTGAATCTCTATCCTTTCGAGCAAACGCTGGCAAAACCTAGCGCGACTCACGCAGACATCATCGAAAACATTGATATTGGTGGTCCCGCGATGATTCGTGCTTCGGCGAAAAATTACCGTTGGACAGCAATTGTTACCAATCCAGCACGCTACGCCGATATTTTGAATTCTCTGAACGCTAGTAATGGCGGGATTTCTGAGGAGTTGCGTTTTGAACTTGCTGCCGAAGCCTTCCAGCACACAGCATATTACGACGGAATGGTGGCGGCATATTTTACAAAGAAAAGCTCAAACATGAAAAGCTCAAACACAAGCAATCATGCTACGTCTAGCGTATCATTGCCCGAAACATTTTCGTTCGCGCTACGCAAGGAACAAGACCTGCGCTACGGCGAAAACCCGCATCAACAGGCAGGTTTGTACAAGATTTCTGGTTCAGGTGTGACGTACAATGGCGTGTTTACACAGTTGCACGGGAAAGAGCTTTCCTACAACAACATTTTGGATATTGATGCAACGGCAAAACTAGCGTTGGAGTTCTTGGAATGGAAAGATATTGTTGGCGAGACGGCGGTGATTATCAAACACACCAATCCATGCGGAGTTGGCTCTGCACCTCGCCTCATGGATGCGTACCGCAAAGCATACGCCTGTGATACAACTTCTGCCTTTGGCGGAATTATTGCGCTCACAGCAACGCTCGACTTTGAAACAGCAAAGGTAATTGACGAAATTTTCACCGAAGTTGTGATTGCACCTGCTTTCGCGCCGGACGCGCTAGAGCTTTTGCAACAGAAAAAGAATCGCCGCCTGATGACGGTAAACTTTGATGCCCTGAAGACCGCACAAATGCTTGAAGTAAAGGCAATTGCTGGTGGAATGCTTGTGCAATCCTCCGACGCACTGCTCTGGAATGCTGCCGAGAAGCGCACCGTTACAAAGCGCACACCGACAAACGATGAAGAGCGAGCATTGGAATACGCATGGCGCATTGCAAAGCATGTAAAATCGAATGCGATAGTGTATGCCGCCGCCGACCGCGCATTGGGTATTGGCGCAGGGCAGATGTCGCGCTTGGATTCAGCTATTATCGCGGCTCGTAAGGCAGAGCGTGCTGGAATCAGCTTGCAAGGCTGCGCGGTTGCTTCCGATGCGTTCTTCCCCTTCGCCGACGGCTTGCTCGAAGCTGTGCAAGCGGGCGCGAGTGCTGTGATTCAGCCAGGCGGCTCAGTACGCGACGAAGAGGTAATTGCTGCTGCCGATGAGAAAAATATTGCAATGGTTCTTACGGGTGTGCGTCATTTTAAGCATTAGAGAGCGGAACAAAATACGTGGTAAAAGCCAATAGTGGCACAGATATTTGTGTCTGTGTTTATCACCTGAACCCAGCACCAACACTTACAGATAAGAATGTCTGTACCACTATTGCAAAGCAGAAACAATTACTCCAAATCAATGCCGACAATGAATTTTCAAAAACTCACACTCAAATCGCAAGAAGCTCTGCAACGCGCACAGGAGCTTGTTTCTAACAATAATCAACAAGCTATTGAGCCAATTCACACCTTGCTTGCGCTCTTGGAAGATTCTGGCGGCATTATTCCGCCGATGTTGCTGAAACTCGGCGCGAATACTGACTATTTGAAGACAAAAGCGCAGCAGGAAATTGAAGCTATGCCGAAAATTGGCGGCGCGGTACTGGGGCAGCAATATCTTGGACGCGATATGTCGGCGGTGCTAGAAGATGCACTGAAACAGGCGCAAAATCTGGGTGATGAATACGTCAGCACAGAACATTTGCTCATGTCGCTGGCGGAGCAGAAATCGTCGGCGGCGCAATTACTCCGCGACCAAGGCATTACGAAAGATGGTATTATCAAGATTCTCAAGGAATTTCGCGGCTCGCAGCGCGTTACCGACCAAAATCCCGAAGATAAATATCAAGCCTTGAAGCGGTACGGACGCTCACTGAACGACGAAGCCCGCAAAGGGAAAATTGACCCAATTATTGGTCGAGAAGACGAGATACGGCGCGTCTTGCAGGTACTTTCGCGGCGCACGAAAAATAACCCCGTTCTCATCGGTGAACCAGGCGTTGGAAAGACCGCGATTGCCGAAGGCATTGCACAGCGCATCGTTTCAGGCGATGTGCCAGAAAATTTGAAAACAAAAACCCTCTACGCGCTCGACATGGGCGCACTTGTTGCTGGCACGAGCTTTCGCGGGCAGTTCGAGGAACGTTTGAAAGCAGTGGTGCGCGAGGTGAGCGAGTCCAACGGCGAGATAATTGTGTTTATTGATGAATTGCATACGCTCGTGGGTGCTGGCGCGACAAGCCAAGGAAGCATGGATGCAGCAAACATCCTAAAACCCGCTCTAGCACGAGGCGAACTGCGGTGTATTGGTGCGACGACATTGGATGAATATCAGAAATATATCGAGAAAGATGCAGCATTGGAGCGGCGTTTCCAGAAAGTTTTCATTGCCGAGCCGACGGTGGAAGATACGATTTCGATTTTACGCGGGATTAAAGACAAGTACGAAGTGCATCATGGTGTGCGCATCACCGATGCCGCTCTGATTGCGGCAGCACAGCTTTCCAGCCGCTACATCACCGACCGTTTCTTGCCCGATAAAGCGATTGATTTGATTGATGAATCCGCCTCCAAACTCCGCATTGAGATTGACTCCATGCCAGAAGAACTGGATTCGATTGAGCGAAAAATACGCCAGTTGGAAATTGAGCGTCAAGCTCTGCTGAGGGAATTAGGCGAAGCAGGGTGAGGGCAAAGGATGAACTGTGAAGGTTGAAATATGAAGCGCAAACACCTGATAAAATCACGCTTTGAGGCTCGAAATTTCGTGGTATATTTTCCGATTTTTTTGAATAATTGATATGGCACGTTTCATTCTTATCACTATTATCGCCTTTATTGCGCTGACGTTTTTGATGACATTTTTGAAAGGTCTTCTGCGCCGCGCTATCAATGCAAAAGTCTCAGAAGCCGCTCAGAATCTCGCTTCCGAGCAGCAATCGTCATCACCTGCGAGCGTGCAAAAAGAATTGTATCGCAAAAATGGCGTTGTGGTGTTGCAGGGCGAGCAAGAAGTCGAAAAAGTGCGAAAAAACTAAACCACAACGACAACATAGACACGGCATCTGCTGACCACATCTTCTCGCTATCTTGCCTCTTCAACACCGCATGAAAACTACCATTTCCACCTTCGGCGCAAACCTTGCCGCATTCTACGAACAGTTAGATCTACATGTAGAATTGCCAAGCGGTATTGAGGCAATGAATCCCTACCGAAACCCAGAAACTATGCGTTGTGTACGGCAATTTTGTGAAAAGTATTTCAATGATAATACGAAGCGCATCAGCATTTGGGGTATCAATCCAGGACGCTTTGGCGGCGGCGTTACAGGTCTTTCCTTCACCGACCCCGTGATTCTACGCGATGTCTGCGGTATTGAAACACATCTTGGTACGCATAAAGAGCTTTCTGCGGAATACGTCTGGGGAGTTGTGCAAAAATATCAGGAGGAAAGTAAAGTAGCTTCAAAGCAAGGTGCAGAGCCATTTTTTCAGCGATTTTTTCTGACGGCATTGTGTCCGCTTGGCTTCACAAAAGCGCAGGGTGGGAGCGTGGTGAATTACAACTTTTATGACGACAAAGAATTGCACAAAGCAGTGCTACCCTTTATGGTAAGTACAATGCAGCAACAATGCGCCCTTGGGCTTCATTCCAGCGTGGCAATATGTTTCGGCACTGGCAAACTGCAACAAGCCTTTGAGCGCATCAACGCAGAGCATCATTTTTTCGAGCGCATTTTGCCGTTGGAGCATCCGCGTTTTATCATGCAGTACCGCCGCAAGCAGCTTCATTCCTACGAAGAGAAGTATTTAACGACGTTTCAAGAGGCATTGCGCATTGTTGGAGAGAAATGACCAATGTCATAAAATGTACAGTACACGACAAATTTCTATACAAGTAATTCGCTCAATGTATAGAAAGAGGCTCGAAACCAAAATGCCTGTTCTACCAAAGCGAGTATTTATCAGTGTTACAGCCCACTCTTGGTTGCGTCGAAAAACGGAGCAATACTCTTGGCATACTATGAGGCATCGTATCCAAGATTCGGTGCGAGCCAGCGTTCCGCCTCTTCGAGCGTCATGCCTTTGCGTTCAGCGTAGTGTTCTACTTGGTCGCGCATGATTTTCCCAAGCGGGAAATATTTTGCTTCTGGATGTGCAAAATACCAGCCTGATACCGATGCTGCTGGATACATCGCATAGCTCTCGGTCAAGAAAACCTGCGTATGCTCTGTGGCATTGAGTAATGAAAAAAGTTTGCCTTTTTCCGTGTGTTCGGGGCAAGCTGGATAGCCTGGTGCAGGGCGAATACCTGCATACTCTTCTTGGATGAGTGCCTCATTTGGCAATTGTTCGTCGGTAGCATATCCCCATAATTCCTTGCGCACCCGCTCGTGAAGCCATTCTGCGGCAGCTTCAGCAAGGCGGTCGGCAAGTGCTTTCACCATAATAGACGAGTAATCATCCTGCTCGCGCTCGTATTCAGCACAGAGTTTATCCGCCCCAATACCCGCCGTTACAACAAATGCGCCCATATAATCTGGAAGCGCAGCCTCTTTTGGTGCAATGAAGTCTGCAAGGCAGAGATTCGGGTTTCCGGCGGCTTTCTGGCTTTGTTGGCGAAGGAAATTGAGCGTTGCAAGAAGCTCGGTACGCTCTTCATTGGTGTAGATTTCTACGTCGTCATCCTGCACGGAGTTTGCAGGAAATATGCCGCAGACAGCCTTTGCAGTAAGTAAATTTTCTGAAACAATGCGGTCGAGAATACGCTCTGCATCGGCAAAGAGTTTTTTTGCTTCTACGCCCACAACTTTATCCTCGAAAATAGCGGGATATTTTCCGCGCAATTCCCACGAAAGGAAAAACGGTGTCCAATCAATATAGGCGCGAAGTGTAGAGAGGGAAACAGAATCGAAGGTCTGTAAACCAAGCATCTGAGGACGTTTTGGGGTGTAGTTTGGCATAAGTGGAAAAGAAATTCTCGTGCTGTTTTTAATAATTTTGTACGACTAAAGCGTGTAGAAAGCGTGTATTTACTGGGCTACGGGGTATTAACGTTTCATAATATACAGACTAAATTTTGTGTGAATGCTCTCCTACTATCGCCTACGAAAGCACAAAGATACAGGTAGGCAAGACTGTTTTGCAAGGAAAATCGGCTTTGATACCAAGCAATGAGCAGGAATTACATGATGAATAATACTTGCGTTATTTCATTCTTTTTTCGTACTTTTGCTACATCAACCGTTGATATGTAAACTATTTTCTCACAATTTCTTTTTTATGAAAACGAAACAATCATGGTTCTCTCGCTTTCGCGGACGTTTTCAGGCACCCGCAACACGTGCTATTGCGAGTATTCCTGTACCCGCACCTCTTCGGACAGACGTAGAAGTTCAAACTGCACCCAAAATGTGGTATGATGAATGTGATGTGATGTCGAACAATATCCGCATCCACGTCGGACGCTGGAACGTGGAAGGTGCGACGAAAACTGCTTTTCTCGTACATGGTTTGACGGCAAATCACCGCTGCTGGAACGTGATTGCCGAGCAACTTCAAGCTAGTGGAATAAACGTCGTCGCGGTAGATTTGCGCGGACGTGGACGCTCCGACAAGCCGCGTGGTCCCTATGGTTTCGACGGTCATTTACCAGACATGTACAATGTTATCAATGAACTTGGTTTAAATGCACCTGGACGCGAGAAGCCCGTCTTTATCGGACATTCGCTTGGTGCGGCAATTGGAATGTATTTTGCCTATCATCACCCAGAATGTATTAGTAAACTTGTGCTGATGGATGCTGGTGCGCCAATCAATCCAATCAATATGCTAAAAGCATATTTTGTGATTCGGAAGTCTGTATCTCGCTTAGATACGGTATTTGAGAGCCGCGAGACGTATATTTCGCAAATGCGCTCGAATCCAGTTTTGCAGCCTTGGCATCCTGCAATTGAAGAATTTATCAACTACGATTTGGAAGATGTTGGCGAAGGACGCGTCCGCTCAAGTGTTCCGCGTTTCGCGATTGAGGCAGAATACAATAGCATTGGTAGCTCGCTGAGTATTTTAGAATTATGCAAAAACAATATTCTGCACCCGATTTCGCAAGTACGCAAATTGCTCAAAAGCCGCATCCTGACCTTCCCCTACACCGAGCTGCGTATGCCAGTTCTTGCAATGGGCGCGGGCGATTACAACGTGATGGAAGGCGACGAACTTCTACCGCCGAAAGCAATGGAATTTTTGAAAAAACGAATTCCACTGTGCAGTACAGTAACCGTGCCGAATACAAACCATTACACAATTCTTTTCAAAGATTCCGACGTGCGCGATACGGCACTACGCGATTTTATTCTTGGATAAATTTGTGTACATCCATGGTTTTCAAAAAATCTTCACAAGATGAGAGTTTATTCCGAATAAGTTTTGTAAGAGCGAGTCCAGTCGAATTTTTTGGAGGATATGAAAAATCGCTTTGCCTGTACTGGCTTTACCTGTACTGGCTTTACCCGTACTGATATTGCAAAGCAATCACATCGTGTTCTCTCTCCACGAAAATGATTCGGAGTAAACTCCAATAGACCCAACCATTTTTTCGCAATTTTTCTCCATGACTTTTGGTCATGCAGAAGAATTACTTTCCGAAACTACCACAACTCACAGAAAAGTTGTATATTCGCGCACCCTTGACAAGTGAGCGAGGTTGTTGCTTGCTGTGCTTGCTTGCTGTCTGATTTAGGGGGACGTTCCAAAGCCTTGTGTTGGCTATTGTGCAAACAACCGCCCGCACATTGTTCGGAACAACAGTAGGTTACTTCCTCGCTCGATTTTTTCTTGTCATGGTGTGTTCGCGCTTGTCCCCCCGCTCATACTGCCTTTGCTGGTATGTTCTTTGTGCCGTACACATTCGGTATTTCATTCTGCCAAGCATGAGAGCCGCGTAAATACTGGTCGTATGCCAGTAGTCGTATGCCAGTATTGATAATCTCCACTCTCTTTCAGCTATTCCGAAATTTATACCATTTGTTTTTCACACAGTTTCCGTTATTCTCCGACACTATTTTGGGAGAGATGCAATTATGAATACTTTTTTCCTTCGTCGTTTTGCTTCGGTAATGATTATGAGTATGTGTATTGGTGCGGTGTTGCCGATATTCTTCGTCTCACATCGTGCAATGGCTCAAGCCCCAAAACCCTCTGAAATGCCGCTTGTTGCTACGCCGGAAGTGCGTTCTGATTCTCTGGATTTCATTAAGTTTCCACCTCCGAAAGATGTAACCTATTGGGGAATTGGCGTTTGGGGCGCAGCGAAAGGAACGATTAACACTGTGTTCCGCTCGACAAATCCTAGCAACACACCAACCGCAAGCATCGCTGGCGAAACAGGCTTCAACATTGACTTTCTGCCACAAATTGATTTTGGCATTACCCTCATGGCTCCGTCACTCATTGGTGAAACCGTTGGATTCAACCTTGATTTAGGCTTGGCAAATTACAATTTTGGTACGCAGCTTTTTCCCCGCTACATTTTGAGTAGTGCTGCCAGTGACCGCTACTTGAATGCGCTCGGTAATCTCTCCGCCGCAGACCGCTTCCGTGCTGAGGTTGGGCGATTTTTCACAAATGTGCAGGTCTTATCTGCCTCGCCGATGCTCAATATCGGCGGCTTGCTTTTGGGCGTGAATGTTGGTATTCCCATGCCGTTTCTCACGTCCACGATTCAAACACAAGATGGGGGCGCATTAAATCTTGCGGCTGCAACCGAAACAATTGCTCCAGAAAAGATGCAAGTCTTCTGGGAACCGCGTCTGGGCTTGCAAGTACCAATTATTAAAATTCGCGGAACTGGCACACTTTTCTTCAATGCAAATGTGAGCTATACACTGCCTGGAAGCTCGCCACTCACGCCAGACGCGCTCAATAGCATGAATACAAGAGTACAAGGTGCGCTCGCACGGCTTGGGTATGATTCAACACGAAACTCGCTCGATTATCGTTATCCAGTTGTTGCGCAAGATACAGGCAGAAACGCTGGCAGAACCCGCTTCGACCCTATCAGCGTGCAACCTTTTTCTGCTTCGATTGGCTTGAGTTTTGTTCTCAGCGCGGGCAATAACAACGACCTTTTGAATGAATTGCAGCAAGAAGAACGCCGCACCGACAGCTTGCGCGTGACCAACGCGGTAATTTCTCGCACCGTTGATAACCTCCGCCAACGCTCAGTCGGGCTTGCAGACAAGGCAATCAATACCGTTGTTCAATCCAGCAAAATGGCAGAACGTCTTGCAGAATTGGAAAAAAACCAACTTGAACAGCAAAAGAAAGCCCTCAAAACCGAGCTTGTTGATACCAAAAAGAAAGTCTTCCAAGCACTTTTCACAACAATCACTGGCACAAACGAAGACGGCTCGGAAACGGCAGAGAATCCTACGGTACGCATTGAACAATTCAAAGCCACTGCCACAAAAACACTGCTCCCGACCGTGTATTTCGACCAAGGCTCTGCGCTCATTTCCACGCGCTACAAGCGCATTCAAGCTGCTGACCGCGAAAGCTACAAACTTCCCTCCGACGCGCTTGCAAGCTCGTATTCGCTCTATCCGAGCGTGCTGAACATCATTGGCAAACGCGCTGCGTCGTCGCAAGGAAAAATCACGCTCACAGGAACGCAATCCAGCGATGAAACCGATATAAAACTGGCTGAAAACCGCGTAGAAACACTCGCTACATACTTGCAGGATATTTGGAAAATCCCCGCTTCGCGCTTGAGCAAAAAGGTCAATAAAAGCACAGGGGCAAATGCGCAAGAACGCCGCGTTGATATTTCTTCCGAAAGTGGAGATATTACCGCACCTCTCAGCATAGACTACACCGCACGCCTCGCAAATCCGCCCGTTGTGAACATTGGTATTGACATTAATACAGGTGTGGGCTTGAAACAATGGGAATTGGAATTGCAGCAAATCGTGAACAATCAAGGCGTGATGTTAAAAGACACCAATGGCGGCGCGAACTATCCGCAACGTTTTGTATGGCGTTTGAACGAAGAGCCAGCAACCATGCCGCAGTCCTCCGAGCCAGTAACAATGCGTCTTGGAGCGTTTGACATCAATAATGCTGCTGCTCCCGATGCACCCCTCAAAACCTTGAAGGTAGAGCAAATCACGCTAGAACAAAAACGCGCTGGCAAACTTGCGGATAAATCAGTCAAGCAATTTGAATTCGTTGTTGTCAATGGTTTGGATGACTTGGATGCCGCATCACGCCAGGTATTGGCGGCAGCAAAAGCATCTCTCGCGCCACAATCGAAAGTAAACATTACCGTTTTTGGTGGCAATGCAAATCTCTCTGCTCGCAGCATCGCACAAACACTCGGCTTGGATGCACGCAGCGCGATTTTGCGCGATGCAGGAACGCCACTTCTCAATTCCCAGCTTCCCGAAGCCAGCGTGTACAATCGCGCAGTGCGTATTCGCATTGAAACACCAACAGGAAACTAGTAGTCTGTCAAATGTATTTGAAGAGGCTTGAGACAAGAGTGTCTGTGCTACCGAAGCCAGTATTGTGCGGTAGCGCAGACACTCTTGTCTGCGCCACAAGACGCTAAACATTTGTTTGACGGACTACTAGAAACGGCAGTAATTTTCATGTTTCGAGAAATCAGCAATGAAAATGTACATCCCGTGCAACGACTAGGAAAAGCGCAGAGAACGCGTCAATACTAGGCTTGTACGGGATTTTTTTTGTAATGCTCCTCCAAATTTAAGTACAAACCTCATTCAATATGTCTTCATTCCTTGAGTTTCAGAATGTTTCTGCTGGATATGGTGAGCATCGGGTGTTGCAGAATATTTCTTTTCAGCTCCCAATAGCGCATATTCACGGGCTTGTAGGGAGAAATGGGCAAGGAAAAACCACCCTGCTCAATCTTCTTCGCAAGCATCTACGCCCTTTTGAGGGTGAGATTCTGTTTTGCGGCGCAGAACCACGTAAGGAAGACATTGCGATGCTTGATGTAGAGCCATTTTTTTATCCACGTATGACAGGGAGCGAGTATGTACGCCTTGTGCAGTTCGCTCAGCCCACATTTCGCGCTGAGGCGTGGAATAGAATATTCGATTTGCCGTTGGAGGATGAAATAGAAACCTACTCGGCAGGGATGCGCAAAAAGCTCGCATTTATAGGCGTTGTGGGCTTGGGTCGCCCGCTCGTCTTGCTAGATGAACCCTTTAATAGTCTCGACATTGAAACAAATTATGCACTCACCGATATTCTAAAACTCCTCACCGAACAAGGAACGACGGTTGTTCTCACTTCTCACATTTTAGAGCCGCTTTTGTCGGTCTCGGACACAATTTTATACTTGCAGCACGGAGATACTATTCATCATTTTTCAAAATCAGAATTTGACCGCATCCACGCATTTATGCGCTCTGAAGAACATGCGAAAAATATCGCATTATTGCGGGAAACGATGTAAAGAGAACGTAACTGCTCAGGTCTCCATCCTACGCTCTTATCGCACAATCTGCATCTGCTTTGTCAGAACAACGTCGGCAGCTCGTAAACGTAGGAAATACGAGCCTTGTGGCAAATTCTGCAAGGACGCTTCCATCAAAAATTCGCCCGCTTGATGCTGCTCTTTTCGGAGAATCATTTGCACAAGTTCGCCGCGAACATTCACCAGTGCAAGCTCGACAAAACCATCTTCGCGGACGGAATACGCAATGTTCACGACATCTTTTGCGGGATTTGGCGCGAGTGCAGTGAGGCTCGTACGCACTGCTGTCGTTACAAGCCGCTTCCCGCCTGCTTCACAGGCTTCTGCGCGAAACGTGCCAAAGTTTGCATCGTCCACATCCAGCGTCGTGCCTGACCATTCTACATCTTCAATGACCAATTTCGTTGCATCAATTTCTCCTGCAACTGCTAGGCATGGTACGCGCTGAATCACCGTGCGGTTATTGCGCACATCCCAGCCCGAAAGCGGCACAACAAAACGCTCCGTGCGGTTTTGCGGGGCGGAATTACGCACGCGCCGCGCAACGGTACTTGAAGTGGATTGAAGTGCCACAACATTTTGCGAAAAGCTCATCACCACGCGGTTGTTCGCTTGTACGGTATTTGCCACGCGCTGCACATCGGCAAGTGTTGTGAGCGAAGAATCCTGCAAAAATAATTCCAACATTACTTGACCACCTGGCGGCGCAACAGCAGGAACCATGCGGGCTGCAAGACGAGCTAGTATTTCACCAGAACGCAGAATGCGCGTTGTGCCAGAGAGTATCGTTACTACGCTGTCCAATCTTCCGTCAATATTCCCCACAAAGCGCAACAATCCTTGCGGGAGCGCACCAACATTTTGCAGAGAAACACCCACCGCCGAGCATCGCACGACCAATCGGACGGTATCTCGCGCTCCTACAAAAACAGTATCACGATTTGATACATTTGGTGAATTAGGCACATACTCATACACAAAGCGAGTATTTGCGCTGGTTCTGGGGGAAGTCACTGCCACACCAAACACTTTCACAACCCCATCGGTTCGATTGACAATCTGCGCCGATGCAATGCGGGTACGTCCCAAGAGGACATCTTGAAAATTTGGAGGAATAACTTTGAGTGCTGTCCCGCGTCCGCTCAAACGCGCATCAAAGCTACGTTCTGCGTTTGTTCCCGCAAGCGTGTAATTGACACTGACAGATGAAGTAAGCGTGCCAATATCTTGCGGCAAAAAGCTCACAGGGAGCGCGAATACTTGTCCGGGCGCAAGTATCACACCGCGCAATGAAAGTACATTTGCAGCAAAATGGCGTGGCGCGAGGCGGGCATCATTCAAGGTAATAGGTTCATTGCTGATATTCGTGATGCGCATGAGTGTTTGTGAGGTGTCGAGGCGCGGCACATCGCCAAAATTGACCGTTTCGACGCTGAGTGCGGCATCGGCGCGGACGGTGCGAAAATCGCGGAGGTCGCGCACGTCCGACCACGCACCTGCGCCAAAACTATTTACGGCTCGGACGCGCCAGTAGTAGCGAGTTTCAGGCATAAGCAAGGGTGCAAGCCGCTCCAAACGCGCCGTAAGTAAGCCTTCCAGCGTTTGCGGCACTCGGTCGCGGACGTTCACGGGCATGAAATTTTGATTGGTCGAAAATTCAAGGTCGTAATTACTTGCTCCCTGCGCTGGAACCCACGCCAGCACTGGGCGCAAGGCAAGCTCCGTCGCGCTGCGCACAGGAGAAATGAGAACAACATCGCCTGGAAGTATTGTTGGATTGATGCTTGTAACCCGCACCGTTGCTGAGGTGAGCGTAAGATTTGGCAAAAGTGTATTGGTAATAAAACAGCGATATTCACCCGTATCTGTTGGTTGAAAGGCTGGAATCCGCATGATACCGTCGCTTGTGGCGGGAAAGGTTGTTTGCGCAGCAAGAGAGTTTCCGCCAGAAATCGCCATTTTACGCCATTCGTAGCGGTTTTGCGTGCCTGCACTGCGAAAGCCTTGCTGAAAGAGCGCGTCAATCGTGGCAATGGTCGTGGAGGGGCTTCCTGTCTCACTTTGTGGGGAATAGGTAAAAAGACGAATGAGCGAATTTGGCTCAAGCGCGGAAAAATCCAGTGCGTTTCCTTCAACGTGGAGTGTGTCTAAACGGCGTATTTGTGCGAGGTCTGGCAGATTTGTAAAACGATTGAACGCAAAGGATGCATTCCGCAAACTTGATAAATTCTGCCATTCAAGCGGAACAGCACCCGTAAAGGCGTTGCTGTCAAGTTGGAGATTGCGCAGTGCCGTCAGCCCACTCCATTCAAGGGGAAGTGTGCCAGAGAGCTGATTGCGCCCAATATCCAGAACCGTTACACCTTCCAGTGCGTGTGATGAAGCGGTTTGTTTCACAAAGGTTCTGGATTGAAGAGTTCTCCGACCCCATTCTGCTGGAAGCGTACCGCGAAAACGATTGCCACGCAAACGCAATTCTTGCAGCACTGGAGCATCGCCAAGCCACGCGGGAAGCGTATCGGAGAGCTGATTATTGCTTACGTCCAGAGCAAGAAGAGCTTGCAAATTCGCTAGGCAGCGCGGAAGTCCGCCACGCAAAAGATTTGTGTGCAATTCCGCAATTTCAAGGCGCGGGAGGCAGCATAAAATCTCGCTGAGTTCGCCCTGCACACGGTTTCGCGCTAGACGCAGTTCTCTCAAACGCGTTGTGCCGCAGAGGGATTGTCCAATTTCCCCAACAAGAATATTCCCCGAAAGATTGAGAACCTCCAGCGACCGCATAGATGCGAGTGCGGCGGGCAAGCTGCCAGCCAAGCTATTCTCCGAAAGGTCGAGAACCCTGATTGCATCAAGGTTTGCGAGTGTAGGAATTTGTGCAATTTGCCCCGATAGGCTGTTTCGTGGTAAGCGCACTTCCACGACGCGACCATTTTCCACGCGCACGCCAAACCACGTAGAAACGTAGTCCTGAAGCCAGTTTGTGCGATTTACCCAGCCAATTCCACCCGTTGCATTGTACAGTGCCACGAGTGCGAGAGAGTCACTTGCTTGCACGGGAGTCGGTGGCACGTAGGCGGGGTCGTAGCGAAACGGTTGCGCGGAAGTGAGAATGCCTGAAGGTGTAGCAATGGTGAGCGTTCCATTGGTAATCGCATTACTCAATGTTCCCACAATAGCAACAATTTGTGTAGAGGATTGCACCATAAAAGACCGCACGGGAAGCCCGCCGATACTGATGCCAAGCACCGTTCCACGCGGCGCAATATCAAGATTTTGTCCCGTTATCACGATGCTCGTGTTTGTACCGCCAATAGTGGGCGTAAAACTTGTCAGCGCGGGCGCGTTGGGAGCGAGGACGGGAACAAGGAATGATGCGGCTGTGGTACCATCTGGCGTGGTAAGTTCAATGCTTGCAAGAGTGCTGTTTTGCGAAATACCAAGAAGATTGACGGGAATAGTACACGAAATGGTATTGTTTGTTACAAGGCTTATTTGCGCTGGAACGCCATTCAAACGCAGAGAAATACTGGTGTTTGGGGGATTCGGAAGAAGATTCGCTGGCAGATGAAACCCTGTGAGTGTGAGCATGCCGCCAAGCTGAGCGGGATTCGGCGAAAAGCCCGTCAATACTGCCCCTTGCGCAGGAAGAACCGTGATGCGCTGTGGCGAGGTAAACGTACCACCAATGGCTGTAACACTGACCGTTGCTTGGCTTGCAGACTGCGCTCCATTGGGTGGCACAATTGCCGTAATCCGCCCTTCCACCTGCTCAGACACCGTGAACAGTGCGCGAATACCGCCAATCGCCACTCTGGAAACATTGATAAAATTCGTGCCTTGCAGGGTGATTGCCGCGCCTACTTGCGCCGTTGTGGGTGTAATCATACCGAGACTCGGCGGCGAAATAACGGTAATAACCGTTGCATTGCTGACCGTGCCGCCAGGCGTGGTAATACTGACACCACCCACGGCATTTGGCGGAACAATGACGTTTATGCGATTCGGCGAAATGACAGTGTACGAAAGCGCAGGAATGCCGCCGACCAGCACTTGTGAGGCATTCAGGAAATTTGCCCCCGTCACGCTCACAATAAAGCCCGGTGCAAGTAGTGTTGGCGAAACGCCAGAAATGACGGGTGGTGGCAGGATTTCCACGTTGGGAATTGTTGTAGAGCCGCCCCACGCCTGAATCCGCATTGTTCCGGTTGTTGCGCTTGGGAAGGAAACAAGCATTTGTGAGGGCGCGACGACTTGAATGCTGCTTGCTTCTACACTGCCAATGCGTACTTGTGGTGCAATGGCGGGCAGATTTTCACGCGGTGTCCCGAAAAAATTACTTCCATTGATGGTGATGGTTTGCCCAATGCCAGAGCGGGTGGGTGCTGGTGGAACAAGGCTTGTAACTATTGGTTCGCCGATAAAGGTGAATCGCGTAGCAGTAGTGGTTGTGCCGCTTGTAGCGGTTGCGAGTGTGAGTACGCCGCTTTGTGCTGCACCAATTGGACCAAGCGAAAGATTTGTGGACGATTGCAGAAGAAACGGCACAGAAACCGCGCCAATACGAGCATTCTGTACCATGCCGAGGTTCGCACCCGTCACAAGAATCACTGTGCCGCTTGTGCCGATGGTGGGCGAGAAGGTAGCAATAGTCGCATCCGTTTCAGCTGGGATGAATACAAATGCTGCTTCGGAGGCAATTTCAGAGGTAATTTCAGAGGTAATTTCAGAGGTAATTTCAGAGGTAATTTCAGAGGCAACGGGTGCGAGATGTGCTTTGGGTACATGATGTATTCCACGCACCAAGAAATTGCTCGAAGCCGCGCAAATACTTGCACTAAAGCCAGAACACAGCGCGAAAAAGAGAACGGCAATAAGGCGCACGTGTTTCATAATTCATTCCCAAGAAAAAGGTGCAAAGAGAAATTGTGAGAGATACGAAAATCACCAAAGAACTCGAAGAGACAACGGAAAAGGCTTAGAAAAATACTGCTTTTCAGCGAAATGTAAAAAGCAAAAGTGAGACCCTGACAAAGAAGTCAGAGCCTCACTTTGGGAAGTTTTCATCAATTACACCAAAAAAATTTCTATTTGCCCCTACAACGGTAAAGTTCGCCAAGCCGCAACAACCTTACAATACGCCTATTTTTCTGGTGTTTCAATCCGAAGGCGAATCATGCTATTGTATGCGCTTGCTTCGGGTGTTTGTCCATTGTGGAGCAATGACGCGCTTTCGGCGAGCTTTGCTTTACCAGCATCAATGCCAAGTAATTGTGCTACATCTGAAACAGTGCCGCTTACTTTTTGTGGATTAAACAATTGCAGTTTAACGGTTGAATTTGGCTGCAAGCGGCTTTTTATCTCGCTTAGGATGCGTTCTTGTTCGGCGGCGAAATTGGTAACGGATTGCTCAAAAGCAATATCGTAGAAATAGACCGTTTTGTCTGGCAAGCCGCGTGATTGCTTATCTTTGAGGCGAAGCTGCTCTACTTTGAGTTCGCGTATCGGCGACTCTGGTGCTTTACTATTTTTCACATCAAATGCCTCCAAGCGTAAGGTAACGGGGCTACCTGAACGCGGCACGGAAAGGACATCTTCCTCCAAATCCCACACGATGCGCGAAGTATTTTTCGCGCTGCTCGTATCGGTGAGCAGTTCATCTTCATTGTTGATAATTTGCCGCGCCTCAAGTTGCCATTGCTTCAAACCCGCACCAGTAGTGATGTCGAGGTCAATTGCTATCTTTGTAGGCGTGGAAGTCCGCGTGGTGTCTTGCAGTACAAATGCCGCACAAATACTGGGCGTATTGGAACTCAGGAGAACGCTCATTGCCTTCGCTGTTTCACTATTTGGTGCTGCCGCATTATTGGCGGATGTTGGCACAGAAACCGCAGAAGATGAGGCAGAAAGCGGCTTTCCAGCTTCACGGAGCAATCGCGCAGAAGGAATTTTCCAACGGTCAATAAAATACACCGCAATCGCTTCCGCCCGCTTCAATGCGAGCTTTGGGTCAGTTTCATCATCGCGCTTAAAGCCTGTGAGCGTGAGCTGCGCGGCGGGATTTTCCAACAAGCGTTTTGCAATGATGTTCAGTACCTGCGCGTGTATTTGCGTAGCTTTCAGGCTAGGGCTTGTGGGAGAAGCGTAAGTATTGCGGTCGGCGGCGGCAATTTGCTTGTAGCGAGCGGGAATCAGCGTCGAGCCTTTGTCGAAGAACACGCGTGGAATCAGGGTTTTGGTAAAGATTGCGGTAAATTCTTCCACTTTAATAGTTGGATTTTCCTCACCACGTGAGCCATCTTCGTTCAAGCTCGCAATCATGCCGATTTTCGCCTCAAAGACACGCTTTTTCGTTTCCTCAATTTCTTTGTTTTTATCCTCGACAAGTTGCTGATTTGCCGCCAACTGACGCTGCTTTTCCTCGATTTGACGCTGCTTTTCGGCAAGTTCCTGATTTTTCTTCGCAAGCTCTTTATCCTTACGTTTATTGCTGGTTTCCAAAGCGCGTTTTTGTTCCTCCAACTCGCGCTTCAGTGTCGCTAATGCTTGTTTTTCCGCTTCTATTGCGTCGCGTCGCTCACGCTCGGCGAAGAGGCGTTGCTCCTGTGCGCGATTGGTGCTATCCACAGCGCGAATTTTTTGCAATGCCGCCAACGAGTCGCGGAGGCGCATGGAGACTATTGTGCGGTTTACCATCGTATCGGCAAGGCGCGTGGAGATTGCGCGAAGGGAGTCCACACGCCGCGTAATTGCTGCATAGACGGCGCGTAAGCTATCGGTATCGTAGGCATCTTTCTCGAAGGCATCAATAATGGCGGCGTTGCCGAAGGTGAACATATAATTGAAGCCGATGCTGATGGAAAGTGGCGTAATACCTTGTTCTTCAAGGGGGCGCAGAAGAGTTGGTTGTGGTTGTGTCGGCATTTGCGTCAGCATCCACGACCGCACTGCATCGCCAAAAATTTGATTGGAACGCTGTACAAGTGCCTTCGATGCTGGTGTTCCGCCACGCAATGGATTCGTGGTGGGAAGCATCCAACCAATGGAAGCGAGAAAATTGAGTGAGCCAGAGCGTGTGGAAACAAGCGGCGCAGAAAGCCCAATGCGAGGTTCTATGCTAATTTGAAGCTCGCTGCGGTCAATCGGTAACACCGTTTCACGCAGCGGTAAAATTGCAGAATTGGGCGTTGTGAGCGTGGATTCCATAAACGGCATCGGAATACCGATATTTGCGCCTACTAAAAAGCCGCTGATGTTCAGCATTGGAGAGACGTTCAGAGTGCGAAAAGTCGTTACAAATTTCGGTTGAAATTCATTACTAAAGGCGAAACCGCTAGTACCATTTAGTGCCTGATTTGCTTGAATAAAGAGCTTTTGGGGATTGTCTGTAATGATATTTGTAATGTGGTATTGCGTAACATAGCGGTAGCTTGCCAAGTATGTATCAATGTTAATGCCCCAATTTCTTCCAAACAGTGTAAAAAGTGTTGGTACAGAAAAAGTCAAGCCATAATCAACGACTGGGCGAACATCAACGCCCGCAAAAACGGATTGAACCTTGCTGCCAGCGTCCAGACTACGATTTTGGAAGATTCCAGGAGAACTGGTTAAATCATTACCCAAACTTGTCGTCGTATTTGCCGAAACTTTTCCTACCGCAAACGCTCCCAAGCCCCACGTAATCACCTCGACAGGCGGCGGGATGATGCGAAAATCTTCATCGTCGGGGCGCAAGAAAGCGGGCTGTGCTTGAAGCATTGAAGTAGAGCCAAATTTAAGCACAATGCAGACGAGCAGCATGAAGCAAGAGCGTTGGAGCAATATCGTATGGGAACAAGGTTTCATCGGGCAAAAAGAAACGGAAACAAAGGAATGACTATCATTCGGAGAGTGAAAAAACTATGCCAAAAAATGTATGCTTGCAACAAAAGGTAATCTCCTAAAGCAAGCAATGACGGGCTTTTGGGTAGGGAGTGTGTCCACTTCGGCAGTAAGGTAAAAAATTTCTATTACTTCGCAAGATTTCTGGTGGAATTTCCACCTTTCGCGTTCTTCTTTTTACCTGCTTTTTTGAAATGAAGAGCGCAAAATATCACCAATGCTTGAAATTTTTACGTATATTTTTTCAGGCTGCAAAAATTTGATACAAAATTACTTAGCAAAATTTTGTGCAATGTGCTTGTCCGCACAGGAGAAAAAATTCTTGCATGAGCAAAAAGAATCATTTATATTGCAAGTCTTGATTCAAACAGCCTCTCCCAAAGAAAGGCAAAAATGTATTCACACAATGGCTGGATAGCTCAGTTGGTAGAGCAGAGGACTGAAAATCCTCGTGTCGGCGGTTCAAATCCGTCTCCAGCCACAAAAAATCTTTCAAGATTTTTACTAAAGCCGCTTCTTTCCGAAGCGGCTTTTTTTATGTTCAAACGCGAGATTTAATGCGGGTTTTAGCTGATTATTTTTGTAACAATCGTGTTCTGCTTCTGCGCGTTGTGGAGAAAAATCGTGGAAAAGTACGTGTTTTCGTAATCTTTTGTTTCTTCACCCAAGTTTTTTTTCTATTTTTGCAAGTCTTTGTGGAATAGTTTTCTGCATGATTTAATGCGCTCTGGAAGCGATTTTATGTCAGAATAATTTTCACAATAATTTTCACTTTGCAAGCGACTTTTTCTCTCGCACATTTTCGTACACGACAAAATTTCTTCACTAGTGGCACAGACATTCTTGTCTGTGAGTATTGGCACACGATTCCAGATGGAAACACAGACAAGAATGTCTGTGCCACTGAAGCCAGATTTTACCAGCTCTTGAGAGATTCTATCGTGTGTCAAACATCGCAAATAACTCTCGTACTTTTCACACTTTTCCACTTGGCGCACTATGAGTGTTCTGGTCAATAAAAATACAAAAGTCCTTGTGCAAGGAATCACGGGCAATGAAGGTACATTCCATGCTTCGCAAATGCTCGCATACGGCACAAATGTCGTGGGCGGCGTAACGCCCGGCAAAGGCGGCACAACCTATTCCGGCAAAGGCGAAGATATGTTCAATCGTCCTGTTCCGGTGTTCAACACGGTAAAAGATGCCGTGAAAGCCACAAAAGCAGATACATCCATCATTTTCGTGCCAGCATCCTTGGCGGGTGAAGCAATTTTGGAAGCGATTGAAGGCGGTATCGGGCTGATTATCTGTATCACCGAAGGTATTCCTGTGCGTGATATGACCGTTGTTCACGCGGCGTTGAAAAACTCCAATGCGCGTTTGATTGGACCGAATTGCCCAGGAATTATCACGCCGGGCGAGTGTAAAATCGGTATCATGCCAGGCTTTATTTTCACGCCAGAAAAATTCACCGCAGCAGGCAATAAAGGCGGCGTGGGTTTGGTTTCTCGCTCTGGTACGCTCACCTACGAAGCGGTGAAGCAAATGAGCGATTTGGGCATTGGTCAATCCACTGCCATCGGCATCGGCGGCGACCCAATTATCGGTACGCGCTTCATTGATGCTATCCAACTCTTCAACGAAGACCCTGAAACCATCGCAATCGTGATGATTGGCGAAATCGGCGGTTCGGCAGAAGAAGAAGCGGCAGAGTACATTAAGAAATATGTGAAAAAGCCTGTTGTCGGCTTCATTGCTGGTCAAACCGCGCCTCCCGGTCGCCGCATGGGACACGCCGGCGCGATTATCTCTGGCGGAAAAGGCACAGCAAAAGAGAAAATGAAAGCCATGAAGCAAGCTGGTATCCACGTTGTGGAATCGCCCGCAACGATTGGTATTACGGTGGCAAAAGCCCTCGGAGTAAGCGTTAAAGCGGCTCCAAAAGCTGTTGCGAGCAAACCAGCTCCCGCAAAACCTGCCGCAAAAGCACCTGTGAAAGCGGCTCCAGCGGCAAAAGCTCCTGCGAAAGCAGCACCAAAGGCTGCTCCCGCAAAAACAGTAGCAGCAAAAGCACCAGCAGCAAAAGCACCAGCAGCAAAGGCTCCCGCAGCGAAAGCTCCCGCAAAAGCAGCACCAAAAGCTGCTCCAGCGAAAAAGAAATAATGAAGCTCAAACACCTGATGTCGTCTGCTCTTTGGCGGACGACATCGTTTATTTTTTACCATTCAACATTCTTACAAGGCACGATGGAACGCACTTTTGCAATGATTAAACCCGATGCGGTTCGTAAAAACGTTATCGGTGAAATTCTCGCCATGATGACCCAAGCAGGGTTCAAAATTCTTGGCGTAAAAATGATTCGCATTACCAAAGAACAAGCAAGCGCATTTTATGCTGTTCACAAAGAACGCCCATTCTACGGTGAATTGGTTGATTTTATGAGCAGTGGTCCGTCCGTAGTGATTGCGCTCGAAAAAGACAACGCTGTGGCAGATTACCGCACGCTTATTGGCGCGACCGACCCCGCAGAAGCCGCAGAAGGCACAATTCGCAAACGTTTTGCTTCCTCAAAAGGCGAAAACGCTGCGCACGGCTCGGATTCTGTTGAGAACGGAAAAATTGAAACCGCGTTCTTCTTCAGCGAAGCGGAAATTGCGGCAAATGCTCGCTAAATTTTAACTTCTTTGGGGATGGTAGAAAATAAGTGATAAAAGTTCATAGTGGCACAGACATTCTTGTTTGTGTTTTTTCACCTGAATCCCTCACTAACACTCACAGACAAGAATGTCTGTGCCACTGAACATTTTGCATTTACTTTTTGAAAATTTCTGAGATGTAGCTGCTATGCTCAAAGAACTCAAGCAAATATCGCATTCGATAAAAGACGCAAACCCGTACTGGCAATACGGGTTTGACGTTTATGAAAAGCCCGACGGCTCGCATGGCGACTATCATTACGTCCACACACCTGGCTCGGTGATGATTGTTCCGCGCTTCGACGACGACACGTTTATCATCACCAAGCAATATCGCTACTTGAATCGCCGCGTGAGCATTGAGTTTCCAGGCGGTGGGCAGTTGCGCCACCTCAGCGTAGAAGAGCAGGCGCAGCGCGAATTGCAGGAAGAATCAGGCTTTTCAGGTGAACTCACTTTTTTGGGTGAATTTAACCCGTGCAATGGCATTACCGATGAAATCTGCTCCGCATTTTTGGCGCAAAATCTCATGCCCGCACCCCACGCCAAGCCTGATGAATCCGAAGAGTTCGAGCGATTGCGCGTTTCGAGAAGAGAGTTGATGAATTTGATTCGGCTCGGCGAATGTTGGGATGGAATGACGCTTGCTGCTTGGCAGCTTTTTTTGGCACAAGAAGATTTTTTGTAGTTTTTTTTGGTACATGAATAGAATCTTTGAATAGCAGATAGAATCAGGCTTCCGTGGCACAGACATTCCTGTCTGTGTTTATCGCTTGAATCTCTTACGAATGCTCACAGACAAGAATGTCTGTGCCACTGTTGAAGAAATTTTGTCGTGTACTGAGAGCTTTTTTATCGCAACTATGGCACAAGAATCACCACGCAAAGGCTTCTCCAGCCTCTTCAATGCTCCCACTGACGTACCAGCATTCCTTGTTATCGCGATTGGAATTGCGATTGCGGCGTTCATGGAAGACCTGCCCGTGCGCCTTATTGGTGTGTGTATTTCGATTTTGGGCAGCATTGCTCTTTTTGTGCTGTATGCCCAGCGCGTGAAGGATTTATCAGCGTTACAGCCCACGACAATGAAACCCGCAAAAACCGTTTCTGATGTTGCCGATTTTAAAACTACCGTCAAACAAGAAACAGGCTCGAAGCGTCTTGTATTCGACGATTTTGCGGAATCCTTTGGCGAAATTGACGATGCGCCGACAATCGCCGTACCAAATGCGGCAACAAATGCGGCAACAAGCTCAACACCAGCATCTACGCCATCTGCTGGTAATTCGCCAGCACAAACCGGCAACAACAAGAAAAATAAAGACAAGGTTAATTCCCCAAAAAGCTCACCAATACAAGCCTCGCAGACCGCACCGCCAGCAGCAAACGAGCAACCTCTTGAGAAAACACGTATTCCCGCAACTGCTCCAACAACCAATCCGCCCAGTAATCAAGCCTTACCCAAGCGATTGGTCTTTGATGATTTCGATGAAGCTGCTGATTTTGATGATGTTCAACTCGTAATTGCGCCAGAAAAATTTACGCCCTTGCAAAGCGCACCCGTACTTGGAAGTGCGAATGCGGCTGCAACACAAAACATTCCTCAATCAAGCACAAAACCAGACGCAGTACGCTCTTCAAGCACTTCAACAACAACCTTTGCTAAAAAAGTCCTCGTTTTCGATGATGCCGACGAAGGCGCGTCCATGCGAAACGACTTCACGCCAACGGTGGCGATTGGCGAATCGGATTTGCCAGAATCCTTGAAGAAAGCTCCCGCACCTGCGCCCGTTACCCCAGCACCACAGCCATTTACCCGCACATCCACGCTGCCAACGCCAGGAAACTACACTGCTCCCGCGCTTGATGAAACCTTGCTCGGCGCAGATTTTGACGATGAAGAAGGTGGTGAGTTTCGCATCTTAGGGAAAATGCCAAGCGTAGAAGTTGGCGCAAGCAGCACCAATACTGCCTTCCAAGAAGAGCTAGCGAAAAAAAAAAGCGATGAAGTGAGAGTGGAAGAGGGTCATGTGTCATTGGAAATTGGTCATTCGACTGACGATAACACGATTGCACCAACGACGAATCAACCAATGACGAATGACCAATCAACCAATGACCAATCAACCAATGACCAATCAACCAATGACCAATCAACTAATGACCAATCCGAGCCGACAGCACAAATAACGGAGTCAGAAGACCTGCAAGAGAAGGTTTCACGCGCTTCCAAAGCCGCTTTGCACATTGCGACGGTGGAGAAAGAAATCCGCGAGATTAGTGCAGTTTCAGCGCAGGTATCGTCTGGAGGTGCGGAACGTACTGCGGACGCGGTTGCGGCGGCGCAAGCGGCTGACCTGAAAAATTATCGCCCAGAAAAGCCAGAGACAAACAAGCTCAACGCAAGCAAAATAGCGGCTTCGGACGCATCGCACGAATTGCCCGAAGAAGCGGTTTCGCATCGGCGCAAGAAGCTCACCGTTACGATGGATGAAATTGCAGAGGAAACACCAGAAGTGGTGAAAAATGAGCCGCGCCGTGAGTTCGATTTTCTCCTGCAACGAATCCTGATGGCTATCCGAAGCGCGATGAATGCTCGCACCGCCGCCTATTGGTGGTACGCCGCCGACCGCAAACAACTGACGATGGAAGCAAAAATCTCCGATAGTGCGAATACCATTGAACACCGCACCATTACTCTCTCCGAGACGGATACTTTGAGTCAGATTGCTCTGAGTGGTAGCCCTGAAATCTTAACGGAAATTAGCACTGATGCGGAATTGACGCTCTTGCCCTATTATACAAGTGCTGCGGGAACGCGCTCCTTTGTTGGTGTGCCAGTGTTCTACAATCAAGCAGTGGTAGGCATTCTGACGGCAGATTCTTCCGAAGACGATGCTTACGACAACGCAACGGTGAGCTTTCTGGGACATTTTACCAAACTCATTTCTGGTTTAATTCAAAGCTACACCGAAAAATACGACCTCCTACAAGCCGCACGAACACTGGAAGCAATCGACACCTTCCGCCAACTCACGCTGAAGCCCGAACGCACGGGCGAAGACATCTGCACTGCTCTTATTCGCTCGCTCATGCGCCTTGTGCCGTATTCCACGATGGGAACCTGCATTTACAACGATGAAACCTCCGCGTGGTACATTTCTAATTTGCACACAAAAATCGTAGAAGCACGGTCAGTGCTGGGCGCGACGGTTGTTTTGGAAACAAGTTTGGTGGGAAAAACTATCACCAATGGGCGCACGTATCGGTTTCAAAATCTCACGCCAAATTTTGTGCGCTTGGCAGAAGGCGAACTGGCATCGGCGGCGATTGCGTTTACTGCTATTCCGCTTGTGTCGGTGTCGCGCTGCTACGGTGCGCTGTTCATCGAAGAACACGGCGAAACGCGGCTCACAAAGCAAGACATTGAAATTTTGGAAACGGCGTGTGAGTACGCAGGAACGGCATTGGAGCAAATTCAGTTGCAAGATTATGTGCAGAACCACGCACAAACACAGGCTTCATCGGCAAGCAAAGCAAATGACCTGGTTGCGGATGAGCGAACCCAGCAAAATATCGTGGAAGCAATAGATTTTGTGATGCAAATTCGGCAGGAAATGGCGAAAGCACGGGAAGCGGGAAGCACGATGAGCATTGCGCTCATAAAACTGGACGAGTACGCAGCGTTTGCGAAAAATGACACGCTGAAGGAAGAACTTTTCCGTCTTTTTAGCGAAAATGTAAAAGCGCATCTCCGCGAGAACGATGTAGTGGGGCGGTATTTGGGGAATATTGTCGGTGTGTGCTTGAATGGAAAAACGACCAATGAAGCGCAGATGTGGGCAGAACGCTTGCGCCGAGAAATTGCGGGAAAACCAATCAACGTGAAAGGCAAACAATTCACCATCACAGCAAGTATCGGGCTTGCAGAGCTTTTGAAACAATCCACCACCGAAGAACTTTTCACCCACGCCGAACAAGCACTGCAACTAGCTTCACAAGCCACAAACCGCGTAAATGTCTTTGCATAAGAGCTGCGCAGACAAGAGTGTCCGCGCTACGAAAGCCTGATTGTATAAGGCTTCCAGACCTTCATCCCTCAGCCCTCCTCTTTCATCCTTCTCTTAGCTGTTAATCTCGCACAGCGTCCAGCCGCCGTATTTTACGCGGTATTCCTTGCCGCTATTTTTGCGAATTTTTACCAATGCTTCATTTTCCAGAAGAATGGCGTACCAGAGCCGCCCTTCATATGCAATCACGCCCTGAGTAAAAAAGGTACGGTCTCCTTCTTCGCGCTTCAAAACAACGCGCCGCCCGTCCTCAATAGCTAGTTTCTTAATCATTGTGCCGCCTCGTGAATCTGTGTGAAGAAATGCTTTCAGCAAAAGTTTTTTGAAAAGGAAGGTCAATTTTCTTGCAGAAATCGTTTCCTTTTTGCTACACTTTCTAGCGAAGCATTTTTTGTGCCAATTTTTTGCAGAAGAGCAACGTACACCAAGATTTTATTTTCGCTCTTCCGCCGTTTGACAGGATTATTTTATTACTGCACTTATTCCTTGTCGCACCAATACTCCCAGAAAGCCTGATGTAATGCGGCATTGGAGGGAATTGCGCCTGGGGAAAATCCGCTTCTACATTCGCGTACAATCACCTTTTTTTCGCGGATGCAATAGCGCAAACGCCAGTCTTGACGCGCTATTTCGTAGTATGTTTCTCTGTCAATTTCTCCATCAATTTCTCCATCAATTTCTCCAATCACTTTCACGCGCTGATACGGATGTGGGTGCGGGTCGCGCCTCAGCACAGCGCACATTTTCTCGATTGCTGAAACGCCGTGCCGAAGCAAGAAAGCCTGTTGTTCTGCGGCTTTCAGGCTCATTTCAACGGAATATTCGTGTTCTTGCGCTCGCTCAATGCCCCACCAGCCCGTTGTGGAATCGGGAAAGGAATCGTATTCGGGCAAATAGGGCTTTACATCAAGGATTGGCGTGCCGTCCAGCACATCACAATTTCCAATAAACATCTGCAAGCCGCGTATTTCCTTGACTTTGACAAGCGACAAACCGATGGGATTCGGGCGATACGGTGCGCGTGTAGCAAACACGCCCCGTTTGGTGCGTCCGCGTGGCGGCAACACTTTCGGTTTCCAATGCGAAAGGTTATGGTGAAAGACATATATAAGCCAAACCCGCTCTATTCCTTGCATATCGGCGAGTGCTTGCTCGAAATTGCGGTGCGGAAGGAATTCAATTACTCCGTGTTGATGTTCGGAATTGTCCACAGATTCTTGTTCTGGTGCGGGTTGGCGGGGAGCATCGTATTTGCGCTGAAACTCCGTGCGCACAAAAGCAATCGGTTGGAAGGTGAATGCTGCTGCGTTGTTTGATTGCCGCGCATCTTTGCTGGAGAGCGCATCATTACTTATCCCCATAAACGTTGCAAAAAATTGTAGGTATTTGCGTAGGCGAGGCGGTGGAGCTGTTCTTCTGGCAGTATATCGCTCAGACGCGAGATAATATGCGGGAACTGGGCGGAATTGCGGTGTTCGTGGAAGAAATCTTCTTCGGTATCCTCTTCTTCGTCTTCATCGGTGCCAGCAGAGTAGAAAAAGTCTGAACCAAAGGCGAGATGCGCTCCCGCGCCTTGTTCAATGCCATGCAAAATGTGCGCAAAAAGTTTATCGGGGTCCGTGTCGTGAATAAATTCGCGGTAAAAATTCATGCCGATAAGCCCGCCACGCCGCACAATTTCTTGCACGAGTTCTTCGGGCAGATTTCGCGCGTGGTCGTGGACGCTGCGGAAATTGGAATGGCTTGCAAGCACGGCAACGTCAAGGTTGCGGGCATCAATGAAGTTCAAAATATCGGCAGCAAGCGCGTCGCTGGTGTGCGCTAAATCCACCGCGATATTCATTTCGTGCAAAAATTCCAACAGCAATTTTCCATCTTCTTTCAAGCCTACGCCAGGTGCGTCGTTCCCGCCACCGAAGCGGTTTTCGTCATTGTGCGTCAGCGAGATGTAGAGCAGTCCGCCTGTGTTTTCGAGCATCGTTTCGAGCATCGCAAAACCGTCGTCCAAGTCGTCGTCTTCGCTGCAAAAAGCGTTTGCATTTTCAATCGCGGCAATGATAGTGGTTTTTTCGGATTCCAGCACATCGCTCCAATCCTCAGCATTATCCAAATGTTGCACGTAGTCGGAATAATTATCAATCAATTCCAAAAACGCAACACTTTGTTCAATGCCAGATTCGACGCTGCCTTCATCGTCGGTTGCCACGTAAATTGCCATTGTTTGAACTTTGACGTTCCCTTCACGCAATGCCGAAAGCGACGCGCCAATGTCCTCCGTATGAACGGGGTCGGCATCGGGAACGGCGGTGAGATACGACAGCAAATCGCAATGAAGGTCGAAGACGGGAAGTGAGGTTTCAAGAGCCATAGAAAGGGGTTTTGTGAATCCACGACAAAATTCCTTCAGCGTTTGTAGATTCAGACTTTAGTGGCACAGACATTCTTGTCTGTGTTTGTCGCCTGAGACCCGCACTAATACTCACAGACAAGAATGTCTGTGCTACTATTGAAGAAATTTTGTCGTGCAATGAGGAATGTTTGTAAAAAGATAAAAACAAGTATAAGTATTGGATACTACCGATGCTCTGGAAGCAAGGTATAATCAGGGAAATTGCCATGCAAACGTTCTCCGGGCATACCGACCGTTACGGATTCGACCAAGTATTTTCCGCCCACAAAACAGCCTTTCCATGATTGTCCTATGCCGCCAAAAATCTCATCTTTGTCGCCGCGCGAGCGCACGGTATTCGCGCCAACTTTGAAGCCACGAAGCTCAGGTGCAATGCGCTTGACAAGCTGTTCATCGTCGCTGGCAACCGAGCAGACGAGCGAGCCGTTGGAGACGTTCATTTCTTCAATCATTTCCTCGACGGTATCAACGACGACAAGGGTGTCCATTGGTCCGAAGGCTTCGTTTTGATAGAGTTTTACTTTGCGCGGGATGTTCGTGAGCAAGCGCGGCGTGAAGTAGGCAGAAATATCTTGTCCTTCCAAAAAGCGCGATTCATCGAACTTTCCTTGATACAGGCACACCGCACCATTGCTCACGGCTTCGCTAAACATCACTTGCAAATCATTCACTTTGCGGCTATTGATAAGCGGACCGAAATCCAGTTGTGGCGGTGCGTCGGCGGCATTGTCCACCAGAAGCGGATGCCCAAAGGTGAGTGATTTCGCCACACCGAGATAGGTATCCATAAAATCTGGCACAAGGCTACGCTGCACCACAAAGCGCGGATAGGCGGTACAACGCTGTTTGCCGTACTCAAAGCCCTTTTTTAGCTGCGCGGCAAGTTTTGTCCAATCGCTGAAATTCCATACACCATACGCATTCAAGCCCTCCATTTCGAGCATATAGCGTTTGTTGCGGTCGTAAAAAGCAGCCGCAATGTCGCGTCCGTTGGACTTTCCGCCGACAAACGCCAAACAATCAACGTTGTCGTTGCGCACAAGCGCGTCCGAAAGCTCGCCTCCAGAGCCGCTCACGAGCGACACAGGCAAGCCCGCTCGCCGCGCCAATCCGACGGCAAGCGTCAGCGCGTACAAACCGCCATCCGACGGAGTTTTGGCAATGACGGAATTGCCCGCCAACACTTGCACGAGCATAGAATGAACCAACACGGACAAAGGATAATTCCACGATGCAATGTTGGAAATAAGCCCAAGCGGCTTGCGAGCGCGTCCGTGCAGCATCACTTCAATTTCCCCAATGTACCATTCCACGCCCGTAATACACCTATCAACGCTGACCATTGCTTGCTGGAAGGGCTTTCCAATTTCCCACACGAGCAGATATGCTAAAAGCTCGTGGTGCTGCCGCAAAAGCTGCAAACACTCGTGAACACGGGCTTTGCGGGTTTCTAAATCAACTTTTGACCACGCATTGAACTCCTCGCGGGCAAACTGTACCGCACGCTTGCCACCTTCAAGGTCGAGCATCGGGTACGCGCCAAGCGGCGAGCCGTCAATGGGCGAGAGAAAGAGTTTGCTGTTGCCTGGATTGCGCCATTCGCCGCATTTCAAATTTAGTACATTCCCGTTAGAAGCAAATGCTTCAGGAAGGATAGATTTTACGCGGCTTACAAGGGTTTGCCATTCCGCATCGGGCTTGAGGATTGCCATTGAGTTCTCCCTAGTCAAAAAGATGAAGGATGATTGAAATTTGCATTTGAGATTGTACAGACAGGCTGAGATAATCCCTCAGGTCTATGCTATCGAAAGCCCAAAGAAATTTATTCACTTCATTTCTTTAGCCTTCCGTATTGCTACTCGAATCTAGCGTATTTTCGCATAAAAACTTCGCACAAAAACAAAGATACGACAATCTTGGGGTACTAAATGATTTCAGTTGGAAAGAATCCTTACCTCGTGAGTGGCACAGACATTCTTGTCTGTGAGTGTTGGTACGGGATTCAGGTGGAAAACACAGACAAGAATGTCTGTGCCACTCTTTGTTTTTGTACCTTTTCAATCCAATACCACACCTGATTTCCAACTGAAATCATTTAGTACCAGTCTTGGTTTGTGAGCGTTGGTAACTTCTTCAAAAAATAGTCACTGGTCAGGTATCTTCTCGTCGGGCGGCTGAGGAGTGCCAGTGCAATGCCGTCCGGCGAGTGAGTCGCCTCCACAGCACTCACCGGACGGCTACTGCTCTTGTGATAACAGCCGCCCGACGAAAATATGACCTGACCAGTTACAAAAAACAAATATAGACAAGAATGCAAGTACAACGAAAGCCCTATTTTATCTGATGTTCAGAAGTTTTATCGTGTGTGATACCGTAGAATACTTGCGAAATCTACTCCGCCACCTGCACACGCACCTCTACGCGGCGATTTTCCTGCCTTCCCACTTCCGTTGCATTGGAAGCAAGCGGCTTCAATTCACCAAACGCATTCCAAACAATTACCCGTTCCGACAAGCCCAAGCGTGAGCGCAGAAGTGCCGCCACACCCGATGCACGCTGCACCGAGAGACGCAAATTCGTCGCGCCATTGCCTTCGATACTGCTATGCCCTTCCACCGAAATTGAACGAATAGTTTTCATGCGTAAACGCTCCACAAGTCGCTCCAAACCTTGCGTCATCTGTGGTAGGAGTTTGTCGCTTCCTGTTGGATAAAACAAAATAATTCCTTCCTCGCGGAAAGAAGAACTGTCTAGGGAAACTGCATTGCTCGCTACGCTAGATTGTACCGTGCTTGGTGACTGTTCTTGCTTCTCGGTCGAAGCGTACCGCTTACTTGGTTGTGGCGATGCTGGCTCTTCAGAAGATAATTTCATGGCAGACGACTTTTCCGCAGCCCTTGAGGAAACCTTTGAGGAAGCCTTTGATGGAGCCTTTGATGCGGCTTTCGGCGAATGTACTTGGCGAATTGATTTCTTCTTCTCTGGTTGTGTTTGCGTTTCTAAGAGCGTTTCTTTTTGCGATACGTTTTCATTTGTGCTTGGTGTAGAGCGGGTTTGAGTATTATTTTGAGTATTATTTTGAGGATTGTTTTGTGTAATTATTCGCTTTGGCTCGCTATTCTGCTTTTTCTCTTGTACCGATGATGCTTCCTTGCGTTCTGCCTGATTTGTGTTTGGTGTTGCAGACGGCAAGGAAGAAGAAGATTTTTGCTCATTGACCGCAGCAGTGCTTCTTTGTGCTGAATCTCGCTTGATTGCTTGTGTTTGTTGTGTCTGTGCTGTATCGCTCTTCGTTCCTTGCGCTTGGACTGTTTGTGCTGAATCTCGCTTGATTGCTTGCGTTGGAGGTACTTGAGCTGGATTTTGTGCCGTGCTATCTTTTTTGGCAATTTCCTGCTTTGTTATTTCTTGCTTTGTTGCTTCTTGTTTTGTTGCTTCTTGTTTTGACTTTTTTACGCGTGGTGGAAAGCTCTGGGGGCTAACGGTTACTTGGTTTTCAGCAAAACTTACTCCGCGCACTTCTCGTATATCGCGCAAGCGTATAAATTTGCCATTGCCAAGAGAGCGAATTGCTTCAAGGTCAGATGTAGAGCGGTCTGTAAGAGATTTATCTTCCTCGTCTAATTCAATTCCAAGCACGTGAATACGCACACATGGAATTTCTTTGCCGCGCCGAGCAAGGATTTCTCGCACATCGCCACAAGTATTTGCACCATCATTAAACAGAAGAATTTGCGTTTGGTCTGGATAAGCGGACTTCTTCACCGCATCAATACTATATTCCAGCGCAGAACCAAGTGGCGTACCGCCTCGCAAATACAAGCTCTTGATACCCGCGCTCACGACACTTCCATCCCGCGTCCAATCAACATCGGTTTGAATGTCGTTGCACTCGCCACCGAAGGAAATAATTTTGTACAGAAGCCGCTCCTTTTCTCGCTCCTTGAGCATGCGAAGAGCAAATTGTTTTACTTCCAGCAATCGCTCATTCTCTGTCATACTTCCCGAAACATCAACGAGTAGCAATACTTGTTTGAAAGCGGAATCACAAGGAATGGCGGGCGTTTGAGCGGAAAGCTGTGCAAATGGCAGGATGAGCAAACATGCCCATAAAGCGCACCAGAACAAGGTTCGTAAAGATTGGGGCTTCGGTAGCGCGGACACTCTTGTCTGCGTCGTGGTAATGGCAATTCCACCTGCATCCTGCGCTAATTCTGCGCAGACAAGAGTGTCTGCACTAGCAAAGAGAAGTGTTGGCATTTCTTTCTGATGTGTCATGGAACGTTTCATGGTGTTTCCTCACTTTTCTTTTCAGAAACCGCTTGAAGAAAATGCCAATGCAAAGAAACCCGCGCCGCTAGTGTGGACGTGCTTTCGGAGCGTTCTGCGTACAGCGCATCAAGCGTGAGGGCGGCGCGTCCAAAGGAGTAGCCTACAAGAGCAGTAATCATGCGGGCTTTCGAGTATGTGCCGAGAAATGGAACAAAGAAAAATCGTCCGCCGACGAGCAGACCCTCTGCGCCTTCGCGAGGTTCCCAGTGCAGTCCTGCGCCCACGAGATGAAAAGGAATACCCCGCAAAGCAGATGTGGCAATGTTTTCTGGCGTATTGCCCAGAGTTTGTGTGTTTTCCACGCGACCATAGCCGCCGACGGCAAAAACGCCCGTGTTATGAAAATAAAAGCGCAATCGCGCACCAAGCTCACCAGAATACATACGGCGAAGTGCGCTTCCGGTATCAATACGTGTAGGAACAGAGCCGCTTTCGAGCATTGCGCCAAATGTGCCATGTATGCCCACATCCCCGCCAATATCCGCCGTTTCCGACATTTTCCCCCAAAATGCGCCACGCACACCGAGCGACACATCGCCCCAATGGTCGAGCGAGCGGTTTGGTTGGAGCATAACACCAGCTTGAATGAGGAATGAAGCCGTCCAGATGCTTTTTCCAGCGAGTGAAAGCGAGTCTTTGGGACGTTCGAGGGGTTTTACGGCTGTTGCGCGGTAGCTGTATTGATATTGCGTGGCAAAGCGCAACGCCTCTTTCTGTGCGGCTTGTAGGCTATCGGCAATGAGGACATCCAAGCGGTCGCCAACATCTTTTTTCAAGATATTTCCTTTTTCCTGCCAAAGCGGATTTGCCTCGCCACCCCGCACATCGTACACGCGCAGGAGTTCGCGGACAAAGCGCACGGAATCAATGTTCTTGTACTCGGCATAAAACAAGGCTTTGGCGAAATGACGCAACGTCGTCATATTCGCAGAGTCCAGTAAATACGAGCTTCGGAAGGAATTTCTTGCAGTGCGAAAGTCTTGCTTTTCAAGGGCAGTGAGTCCTGCGGAAAAATCTACTGCCGCTTGGTTTTTGCGGGCAGCGAGTTCAGTAGATGCCTCGTTATTGCTGGTTTCTTGGGCAAATACTACGCCCTGCATGAGCGTATAGCACAGAAGAACTGCGAGAAAATATGGGCGTTGGTGTTGCATGAAGATTGGTTCAGATTGTACGGCAAGGAAAGAAGGCTTTCGCAAAATGTAGGTAGTGTCGAAAATGAGTTTTTGAATATCCAATGAAATAAGGTTGTATGCTGCTTTGCTTCAAGTCATCTACTATCCAAGTCATCCACTATTCAAGTCATTCACTATTCAAGTCATTCACCAAATACACGATTCTTGAATTATGCAACGATTATTTGGAACGCCGATGAAGCCCAGACTGTCAGGACGTTGAGGACTTTTTGCTATCCTCAAAGTCCTCGTGAGTCCTCAAATCCGCGTTCCTTACTCACATTTTTATTATCACTGCGAAATTCCAGAATCACGCACTAAAAATGGTATTACCGAATTTTGTTGTGCTTGAATTCACAATGTACCCAAGGAAGATACACAAGTTTACTCGGCATCATAACTGAGCGGCAAGGTAATACTAAACGTCGCGCCCTCACCAAGTTTGCTGCTGCACCACACGTGTCCGCGTTGTGCCTCAATCATGCGCTTGACGATAGACAGCCCTAAACCCGTAGAATGCTCTCCACCAGTGGGTTTCGGTGTGAGGCGGGCGTATTTTCCAAAGAGGCGTAATTGATCGTCTTCGGAGAAGCCGGGACCTTCATCCTGCACATCGCAGCGTGCCATTCCACCCTCGCGCCCAAGCTGTACGTAGATATTGCGCTCGAAAGGCGAGTATTTGATAGCATTTGAGATAAGGTTTTCCAAAATGGTATGCAGCGAGGCTTCATCGGCGAGAGCGCGAATACTTTCATCGCTGACTGCAACGTGAAGTGTGATTTTTTTTGCTTCTGCACGCACACGATATTCTTCCACTGTTGTTCGCAAAAGATGAGGGAAATCACATTCTTTCAGGGTAAGATTCAATGCACCTGCTTCAATTGCATTCACATCCAAGAGCCGTTCAATGATAGATTTCATGCGCGATGCAGTGGTTTTGATATTTTCTTGCAACCGTGCCGATTGTTCTGCCTTCATCGTGGAACCGTAGCGTTGCAGATTTTCTGCCGTCAGAATAATGGATGCAAGCGGGTTCTTCAGGTCGTGGGCGGCAATGCCTAAAAATTCATTCTTTTCACGATTGAGTTCTTCTAGGGCAAGATTTTTTTGTTGCAATTCCGAATTGCGAAGCTCAATTTCACGCGCTTGGTCGTCCAAGATACTCATCTGACGACTGATTTCGCCCGTTTGCTCACGCACGGAGTGACTGAGAATGCGGTTTCGCACGTTAATTTGCCGTGTGCGCCATTGAAAAATTCCTGCAATCACGCTTGCTATAACGATTGCGACAAGTAAGCGAAACCACCACGTCCGCCACCAAGGAGACAGTACCACAAGGCGCACCGTTGCTTCACGCTCGCCCCAGATACCATCATGGTTTGCCGCTTTCACGCGAAATGTGTACTCGCCCGGGTCGAGATTCGTGTACGTGGCTTCTCGCACCGAGCCAGCTTCAATCCATTCGCCGTCGAAGCCATCGAGTTTGTATGCGTAATAATTTTTCTGGGGATTCGTGTAATTGAGCTGCGTGTATTCAAAACTGATAAAATTATCGCTGTATGGCAACGTGAGCGTATGTGCTTCGGTAATGCTGGTGTCCAGACGAATATTTTTATTAAACTTGCGAAAGCCTGTGAGAACGATTGGTGAGGTGTTTGCTTGGTCTTGGATGCTGTCAGGATGAAAAACATTGAAGCCGTTGATGCCACCAAAAAACATCCGTCCATCGGAGGTTTTGAAGGCACCAGAATTATACTCATTGCTCTGCAAACCATCGGAAACGTCGTACTGCCGAATGAGTTTGGTATCGGGGTGAAAGCGCACAATTCCTTTGTTTGTGCTTATCCAGAAGTTACCGCGTTTGTCTTCCAAAATTGCATAGACCAATTCATCCAGAAAGCCAGAATTTTTCTGATAGCGTACAAAGCTCTCTGTTGCTGGTTCGTAGCGATTCAAACCATTTACTGTACCTACCCAAAAGTTGCCTTTGCTGTCTTCCTGAAAGCATGTAACGGCATTTGCGCTAATACTGCGCGGAGATGTTGGGTCGTGCTGAAAGCGTCTCCATTGCTGCGTTTTGAGATTTAGAACGGATATGCCACCGCCAAACGTTCCCACCCACAAGGTAGAATCCTTGCGCTCGCGAAGGGAGATGACATCGTTGTTGCTGAGGGAATTTGTGTCCTGAGGATTATATTGAAAGCGTACAGACCGCTCCGTTACTGGGTCGAAAAGATTCAGTCCACCGGTGAATGTTCCAAGCCAAATTTTTCCTGCAACGGGCGATGTTTTCAAAGGAATATGTACCTCGTATGCACGGTCATTGCTGATGCTGGCGGGATTGTTGGGGTCGTGGAAATAATGCTTCGATATTCCTGTGGCGGGGTCGAAAAAATTCAACCCAACTTCTGTTCCGACCCAGAGTTTTTGCGTGCTGGGGTCTTGGTGGATGGAGAGAACGCGCTTATTACTGAGCGTTGTGGGTTTGCGCGGGTCGTGGGCGAATACGGTAAAGGTGCCGTCTGCGTCATTAAAAAGGTCAATACCCGATTCCTGCGTGCCAATCCAGAGGCGGTGCTGTGCATCTTCCAAAATACCACTCACAGAATTGGAACTTAAACTCTTTGCCCGCGCGGGGTCGTGGCGATAATGCAAAAACTTTCGTGCTTTGGGGTCGTATATTCCCACACCACCAGCATTCGTGCCAACCCACAAGCGTCCGTCGCGGTCTTCCATGAGAGCGTACACGCGGCTATTTCCTAAGCTCGTAGGGTCGGAGGGAGAATTGGTAAATGCTTGAAACCGCGCCGTTGCTGTGTCGAAGGCAACAACGCCGCTATTGTGCGTGCCTACCCATAACAGCCCATCGGAGGTGAAACGCAAGCAATTAAGACGATTTTCTGGTATTTCCTGATGCTCTTCGGTATAATGCCGCCACGCCTTGCTTTTGGGAGAAAAACAATCCATCCCGCCGCCAAAGGTCGCCAGCCACAAGCGTCCTTGCTGGTCAATGGTGATAGCCCGCACGTCGTTGTGCGCCAGACTATTGGTATTGTTTGGGTCGTGGGTAAACGTTTCGGCAAGTCCTGTTGTTGGATTAAATCTACACAAACCAGCATCCGTGCCGAGCCAGAGCATACCGTCGGCATCTTCAGCAAGACAGTTTACAAGGTTTGAGGAAAGGCTTTGTGGATTGGCAGGAACATGAAAGAAGCGAGTAAATGCGCGGGTTTCGGGGTTAAAAGCATTAATACCACCATCACCAGTAGCAATCCACACTTTCGTATTCATGCGGGATTGAAGAATTGCTTTAATGTTATTCGAGCTGATGGCGCGTGGATTGTTTGGCTGATACCGATAGCTTACAAACCGCTCCGAATGTGGCTCGTAGGCGCAAATGCCTCCTGCAAGCGTCCCTACCCACACAGTGCCTCGCGCATCTAAGCACAGCGCAGTGGTGTAGGAATCGGAAAGTGAACTAGAGTCGCCAGATTCATTCCGAAAAATGCGGAAAGAGTACGCATCGAAGCGGTTTACGCCCTCTTCGGTTGCGAGCCACACGAAACCCCGCTTGTCTTGCAAAATCCCCATAACGCTGCTTTGCGACAATCCTTGTTCCAGAGAATACACGCGAAACTGCACTTGGGAAGGCGAACGCAGTGGTAACGGGAGTTGGGAGGAGTTTTTTTGAGCAATTGCACCAAGCACCGACACAAAGAACAGAAACACACAGGAAATATTTCGTTTTTTCAACAAGAACATCATTTTCGGGAAGAAACATTCTTGAAAAAAATATTGATATGTAGTGCGTGAAAGCTGCATGAATACGAGGTAAATCGGGTGTTCGGTGGGGCGAATTTGACGAGCGTGAGCGAATGAAAACAGAACTCACGAAGATACAAAATTCCCGTGTATTGTACAGTTTTTTGTACAGGTTTTTTGTGCAGATTTTTGTGCAGATTTTGTACGAGAAGTAGGGTGCTTCTCTCCAAAAAACAAAAAGCGGAATACGAGATTTGCTCATATTCCGCTTCTTGCGAACATTATCAACACACGATAATTACTTGCCTGCGGGTTTTGCTTGCTGCTGCGCTGGAGCTTGTTGCTGTTGCGCTGGAGCCGCTTGTTGCTGCATTTGCGGTGCTGGCTGTGCGGGTGGCTTTGCTACACCTTGTGTGATTGGCGTGCGGTCATCGCCAGTGCCAGTTGCTGCTGTCGGCGTGCTGAGGAAAAACTTATTGGTAATAACAGCCAGAAGAAGAATTCCGAGTGCTAAACCAATGGTAAATTTTTGAAGAAAATCGCTGGTGCGGCGTGCGCCAAACATGTTGGAAATTTGACCTGTTGCGCCACCAAAGCCGCTTAATCCCGCGCCTTTGCCCGGCTGAAGCAATACCGCCGCAACAAGTAATATACCTGCCAAAACCATGATTACACAAAGAAGAATAAACATAACTTTATGCTGAATAAGAAGTTAATGCGAAAATTTTTTGAATCCTGAATTTCTGTTACAGAACAACAAACTTACGATGCTTTTTAAAATCAACCAAACATTTTTTTTTCAACGCTTGCACTTTTCCCTGTATTTTTCGTATCTTTGTTGTCTGTATCGTTTTATCGCGTTCTTTTGTCCTTGCACAATTCTCGAAAATATTCTTTTCGTAATTTGCCTTACAAAGCGCGTAGATTCTGGTTTCTGCACCACTTTGTGTGCTTCATTGCACATTAGTTTTTTTGCAGAATATTCTACCCAAACGAATACACCGCAATACGCGATAAATGCAGCATCTCCGCGTATTTGCGTCCTTTCTTTCAAGCAATCTCTCATTCAATATGAAAAGCATGACTAAAGCCGACATCGTGGATAGAATATCCAGCGCAACCGGCATGACGAAGGTAGAAACCGACGCTGTTGTGGACGGTTTCTTGAAAACAGTTGGGGAAGCTCTTGCCGATGGTGAGCGCATTGAACTCCGTGATTTCGGCGTATTTGCCGTGAAAAAGCGTCGCCCTCGCGCTGCTCGCAACCCACGCACGGGCGAGCCTGTGGAACTCGAAGAACGCTATGTTCCCACCTTCAAAGTATCGCGCAAGCTCCGCGCCCGCGTAGATGCTCGCTTGAAGTCTGGTAAAGGCAAAAATAACGGTCTTGTAAAAACCGTCCGCAAAGCAAAAGAAGAAGTGGAACTCGTGTAAGCAAGGATGAAATATGAGGGCTGAGGGATAAAGCTAAAAGAGCTGCAAAGCTCCTTCATTCCTTACTTCTACAAACTTTTAGCCCTCATATTTCAAATTTCATCCTTCATCTTCGATAATTTATGAAAGCATCCCAAGAGCGTTTCTGTGCTGATTGTGGCGCAGCAAAACTTGCTCCAAACGCAGCAGCAAAGCCGCTTCAATACTGCACGCAGTGTGGCGCGGCTCAGTTTAGTTCTCCGCAGAGTTCTCTGCAGAGTTCTCTGCACGGCGCAGCGCAGAAAGGCGCGTCGTCGTTTGGAGTGCGTTTCGGTTTGGCAGCCGCTTTGGTTGTTGCTCTTGGTAGTGCTTCTTTTGGTATTTCTCGCCTCTTTATTGACAAGCCACAATCCAGCGCGGAAGCGGGCGGAACGCGCAATAGCGCACAAAATAGCGGGTCGGATAAAAATGCTCAACCGTCTGGCGGTCAGCAGTCTGGCGGTGAGGCAAGTGCAAGTGGCAATCCCATGAGCAAGGTAACGCCAGAAATGCAGCAACGTCTCGCGGTTCTCCAAGATTCTTTGCAACGTTTTCCAAAAAATGGCGATGTACTTCTCGCGCTGGCTAATACGTGGTACGACATTGGCGCATTCTTTCAAGCCGAACAGCACTATGCACGGTACTTGCAGGAATTCGACAAGAAAAATGTTGCCGCTCGCGTGGATTACGCCTACACTCTGCTTCGGCAAAACCGTCACGATGAAGCGATTGCCGAAACAAAAAAAGCTCTCGAATACGAACCAAACCGCGTGGAAGCTCTCTTCAATCTTGGTGTGATTTATTACGGTCAGAAAAACTGGACGGAATCGAAAGTCTGGTTTGAAAAATGTATTAAAATCGCGCCTGGAACCGAAGTAGCGAAAAGTGCGGAAGATATTCTCAAATCTATCGGCGAGCAGCAAAAAGGCTCGTAGATAATTCAAAAGCAAACAACGATTAAATAATCAACAATTTACCCCACATTTTTAAGGAACTGCGCTATGCCATGCGGAAAAAAACGCAAACGCCATAAAATGGCGACGCACAAGCGGAAAAAACGCTTACGCAAGAATCGTCATAAAAAGAAAAAACGCTAAGTAAATGAAAAAAACGCGCTTTGTAGCTTCGCTTTGTAGCCTGCAAAGCGCGTTTTATATTTGTGTGTGGATGCGTCGTAGCATTCGTGTGTTTCCCCTGAACTCCTCAGTCACTTTACACAAGCCAAGCAATACCGCCCTCACCCAACCCTCTCCCAGAGGGAGAGGGCTTCAGAATCTTCTGCCTTCTAACCCTCGCCCTTTGGGAGAGGGTCTCGTACCGTCTTCGGGACGAGGGGTGAGGGAAGTGCGTGCAGTGTGTAAGGTGAACTCCTCATTAAATCTCACAAAACCACAAAGGAATTTTTCGCATCATGGAACAGTTCAAAAATTACATCAACGGAAAATGGGTTGCTGCGGCATCCGGAAAAACATTTGAAAATCTCAATCCCGCCGACCAGCGTGAAGTTATCGGCACATTTCCCGCATCGGATGCGGCAGATGTGGATGCTGCGGTACGCGCCGCCAAAGCCGCAGAACGCGCATGGATGCTCATGCCTGCGCCAAAGCGCGGCGATATTTTGCGCAAAGCGGGCGATATTTTTGCTCGTCGCAAAGAAGAGCTTTCCCGCATCATGACCCGCGAAATGGGCAAGCCAACTTTCGAGACCGCCGGCGACGTGCAGGAAGCCATTGATACCTGTTACTATGCGGCTACCGAAGGTCGTCGTTTGTTTGGCTACAATGCGCCGAGCGAAATGGAAAATAAAATGAATATGTCGTTCCGTATGCCGATTGGCGTATGCGGCATCATTACTGCGTGGAACTTCCCGATAGCCGTGCCGTCATGGAAAATCATCCCCGCGCTCGTGTGCGGCAATACCGTTGTGTTCAAGCCGTCGGACGATTCCCCGCACTCAGCGAATATCTTTGCAGAAATTTTGGAAGAAGCGGGCTTGCCAACAGGCGTGTTCAATGTTGTTCACGGTGCGGGCGAGGCTGGAAGCGCACTTGTGGAGCATCCCGACGTGCGTTTGATTGGCTTTACTGGCTCGACCGAAACAGGGAAGAAAATCGCGGCAAAATGCGGCGAAATGAACAAAAAATGCTCGCTTGAAATGGGTGGCAAAAACGCGCTTGCCGTCATGGAAGACGCTGACCAAGACCTCGCGCTGGAAGGCGTACTTTGGGGCGCATTCGGCACGACGGGACAGCGTTGTACGGCAACTTCGCGCCTTATTGTTCACAAAGATATTTACGATGATTTCACGAATAAACTCATCACCCGCGCTTCCAAACTCCGCTTGGGACCTGGCTTGGAGAAAGATACCGAAGTTGGTCCCGTGATTAACGAGCGTCAGTTAGCGAAGATTGAGAAATACATCGAAATCGGTCGCAACGAAGGCGCGAACTTGGCTTTGGGCGGCGGACGCGACGACAACGGTAAACTGAGCGCAGGCTGCTTCGTAAAACCGACTATTTTCCTTGATGTTACGCCGAATATGCGTATTTTCCGCGAGGAAATTTTCGGTCCCGTATTGTCGGTTTCTAAAGCGGAATCTTTTGAACACGCGATTGAGCTTATCAATGATTGCGCCTACGGTTTGTCATCGAGTATGTTCACCAGCGACGTAAACCGCGCTTTCCGCGCCATCCGCGACATCGAAGCGGGCATCACCTATATCAACGCGCCGACGATTGGCGCAGAAGCGCATATGCCCTTTGGCGGCGTAAAAGGCACGGGCAATGGACACCGCGAAGGCGGCTGGACAGCGTTTGAAATCTTCACCGAATGGAAATCGGTGTACGTGGATTTCTCCAGCAAATTGCAACGTGCGCAGATTGATAATTACTAATTGACGACGACGAAACATTGGCAAAGTGTGAGGCTCTCACTTCCTAGTGAGGGTCTCACTTTACGCCACGAAAAGCAAATATGTACCGATAGTGAGACCCTCAATAAGAATTGAGAGCCTCACGCCTGACTATCTGACGACCTGAAACCCAAGATTCTACGCGCTTCTCCGGTATCCCTGACCTTCTGCAATTTTCCTCATTGTCGTATGAAATTGTTTCTGAAATGCTCGCTTCGTGCGAAGAACTATCATTCCCTCTGCGCCCTGATGTTCTGCGCCTTGTGGACGATAAACCTCCGCGCTCAAACAATGCCTTCTTTCCAAGTCATCCAGCCAAATGGCGGCGAACTGATACAATCAGGGCGGGACTACACCCTACGCTGGTCTGGCACCGACACCACGCAGCGTGTTCGCTTGGAATATAGCATCAATGCTGGGCGGACGTGGATATTCCTCACCGATACCGCTCGCGGCGGGGAATACCTTTGGCGCAATGTTCCCGACACGCCCAGCGATTCCTGCCTCTTCCGCGTTCTTGGCTTGCCTGGCGACTCCACGCTCCCTGTGGGGCGGCGTTTGGTGCAGTTTAGTATCAAGCCAACCGAGCAGCATATCTCTACCAGTACAACTCCATTGAGCAACGAAACCGTTAATTTCAGCCCTGACGGCACAAAAATTCTTGTTACCACTTTTGGCAAACCTCTGTACTACCCCAATGGAGGTGTATATTACGGATGGTCAGAGCAATACACCGAAGTCCGCGACGGCAAAACAGGAGCTTTGCTCTACAAACTTCCGACGTACAGCACCAATATACCTTCCCTTCGTTTCAATGACAGATGGTTTGGATTGGGCGCGCTTGGGTATTATTGGAATGGAAATGGGAATAGGCAATCACAACAACTCTGGAGTCCTGACAATACTAGCCTTCTTTCACTTCTGAACGATACGACGATAGGCATATTTGCGGCAGAAACAGGAATGCTTCGTCGTACGCTCAGTATTCCCAGACAAGGCAACTCCAGCCAAATCGTATCCATGCAATGGACGGGCGGCGGTTCGGAAGTGCTGATAATGGAGCAACATCGTTTTTTTAGCTCCCGCACCGACGGCTTCGGCGATACCCTCCGCACAGTGCTTCTTCGTCTGAACGCTATGAGTAATGCTCTCTCTGGTACACCGACGCAGTATAACGATGTCATTTTTGGGGGAGCAAATTTGAGTTGGTGCAACTCGCAGTATTGGGGGAGTGCTTACACTTACTCCACCATTAGCAATGACGGGGAGCGAATGCTTCGCATGGAATTTGATTCGGCTGCGGGTTGCTCTTTTCGCGGATATACCGTGCGCAGTACCCGCACTGGTGCTATTCTTCAGACTATCAACGGCGCACCCAACAATGGTATTTTGAACGGTTGGGGCGGGCGGATATGGTCGCCGAATGATTCTCTGCTCATGTTTACTGAAGGTTCTCCCAATTTTAACGTTCAAGGTCTTACCTATTTCTTCTACAATTCTCACACGGGCAATCTTGTAACAAAATTCGTTTCTCCGCCCTATATACGAAACAGTAATGACTGGGGTGGAAATAGATGGAGTTCTGACAGCAAGTGGTATTTACTGGAAGGTGTATCGTCGCAAATAGGCGATCTTTCTCCACAAATGTTCATTCTGAATATAGAACCAGGTGTTATTTTCACGCAACTTCCAAATACCTTTAGTCGAGCGTTTTGGAACGGTGTCTGGGGGAATCATTCGAGCAATAACGGGCTACACTCTGGACAGCAAGCCTCCAATGTGGTCTGGAGTCCCGATAACCGCTTCATAGCTTCATTTCTCTACAAGCCGCCGACAACTCCGAGAAACGACTGGCAAGATACGTACACGAGTACCATCGGCATCTGGAATAGCATCACAGGCTGCCTCGTGCAAACCATCCAGCTTCCCTTTCCCGATGATACCAATGCCCTTGAGCGACGCACTTTTCAAGGAATGCCTATCCAATGGAGTCCTGATGGCAAGCGACTTCTGCTCTATAGTTCAGTAAAATCAACCAACCGAACCCTTGTGAGCGGTCTGCTCCCCTATCGTGGAACTGCGCAGGATGGAACGGCAATTATTCTGAGCGTAAACATTGACGATGTTCCTTGCCAGCAGGACGTTTCCAACGATTTTTGGACCATTCTCCCACGCGGCGCATTGACCATTGAAAATGCGAATTTTTCCACCTTGCAATGCGGCACAACAACAGAAACTATCAGGGTTTCGGTGGGAAATCTTGCCAGTAGAGCGATAACGCTTTTTCTCCCACGCATTTCCGGCACCCACGCAGACGATTTCACGCTCATAACAAACGCAAACACTGCGCCACGCGGCATTCAGTTTATCACAACGACAAACGGAAGCAGCGAAGCATTCACTCTTCCTGAACGCGGCGGGCGGGCAACCTTCACCATACGCTTCTCACCACGCAGTACTGGCAGCTTCGGAGCGCGTTCTGCGACGATGGCACTCATTGACACAAGCGGTACGTTGCAAGGAACTATCCTGCTTTCAGGGCGCAATGATACACTTGCGGTACAAGCAGCGACCATGCCGCCAAGCAGCGATGGCACTGGCAACATTCGGCAAAATCTCGGCATTCTTCTCCAATCCCGCAGCACGACAGCAAGCGTTCTTTTTCGTAATGCCAGCACACGCCCGCTCGTGCTTGGGCGCACGGGGCTGACGGCGGACACGGCGCAAAGTATTCAAACGCAGTCTGGTAGCGGCGGCAGTCTTGGAGGCGGCATGAATAGCGGCGCACAGCAATTTCGCAGCATGGCGGGAAGGTTTTGGCTGGATAGTATTTCACCGCGCATTGTTCCCGCAGGTGGCACGGCGCGTTTGCATTTTACGGTTCTTGGCACGGAAAATACAGGCGTGGTGCGGGATTCCATCCAGCTTTTGGAATGCGCCGCCGCACGGCATCTGCTCGTCGTGGAAGGACGCATCTTGCCAGACGAGCCGCGCTTGGAAATGGATACGCTGATGAATTTCGGGACGCTTCTTTGCCAAGCAAGCAGCGAAGCGACGGTACGTCTTACCAATCAAGGCGGAAAGCCGCTTCGCATCAATGCAATGATTTTTGGCGACAATCCTCATTTCCGTGCAGTGTCGTCCGCGCTCCCATTTGTGATTCAGCCGCTTGATACCGTGCGCTTTACCGCTCGCTACACGCCCTTTCAAAGCGGCACAGTGCAAAACCTCATCATTGTTGATTCCGACGACCCGCGCCCGCAGCAACGTATCATCAGGCTTCGCGGCAATACGACGCTCTACCGCTACGAATGGAGTACAGAAACCGTCAATTTCGGGCGCGTTGGCTTTGGGCAAGCCGCAACGCGCACACTGGAACTCAAAAACACAGGCGGCGCACCATTCCTCGCTCCCCAGTTTCCACGCCGCTTGAACGATGTGTTCGTGTGGGAATCCATGCAGCCAGAAACGCTTCAGCCAAATTCTACTGCAACAGTAACCATGCGCTTCACAGGGCAGCGCAGCGAAGGCAGCATTTTTACAAGCCTTGAAATTCCCATGCAAGACACGTGCAAAACCGTAACGCGCTTGCAATTTGCCGCCAGCGTTCTCGCGCCCGAACCGCGCCTCGCCGTGCAAGACACCGTGCGCCTTCCACGCCTTTTCTGTGAAGCAAGCACCGAAGCCGTCATCCGCTTTGTGAATGAAGGTGAAGCGGAATTGCGGATTTCGGGGTTTCGTTTAGAATTCCCACCATCCACCGTTCTTGATTCTACGCACTTTCCGCGCTCTACGTTCCAAATCAGCACAACAACGCTTGCCCCCCAAGCCGCATCAACACTCCGCTTCCGCTACGAACCGCGTACCACTGGACAACATACCGCAACGCTCATTTTCCAAACCAACGACGTTTCGCGCGATGCCTCAGGCGAGGTGCGTGTAACGATTGTCGGCAATAAAGATTCCGTCGGAATGCGCACAAATACAGGCTCGGTGCAGTTTTCAACCGTGCAAGAATCAAGCGAACTGCGCGATACCGTTCTCCTCACAAACACAGGCACCGTGCCGCTTCTCTGGCAAGCTGCGACAAATAATTCTTTCCAAAATATTGCCAATCTCCGCATAGATTCGAGCTTTGTGCTGGAGCGCGTCGAACCCGCCGTTACGCCGCCAAGCGAGCAATCACGCCTTGTTGTGCGCTTTCTGGGCAACCGTGCAGGTTTTTCAGCTATGCGAGCAATTCCCCTGCAAGCCGCATCATTACTTGCGCCAAACTGCATTCGCTCCACAAACATAACGCTCAGTGCGGAGGTGCGTAAGGAAGCGCGTATTGCCGCGCTGCAAAACGTCTCCACGCGGCTTCTTTGCGAGTATTCTACGAGTATCAGCATCGCGCTTCAAAGTATTGGCACGGACGAACTGCGCATTGACGAGCTTTCACTGGAACATCCGCCAACGGCAACCTTTCGCATTGTCCACGCAGACCGCACCATTCCTGCTCGCACGGGACAAGGGCGCATTACCATTCTCGCTGAAACGCCGCAACTCGGCACGTTTACCGCAATGCTGCGCTTTCGGACGAATGCGGTAAATTTGACGAATGCCACTATTTTGCTCACGATTCGCAAGGATTCATCAGGCATTCAGGCACTTTCGCCCGGACTAGATTTCTCGCCACTCGCCGTAAACACCCCTTCAACCCGCATCATTACTATTCGCAACACGGGAACGCTTGCGCAAGGTTTTTCGCTGCCAGTCCGCGTGGGCGCATTCCTGCTGGATTCGTTGGGAATGAACCCGCTTCCTCCCGGACGGCAAACAGAAGCGTGGGTGCGCTTTCAAGGCAGTGCGGGCGGGATGATGCGCGACACCGTGCGCCTCTTCGATTCCTGCGGACGCGGGATGGCAATTCCCCTGCAAGCACGAATTATTGCGGGTTTGGTGGCATTACCCGATACGATTGCGCATGGTGTGGGAGAAATTCGAGAAATCCCGCTTTTTTTGCGCAATGCACAAGGCGTGGAAGCGGGAATGGATGCAGCGTTCAGCCTTCGCGTACAAAATGCAGGTATGCTGGATATTATCGCTCCCACGCCGCAGAAAAGCTCGTTTGAGAATAAAGGAGGTACTCTCAGCCAATTACTGGAATTCCGCACCACGATTGCCTCAACGCAAGCAGGAGAGCCATTTGTACGTCTTCGCGCACGTGGGCTTATTGGCAATGCAACCATTTCCACTGTGCAGCTTGAACGCGCCTTTGTAAGCGGTGTTCAGGTTCAAACGGGCGTACCTGCGATTTTGCGCACACGAGGCATTAACTACGCAGGAGGCTCACCACGCCTTGTGTTCGCGCCAAACCTCACAGCCGTTTCGATTGCGCCGCAGCCCGCGCAAGACGAAATCCGCATGAGTTTGAACTTACGCGAAGCAGCATTCATCACGGTTTCAGCCACGACAATGCTTGGTACAACGCTTGTTGTGCATGAAGGCATACAAGCTGCTGGTAGCACGACGCTTCGCATTCCCGCATCAAATCTTGCTTCTGGAATATATTTTCTTCAGATTCGCTCTGGCGCGGAAGTGTATTCGACAACGCTTTCGCTTGTGCGGTAAAGAATTATGTTGTAGAGGCTTGCCTTTAGTGGCACAGACATTCTTGTCTGTGTTTTGCCGCCTGAATCCCGCACCAATACTCACAGACAGGAATGTCTGTGCCACTATTAAAGAATGGAAAGTAATTTTTAACTTTTTATGCGCAATTCCTTTCAAAATAACTGCACCAAAACACTCCTCTCCGCCGCACTATTCCTTGCATTTGCGGCACAACTACTTTTCGCCCAAACCACGAACAATGCGCCGCGTATCGGCATAACGGCGGGCTACGCGAATAACCGCCACAGCGCAGATTTCCTTGAGTTTGATGCTATACAACTGTACGATTTTCGCAACGATGGCGGAATACTGCCACCAAACTTTCAAGAAGGTCTTGGAAGTGGCATATTTGCTGGCGTTGGACTGACACTTTTTCCAAATGATGCAGTTTCCTTGCAGGTGCGCGGCGTATTTTCTCAGCACAATGCACGGCTCACGACGCGCGAACTAGCTCCCATGCGGATTCTACGAGATAATACGGTTGATACAACGAGCTATTTTTTACAAGAGGTGAATGTCTCGTTGCCCAGTATTGGTGCGGAATTGCTGGCAGAATGGCATCCTTTCGGGGTGGGATTTTCGCTGCGGGCGGGTGTGCGTGCCGCCTATTTGCTTGCGCCGACGTATTCTCGCGCACTTGAGATTGTATCACCAATGGGCGGTACAGGCGGGCTTACACCACAATTCGACAGGCGAATTATTCTCCAAGAAAACACGCCATTACGCTACGTCCAGCCTTTGCAACTCCACGCGCTGGGCGGAATTGGCTATGATTTTTTGCTGGGGGAAAAGCTGCGTATTACGCCAGAAATTTCCTACACTTTCGCACTCACGAATGCTTTTTCGAGTGCGCTTTTGCCGCCCTCTGCAAGTGCCGCAAATACGTGGTTTCTGCATCAAATTCGTGCGGGCATTTCGGCGAGTGTTCCTTTACCCGAAACACCGAAACCAGCACCACCGCCGCCAATTGACACCGCAAAGCCAGCACCAATACTTGCTGTGCAAGCATTCAGTCTTGTAGAAGAAACAAATGCGGTACGCGAAACGGACGCAATTTTGCTTCGCGTTCAGCAAAACATCTCACGGAGCGTACTGCCGCTTTTGCCGTACATTTTTTTCGATGGCATCAATTCCACAACGCTACCCGACCGCTACGCCACGCTCACAAGCGAGCAAACACGCGCTTTCCGCGAGACAAAACTTTCGCCTGTTGTTGAACTTGTTCCGAAAGAGCATTCGTATTATCACGTGCTGAACGTTGTTGCGGAGCGGCTTCTGCGGTATCCTGCTGCCACACTCACCATTCATGGCTGCACGGATAATTTCACGGCGGAAAAATCTCGCGCGGACGTTGCGAAAGTGCGCGGACGCTTGATACAACGGTATTTGCGGGAGATTTGGAGCATCCCCGAATCACGTTTAAAATTGCAAGAATCGCCCACAAGTCCCACTACGCCGTCGTTGCCGCTCAGTGAAGCAGAAAAACAAGCCGAAAATCGCCGCGTAGAACTCCGCTCTGATACGCCCGCCGTGCTGGAAAACATTACCTTGATTGACACCGCTCGTGCGCTCATTGTTCCTAACGTCCGCTTTGTACCACGCTTGCAGAATCTTTTTACTTGCGTGTCGTGGAAAATTGCGGTGCGCCAGCAAGGAAGTTTGGTGAGGGAGTTTCAGGGAAAAGGACAGCCGCCAGAGCGCGTCGAATGGACGATGGACGAAGAAGAACGCAATAAACTCAGCATGAATGCTGGCATTTCAGAAGAAAAAGCCCTAAAGCCTCTTGAATACGAGCTTTTGTGTACCGATAGCGCAGGAATTGTGCATCGTTCTTCCGTGCAGGAACTCGCTTTCGAGCGCGTACAAGAAGAGCGCGAAGCTGCTGAACATCGCACGGCATCATTTGTTGCAGGAAAATTGTTGGAACGCTTTAATTTGATTTTGTTTGATTTTGCAAAAAGTACCATTACGCAAGAGCAATCACCTATGCTAAAACTCATTCAAAGCCGCATCAAACCTCGCTCAACGGTGCGCGTGGATGGCTTCACCGACCGCACAGGCTTGGCAGAATTTAACGAACAACTTTCCTTGCAACGCGCTTCCAACGTCGCACAAATGCTGGGTTTCACGGCAGAGCAGCTCAAAACAAATGTGCGCGGTTACGGTGCAAGTATTGAATTGTACAACAACGATTTACCAGAAGGTCGCTTCTATTCTCGCACGGTGCGGGTTTTGATTGAAACGCCGCAGGAGCGATGACCACCAATTGGCGTTCGCAAATAGTGCTGGCACACCGAATTTTAGTCCTCATCTCTCACACTTTATTTCTTACACTTTATTTCTTACACTTTATTTCTCACACCGTATCTCTCGCGTTTCATCCTTTATTTTTAGCGTCGTAATTGCTTGCGACCAGCCCCGGGCAATGATGTTTGCTGGGCATCATCGCTCAATACAAATTGATTTGCGGTAGTGCGAAGGTCATCGGTTTGGCGCAAGAGCTGTTCGATGCTTTGGGCAATGTTCTGAACGCCCTGCGTGGCTTGCTCTACGACTGCGGACATCGTTTCCATGTTTTGCGCCATGTCGTTGCTGGTGGTGGCTTGCATATCGCTTGCCGAAGCTACTTGCGACATCAAATCCGAAACCTTGCTTGTGCGATTGATAATTTGCTCCAGAGCTTGCGTGGTCTGCCCGACGAGCTTTTCTCCTTGCTGCACGAGCGTTGTGCCTTCGTTCATGCCGCGCACAGCTTCGGTCATCTCGTTTTGAATGGTTTTAATCATTTGCGAAATTTCTTTCGTCGCTTTTTGTGTGCGCTCGGCGAGTTTACGCACTTCATCGGCAACGACGGCAAAACCACGTCCCGACTCACCTGCGCGAGCGGCTTCAATAGCGGCGTTCAGGGCGAGGAGGTTTGTTTGGTCGGCAATTTCATCAATCACCGAAACAATTTCCCCAATTTTCTCGCTCGACAGCCCCAAACGCGTGATTTTCTCTGCTGTTGAAAGTACCACGCCGCCAAGATTTTGTACGTTGGAAATCATGCCACGCATGACTTGTTCGCTTTGGTACGCGTCGTCGTTTGCTTGCGAGGCTTCATAGGCTGCAACCGAGATTTGCTGCGTGTTGTCGGCAATGGAGCGCGACATTTCTTCGACGGCTCCTGCGAGTTGCATTACTTGTCCATTTTGTTCGCGTGCGCCAGACGAGAGTTCTTCGGTCGCACCAGAAATCTGGGAAACCGCGTCAGCAGTGCTATTCACGGCATAGACGACTTGTGAAATCATTGCGCTGATATTTTGAACGCTTTGGGTTAAGCCGTGAAACAGCCGCGCAATATCGTCGTTGTTGTCGGAATGTAAGCGCACGCGCAAGTCTCCCTCGGCAATGCGGTCAATGGCGTGGAGCGCGGTTTCGACGTTGGTGGCGAGATATTGTTTTTGTTGCTCGGTTTTGGCAAGGTTTTCTGCGGCGCGGTGTTCGTTTTCAGATTTGAGCAATTCCAAACGGTGGTAATCCTCTTCAGCGCGGTGTTCTGACTCTTTTTGTACCGTGTCCAATTCCTGCAATGCAGAATCCTTACCGCGCTCATAGATTTGTGCCAATACATTTACCAAAATAGCAATACCCGCCATACCTATAAAGCCTTGAATGTTTTGCTGTTGCTGCGACATTTGTATTTTAGGTAGTTCAATTCCTGCAAGTTTGAGGACAAAAAATATCGTCAAGATGCCAAGCGTCGCAAAAAGCCATTTTGTACCACCGCGCAGCCCTGTAAACATGGTTGCGAGCAGTGGTACAATCGCAATCCACGCACGGGTCAGCGTGTCGTGTCCGCCCTCGAAGTACACGAGCACCGTTGTTGTAAAAAGATAGCTCGCAACAAGACAGTGCGCGACAAAATCTAATTTGCCTGTGGAGCGCAGAATAAATGGCAAGGCAAGTAATAACGCCGTTGCAAGAAAAAGAGTGAATGCACCGAGAGGGTTCTGGATAATAAAGATATACTGGCACATATACGCAAACCCATTCAAGGACGAAAAAAAGCACGTCGCCACGATAGTACGGGCGCGGCGAAGCGTGTCGGGGTCGGTGCGGAGTTGGGCGGGAATAAATCCCATGAAAAATTCTTGCATGAGCGTAGAACGTCAAAAATGGTGAAATTATCATCAAAAAATACTGTATTGAACAGCACAAATGAACAGCGCAAACTTACAACGCCAATAAAGCACTGGCAACATAAAAAATAAAGAATGCCAATGAAATTTTATTCCCTTTCGGGAGATACAACCGTTGCTTTCGCCCAAGCGGTTTCTTGACCGTCCGGCAGACTCTTGCGGTTATCACTCACCGGACGGTCAAGAAACCGCTTGGGCGAGGCATTCCAATCTTTCACCCGAAAGGGAATAAGTATATCATCCTCAAGGTTTGAAGTTGAGATAAAATTCTGCAAACCGCATAAAATCTTGCTTCTGCGTTTGCCCTCACCCAACCTCTCCCAGAGGGCTGATAAGGGTAGGCATTGCTGGAAGGCTCATAAAATCTCGTGTTTATGACAACACATCGAAAATACACGACTAAGATTTTACACCAGGTGTGAGGCTCTCACTTCTTCTTCTCTGTGAAGAAAGTGAGAGCCTCAATAAGAATTGAGACCCTCACACAGAACATCAGTTTTTACGCGCCTTCTGGAATACCTACCCTTATTAGCTCCCAGAGGGAGAGGGCTTCAGAAGCGTTTGATTTCCTTTGTCTTAGCTCCTTCTCCCTCTGGGAGAAGGCGGGGGATGAGGGCGAGAACGGGCAATTTTATCTAAACTTCAACAAGGTTCATCCTCAAAGTAATCTTCACATATCGAAAAGAACTTCACATTTTGTGCAATTTTCATGCGAAAAACCTTGCAAGAAGCCAAAAAGAACAGTATTTTTGTGCCGTAAGAGCCACCACGATAACCACTATATCTGGCTCGCCTTGTACTTGTACGGTAGATTTCACCATTCACCTCATCACACCGCCCTACTTTACTACGCTCTACGTTCCTTTTTGTACACGCTTTCTTTTCCCTTTTTTGCTTTTGCCATGAAACATTCCCCAGCCCGCGAAATACTTCAACGAGTGAAAGACTTGTACGATATTGCCACCGACGCGGAATTATCTGAGTTCTTTGGCATTACACCGTCTGCACTGTCGAATTGGAAATACCGCAATACGGTTGATTACCGCTTGTTGTTTGAAAAATGTTATGGTTTTAATTATCACTATATCATCACGGGCGAAGGCGACCGCTACGCGCCCGAAGACGACGAGCAGTTCACCCCGCCCAAAGCGGAAATCAAGGAACGCACGGAAGAACGCGGCGTAGAAGCTATTCCACAAAAGAAAATTTTGATTATCGAAGACCACTCGCAAATGCGTCAGCTTATTGAGCGACATTTGCGCAAAGAAGGCTACATTGTGCTAGGCGCAGGAGATGGCACAGAGGGCTTGTCAATGGCGAAAGAACATGTTCCAGACCTCATTGTTTCTGATATCGTTATGCCCGGACTGAGTGGTTATGATGTATTACGGGAGATTCGCGCCGACCTCCACACCACGCATATTCCCTTGCTGTTTATTTCCTCGAAAAGCGATATGAGCGAGGTACGACACGGCATGAATCTTGGTGCGGACGACTATTTAACGAAGCCCATTCAAATTAAAGAACTCATGCACGCCGTCAATGCTCGTTTGCACAAAAGCGCACTCGTGCAACGCCAGATGGATTCAGTGTTGCAAAAAATTCGCTCAGGTTTTGTGCGGGTTTTGCCGCATGAATTCCGCACGCCGCTTTCAACCATTATCGGCGGCACAAAATATATCATTGATTCTTTTGAGCAATTAAGCAAACCAGAAATTCTGGAATTGCTCAAAATGGTGCATGGTTCAACGAATAATTTGAATCGGTTACTGGAAAAAATTCTGCTTTTTGCTAAACTCGAAACCCTTGCCGATGATGAAGAATCGCTCGAACAATTAGGAAAAAAATCGGTCGAGAATGTTGGCGATATGATTGCGGATATGGTGCTGGATGCCGCACAAAAACAGATGCGCATGAAAGATATCGAACTGAACATCTCACGCGAGAACATCAACGTCGCGATTACGGCTTCGTACCTGACAAATCTTATTACCGAGCTTATGGATAATTCCATGAAGTTTTCGGAATCTGGCACGCCGATTACCGTTGGTGTGGCGCAGGGTGAACAAGGAATGTGTAAAATCACGGTGCGCGATGAAGGGCGTGGCATGAGTCCCTCGCAAATACGCGCTATCGGAGCATTTACGCAGTTCGACCGTGATTTATATGAGCAACAGGGCGTTGGGCTTGGCTTCTCCATCATTGCTCGCATCGTTGATTTGTTCAAAGGACAACTCACGATTCAGAGCGAGCCGGCAAAAGGCACGAGTATTAGCGTGCTGTTGCCCCTTGCATACAGCGAACAAGCGGGCGAAAAGAAAACAGGAAAGAAAACAACTGTGAATAATTGAGAAGTGCAGTGTGGGTTGATTTTTACGTCAAAAACTTTTCATCAAAAACTTTTCATCAAGAACTGTTCATCAAGAACTGTTCATCAAGAACTTTTCATCAAGAACTTTTCACCAAGAACAGCATGTCGTTGTTTTCTATATCAAAAAAATTCCCTAAGTTTGTGTGCTATTCATGTAAAGCCCTCTTTATTGTATTGTAATTCCTTCAAACCCCAGCATTTATCGTACTTCTATGCACTCTCATCAAGAACACAATACGCTCCCGCAACCGCGTCCAGAACTCGCCCCTGATGAAGTTATCCGCATCCAGCTTGATGCGTTGCGTGATAATAACAAATCAAACGACGAAGGCATCGCAACGGCGTTTAACTTTGCTTCCCCTGGGAACAAGGTTTATACAGGTCCGCTCTCGCGCTTTAAGCAAATTGTTCGCAATCCCATTTATGGTGTGATGCTGAATCACAAAAGCGCATTGTACGAACCCGTGATACTTGCTGGCACCGTTGCCCAACAGCGCGTTATGGTGATTGGCGAAGAAAGCCAAACGGTTATCTATACCTTCACGCTTTCCCTTCAACGCGAAGCTCGCTACCGCGATTGCTGGATGACCGACGGCGTAAGCGTTGATGCGATGTTCTGGCTCAACTAAAGAAAAGGATGAAATATGAGGGCTGAGGGCGGAAGCTCTTCAAACCTCGCATTTCATCCCCGACATCTCATCCCTGAGATTTCATCCCTGAGATTTCATCCCTCAACCTTCAGATTTCATCCTTTCTTTCGATATTCCGCCGCAACGTCCACATAACGCGGAGGAATTGCTTGTATCATTGCTAAATCGCTTTCGCTGAGATCGCGGATAATTTTTGCGGGTGTTCCTGCCACCAGCGTTCCCTCTGGCACAATAAAGCGTTCACGCACCACTGCTCCTGCTGCCACGATTGAATTGCTATTAACCACTGCTCCATCCAGTACCCGTGCGCCCATGCCGATAAGCGCGAAATCGTGAATCGTACAACCATGCACCATGACCGCATGCCCAAGCGTTACATCATTGCCTATCGTCAAAGCATAGCGTTCATGCGTAACGTGGAGCATGGACAAATCCTGAATATTGGTGCGCTTGCCAATCCGAATTGCATTCACATCGCCGCGAATAACCGTATTGAACCACACCGTACACTCTTCACCAATTTCCACATCGCCTGTGATGCGGACACCATCAAAAAGCGTTACGCTGTCGTGAATACGCGGTGCGATGCCTTTGTAGGGCAAGAGCGTTACAAGTGCGGGATTAAGAATGTGCGGCATGGTCGTTCACAAAGAGATTGGTTGAAAAAATGAGTGCTTGAATGTCGTCAATCGTCGCGCCGCCCGTAGCTGCGCCCTTCGAGGCAAGTTTCATTTCATTCAAAAAGTGCTGCTGCGCTGAAAATGGCTTACTGCCTGCACGTGCGGCTGAATCTTTTCCATTACCGCTACCATTACCGCTACCATTACCATTTCTCGAAGAAGAATCTTCTGCGTGTGTATCGCTTAAAATCTCGCTTAAACGCCTGTACGAGCCGTCACTTTGGAGAACACGCGCCTTGGCGGTATCGCTCCAATACACATTCAGAAAGTGCTTTATTTGCGTCTTTGCCGATGCTTCTGCCACCGGAAACATTATCTCGACGCGGCGATAGAGATTACGCGGCATCCAGTCTGCACTGGAGAGGAAAATTTCTTCCTCACCGCCATTGCGAAAATACACAATGCGGCTGTGTTCGAGAAATCGCCCGACAATACTACGCACCTCAATATTCTCGCTCACACCCCGCACACCCGGACGCAGACAGCACATTCCGCGAACAAGCATTTTCACAACAACACCTTTTTGCGAAGCGCGGTACAGGGCGCGTATAATTTTTTCATCCACCAATGCGTTCAACTTGACGATGATTTCACCTGGGTTTTCGGGTGTATGGAGCGAAATTTCTCGCTCAATCAATTCCAGAAGTCGCCCTTGCAAGGTCAGTGGCGCGATAGCAAATTGCTTCCAGTTTTTGCACTGCGAATATCCTGTCAGGAAGTTGAAAAGATTAATTGCATCATTGCAAAAGTCCTCGCGGGCAGTAAAATAGCCAATATCAGTGTAAATTCGCGCCGTTACTTGGTTGTAATTGCCCGTCGAAAGGTGCGCGTAGGTGCGGATTTTATCCTCATCGCGGCGCACAACCATCATTATTTTTGCATGCGTTTTCAAGCCAACCAAGCCATACACCACGTGGACACCAGCTTTTTCCAGCTCACGCGCCCAAAGGATATTGTTTTCCTCATCGAAGCGGGCTTTTAATTCCACAAATGCTGTTACTTGCTTACCGTTTTGAGCCGCTCGCACGAGCGCGTCCACCACTGGTGATTTGCGCCCTGCGCGGTACAACGTGATTTTTATCGCCAAAACCGCAGGGTCATTCGCGGCGGCGGCGGCAAATTTCACGACGTGATTTGAAAAGGAATCAAACGGGTGATGCACCAAAATATCCTGTTGCCGAATAGCAGCAAAAAGGGCGTTCGGATTCGTAATTTCCGCACTAAATCTGGGCAGAACACGCGTATTGTAGGAAGAATAGCGTAACTGCCGAATATCCAAGCTGGTGAGTTGCATAAAGTCCGTGATATTACGCGGTCCGCGCACGGCATAGACTTCATCTTTCGTGAGGTCGAGCAGTGTTGTCAAAAACTCGCGGATTGGCTCTGGCGCACGCTCGTCTATCTCCAAACGCACGGCTGCGCCCCATCTGCGGCGGCGAACTTGCTCTTCCATTTCCGTCAGGAGGTCGCTCGCTTCATCTTCGGCAATTTCAATATCAGCATCGCGGGAAACGCGGAACGTGTAGGATTCTAGCACGCGCAATCCCGGGAAAAGTGCGCCAGAATGCGCTTGAATAACTTCTTCCATCAACACGTAATGAAAACCTGACTTACGCGGAAGCGGTACAAAGCGCGACAATACTTGCGGGAGCTGCAATACTGCTGCTCGGCGTTCATCGGGGTCGTCGTCGTTGCTGATGAGGAACAGAAGGTTCAAACTACGGTTCAGCACTTGCGGAAAAGGATGCCCAGAATCAATCGCAAGCGGCGTAAGAAGCGGAAACACGGCTTGGGCGAAATAATCTTCCAAGTAGGATTTATCGCGAGCTTGGAGCTTATCGTATTCGTGAATCACCACGTCGTGCTTTGCTAAATCCTCCAAAACATCGTGCAGCAATGCAGCTTGCTTTTCGATAAGCGGCAGCAAGCGTTCCCGAATAGAATGTAACTGCTCTTGCACCGAAATAGCATCCAGCGCAAGGCTCACCGCGCCAGCGTCCAACTGCTCCATCAAACCTGCAACGCGTACCATGAAAAATTCATCCAGATTCGAGCTAAATATTGCGAGAAATTTTAATCGCTCCAAGAGAGGATTGGTGCGGTCTTCAGCCTCTTCCAGCACACGCGAGTTAAATTCTATCCAACTCAATTCTCGGTTGATGTATAACGACGGACTTTTTAGGTCAATCGTTGCCGAAGGCGGCACCGTGCCGAGTTCTTCGACTGCCGTCCCGATGAACTCTTGCTCACGACGTTCTTTGGCAAGCCGCGCTTTTTCTGCTTTGGAAAGTGCGGGTTCGATTTTGCTTGGTATTTTCGTTGTGCGAGTAGCCATGCGATATAGAAGGTATTGCGTGATAAATGTTTTTCATGTTTTATGAGGGTCTCAACTCTTACTCAAGGCTCTCATTATGCTTCCATCTTCCATCATTGCCGAGAGTGCGACCCTTACGAGGAAGTGAGAGCATCACTTTTTTGTCTTCCATTGAGCATTGCGCTCAGTCCTTTTGCCTTTCTTAGAAAGTGTCTGAAAATTTACCTGTAATCCCCTCACCCTGCCCTCTCCCAAAGCAGGGCTGTTAAGTTCTCGTGTTTGCCCTCATCCCAACCCTTCTCCCAGAAGGAGAAGGGCAAGACACAGAGCCGTTTCTGAAGCCCTCTCCTTCTGGGAGAGGGTTGGGTGAGGGCTTCACGGGAACAGAACTTAACAGCCCTGCTTCTCCCAAAGGGAGAGGGTTCCAGATGTGGCTTTATGTCTTGCCCTTCTCCCTTTGGGAGAAGGGTTGGGATGAGGGCAGCGTAATGTTCAGACACTTTCTTAGTCTTCCTGCAATGCCGCTTCGGGCGGAATTTCCACGAGCGGAAGCTCTACAATGAAGGTTGCGCCTGCGCCGAGTTCGGTTTCACACCAAACGCGCCCTTGCATTGCCTCGACAATTTTCTTGACAATAGACAGACCTAATCCCGTCGAATGCTCGCCACCAGTGGGTTTTGCCGAAAGTTTGGCAAATTTCCCAAAGAGTTTTTGTTTGTCTTCTGAGGATAAGCCAGGTCCTTCATCTTGAATTTCAATACGCACATGCGCTTGCTGCATGGGAACGCGCTCCAGTGCTGCTTGCTCGCGGGTAAAGAGTGCCGACATTTCGTCGGTGCTGGAGCTGATGATATTGACGTACACATTTTTGCCAAGCGGCGAATATTTGATAGCATTGGAAATAAGATTTTCCATGACCTGCATAAACGCATTACGGTCGGCAAAGGTCATCATTTCGTCGGTTTCGGTGTTCAGCAGCAAGGTGATTTCTTTGTCTTTTGCTCGCAAATAGTAGCCTTCCACGACATCGTTCACCACTTCCACGATGTTCATAGCAATACTATTAAACTTAAATTTTCCGCTTTCAATCGAGTTAATATCCAGCAAATTCAGAATCGTTTCTTTCATGCGTTTCGCCGTGATGAGAATATGCTCCATCTGCTCGACAACCTCATCCGCCGTCATTTTGTTTTGATATTGCTTCACAATAGACGAACTCATCATAATCGCCGTAAGCGGATTTTTCAAGTCGTGTGCGGCAATTCCCAGAAACTCGTTCTTTTCTTGGTTTAATTGCATAAGCGAATCGTTCTGCCGCGTAATTTCACGATTGCTGAAGGACAACGCTGCTGTTCGCTCGCCGACGGTCTGCTCCAATGCTTCGCTCCGCGATTCTATTGAGCGAATACGCCACTTGTAGCCAATAAACACGACCAAACCAGAGAGCAAAAGTGCAAGACTTTTCGCCCACCACGTTTGCCACCAATGCGGATGAATAATCACGCGCAAACGTGTTCCTTCGTCATTCCAAACACCATCGTAGTTTGTTGCACGGACGCGGAATGTGTACTCACCCGCATCAAGATTGGTGTACGTGGCTTCGCGCTTGTTTCCTACGTCAATCCAATTTTCATCGAATCCTTCCAATTTGCATGAATACGAGATTTTATGCGGTAGGGTGAAAGACAACGCCGCAAACTCAAAACTAATAAACGTATCGTCCACAGAAAGGTGTAATTCACGTTTTGCGGGCATAAGACTATCGCCCAGAAGGTTCATATCTACTGGCTTGTTGAACTTTTTGAAGCTCGTCAGCACGACACTCGGAACGCTAAAATTTGTGTGAATGCTATCGGGATGAAAGCGCACCAAACCGTTGATGCCACCAAAATAAAACATGCCATTGGTGGCTTTCAGACACGCATCTTGGTTAAATTCACTTCCAGCGCGGTTGTACAATTCCTCAAACGTGGTGAATTTGCCTGTGCGCGGGTCGAATTTGCAAATGCCGCGCACTGTCCCTAGCCAGAGATTGCCGCTTTCATCTTCCAGCATACCGCAGATATAGTTGTTCGGTAAGCCATCGCTCTCGCGGAAGGCAGTAAATGTGCCGTTTGTGCGGTCAAATTTATTCAAACCGCCCGCCGTTCCTACCCAGAGCGTCCCTGTGCGGTCTTCGTGAATGGACAACACGAAATCGCTGCTAATACTGGTCGGATTCGAGGGATTATGCCGAAAGTGAAGGAATGACGCGCTTTGTGGGTCGAATCTGTTCAAGCCACCGCCGCGTGTGCCAATCCACAATACGCCAGAGCGGTCTTCATAAATCTTGCGCACCGCATTAGAGCTGATGCTTTGCGACATGCTGTTTGTAAGATTTGAAGACGGCGTATTGCTCCGAAAGGTCGTAAACGTGCCGTTTTCACGGTTCATGCGAGCCAGACCGTTATTTGTTCCGACCCAAAAATTTCCATGCGTATCTTCCAAAAGTCCGTAAACACTGTTGTCTGGCAAGGCAGTCGCAGTATTCGCATCGGCAAAATAATTGATAAAATCGTTAGTAGCTGCATTAAATTTACTTAATCCACTCTGCGTTCCTACCCACAGCGTTCCTGCGCGGTCGGTGAGCAAGGCACTCACGATATTGTTCGGCAAACTCCGCTTATTTGCTGGACTGTTCACATAACTGGTAAAAGAACTCGTTGTTGGATTAAAGCGAGTAATTCCGCCCGAATGCGTTCCAAGCCAGATTTCACCAGCTCTTGACGAATTTTTTCTTTCCTCTGAAAATGCCATCACGATATTGCCACCTGCGCTGGAAGCATCATTGGTGAAGGTTTCAAAGCGGTACTCGTCTGGGTGCGCATAACTCACGCCGCCGCCATCGGTGCCAACCCACAAGCCGCCTGTACGGTCGAAATAGAGCGATAAAATCACGTCATTGCTGAGGCTATTGGCATGGGTGTATTCCTGGGTATGCGCCAGAGAGTGCCGCAGGGCGCGTCGTTCCTGAATACTTGGCTTTTCTGATAACACCGCCAAACATTCGTGAATACCGTCGCCGCCGTAACCAGCCCAGAATACACCGTTTTGTGTGGCGCACAGAGCGTTTACGCTCGAAGCAGAGCGGGTTTGGTGCGGAATAGTTGCAATGAGCGCACCAGTGCTTGTGTTAAGGCGAGAAATACCGCTCGCGCTTGCAAGGAGAAGCTCTTCACTTGAAATTCCACTTGCTCGCACGGGGAAAATCATTGCGCGAATATCGGCATCGGGCAATGAAGAAGAGGCTTGAAAGTCCCGCCATTGCTTGCTTGCAGGATTGTACGAAAACAAACCACGCGGCGTGCCAATCCACAATACACCAGAAGCATCCGCGAGTAGCGCACGAATCATGCCCTGTTTGAGCGGAGAGTTTTTAGGCGAAAACACTTCCTCAACCGCACCATTACTAGGATTGATGCGAAGCAAACCTGCGCCTGTTCCAATCCATATCCGCGCAGCATTATCTTCGGCAAAGGCGTACACATCTTGCTCTTCAAGGCTGCTTAACATGCTTTTCTGCTGTGCAAAAGCAGGAGCAAACGCGCCCGTAAAGGGATTCCGCCGCACAGCACCGCCACCACGCGTGCCAATCCACAATGTGCCGGAACGGTCTTCATACAAGGATTGGATGCAGTTATTCGGCAGAGAATTGGCGATATTGCTTTGCTGTTGTCGAAAAACAGTGAGCGTGTAGCCATCGAAACGATTCAGCCCATCTTGCGTACCAAACCACAAAAAGCCCTGTTTATCTTGCACAATAGCATGCACCGAACTTTGGGATAGCCCTTGCTCTAAGGAAATCTTCCGAAAGCGCATCTGTTCTGCGTTTGCAGCATTTACCAGAAGAGAACAGAGGGCAAAACTCAGCAAAGAGCAAAACCGGAAAGCACAAAATCGGAAAGCACAAAACCGCAGAAAGCACCTCAGAAGCGAGGCGTTATGCGGTCTTGAACGCGAGAGCCATTTCCTATACAAATGAAGATTCATGGGCGAATGAACAAAAAGTAGTAGGTTTTTGTTGGATGTAGGTAAAAAACAGTAGTGGCACAGACATTCTTGTCTGTGTTCTCCACCTGAATCCCGCACTAACACTCACAGACAAAAATGTCTGTGCCACTATTTGCTGGAGTACCATCTTAGTTCTTCTAATCTTAGTTCTTCTAATCTTAGTTCTTCTAATCTTAGTTCTTCTAATCTTAGTTCTTCTAATCTTAGTTCTTCTCATTACATCCAACAAGTACCAAAGCAATAGTTCAAGTCGAGTTGTACCTGATGTCCTTCGTTCACTACGCTTCCACGCGCTTCAACTTCAAGTATTGGTGCGAGTGTGTAGAAATCGGTACTTTCTCCACCGTTACCGAACTTAAATCTAATTCAAATTCATCCACAATCGAAATGGTGAAGCGTTTCATAAAGAAATATGCTTCTACAACCAAGCGTTGAAGCACGCTGAGGCGGTCGTATTCGTCGGAAAGGTATTCTTCAAAAACGATAAAACGGAAGTCGCCCGTGATTTGATTGTTCCGAAGCGAGGTGTAACGGCTGGAGGTATCTACTTCCTCGTTTTTCTCAAGGTCGCAGACGATTTGACGGAAGAAAGCATTGATGTGAAGCGGCACACGGAAGCCTAAATGCAGCGTCACGCGGATAACATCGTTGTCCATCAGCGATTCCACCTCGTATTCCATTGTGTACGGACTATCGGTAGTTTCGATGTGCAGAAACCAGTAAATATCAGCTCTCTTGGGTTGTTTTTCGATAATCGAATAAATAATACTTCTATCTACTTGCGTTGGATATGGCACTTTATTCAAATACACTAAATGGGTTGAATACTTGGGAATTTCCGTGTCTTGAGAGAGTTCGCGCAATGTGCTGAGATAATCTTCAATACGGACGCTATGGGCAAAACGCGCAAGAATGAGGCGGGCATTATGCCACGTGACCATCACCATCGCCAGCACAAACGAGATTCCAAGCGTTATCCAGCCGCCCTCGTGGAGTTTTGCCATGTTTGCTACGAAAAAGCCTAGCTCAATTGCCATAAACACCCCGACAATACCGATGATTGCTGCAATGTGGTAGTCCATACGGCGAAGATATTGCGCAAGCAAAATCGTTGTAGAAAGCATCGCCAGCGTAATAGCGATGCCGTATGCACCCTCCATATTGCTTGATTTTTGGAAATGCCACATCACGAACATACAGCCCGCCCACAAAAGCCAGTTTGCCGTTGGGATGTACATTTGCCCGCGTGATTCCGACGGATAGCGAATCGCAAGGCGGGGCCAGAGATGGAGCTTGATTGCTTCGCTAAACAGCGTGAATGAGCCTGTTATCAAGGCTTGACTGGCAATAATTGCCGCCGCCGTCGCAATGCCGATACCAAACGGCAAGAACCATTTCGGCATGACGGCATAGAATGGGTTTACATCGCCCAAGACGGTTAAACCACTTGTGAGCAACCACGCGCCTTGTCCCAAATAGTAGAGAATAAGCGAGGTTTTCACAAACACCCACGAAGCCTGAATATTCGGGCGACCGCAGTGTCCCAAGTCCGAGTATAACGCTTCTGCACCTGTTGTACAGAGGAATACCGCACCGAGAATCCAGAACCCTTGTGGGAATGCGGTGAGCAGGTGATACGCATAATACGGGTTCAGTGCCTTAAACACCGCAGGATACGTGCCGATATTCACCACACCAAGCGTTGCCAGCATCCCGAACCACAGCACCATGATTGGTCCAAACGCCTGACCAATCCTCGCTGTACCGAACTGCTGCATCACAAACAACACCGTAATAATTGCCATTGCAATACCAACCGTCGGCAGATTTGGGTCAATAATCAATAAACCCTCGACCGCAGAAGCGACCGACATTGGCGGCGTAATAATGCCATCGGCAATAAGCGACGCACCGCCGAGCATTGCCGGAGCGACGAGCCATTTCGCTCGCCTGCGCACAAGCGTAAAGAGCGAGAAAATACCGCCTTCGCCGTTGTTATCGGCACGAAGCGTGATAAGAACGTACTTGACGGTCGTCAGTAACGTCAGCGTCCAAATAACGCACGATAACGCGCCTAAAATCAGGTCTTCCGTGATAGGACGTGTCCCGATGATAGCTTTCATCACGTACAAGGGCGATGTACCAATATCGCCATAAATAATGCCAACCGTGATAAGTAGCCCTGCAAGGCTGAGTTTATTGTGAGAAGTATGATTCTGTCCCATAGCGGCACGGAAAAAGTGTGAGGTTTGTGAAGGGGAAATATTCTAAGGTTGTGGACATAACTACGTTACATTGGGCAGACAAGAGTGTCTGCCCTACCGAAGCCAGTGTTTGTCGGTAGCGCAGACACTCTTGTCTGCGCCACGAGATGCCAATTTATTATGTCCACAACCTTATTGGTAATAAAAATCAATCAAATACTGCAACGCGCCCAGTAATTGTGCGAGGTTGCCAGTTGTGTACACATCAGTATCAATCGTTAGTAACGCACCATCCAAACGCAGAAACCGCCACGCATTGCCGTTGGTAACGGCTCCGTGAATAATGTGAATTGGCTCGTTGCGGTCTTCGTTGAAAATGCGAGCAGCGAACATTTCCGCGCCGCATTGCCCGAACCATTTTTCGTTATCAATGTTGTCATCTTTTGCCTCGAAAATGGCGATAATCGGGGCGGAGATATGTGCGGACATATTCTTGGAAAGGACGAAATCACAACGTCCGCGCAAAGAGCGTTCTTTATCAACATCCAGCGTATTGCCTGAGAAGCACCCAAAACGTCCTGCATTGCGCCACCCAAGTTCGACCAGAATTGGTGCAATGATAAATTCCGACTTCGCTTTCTCTGAATTAAAGACGAACAATTTACCTTTCTCAAGTGAGGCAAGCAATGCTGAAGATGGCTCCACATCTGGCGCGTTGAATCGAAGCGCGGCAAGAGTGTTGGGAATACCACAAAGTTCTTCCAAATGCTCCAGCGTGTAATCTGAGTAGCTACGCGGTTTCTTGAGTGTTTTCATGGTGTAATGAGATGGAAAAATTTTCAAGTATGGAACGGACTCACACCAACTGCTCTTTATACTGCAAACGATACAACTTCGCATACAAGCCATTCCGCGCCAAAAGCTCTTGATGATTGCCCTGCTCATACACTCTGCCATTGTGCAGAACCACGATAGAATCTGCCTTCTGGATGGTCGAGAGGCGGTGCGCAATCACAATACTAGTGCGCCCTGCGAGCAAGGTCTGGATAGCGCGTTCTATCTGCTGTTCGGTGGCAGTGTCCACGCTGGATGTGGCTTCGTCAAGAATCAAAATATCAGGATTTGCCGCCAGTGCGCGGGCAAAGGAAATAAGCTGTTTTTGTCCAACCGAAAGCGTTGCACCGCGCTCCATTACTTGCGTGTCGTAGGTATCGGGCAGTTTTTCAATAAATTCCGCCGCGCCGACTGCCTCCGCCGCCGCTTGAATCTGTGCGCGAGAGATATTTTGATTGCCCAGCGAAATGTTTTCTGCAATGGAGCGCGAGAACAAGAACACATCCTGCAAGACAATAGCCATGCGGCTTCGGAGCGAAAGCTGCTGAATGTCGCGTATGCTCTTTCCATCAATGACAATATCACCTTCTTGGAACTCGTAAAAGCGCGTGAGCAGGTTCATCAGCGAGGATTTGCCCGCGCCCGTCGCACCAACGATAGCGACGGTTTGACCCTTTTTTACCTCGAAGGACACGTCGCAAAGAATGTTCTTTGTGCCATCGTAGCTGAAGCACACATTATCAAACTTCACGCCTTCGCTCAAGGGCAGCATTGGTGAGGCATTTGGGTTATCTTTCACAAACGCATCTTCCTCCAATAACTGGAAAATACGCTCGGACGAAGCCATCGCGCTTTGGAGCGTGTTGTATTTGTCAGAAAGTTCGCGGATTGGGCGGAAAAACATTTCACCAAACATGGAGAAGGCAATCACCTCGCCAACGGTCATCGTTCCTTGCATGATGTGTCCTGCGGCGTACCAAATTGTGATTGCCAGCGACACGGTACTCATCATCTCCACAAACGGAAAAAAGACGGCGTAGTGGAAGACCGAGCGAATATGCGCTCCTGTGTGTGCGGTGTTGATGTCGTCGAATTCCTTGCGTTCACGCTCTTCTTGCGAGAAAAGCTGAATAATATTCATGCCTTGAATGTATTCGTTCAAGAACGCATTCATGCGGGCGACCTGCTGGCGGATTTGGCGATATTCGCGGCGGACAGCCTTACGGAAAATGTTCGTTCCAAAAAGCAGAATCGGCACCACGACTATTGTTGCGATGGCAAGCTGCCAGTTGGTGTAGAACATCATCACGATAATCCAAAAAATCATGAAGATATTCGCCACCATCATCACTAAGCCCGATGAAAAGACCTCGTTGAGCACTTCCACATCATTCGTAACGCGAGTCACCAAGCGACCTATCGGCGTGGTGTCGTAGTAGCGCAAGGATAATTCTTGCAAACGTCGGAAAAGACGCATCCGCACGCTCAGAATCGTGGTTTGTCCGACCCATTGCATGAGTTTGGTGAGGAAATATTGCAGAAAACCTTGTGCGAGAAGGAGCGAGAAAATTATCAAAATCATGCCCATCAAGCCGTCGCGGTTGCCCGTCGCGATGTAGTTATCCACCGCATACTGACTGAGTTTTGGACGCAATGGACCAATCGCAGACACAAGCACGGTAAGGGCGAGAACGCCCACGACCTTTTGTTTATGCGGCTGCAAGAACTCCAAAAGGCGGCGTAGCAGCTTCCCGTCTATGCCCTTGGCGTTATCGTCGTCTTGTTGCGACTGCGGTTTTGCGGTTTTTGAAGATGCAGAAGTTGTTGCGGAAGATTGCTGTGGGGATGTATCGTGATTCTTCGTGTGAGTGTTCCCATTTGTTGAAGAATCAGTATTTGCGCCATTCGCGCTCTTGGCAGCAGAAGCATTCTGTTGTTGCGACTGTGCCTGCGCACCATTGGTATTCATAGATTGACCAGCGTAGATAAATAAACCGTGAAGTGGCGTAAAATACGGATTTTTTTCGTGTTTGCAAGGTGTTTCTCTGAATTATGCCCCTCAATTGTCCCTCGCTCAACGCGTGTACAGATGCGATGTTTATCCGTTTACGGAAAAGGATTTTTTCAATATCGGTTCTCATTTGTTGTATTCTCTCCTGATTTTTTTCTCTTTTTTCTTAATTCTGCCTTGCGGACTATTTGGAAATAACATAAGAATCATGTAGCTTGAGTTTTAGCAGCTTCATAAAGAGGTAATAAAGACGAAAAATGTAGTACATCGCCGCACAACCACAGCCAATTTTCTTGCAAAAGAGGCTTCGTGCCGTTATATTTACGTGTACATTGCTGGAAAAACGGCGGGGAATCCTGTGGCTTACGGAACGATTGTACGTATATCGTACAGACCATTTTCTCTTTCCTCCTCTGTAATTACGCTGCTTGTAGGCTGGAAGTGCAGCACGAATCCTTTTGCTCTCTGCGCTTTTCCACCACATACACATCAACTAACGTTCAGGTATCAACAACGTACAGTCAGCATTTTAAACAAACATCAGCATACTAAATTTTTCTTCATTTTTTAGGAGTTTGTACAATGAGTTCCCATGGTTCACAATACAAACCAACGGTGGTACATTACGGGTTGTTTTTCTTCTTGTTTGTAGCCATTAGTGTCGGTTTTCACTACTTTGCAACGCCTTCCCTGATTCAAGGCTTCGTTCTTTCCCAGTTTCACCCCGAAGGTGAAAAAGAAACGCTTGTAAAATTTAGCGATGGCGTAATTGCAACTGCTAAAGCGCAAGAAGACAAGGGTACGGGCGAACGCTTTATGGAAGAAAACATTGAAGTTGGCGGACAAAAAGAGAAAAAGCGTGTTCCGCTTCGCCATACAAAAGGTGAGTATTTGTATTATGCGTCGGTTCCCGTTACTGGCGACCTCATCAATAAGGAATTTGTTTTCGACTTTAACACGAGTACAGTTCGTGAGGAAAAACTCACCATTCCAAAAACTGACCCCGTTACGAAGCAGCCTGTTCTCATGGAAAATGGTAAGCCAGAGCTTGTGCAGGTTGAAAAAGACGGCTACGGTAAGAAAAGCGGCGAATGGTATGTAAAATGTCCAAAATTGGGTGAAGAAGCTATCATGCTCGAAAGCTGGGGCTTCTTTATCTTGGCATTCGACGTGGGAATGATTCTCGCTATGCTTGTAACGATGATGCTTCCGCCGAGTATTGGCTACATCTCGCAGAAATTCGAGCGTGAAATGGCAAACACCAAGACGAAAATTCGCTTGAATACTGGCTTCAACAAAGAAACCGTTGAAATTATCGCACTCCGCGATAGCGAATTTGAAGCATTCTACAATGAAAATCCAAACTTTATCAAGCAAATCTTCGCTAAAGTGTGGGCGCGTACTCAGCCTGACCACGAAATTGCTGCTGTGAAGCAACAAGGTTCTTCTATGGCAAACGTCATGGCGGCTTTCCGCAATGCGTTTGATGCAGAGGTTCAAGTGGGCGGTATTTTGGCATTCCGCAACGAAACGCTCTACGGTCGTATTCAGGAATCGTACTCGGAAGCAGTAATGACCGAGATTGAGAACTTGAAAGCGGCACAAGATTGGCAAAAATTGCGCTTCAAAATTATGCCTGCTCTTCGCCTCTACATGGCACACCACTTCACCGAACGCTATGCAAATAACGTAACGGGATTTGCATACGGTGGCGCGGCTATTCTTATCATCGTGGTAGGTATTCGCGGTTTGAAATTCATTCCCGCGAACCGCCCTTCGGTGATGCTTATGGCTATTTTGCTTGAGTTTACTCTTCTTGCACTTATGGCTATTTCGCTCTTCTACACCGAAGAAGAAGAACGTATGGACAAGATGCTCAAGAAAATGGAAGATTCTGGCAAGAGCCAACTTTCCTCTCTCAAAGGCATGGCAGAAGACATGACCAAAGTAGCGGCTGGCTTAGGCGAAGAAGGTTTGGGCGAAGCAATGAAAAATATGTCGGTGGACATGGGTAAAATTGCAAAAACCCTTGCCGACGACATGATGGCAGATGCAATCCGCTCTCGCGTGGAAGAAGCTGTTGAGCGTCATCTTGCGAACGAAGACGACATTAAGAGCGCAGTAAAAGAAGCATTGCCAGATGTTATCATCAATGCTCTTCGCAATGGTACTGGCGGCGGCTCACGCAACCAACCTGAGCCAGAGTCAAACGAGATTGATATTGATGCGATTCTTGCTGCTTCGGGACAAAATTCATAAGAATCCACTCAGCAGAATACTTCTTGTAAAAGACAAAGGCTGTTCATCAACGATGAGCAGCCTTTTTTATTGAATGTGTCCAAATGAACGTTTCTGGTCTTTGATTCTCATAAAAGTCGTATTTTGGTATGCCATGTATGACTATACACAGCATGAGCAAATACGGACTTTATCATTCTTTCATTTTTTATGCGTTGTTCACCTACTTGTACCTCCCTCATTTTGACGGTATGTTGCTTTGCAATTCAACTGTTTACAGCCCCACTTTTCGCAATTCCGCGTTTTGCGACTCATCGCCAGCAGCACAAGGCTCACCCGCTTCACGCAAGCGTTACCTCGTTGGACTACAACGTATCAACAAAATCGTTTGAACTGGCGTGCAAAATTTTTGCTGACGATTTAGAAACTGTTCTCAAGCAATCAAGCGGGACTCAGACGATGCTTGGTTCGGCAAAAGAAGTAAAAAACATCAATGAACTTCTTGAGCAATATTTTCGTAAGAATATCATCCTCCGTGCTGATGGAAAGCCGCTTGTAACGTGGAAATTCGTAGGAAAAGAGATGGAAGGGGAGGCGGTGTGGTGCTACATCGAAATATCAACCGCAAATGTTCTGGGCAATGCGCCAAAACAACTCCAGATACAAAACAGCGTTCTGATGGAATTATACGAGGACCAAACAAATCTTGTAAACATGCAAATAGGCTCGGTACGGCGCAGTACCTTGCTTCGGAAAAGCAAACAGCAGGACAATCTTGAGTTTTAATGTTCCTTGAGGAACGCACCAAAACTATCGGAATGCTTTGATTTTTCGGAATTTATTCCTCGGGCTTCATTCCTAATGCTCGCAGTTGAGCGGCTAATTTTTCAGCACGGAGATTGGCTTGATACTCCTTATCGCGAGCTTCCTGAGCATCTGTGCGGGCTTTCTCTGCATCTGTACGGGCTTTCTCTGCATCTGTACGGGCTTTCTCTGCATCCGTGCGGGCTTCATCTGCATCCGTGCGGGCTTTCTCTGCATCCGTGCGGGCTTCATCTGCATCCGTGCGGGCTTTCTCTGCATCCGTGCGGGCTTCATCTGTTGCCTCTGCGCCTGTTGGAATCAAGCTACCATCAGGATTCGTCCAGCGAAGCCATGTACCGTACATTCCCGCATAATCGCCTTCCCAGAGCGTACAGCCAAGTTGCAGCATCGCAAAATATGGCTTCTCCAATCGCACAAATTCATCGCCCGTGCGTACAAATGCTCGTAGTATGTCCGTACCGTATTGCTCGGATGGGTCATAGACGACGTAGTACGAAATTCCTGCTTGTGCGTAGAGGTCAAATTTCCTGTCAAGTTCGTTACCGATAAGGTTAGAAACGACCTCCACCGCCAATTCTGGTGATTTCCCAAATTCCCATGTAAAGTAGGTTCTATGCCGTTTCTCCCAATAATTTTCGGGATATTTCACACCCAAACTCAGCATAAAATCTGGCACAATCGGTGGCTGCTGAACGGCATAAAATAAGCCCACATTACTGACAGCAATAAACGGCTGTCCGTCTGGGGAATGCCAATAGTTGTGAATGCCGTCGCCCAAGAGGCGTTGCTGATGTTCGGAAAAAAGATTATCCACTGGCTCGTCGTCCTCCGTAATGATGTGGCTAATATCAGGCTCGTAGCCCGCAAACACTTCACTGTATCGCATGGTATGGTCTCCTTGCTTGGTTGGATTGCGAATAAAGAATCACGGGAAGAATATACGATATTTTCCTGCGTTCTGGAAACAAAAAAACGCCGCTTCATTGTGGAATGAAGCGGCGTTGAGAAGAAATTTTGCGAAATCTTTTGGGAAGATTATTGCGGAATTTCGTTCACGGGTTTTGGGAAACCTGTTGTATTCACGCGATGATTTGCCAATTCTGCTCTAATTTCACCCAAGCGGTCAAAGCGGCGTAAATCTACCCAGCGAAATCCTTCAAAGAACAAGGAGTAACGACGCTCGTAGAGCAAGCGTGAAATCTGAGCATTACGGTCAGCACCAACGGTTGTGAGTGCTGGAGCATTCGCCGCAGCGCGAACGCGATTGATGTCTGCCAACGCACCTGCAAGGTCTGGAGTAGCACCAAACATACGCGCTTCAGCACGAAGCAGAAGCAATTCTTCGTTACGAATAATCGCTGTCGGAGAGAATGGATCTGGGAAGATATTGATAGCGAGAGAAGACGTTACCGCATCACCAGTCATTGTAAAAGGAACGGGAATATTTACAGGAGTAACAGCTTTTCGTGTTACTCGAGTATCAACCGTATTATCAGTATTATCCGAAGCATAGTCCTTATGCGCCCACCAGCGAAGAGAAGGTGCTGCAAGATTTTGGAAGAAGGGATTTCCACCTGAACCGCGACCAGAACCTGGAGGAACGTCGCCAGCAGACGTTGAATAGACATGGAATACGCCTATATTCATTGCCGCAGATGTATTGCCTTCAGTAAGGAATGATGCAGCAAGTGCAGTTTGACAAGCAGCATAATCTCCTTGATACGCAGCCACGCGAGCGCGAAGTGCGCGATTGACACGCAAGAGACCTTGAGGATTGTTATAGCCTGCAAAGCCGTTACCCAAGCTAAACGTAAAGCTGGTGCCTGCTGCGCGAAGGTTTGTTGCTGCTTCGTCAAGAAGACGTGCCGCTTCTGCAAGAGACGCTGCGCGATTTACAAACGGAGCATTACGGTCGTTGCGATACTCAATTTTGATACCTTCATTGTAATACACGCCCGATAAACGCGCGAGTTCATGCGCCCAGATAGTTTTTGCAAAGCCTTCCAAGCCTGCTTTTTCTGTGCCGGAGAGCTTGCTCGCAAACTCAATAAGATTTCGTGCATTTTTGATGCTGTAATACATAGAGTTCCATGGGCGATTAACGATAAACGCTGTGGCATCAAGTGTATTACGTATCGGTTGTCGTAAAATACGTGGGTCATCACCAGCCGAAGTATAGCTTTCGCGTCCCATAATTCCCAAGAACTCGTTGATTTCGGTATAACGAAAGTTTGACAGCGTTCCGGTAATGAGCGGCTGAATGGGAATGAGCGCGTCCGTTGTTGGTGCGTTTGGGTCGGGTGCGGAGAAGTTTTGGTCGCACGCAGTAAACGTCATTACGCCAAGTATCGCGGCAGCACTCAGCCCCAACGATGCTTGCGCAACACGGCGCATACGAGCTACAACATTAGTTTTCATAGTATAAAATCCTTAGAAAGTATTGAGCAAAAAGAAATTTAGAAACCAAAGGACAGATTGACAAACAACGAACGCGACGACGGGAATGGCGCAACGTCTTGTCCTGCAGAAGAAACAATATTACCAAAGTTGCTCACTTCTGGGTCATAGCCTTTGTACGGGGTAATCATAAACAAATTACGACCACTCACACCAAGACGAATAAACTCAAGCGCGTCAAGAAAGCCACCTGCAAGAATATCTTTTGTAAAGGTATAATTGAGGCTTGCTTCGCGGAATTTTACAAACGATGCGTCTTGAATATACGGGGTTTTGCCGCCATCAATTACGCTTGTGTTCGCAATATCTGTTATCCGTTTGCCTTCAGCCCGATCGCCCCACATATTGTTCTCTGCATCAGGTCCATTTTCAACATATAGTGCTTGTGTCAAATTCACAACCGAGCCGCCTTGTCGCCAGTCAATCAAGAAGTAGAACTCAAGATTGCCGAATTTCAAGGTATTCGCAAAGCCAACTTGGAAGAGCGGGTTGGAATCGCCTTCTGGTGTCGTTCTGTTCCATACGCCAGCACGGTTGACGGTATCTGTCGCACTCAAGCGTCCCAAATTCGAGCGACCGAAAATAGCTGTTGCCGATACGCCTTGCTGAATACGATTTGCACCATAACCTACACCAAAACCACCAGAATTATACGCTGGTACACTGAGCGAATCAATTCTTGTAACGTTGGTAAAGAAATTAATACGTGGTGTCCATGAGAAACCTTCAGTACGAACTGCGTTGATGTTCACAGAAGCCTCAAAGCCATTATTTGACATTGTTGCCGCATTTTCAAATATGTTTGCATAGCCTGAAGATGTTGGCAGTACACGCGGCAAAATAAGGTCGGTTACACGTTTTTGATAATAGGTCAATTCTACAGTAGCAATACCTTCGCCTAACGTAGCATCAATACCAACTTCAAACTCTGTTGCTGTTTCGGGGCGAATGTCGGGATTACCCAAACGCGGATTCACTGCCAAGCCTGCACCTAAGCCACCAAGATTGTTATTAAGGTTGCTGAGAAGGTTAAATTTTGCAGCCGCATTATTTACAGGCGTACCCGCTTGACCCCATGCAGCACGGAGTTTTGCTTGTGGCAAAATGCCTCTCAAACCTTCCCAGAAATCAAAGTTTGCAAACTGCACAGAGGCAGCTGCTTTCGGGAAAAGGAAGAAGCGGTTTACGTCGCCGTTAACGCTACTTTGGTCGCCACGAATACTTGCGGTAATGAAAAATTTACCAGAAATATCAATGTCCTCTTGGGCGTAAAAGCCACGGTCGTAGCGATTGACAATCGTTTGAACGCTTTGTTGCAACGCTGCACCTGTAACGTTGTCCAACGTAGAAGTAACGCCGTTTGCAACGTTTACGATAGAATTTGATTGTTGATTTTCAAATTGCGCACCTGCTTGTGTGGTAAAGTTCAAGCCATTACCAGCATCCAAGCGGTGTACAAGCGTAAGGAACATATTCGAGTTGATGTTATTCGCATCGCTCACACCAAGCAAGCCCGGGAAAGGCTTTACGCGCTGATGCAAGGTTGTAAGCGGGTCAGCGATGATATTGCGCTGCGCAATAAAATCTGCACCACCTTGGAATACAAAACTCAACGATTGTTCTTCCGTTTTTACGATGTCCCAGTTCACGTTTGCTGAAATGATTGTACGGTTTACATACTCGGTATTGCGTATCTTATCAACAACCTCGTAAGGGTTTGCGGGGTTCAAGCCCAACATATCAGGATACACACCGTTTTTCGGACGAGCATCGAAGAAGGTCGGCATAACGCTGATGATGTACGGGATAGAAACGTTATCACCGTTGGAGTTTCCTGTAAAGCCACGGTCAGAGCGTGTGCGCATGTAATTCAAACCAATACGAGCGGTAAAGCGATCGCTAAAGATTTGATTCACATTCAAACGTCCTGCAAGACGCTCAAAACCAGTGTTTTTTACAATACCTTGGTCGCTACGGAATGTTCCGCCAAGGCTGTACTGTGTTGATTCCGAACCGCCACGAACATTTACGTCTGTTTCATTAACAAAGCCACGCTGACCATAGAGTTCTTGCTCGTGGTCAATGAAGGTATTGCCTGCCGCTTGAGCAGCTCTGAATACGGGAACAAGGTCAGAATTCCATGCTGCAACTTCAGAAGTATCATTGAAGCGGCGCAAGCCAAGTTTACGCTGAAGCTCGTTGTAGCCAATTTGCTGATTAACGGTAATATTTGTTTTACCAGCCCGACCTTGTTTGGTTTTGATGATAATTACACCAGAAGCAGCTTTCGCGCCGTAGGCAGCAGCAGCCGAAGGACCTTTCAAAACCTGTACGTCTTCGATGTCATTCGGGTTGATGTCGGCAATACGATTTGCGCTTTGCTCTTGTGTTGCACCGCCAGTTGCCCCGCCTGCGCCAGCTGCCGTTACGGTGTTCTGACCACCAGAGAATGTGCCGTTGTTTACGATAACGCCGTCAATAATGTACAAGGGCTGAGAGCCGCCGATAAGCGTGGTCGCACCACGAAGCGTGATGCTATTACCACCGCCTGGCGCACCAGTATTTTGGCGAATAGAAACGCCTGCAAACTTCGCAGCAAAGGCTTGGTCCACTGTCTGAGCCGGAGCTGGAAGAAGCTCTTTCTCAGAAATTGTACCAATCGAAGTCGGCGAGTTTGCTTTTTTGATGCTGGAAGCAACGCCTGTAACAACGATTTCCGATGTTTTCAGCACGTCTTCTTGCAATTTTACAAGAATGTCTGCTTTGCTTTCGGTTGCTTTCAACTCAAATGGTTTGAAACCAATATAGCTGAAAACAAGGGTTGCACCATTAGCATTCGGGATGCGGACGCGCCACAAACCTTTGCTATCCGAAAAACCGCCAGCAGCAACGCCTTTGGCTTTAATTCCTACGCCCGCAACAGCTTTGCCACGGTCGTCCACAACAGAACCCGAAACAACAACTTCTTGTGCAAAGGCAGACGTAAACGCGCCCATGAAGCACAAGAACATTGCTGAAACGGCGGTAGAGAGTCGCCATTTATTCATTATGAACCTCAAAGAATAATGAATGGAAAGAATACGCACGTTGCCAAAAATAAGCGGCAAAGTACGAGGATTTGTCAGTTTTTTATTGAGTGTATTGCGGTAGTTGAATATGCTCAAGTGAGAGTGAGTATGCTCAAGAACAAAGCATTCATGCACGACATGAATGAACATTGCACAGGGCAAATCCGAAAACAGAGAAATTGTAACCGAAGGGACAGGAACGTGTGAATCTTTTGGGAAGTATCTTTTGTATTTCTTCTATCTGCATTATTTATCCTCTTTTTACCTTATTTTTTGTCCCTTTTCTCTGAATAAGATTACAGAGTCTCAAAATACAAAAAAAGTCTCACTATGCAAGGTATCTTTTTGTGAAATATTCGGTAGGAGTCGGATATGGAACAGTTCCGTAATGAAAATGGACATCACCTTGAGCTTCCCGAAGAGCTTCTCGAAGAGGAATAGGGCAAGGTTTATTTGACAAGCTCTTCGTCTCTAAACGCCAGTGTTCATGAATTCTCCAGCCGATGAACGATAAGACCTAACCATTGACAAATAAACTCAAAATCTGCTCGCGCACACCAGCATCTATGCCGAAAACGAGCAGCCACATGAGGCAGCCGACGCTGAGAGGAATCGAAAAATTATCATCCATCTTGAGGCGAGTAGAAGCAGCTTCCACAATCCCGCCAAAAAATGCTGCTACCGAGCCAATAAGCACGTATTCAAGCGGTGCGTGGGCGAGAGAAGCAATCACACCAACAACGCCCCACGCCGTAATCCAAAACGCCATTGTGCCTTGCAAACTTTTGTCGAAAAACGGTGTTTTTCCGAACTTACGACCAATAAGCGCAGAGGAAATATCGGAAACGATTAAAATTGAAAAGGCAGTAATGGCAATGACTTTGGGGAATACTATCACACAAAGCAAGGCGGAAAGCAGCACGTAGGTTGCACCATTTAATAAAAATCGTTTTTCATCGAGTTCGTGCGGACGCATCATGCCGCCAAAAAATCTATGAACGAGGCGATTCAGCGCAGGAATAAATCGCCGCGCAATATCACCGCCAAAAAACGGAATAAAAATACAGGAAAGGAGTATTAAAGCGGTTGTACGGTCAATGTACGAATAAATAATCGGAATAGACAGCGAACACAAGTGAATCATTTTTCGCAAAATTTCTTGTGTGTAGCTAATATTTTTCGTGCGGTCGCCTTTCTCTTGGTGTGCTTCGTTACTCTCTGCTTGTAATGATGCCGCATTGGGGCTGGTTTGTTTCATTGATATTTCGTCCTGTCGGATTTGCTGATTTTTTTGCATCTTTGTAGCTGTTTTGAAAGAATATTTCGCAAAACACAATTTGGTATTCAATAGACATTATACAGATTAAGCTCTGAAAGTCCAGAAATGGCGTAAATACTGGCTTCAGTGGCTTGAGACTTCTTGTCTGTGTTTGCCGCCTGAAACCCGCACCAACACTCACAGACAAGAAGTCTCAAGCCACTATTGAAGAGCAAAAATCACTAATATGTATAATGTCTAATACACAACGAATAGCAAAATACAACGAGAAATGAACTTTTATTCATTTTTCTTTTCCACTACTTTTACCATTCGCTTTTCACCAGTCGCTATGAATTCAGTTGGCACGGTTGCTCATGCAAAAATCAATTTGGGCTTGGAAGTCCTCTACAAGCGTCCTGATGGCTTTCACGAAATCAACACCGTATTTGTGCGGGTTTCGCTTGCAGATACCTTGCTGCTTGGCACCAATGGTTCGACAAACGAAATCCATCTTGATTGCCAGCCAGATTTAGGCATTTCCGATGAGGAAAATCTTGCGTTCAAAGCTGCAAAAAAAGCACAAAACCTTGCACTCGCCAATGGCGCATCCACACTTCCTTCGCTCGCAATTTCCCTACGGAAGCAAATCCCCTATGGCGGTGGTTTGGGCGGAGGCAGTTCCAACGCAGGCGCGATTTTACGTGCGTTGCGGTCGCTTTGGGGCGAGCAGCATTTGCCCATCGAACAAATTCGTACAGTTGCTGCTGAAATTGGCAGCGATGTTCCTTTTTTTATGGAAAATATGGATTGCGCTTTTGGTTCTGGGCGCGGTGAAATCTTAAAACCAGTGGAAGTGCGTTTGCCGTATTATGTAGTGATTGTTTCGCCAAATATCCGCATTTTGACGGCATGGGCGTACAATGCTTTGCAGCGCGGCGAAAAATCGGCAGAAAAGCGCAAAGCCACTGATTACGCGGCATTGCTACCCGATGCCTTAGAATCGCCTAATGTGTTGCGTCAGCATTTTACCAACGATTTTGAAGAAGTTGTTTTCGCTGAACACCCGATGCTTGCTGGTATCAAGGCACAACTCTACGAGCAAGGCGCACTCTTCGCGCTGATGAGCGGAAGCGGTTCGTCGGTGTTTGGTCTATTCAAAAGCGAAACCGAAGCGAATAAGGTGGCAGAGACCGTCAAATCTCGCTTTGAAACAAATGCAGTATTTGTTTGTAAACCGTTGTAATGTAGCAAAAAAACATCTCCAAATATCATCCAGACAAGTATTTATGCACATCTCCAAAGAAACGATTGACACCATTGCGCAGCTTTCGCGCTTGGAATTCCCCGAAGAAGAAAAAGCAGCATTCATCACGCAATTTGAGAACATTATCGAATATTTTAATCAACTCGAAAAGTTCGATGTTGAAGGCATAGAGCCGCTTAAAAGCATTGCCGATACAGGCGAAAATGCCTTCCGCGAAGATGCGCTGCGCGATGCCGTTACCACTGCCGAAGCATTGTCGAATGCGCCAAAACACAATGGCGTATTTTTCAAAGTACCGAAAGTGCTTGGCTAATAATGTCGTGCTACCTCGCGCAATGTATTTTTGTTGAGTTAGGACTTTCACAAATGGAGCAGACAAGAGTGTCTGCTCCGTAAAAGGTACCATTTTGTGAACATCCTATTGAGTATTATAGCCGTAATTGAGTATTTCCTCATTGATGTACGATTTTAAAGGGATAGGTATGAAGAATAGAGTAACCAATTTTTACAGTAGAATCCTGATGAACGCTAACAAGCAACCAACGCTACACACCGCACGAATGCTTATTGTGAGCGTTATCTGGCTTAGTGTATGGCTTCTGCACACTGCGCCCGTCCAGGCTTTGCCACAATTTTCCCTCATGACGGGCAATCGCTGTTTGACCTGCCATATCACCACACAGGGCGGCGGTATTCGTGGTGAATTAGGCTGGTATGCCAGCAAAGATGTGGGCATGCTAAAGCCGAAAGATATTCCGCTCTTGAAAGAATTGTACGCATTGGATGGCGAGTCAAATTCATTTCTTGACAATACGCTGACCTTTGGACTGGACTTGCGCGGACAATACACACAGTCCGCCCGCTCCACGACTGCGCCCGGACGCTTTTTCCCCATGCAGCTTTCCCTCCATGCTGCCTTTACTCCCGTACAGTGGCTCACCGTCGAAGGCACGTTTAATGCGGCTGCGCTGTGGCGACGCTATCCCGGACAGCCCACGTGGGCGGCTTCCGTCATTCTCCAGCCAGACTATACCTTGCCACAACTTCGTGTGGGACATTTTCAGCCATCTATCGGCATGCGCTACGACGACCACACAATGCTTATTCGGCAAGTGGCGGGAAGCTCATTTCCCAATGGTCAGCCGCTCATTGCGCCGTATTATGCCGATTGGGGCGCGGAAATCAACTACGACGGCTTAAAATGGCTTTCGCTCACGGCAGGAGCGTTTCTGCCGAATAATCTGGCGCAATCCCTCACCATTGATGAACGCGGCGAATTCACTTCCATCATTCCCAAACTGCCCGAAAATCCGACCTTGCAACAGCAATTTGCCTCGCCAACACTGCTTGGACGCGCCCTCGTGTGGTGGCGTACCGAAGACCACGTGCTAAACGGGCATGTTGGCGCGTCGGTGTTGAACAATGGCGCATTTACTCTTGTGAATGCCTTTGCGGGCGCGGGCTTGACCGATGCACTCTCACTTATGGGTGAATACGCGCTTTCCGGCATCAAAGACGGTCGGCAGACGCGCAATTACTCGGTGGAATTAACCTATCGTCCTTTCTCATGGCTCTATCCCTTTGTTCGCTACGAATACGGCACAACGCGCCAAGCAACACCAATGGGCATTGGCGATTACTACACGCGGCAGATTGTCGGCGGCGTGCAATGGTTTGTGTTGCCGTATATTGAATTGCGCCCCGAAGTACGCTATGTTGAGACCGAAGGCTACTCTGGAACACGCTTCGCTGCTCAAATTCATATTTTTTATTGAAATTTTGTCACTGGTCAGGGCATTCGTCAAGGAACGCGGATGAAGCCCAGACTTTCAGGATTCTGAGGACTTTTTGTCTCGTTTTTCTATCCTCAACATCCTCTCACGTCCTCACATCTGCGTTCCCATAGTAAGACCCGACCAGTTACGAAATTTTTTATTAGGAATGGGAGAAAAATAAGTGATGAAAGTTCATAGTGGCTTGAGACTTCTTGTCTGTGTTTGTCGCTTGAAACCCTCACTAACACTCACAGACAAGAATGTCTGTGCCACTAATATTTTGAAGTTTATCCACTTAATTTTTGAGCCTTCCTTACAGATGTTCGTCAGAATCTTATCACCACAATTTTCATCTCTTATTCTCCCCTCATTATGCGTACTTCATCACCGTCAAAGCGTCATCGTTTCTTGCTTCCGCTCATAATTTTGTTTATAGCTGTCAGTATTTTGATTGGTTCATGTGAAAATTTTAACGGTCCAAAACCTGGTACAACACCCACCAATACTGGTGGCGGAACAACAGGTGGTGGCACAACGGGCGGTGGAACGACAGGTGGCGGTATGATGACGGCATCATGCGATACAGCAAACGTCTCCTACGCATCAGTTGTGAAGCCAATTTTGGACAATAATTGCGTCGGCTGCCATTCGGGGAGCGCGGCTACTGCTGGAGTAAACCTCTCTAGCGCAGATAATATCTCACGTGTCGTCAGTCGCAATCGTGTTTTCCCTCGTGTTTTGACAAGCTCTGGCGGAGCTTCGCAAATGCCTCCGGGCGGTCGCCTCAGCCAGTGCGAGATTGATAAAATCACGGCATGGGTGAATCAAGGTGCGCGAAATAATTGAGTTTTTTCGCGCACTCATTTGCTACATGACTCTTGAAATAAGCAACGATTATTGGAACGCTGATGAGGTCCCAGACTCTCAGGATGTTGAGGACGTTTCTCCATCCTCTAAGTCCTCAAATCTGCGTTCTTTACTCACAACGTTCGTTATCACTGCATAATTTAAGAATTAGGTATTTACGAAGCAATTGAAACAAACACAAGATTTTATCGTACATGGAAAGCTATTCCATGCACATCAAAACGCTTATTCGTTACTATTTCTCATCCATTTTTTTTCATTACTCTGGAGTTGTGATTACATGAAATCACTAGCATTTATCAAGCGTGTACAGGTTTTTGCCCTTGTTTGCGCTGCAATTTTTGTCGGAGCAACAAGTATTGATGCGCTTGCGCAAGGTGTTCGTTTTCCCGCAGTAAGTCCGGGAGCCAGCTTGAAACAAACCGTTGGTGTAACGGATATTTCTGTTGTCTATAGCCGTCCGGGCGTGAAAGGACGCGACATTTGGGGTAAAGTTGTTGCGTACAACGAGCTTTGGCGTGCAGGTGCAAACCTCTCTACCATGCTTGAAGTTTCGGACGACGTGAAAATTGAAGGACAAAAAGTTCCTGCTGGCAAGTACAGTATTTTCCTTATTCCAGCGCAGCAAGGCGATTGGACACTGGTTGTGAACAAAGCAGTGAATTTAGGTGGTACAAACGGCTACAAGCAGGAAGACGATGTATTCCGCGCGAAAGTAAAGCCCGTCGTACAAGCAACTTCTACCGAATGGCTTGAATACACGATTAACGATTTCACCGATTCTTCAGCAACACTTGCCTTGACATGGGAAAAATTGCGTATTCCAATGAAAATTGAAATTGCAACAAGCGAACTTTCCTTCAGCAAAGCTCGTAACGCTGTTGCTGCTGGACAAGCAGCAAATATCGGCTTTGCAAACTATGCATTGCAAACAAACAGCAACCTTGAAGAAGCAATGAAAATGGTTGATGCTTCGATTGCAGTGCAAGAAAGCTATCGTAATCACGTTTTGAAAGCTCGTTTGTTAGAGAAAATGGGCAAAAAAGCTGACGCAGTGAAATTCCTTGAAAAGGCCATCACGCTTGGCAAAGCAGCAAAAACCGCTCCTTTCGACCTTGCTGATAATGAGAAAATGCTTGCAACATGGAAATCAAGCAAATAATCTCACAGTTTTTTGAAGAAATATACCTTCAACCACAATGTCATTACGTTAAGCGTTTTCCCTCACCCCAACCCCTCTTCCAGAGGTAGAGGGGCAAGATTTAGAGCCAGTTTCTTCACCCTCGCCCTCTGGGAGAGGGTCGCTCGCAGAGCGGGGTGAGGGCTTAACGTAATGACATTGACCTTCAACTACGCATAAAATCAGGCTTCCCAAGCAATGGCAGAAATGCCCTTGTTACCGAGAAGCCTGATTTTACTGCTTTTGTACGGAAATTCTTTGAAACTCTTGAATTCAAGACTCTTTCCTCACATTCATCACCAATTTAATTTTTTTGCACCATGACTGAATTATCACATACCACGCATAAACACTCGGTTGCTGTTATCGGCTCAGGTCCTGCGGGCTTTACGGCGGCATTGTACGCGGCTCGTGCGGCAATGGACGTAACTATTTACGAAGGAATGCAGCCAGGCGGACAGCTCACCATTACTACTGAAGTTGAGAATTATCCAGGCTTTGAGCATGGCATACAAGGTCCCGAACTGATGGACGTGATGCGCAAGCAAATTCACCGCTTTGGTGCGATTTCTGTGTATGAAACCGTTACCGCGCTCGACACTAGCAAGCGTCCTTTCACGCTCACCACCGAAAGCGGCAAAACCCAAAGCGTGGATGCGGTTATTTTGGCAATGGGCGCGTCGGCGAAGTTGCTGGGTGCCAAAGGCGAGCAGGAATACATGGGCTACGGCATTTCTGCCTGTGCAACCTGCGATGGCTTTTTCTTTCGCAATCAGGATGTCCTCGTCATTGGCGGCGGCGATACCGCAATGGAAGAAGCAAACTACCTCACACGCTTTTGCTCATCGGTAACGATTGTGCATCGCCGCGAGGAATTCCGTGCATCGAAAATTATGATTGACCGCGCACACAGCAATCCGAAAATCAAATTTTTGCTCAATACAACGGTGGATGAATTTCAAGGAATCACGCTGGAAAGCGGCTTGAAGAAAATGACCACCGCCATTCTGCGCAATACCCAAACAGGCGCAATCACCGAACACACCACCGATGGCGCGTTTGTGGCAATCGGACACCAACCCAATAGTAAACTCGTAAAAGGCATTGTGGCAATGGATGACGGCGAATACGTGCTAACCGAAGGAAAATCCAGCTATACCAACGTCGCGGGCGTATTTGCCTGTGGCGATTTGCAAGATACCGTCTATCGCCAAGCAATTACCGCCGCAGCAAGCGGTTGTATGGCGGCAATTGATGCAGAACGCTGGCTGGAACAGCAACACTAGGTACATGATTCTTAAAATAAGCAACGATTATTGGAACGCAGATGAAGTCCCAGACTCTCAGGATGTTGAGGACTTTTCTCCGTCCTCCACATGTTCTTGAGTCCTCAAATCTGCGTTCCTTATCACTGCATAATGTAACTCGTCAGGTATCTTCCCGTCGGGCGGCTGAAGAGTGCGTAAACGCTGCCTTACGGCGGGTGCGTCGCTTGCGCACCACTCGCCGGACGGCTACTGCACTTGTGATAACAGCCGCCCGACGAGAAGACCTGACCAGTTACTGCATCATTTAAGAATCAGTTACTAAGCGTAAGGGTAGCACCATTGCACAATTACAACGCAAGTGCCTCACGCAGCGCATAAACACTCATTCCCAAGAGAAGTGCGCACGCAATCCCGCCAAGAACCGTAAGCCACACCGGATGGCGATATGCCCCAACAAGCTCATGTTTCCTTGCTCCTAGAAGAACAATAAGGAGCGCGAAGGGCAGAATAAAAGAATTGACCAGACCTGCTGTAAGCAAGAGCTGGACAGGCTTCCCAATAAGAAGAAAAATACATGCCGAAAGGAGAATAAAAGCGGGAATCAGGATGTTTTGCCTGTTCTGAAGCGCAGGAAAACTACTTGTGAGAAAGGAAACCGATGTATAAGCAGAACCAAGAATTGAGGTCGTAGCGGCAAACCACATCACTGCACCGAACAAGATTGTTCCTATATTGCCCAAAGACAGCGTAAACACCGATGCGGCTGGATTTTGAGTTTGTACATTTCCGCCTTGCAGCACCACGCCAAGCGCAGCAGAAAATAAAAGAACGCGCATAATGGTGGCAAGGAGAACACCAAGAAATGCGCCATTATTTGCTTTACGAAGTGCTTCCTGTTGTGTCCAGCCCTGTGCTGTGGCGGCTTCCAGCAAACGGTGTCCGCCGGCAAACGTGATATACCCACCGACCGTTCCGCCTACAAGCGTCAGAGTTGCGGCAATATCAATATTCTGGGGTGCAATAGCACGTTCTGCCATGAGTGCAAGCGGCGGTGAGCTTTTCCACGCAACAAACAGCGTTGCAAGAATCATTGCACTCCCCAATATTTGCGAGACAATATCCATTGCCCGCAAGGTTTGGCGCGTGAGGTAGATGAGGCAGACAAGGATTGCCGAACATGTCGCACCAATGCGTACCTCCACGCCAAGCATTGTTTCCAAACCCAAGCCCGCGCCAGCGATATTGCCAATGTTAAAAACCAATCCACCTGCTGCAATAGCCAGTGTCAATATCGTACCAGAACCAGAGAAGACAGCATTTGCAAGCTCTGGAGCGCGTTTTTGCGCAACAAGCAGCACACGCCAAACACTAAGTTGGATAACAATATCCAAGAGCGCGGAAAAGAGAATTGCGGCGGCAAAGTCAGCACCCATGCGGGCGGTAAAGATTGCAGTCTGTGTGAGGAAGCCCGGACCGATGGCAGAACTTGCCATGAGAAAAGCCGCTCCAATAAGTTCGCGGCTAGTGAATGCTGAGGATTGATGCGGCTTAGACATATTGTATGAGAGCAATGATTCGCTCAGTGAAGGATGCAATGAATGTATCTGCTGAGAATGTATCTGCTGATGTGTAAAGCGAGAGCCGAGCAAAGAAGCCAGTCCTTCATCGAAGCTGTTTTTATGGGGCTTGCAGACTTTTTACCCGTTCTTTCTCTTACCCTCCCGCAAGAAGCGGCAAGGTTATCACAAAATTACTCCCTTGCCCGAATTCGCTGAATACTTCAATTTTACCGCCATGCAGTTCCACAATATTTTTCACACTGGCAAGCCCAACACCGCTTGAAGACTCGCCTGCCGTTGGTTTTGCTGAAAGACGTTGGAACATTCCGAAGAGTTTGGACTTATCTTCTTCCGTGAGTCCAGGTCCAGAATCGTGAACAGAAATTTGTACATAATCATTGATAGTGCGGACCGTCAGCGTGATGCGTCCTCCCAAAGGCGAGTATTTACTTGCATTGGAAAGAAGATTGTCCAACACTTGGCGGATGCGTACTTCGTCGCCTTGCATTAAACATTGGTCGGGGCAGAAGACCTCAATTTGCTGTTTTTTTGCTTCCACAATACCGTGAAATTGCGCCACTGCTTGGTGTATTGCGGTGCTGAGATTGAAGGGACGAATTTCCAACGCCACTTTACCTAAGCCTAATGCCGCAGATTCCAGCAAATCTTCAATAATGGCGAGCATTTGCGCACTGGATTCCCGTATGCTTTCGGAGTATTCTTTCACCGCCTCAGGAGTAGCCTTCCGTGCCAGTAATTGCGCACTCAAGAGGACATTGCTAATCGGATTTTTCAAATCATGCGCAGCAATACCAAGCATTTTCAACTTAAACTCATTTGCACTGCGCAATTCCTCGTTAATTTCGTGCATTGAGGCGTTGCGCACTTCAATATCCATTGCTTGCTCTTCGAGAATAAACAATTGCCGCTCAATTTCTTGATTTGCCCCCACAAGATTTTCATTTGCCTGCTCAAGCTCCAGTGTGCGCTCCAATACTTTTGCTTCAAGCATTTGATTGGTACTCTGTTGCAATTCTTCGTTGCGCTGCAATTGCCGAATCAGGTCTTCTCGCGCCGAGGCTCGTTCTTGCTCCATAACTTTTGTTCGATAGCCAAAACCAAGCGCGAACAAGCAAATACGCGCCAGCGAGCCGAAACAAGCAACATACAAACCCGTGCTAAAATCCACAGGAAACGGAATGCCAAGATAGCGTGGCAAGAGCGTTACCAAAACGAAGAGCAAATTCGCGCCGTATAGCACCACATTTCCCGCAAGAACATAGCGTACAAGCGGTGTTCCGATATACAACAACCGTGCAGAAAAGATAAGTTGCCCAATGATAATCAATAGCAACATCACTAGCAAAATACCATTCGCAATAGGAAAACTCTGCCATACAAGCCAGTGAGCAAAGATAGCACTACTCACGATGGCATGAAAGACAGCAACAAAGAGAAGAAACTTCGACCAAAATGGCGAAAACCGTTGAAGATTCAGGAATGACCGCACAAAGAGTGATTCTGCCGCTCCTAGAATGATACAAAAAAAGAAGATATAGTTTTCAAATGTTGGTAGATTCGCAAACAAAAACTGATGAAAAACGCCGAACAAATATCCGAAAATCAGCAAGGAAGCAAACGTGTAGGCAACAAAGAAAATAAATGCTCTGTCCCGCACGATAAAGCCATAGATAGAATAAAAAACGGTGATAATTGCAAACCCGCCCAGCATGAGAAACGCTATGTTGAAGTGCTGCATGCGAGCGCGAAAATACGGACGCTCAAACTCCTGTGGCGGAAGAATACGCATTGTTGGATTAGCGGGAAAATCATACATCCTCTGAAGCCGCACAAATACGTGCAGAGGACGTTGTAATGGAATATCTACTTCAACAGCATTGTGCAAGGTGGCAATATCCCGCTCGCGTGCCGGACGGTGGTAGCCCGCATATTTACGCTGTTGTACGCTACCATTCTCCACGACAATCGCATCAATAAAGCTGTTTCGACCTGTTGCACGAATATCATTTTCTCCGAAGTGCAGCAACCATCTGGGTTGTGTGGCACAATGGTTTTCGAGATGAAGAACAAGCCAATACGCAACATTCCTTTTCAAGGGTAAAGGGTACTGACTGAGCGGAGTAAACTTTCCTTGCTGTTCAGCTTCCATCACCTCTTCAATGCTCATTATTCCTTGCTGTTCTTCCAAAACGCGGAGATACTTTTGCAAGGGCGCAAAATCGTGTTGCTGTGCATACGCACTATCCAAATGCAGTGTTGTAGCGGCAGTCATTTGAGCCGGCAAAGACACAGGCGTGGCGCATTGCAGAATGAAGGAAACGATGCCCCACAATGCCAGTGCCAGTCTCAGTGAGCTTTTCAGCACAATATCCTTGCAGCAAGAAAGAGCAGTTCTTTCGCGCCGAGAATCGTAGTGAAAATATGAATGGTAATGAAGCATTAGGAATATGCAAAAAGCAAACGTACTTGAGATAAGGCTGATTAAAATACGGGTAAAACTGAGAACATCAGGATTGTGAGGACTTTTTCTATCCTGAACTGGTGCTAAATGATTTCAGTTAAAAATTAGGCACAGCATTGAGTTGAAAAGGTAAAAAGACAGATAATGGCACAGACATTTTTGTCTGTGTTTTCCGCCTGAACCCCTCACTAACACTCACAGACAAGAATGTCTGTGCCACTCATGAGTTAGGGATTCTTTCCAACTGAAATCATGTAGTACCCCTGAACTTTTACTTGAAGTTTAGATAAACTCTTGCGCCGCCCTCATCCCAACCCTTCTCCCAGAGGGAGAAGGGCAAGATTCTATGAGGGTTCTGAAGCCCTCTCCCCCTGGGAGAGGGTTGGGTGAGGGCTTCGTGCAGGTCATAGTTTTATGCGGCTTTCAGAATTTTATCTAAACTTCAATTTTACACAATAAAACCTTTAAAAAGCCCGTAAAATCAGGCTTCAGTGGATTCAATATCTACGCCGTGAATAGGCAGTTCGACGATAAACGTTGCACCGCGCTTTGGTGCTATTTGCTGTGAAGCAGACGGTGAAGCAGACGGCGAAGCAGAGACATCCTCTAAGCGAATCGTGCCACCGTGCGCCTCTACAATAAGCCGTACAACTGCCAAACCCACACCATGCGAGCTTTCGCTCCCTGTGGGCTGCGCCGAAAGCCGTTGGAACATTCCAAAAAGTTTAGTTTTATCGTCTTCAGTAAACCCTGGACCTTCGTCTTGAATAGCAAAACGGAGATTTGCACCAAAGCGTGACAGCGAAACAAGTATTTGTGCGCCTTCTGGGGAATATTTGCTCGCATTGGAAAGAAGATTGTGAAACACCTGATAAATGCGGTCGGCATCCGCAATAACGATGATGTTGTGTTCAATGCTGGGCAAAACGACTTGATTTTTTTCGCTCAAAATCGGCATGAGTTCTTGATGAACAGCATTCCACAACGAATCCGCTTGGAAAGGGATTTTGCGGAGTTGCACTGCGCCTAATTCAAGCGAGGCGGAGTCAAGCAATTCTTGGATAAAATTCAGCATTCGGGTTGAGGACGATTGAATTTGCGCCAGAAATTGCTCGCGCTGTTCATCGCTCATTGAGGAAAGAGAAATATCGTGCTGCAAGGCTTCGGCAATGCCAAGAATTCCCACAAGCGGATTTTTCAAATCATGCGAAACCACAGAAAGCATCTGCACTTTGAAAGCGTTTGCTTGACGCAAATCCATGTTCAGGCGTTGCAATTCATCGTTCACATTTTGAAGACTTGCATTTGCTAATTCCACATCCCGTGCGCTGGATTCCAGCACTTCTTGTTGGTGTAGAATCTCGTTGTTTTGCTGCTGCACGCGTCGCCGCTCCTGTTCGAGCAGTGCCGTTTTAATAAAATCCTGTCGCCGTGCGCTTTCGAGCAGAAATCCAACAACCGCCATGATAGCAGAAACAAACAGCAAACGCACATTCGTACCGCCAAAAATTAAACGATACTCCTCAGGATGCGGTAAAAGCTGGTTCGGAATCGCAAAGGAATTATAGGAACAAATAATGAGAACCGCACCAATACTTGCTTGTAGGAACGATGCCCGCGACAGGGTAAAGCACAGCGTGATAAACACCGCATTGGTGAGACCGTAGCTGCTGTATGCCGCATCTTCTGGGTGAATAAAGCATTGAAACACGTTAAACACCGCCGCAACAAGCACAAATCCCCACACAAGATGCACACGTCGCTCGCTCATCGTCTGGGGGGAAATATTCCGTACCAAGACAAAGCGCATCGCGACAAAGGCAACCAACGCCATTGAAAAGCGAATTGCCGCAAATTCCCAACGGTAGTGAGCAAAGAAGATAACGTCCAGAAGCCCTGTACTCATCACCATTGCAGATGTTGCCCATGCAAAACGGCGCAACGACTTGATTGTACCAATATTTTGCGTCGCAATAAACTCTGATTCCACAGCGGGTGGGAAACGGAGTTTTTTTGCTAACTGAAGATGTTCTTCCGAATACGTCATGATAGAAAGAGGGCGCACGCTATTGGTGCATAAGAGGTGCGATAAAAGAGACGGTGTACAATGACGGTCGTTCAAAGCGACAATAAGCGAGATTTTCCCGAAGAAAAGCGATTTGGTCAAGTCTCAAGATACAAATTTTTTGTAAATTATCGCCATATTCTTCAGTATTCATCACATCTTTCTCACCACGTATGATGCACGCTCTCCGCCGCGAAGTTCGGCTTTTTTTTACAGCACTCATGTTCTTTACGCGCATTCCCTGTCCTTCGTGGGTGGATCATTCGGAAGAATACTTGCATCATTCGTCGCGATATTTCCCACTTATGGGCTGGATTGTTGGCGGCGCGGGCGCAGCAATGCTTCTCTCTAGCACATTTATTGTTCCAAAAATTATCGCTGTTATTCTTTCGGTGATAGCAACAGTGCTACTTACGGGCGCATTCCACGAAGATGGCTTTGCTGATGCGTGCGATGGTTTTGGCGGCGGGTGGACGAAAGAGCGCATTCTCGCTATCATGCAGGATTCGCGTTTGGGAACATTTGGTACGATTGGGCTGATAGGTATTCTCGCGCTAAAAGTGGCGTGTTTGCTTGTGATTGCGGAGTCGTATTCCATACTGAGCGCGTGTTTTCTCCTTGTGGCAGCGCACGCCGCGAGCCGCTTCACGGCGGTATCATTTCTGATGACGCATGAATACGCTCGCCTCGAAGGAGAAAGCAAAGCAAAACCGCTCGCAACCCGCATGACAACTGGTGAATTTACCACCGCGCTCGTAACGGGTTTGCTGCCTTTCGCGCTTCTTTTTCCGAGCTTTGGCGCAGCGACACTGCTTTTTCTTGTACCGCTTTTTGTGGTGAAATGGTACTTGGGACGCTTCTTTCATCGTTGGATTCAGGGCTACACAGGAGACTGCTTAGGCGCGACGCAGCAAGTCGCAGAAGTGGCGTGTTATCTCATGTTTCTGGTGATGAAGTCGGAGAATGTGCAGGAGTTTTTGATACAGGGAATGGAAATGATTGGGAAATGATGATTGGGAAATGATGATTGCCGCGCGAACTGAATGCTTACGCAAAATCCATAACATTCACGTGTGCCGAACAAAGTGCTAAATCTCGCGCATCGTTTGTTGCGATGAGTGCCGCGCCGTTCCTGCTTTTGTGCAAATGAATATATTCTTCAATCGCGGTAATACCTTTTTCATCAAGATTGGTCATCGGTTCGTCGAACACAAGCAATGGCGGTGCGTGCTGCAAAGCGCATACAACCTTGCACCGTTGCTTCATGCCAGAAGAAAACGTGCGAATTTCATCATTCCTGCGTTCCCACAATTGAAAATGTTGCAAGAGTGCCTCTGAGCGAGCAATCATCGGGCTTGCAGAGAATATCTCGCCCCGCATTTCGGTCAGAAGTTTCAATAATTCCAGCGGAGTAAACTCTTCATATAACGTTAGGTACGGTGCAACAAAGCCGATGTGATGCACAATTTCCTCCTGTGGAATGACCGTTGGGATGGTAGTGTTTTCGCCTTGCATAAAACATTCCACCGAGCCACTTGCGCACTGCAAAAGCCCCGCAAGAGCGCGTAGAAGCGTCGTTTTCCCCGAACCATTCTGTCCTGTAATTCCCAAAATCTCGCCATTTTTCACTGACAACGAAAGGTCTCGCCAAACGAGGCGATTGTTAAATTTTTGTGTGATTTTTGTAGCGCGTAGCTCAAAGCCTTGAAATGGCGGGCTTTCTGGTGGGAAAAGAATAGTGCGATGCTCAATATTCATGGCAAAAGACGATATAAACTTCGTTCTGAGGCAGTTAGTTCTGTGGCAGTTAGTTCTGAGGCGGTTTCGGAGATGCAGCACCATTGCTTTTCGGCAGGGTACTCTTTGTGGCAGGAACAAGCGTTGCAGTCGTCGAAGCGGCTTTATTACTTGCGTTGAGAGGTAAAACGTTTTGAGATGAAGCGTTTTGTGGTGAAGCGTTTTTTTGAATGACCGTCGCGCTTGTCGTTTTTGTCATTACCGGCGTAGGAGTTATTGCTGAAGATGGCGTGTTTCCTTGCTTTGTAGGCATCGGTGGCGTGCCAGTATTGGAGCTGGTTTTCGGCGGAAGTGCCTTCGTTGCTGGTGCGACGGGCGCATCTTCGAGTTTGCGGAAGAACGTAATTTCAACACGGCGATTTTTTGAGCGACCTTTTTCCGACGCATTCAGCGCAATTGGTTCTTCTTCTCCAAAGAATTTCAGCGCGAGGCGTTTGCGCTCGCACCCCACCGACCATAAGTAATCCAGCACAGCATTGACGCGGCGTTGCGAGAGGCGTAAGTTGTATTCATACGAACCTCTATCGTCGGCGAAGCCCGATATTTCTGCTTGGTAGCTTGGGTTTGCTTTCAGGAAATCCCAGACTTTATCCAATTCATCCAAATATTTTTCTTCAATGGTAAAGTCGTCGGTATCAAAAAGAATGGGCTGAATCGTAGGAATGACGGGCTTTGCGATATTTCCTGCAATTGTCGCATTTGTTGCCGTTTTTACTTTCGGTGGACGTGGCGGTACGGGGTCGAGTTCAACATTGAGAATATACGCGCCTTCGGGAGTATTGCTTGCATTGAGCGCAAATTCGCGGTTCGCGCCCTTGTGCTTGCTTGCGGATGCGGAAAGAACGTATTTTTTATTTGGTTTCAACAGTGCCGTAAATTCGCCCGTAACACTGTTGCTACGCACCGAAAGTGAGTACGCGCCTGGGTTTGGGGCTGCATTTGGGTCGTCGCTGCCAGTGGCGGGAACTTCGCTCACGTCAATCGAGGATTCAAGCGGTGTTTGGGTGATTTTACTCAGCACTTTGCCAGAAAAAACAATCATTGGCAAGGGCTTTAATTCACGCGATTCTATTGCGGAAAGGTCTGCTTTGTACATATCGCCATCACGCACAAAATACGCTTCTTTGCCGTCGGAGCTAATAACGAAGCCATATTCATCACCTTTGGTATTGAACGCATCACCCAAATTGTAGAGTGCGCCGACCGTGCCATCCTCGTTCAGCGTTGCTTTGAAAATATCCAAGCCACCAAGCCCGCCGTAGCCATTGGAGGAAAAGTAGATGGTCTTTCCATCGGCAGCGATAAAAATAGAACGCTCATTTTTCGGTGTACTTACATCGAGCTTCTCAACGGCAGAAAAGGAGCCGTCAATCGCACGTTTTGCGTAATAAATATCCATTGGCTGCTTGCGGTCTTTGCCAAGCGTAAACATGAACAGATTCCCCGCCGGTGACCACGACGAGCCGTCGGTTGCAATCATGCCACCAAATTCATTGTACTGCTCGCGGATAAAGCTCGTAACCGTGCCGCCAACACCAACGGGTGATTCCCATTTTTTACCATGCAATTCCGCCATAAAATACGGACCAGCAAGCGATTCCCAACCTGTGCGAAAACTTTGGTAATAGACATTTTGCCCGTCGGAAGTGATGTTTGGCTCGTCCTCACCGCTACCAGTGTTGATGCTTTCATCCAGTGCTTGCGGCTTTGTCCATTCGCCTTGAATGCGTTCCGAAACGTAAATATCGCCATCGGCGCGGTTTGCAGCATCATCGAACTGCGACCACGCTTGCCCACCACGCTCGGACATGAAATACAGAAAGCGTCCATTCGGTGTAAGGCTGATATTTGCTTCTTTCTGGGGCGAATTCAACACGTCCATTTTTGTAATGGAAATTCCTTGAATGGAAATCATTTTCGGAGTAAGTTTTTTCTTCGGTTGCGCCAGAAGCAAGGAAACATGAGCTTCTGCGAGCAATAGTATTGCACAGATTAGGCACAATAGCATTCTTGAAATACGAAAAGGTTGTAAACATTTCATACGGAGAAATGAGATTTGATGCGGCTTTGAAATCAATAGCGTTGTGAGGAAATGTACAAGCATACAGGTTGGTGAAAGAATTGAGTATGATACTTGAGTGAGATAGGACTTTCGCAAGCGGCGCAGACAGGAGTGTCTGCGCTACCATGAGAAGTAGATTTCATGCGCCTTTGGCAGAATATGTACCAATGTCATCAACGTAAGGATTTTTCCCTCATCCCAACCCTTCTCCCAGAAGGAGAAGGGCAAGACATAGAGCCATCTCAAAACCCTCTACCTCTGGGAGAGGGTCGCTCACAGAGCGAGGTGAGGGCTTACGTTGATGACATTAGAACAAACACTTCTGTTTGTTCTCTGCAATAAGCATGGAGCGAAAGCCATTATGAGAATACTCGTCGAAGTATGATTTGGTGAGTAGATTTTTTTTGACAAACTCCTAATTTGCAAGAATTTTTTGAGATGAAGAAGGTTTTTTGCAACAGAAGCAGAGGAGCGTGGAAAGCAAAGAGAAGTATTTGCAGGAATGCCGAAATATTCTTAAACTGCTACTCTGTAAATGCACGTTTTTGCTGGACGCGAAATGTGCTTGAGTACAGGCATATTTGCTCTTTTTTACACGTTTTTATCTGTTGCACATGGTTGGTTTTGGATACGATATTCATCGGTTGGCAGAGGGAGAAAGCCTGATTTTAGGCGGTGTTGAGATAGTTTCATCATTTGGTACTGTTGCCCACAGCGACGGCGACGTTCTCCTGCACGCCTTGTGCGACGCGCTCTTGGGCGCAGCCGGACTGGGCGACATCGGCGAGCATTTTCCCGATACTGATGCTGCGTACAAGGGGATTTCCAGTATTGAACTGCTTCGGCGCGTTATTGCCCTTGTGAAAAAAGAGGGCTATCAGCTTATCAACATAGATTGTACGCTGGTTCTGGAGAAACCAAAAATTCTTCCCTACAAGCCACAAATGCGCGAGCGTATTGCAGAAGCCTGTTCGCTGCCGCTTCAGCGCGTGTCTTTGAAGGCGACCACGAGTGAAAAGCTCGGTTTTGTCGGGCAGGGCGAAGGCATTGAGGCGTATGCTGTTTGCCAAATTGAACCAATATTGAGCCAATAAAAGCGCAACGGATATGGTTTGTTGAACTCATCACAAACCGCATAAAATCTTGATTCTAACTACTCTTTTTTCATTCCCCATGCTGTAATGCCGCTATGAAATCACACACACCACAGCGCACATTTTCTTGGTATATTGGTGCAACGATTATTTGCATCATGTCCTTTTCCATCAGCACACCGTTTCTTCTTTCCATGAGCCACAAACCGCATACAAACCCGCCTCTCGGCGATACGCCCAAACCGCCTGTTGCGAAAATTATTCCCAAAACCGATACCACGCATAAGGATATTCGCGTGGATAATTACTTCTGGTTGCGCGATAAAAAAAATCCCGATGTGATAAAACATTTGGAAGCAGAAAATCTCCACACCGAAGTAATCATGCAGGATACAAAGCCATTGCAGGAAAAACTTTTTACCGAGATGAAAGGGCGTGTGAAGGAAAGCGATGTTTCGGTTCCCTACAAAGACAATGATTATTTTTACTATACCAAAACCCTGGAAGGCAAGCAATATCCCGTGTATTGCCGCAAACAAGGCAGCATGGACGGTAAAGAAGAAGTGCTGATTGACATGAATGCACTTGCTGAAGGAAAAAAATTCCTCCGCTTAGGCGCGTGGAATGTGAGCAAAAACAACAAACTTCTCGCCTACGGTCTGGATTTCGACGGTTCGCGTCGCTACACGATGTTCGTCAAAAACTTGGAAACAGGAGAATTGCTGAAAGACCAAGTTGCGGAAGTTGGTGGCGGCTTGGTGTGGGGCAATGACAATAAAACGCTCTTTTACAACATCTTCGATACCGCACTCCGTTCATACAAAATCATGCGCCACACGCTCGGATTCGACCCGAAATCCGACATTGAAGTTTTCCATGAAAAAGATGAGAAATTTGATTGCTACGTTGGCAAAACCCGCAGCGAACAGTATTTAATCATTGTTACGGCAAGCAAGCTCACTCGCGAGTGCTGGTTTATCAATGCCGACAAGCCAAATGAAACGCCGCGCTGCATCGAACCACGCAAAGAAGGGCATGAATACTCGGTGGACCACCACAGCGACAAGTTTATCATTCTCACCAACGACAAAGCAAAAAACTTTCGCATCATGCAAACCCCGCTTGATGCCTACGGTATGAAGAATTGGAAAGAAGTGATTGCGCATCGTCCGAAAGTGAAAATTGATGACATTGATGTTTTTGAAAAATACTATGTTCTTTCCTGCCGTGAAGCCGGTTTGACGACCTTGCAAGTGTACGATATTGCGAAAAAACAATCGCACAATATCAAATTTCCCGAGCAAGCATACGCCTCGTACACGGCTACCAATCCCGACTTCACAACCACAACGCTGCGCTACGGCTATCAATCGCCCATTACACCTGCTTCGGTGTATGACTACGACATGGCAAAGCGCGAAGCCACGCTCTTGAAGCGTCAGGAAGTGCCAGGCGGCTACAACCCTGATAATTACTCGGTGGAGCGTGTATTCGTCAAAACAAAAGATGGTGCGCAAGTGCCTCTTACGCTCATGTACAAAAAAGGCACGGAGAAAAATGGAACGAATCCGACACTGCTTTACGGATACGGTTCGTATGGAATTTCCATGGACCCGACCTTTAGCCAAACCCGCGTAAGCCTCTTGGATAGGGGCTTTGTGTATGCGATTGGGCATATTCGCGGCGGCGGCGAAATGGGCAAAGAATGGTATGAAAATGGAAAGTTTTTGAAGAAAAAGAATACCTTTACAGATTTCATCGCGTGCGCAGAACATTTAATTGCTCAAAAATACACGAGTAAGGACAAACTCGTGATTCAAGGCGGCTCGGCGGGTGGTTTGCTCATGGGCGCGGTGATGAATATGCGTCCAGATTTGTGGAAAGGCGTGGTAGCAAATGTGCCGTTTGTGGATGTGATAAATACCATGCTCGACGCTTCCTTGCCGCTCACAACGGGCGAATACGAGGAATGGGGCAATCCCAACGACAAAAAATACTACGACTACATGAAATCGTATTCGCCCTACGACAACATCGAAAAGAAAGCATATCCGCATCTTCTGATGACAACGGGCTTGAACGATTCGCAAGTACCGTATTGGGAGCCAGCAAAGTTTGCCGCAAAGCTCCGCACAATGAAAACAGACACCAATTTGCTCGTCATGAAAATTGATATGGGCGTAGGACACGGCGGCTCTTCAGGGCGTTTTGACCGCTTGAAAGAAATTGCCTTCGAGTATGCGTTTGTGCTGAAGGTTTTGGGTATAACGCAGTAATCATTAGAGTTTATCTCGAATAAGGTTTTTAGAGTTTTGGAGCAAGGCAGCATGCTGCCTTGTTTAGTAAAAAAGTCTATTCGGAATAAAGTCTATTACACGGATTAAGTGATTTTTGTTCTTCAGTAGTGGCACAGACATTCTTGTCTGTGAGTTCTGGCGCGGGTTTCAGGCGACAAACACAGACAAGAATGTCTGCGCCACGAAATGTGCTAAGGATTCTTTCCAGCTAAAATCACTTAAACACCAACACATGAACTTCAACAGTTTATTTTTTCAATCAACATGTTCAAGGAGTATTCGCAATGGCGTTAATTGATAGCATCCAACAAGCTCTCGGCGACAAAGCAGATTTTTATCTGAACCACGTTTCCAAGACCATTCCGAAAGAGCAACTGCATTTGCCGAGCGACGATGTCGTTAGCACGGTGTATTCGCATTCCGACCGTAACAACCGCGTGTTGCAAAACCTTCATCGCCTCTTGAATACAGGGCGTTTGGCGGGAACAGGTTACACTTCGATTTTGCCTGTGGACCAAGGTATTGAGCATTCGGCGGGCGCGAGCTTTGCAAAAAATCCAGCGTATTTCGACCCAGAAAACATCGTCAAACTGGCGATTGAAGGCGGTTGCAACGGCGTGGCTTCTACCTACGGCGTACTTGGCATGACGGCGCGGAAGTATGCGCACAAAATCCCCTTTATTGTGAAAGTCAATCACAATGAGCTTTTGACGTATCCCAACAAAGCTGACCAAATCTTGTACGGCACGATTCAGCAATGCTACGACATGGGCGCGTCCGCTATTGGCGCGACGATTTACTTTGGCTCGGACAATAGCGCACGTCAAATCACGGAAATTGCAGAAGCATTTGCCTACGCGCATGAATTCGGCATGGCAACGATTCTGTGGTGCTATGTGCGCAACAATGCGTTCAAATCCGACAAAGATTACCATGTTTCTGCGGACTTGACGGGTCAAGCAAACCACTTGGGCGTGACTATTCAAGCGGACATCATCAAACAAAAATTGCCCGAAAACAACGGTGGCTACAAGGCTCTCAATATGGGCAGTTCCAGCTATGGCAAGCTCGACGAGCGCATGTACACCGAGCTTTCCAGCGACCACCCGATTGACCTTTGCCGTTATCAAGTGGCAAATTGCTACATGGGACGTATTGGTCTTATCAATAGCGGCGGCGCGTCTGGCTCGAATGATTTCGCCGAAGCAGCAACTACCGCCGTTGTGAACAAACGCGCTGGCGGTATGGGCTTGATTTCAGGACGCAAAGCCTTCCAACGCCCGATGGCAGAAGGCGCGAAGCTCTTGCAATCCATCCAAGATGTGTATTTGTGCAAAGAAGTTACGATTGCGTAAGCTCGTAATTATCAAGCAATCAGCAAAAAGGCTCTTCATTGCGAGATGGAGAGCCTTTTTTATAGCTTTTTTACAAAATATTTTGGCAGTTTGAATTTTTTTTTGAAAATTGCGACCGACCAGTCGCGTACATATAGTCGCTACCAATCAGTCGCCCTTAAATTTTACTACTATGATTGCTCTCTCAACCTTCTCCAACTTGCCCGACGACCGCAAAGAAGCTGTGCTTGTGGCTGCTGCGGAAGAATTTGCTTTGAAAGATTACGAAAGCGCGTCGCTCTCCGAAATCATCAAAAACATTGGTATCGCGAAGGGCAGCTTTTATCGGTATTTCGACAGCAAACTTTCCTTGTATCGGTATGTGTTGAATCATGGATTGCAGCTACGCTTACAGCATGAAGGGAAAATTTTGCACGAACCTGTGCAGGATTTTTTTGAATTGCTCGTCCGTAACTTTCAGGAAAAATTGCGCTACGATGTGCAGCATCCCGTGTTTGCGGCACTTGCGTATAAGGTATTGCAAGAGCAGCACGAAGACGTGCGCGAAACGCAAAAAGAACTGAAAGGGCATATTACCACAGTCTTGGTGGGAATGCTCAAAGAGCAGCAACGGCGCGGCATTGTGCGCAAAGATGTGGACGTGCGCCTTATGGCATACAGCATTTTTCAACTGCAATCGGGAATGTACGATTACCTTGCAGACCGCTTCGATATTGATATTCGCGCCAATATCCGTGAGCGAAAACCGATAGTGGAACTGAGCGAGAAAAAAGTGCTGAAGGTCGCACAGGAGCTTGCGCTCTTGGTAAAACGCGGAATCAGCGCAGAGTAAGTCAATTCATAATATTCTTTCTTCATTTTCTTTCTTCATTTTCTTTCAAAATTATGCTTGCATTTATTCAGCAGTATTTCACAAGCGTCGTGGCGGCTCTCGCAATCATGAGTACCGCATATCTCATTTTTTGGATTGTTTTTGGTACTTCTTTACGCAACCGCAAAATTCAGCTCTCGAAGCGTGCAGGGGCGCATCAAATCAGGGAAGAAATCGTTACAACGCTGCTTTCGTTCATCGGTAGCACGGTGTTCATGTTTTGTATTTTAACCCTGAAAGATAATGGATTGACCAAGTTTCATGCTGAGGCTGGAAAATACGGCTTGCTTTACGAAGTAATGACGGTCATCGTCATGTTGCTTATTTCCGACACGTGGTTTTACTGGAGCCACCGTGCAATGCACCATCCGAAGGTGTATAAGTACGTTCACGCCTTGCACCACAAAAGCCTCGACGTCAATCCCTACACTTCTACGTCGTTCCACGTGATTGAGTCCGTTATGCTGACAGTGTGGGTATTGCCACTCGGACTTCTCATGCCTATATCAATGACTGCGCTTGGCGTGATGCAGGTTATCGGCACGTTGAATAATTTGAAATCGCATCTTGGCTATGAGTTGTTTCCAGGCTTTTTCAAATTTTTTCCGTTCAATATGCTGGTAACTGCTACCAATCACAGCTTGCATCACACGCAGTACAACGGCAACTATGGGCTGTTTTTCCGCTTTTGGGATATTATCTGCGACACGGAGCTGAATTCCACCAATAGCACCTTTACGGAAATTCATGGGCGAGCGGACGAAACCATTATTGACAACACCAAATACAGAACACTTACCATTGATAAACTCGTGAAGGAAAACAATAACACGGTTTCGGTGTATTTTCGACCAACAGATAAGGCGTTCTACAACTACCAAGCGGGACAGTATCTCACGTTGAAGGTCAAAATTGGTGGTAAAACCTATAATCGCTGTTTCTCACTCAGTTCCTCTCCAAACATTGATGACTTTTTGCGAATAACGGTCAAATTGAAAGGCGACGTTTCGCATTATTTTTTCAATGATGCAAAGCCTGGAGACAGCATAGAATCACTGCTTCCGGTTGGAGATTTTACATTTCGTCCTCATGCACATTCAGCGAAAAATTATGTTATGGTGGCAGGTGGAAGTGGCATCACGCCGCTCTTCAGCATGATTCAGCAAATACTCCGACGTGAGGAACAAAGCCGCGTAACGCTGCTGTACGCAAATAAAACCGAAACAACTACCATTTTCAAAGAAGAACTTCAACGCCTCGCAGAGCAGTATCCTCAATTCACCTATGTGGAATACATTTCTGGCAAAAAGCGCATCAGCAAAGAAGAGTTGAGTGCGACGATTGCCCCAAACGCCACGTACTACATTTGCGGACCAGATGCGCTGAAAGAAGGAGTGGCAAAGCATTTGAAGGATTTGAACATTCCAAAATCAAACATTCATATCGAAAATTTTGCTGATGGATATGTGCCTCTGTTTGGGCTTTTTCAGAAAAAAGTCGGAAGCAAGATGGCAGCAACGTTTCTTATACTTTTTTCCCTTTTTTCTCTCGGACAGACTACTCACGCTCAAATGATCAAGTCTCAATCTACGTTAGCGGGAAATTGGCATGATAAAAATCACCCTGAAAAAATTGTCGCAATTACTTCTTCGGCTCATGTTTTTATAGGAAAGGATAAAACAGAAAAGATAGTGTTTAGAGACCTGAAAAGTATTGGGAAAAATCAATATACAGGCACGTTGATAAATCCAGATGATAATGAGACATTCGATATTACGATTTCGATGGTCAGTAGCGATGAGTTCACCTTTAGCGTCAAAAAATTCATTTTTACCAAGGAATTTACATTTCAGAGGCTGCCTCAACGGTAAGTCACCATACAGGATATACCATACAGGATATACTGATTAGGGGTAAAAATTGCATGCCGTAGGATTTGAACATTCCAAAATCAAACATTCATATCGAAAACTTTGCTGATGGATATGTGCCGTTGTTTGGGCTTGTTCAGAAAAAGCCAGTAGTAACATTAGCACGAGCCGCGTAATTTTTATCGTTGGTCGGGGTCGTGAGAAATGGTGGACAAATAGACATTAGACAGATTAAGCTCTGAAGGGCTGGGAATGGCGTAAATACTGGCTTCAGTGGCTTGAGACTTCTTGTCTGTGTTTGTCGCCTGAACCCCGCACCAATGCTCACAGACAAGAAGTCTCAAGCCACTATTTGAAGAGCAAAAACAGCTAATCTGTATAATAGACTGAAGTTACGCAGAAGTCTGCAATAAAAGGCGGTGTGGGACGTTGAAGGGAGTTATGCTATCAAAACAACTCCGGATCTTCGCCTTGACCGCCTGTCTTTCGGTGGTCTGTTTTCGTAAAATTC
>JAAFIV010000069.1 GCA_013298775.1 Ignavibacteria bacterium | reverse complement strand
ATAGATTTCTTCGTAGTCTTGTTCTGACAGCTCTAACGGCTCATATTTTCGGTTCATAACTGCCTTTTTTGATGGTTTGATAAAAAGACAGTTTAACAATAAAAATTAAACAAACAAAGCACTAGTGGCACAGACATTCTTGTCTGTGTTTATCGCCTGAACCTCTCTTCAAAACTCACAGACAAGAATGTCTGTGCCACTAAAGTCAAAAAAAATATCCACTGATTCCCTGTCGGACGAGAGAACCGTCGTTTCCACCCAAGCGGTTTCTTCACCGCCCAAGCGGTTTCTTGCATTCATCACTCGCCGGATGGTCAAAAGACCACCCGACGAGGCAGTACAATCTTTCGCCCGAAAGGGACTAACAATCAATTCTGGCGCATTTTCTCGCGTTCACGTTCAATCAGCACACGGCGTAAAATCTTGCCAGAAGGCGATTTTGGAATTTCCTGTACAAATTCCACTACGCGGACTTTTTTGTATGGCGCAACCTTGCTCGCAACGTATTCCATCACTTCTTCCGCCGTGATTTCTCCCTTTTTCACGATAAATGCTTTCGGATTTTCGCCCGCTTCCTCGTCTGGTACGGGAATAACGGCTGCGTCAGCAATAGCTGGATGTCCGATGAGCAAGCCTTCAAGCTCGGCAGGAGCTACTTGGTAGCCTTTGTGCTTGATAAATTCTTTGAATCTGTCCACAACGTAGAAATAGCCGTCGTCGTCCACATAGCCAACATCGCCGGTGTGGAGCCAGCCATTGACCAGTGTTTTCTCGTTTGCTTCGGGATTGTTCAAATAGCCTTGCATCACGTTTGGACCGCGATAGCAGAGTTCGCCGTTTTCGTTGGGACCAAGTTCTTTTCCGTTTGTCAAATCCACCACTTTTGCTTCCATATTCGGCACAAGCGGTCCGACCGACGCAACTTTAATCGGGTACGACACTGAATTCATATTCGTGACGGGCGAAGCCTCCGTCATGCCGTAACCTTGTTTGACCACGCATTTCAAACGCTGGGCGCAGAGTTCGGCAATCGGCACGGACATTGCCGCCGCGCCAGAAGTAACGACTTTCAAACTCGACAAATCGTAATTATCAACAATCGGATGTTTCGCCAATGCGAGCATAAGCGGCGGCGCGACAAAGAAGTTCGTGATTTTGTATTGTTGAATAATTCCCAAGACCTGCTCAAGGTCGAAACGCGGCACCGATACTACTGTTCCGCCAACAGCGAGTGCGCCATTGAGCAACCCCGTCATGGCGTAGATGTGGTAAAAAGGCAGCACGGCAAGCATAATGCTGGTTTCGTTTAATTGCTCCAAATCCGAGTATTGTGTAACGTTTGTGGTGAGATTGTAATGCGTCAGCATCACGCCTTTGGGCAAGCCCGTTGTACCGCTTGAATAGGGCATAACCACAATATCATTTTTCACATCGTAGTCAATTTGGGGCAACGCGCCATCGCCCTGCAAGAGTGCTGCAAAGGGCGTTGCGCCTTCTCCTTCGCCCATCACAAAGACTTCAAGGATATTCGCCCATTTTGCTGCTTCAAGCGCGTTGGGCAAAAAAAGCGGAATGGTAATCAAATACTTCGCGCCAGCATCTTTCAATTGGTGCGTGAGTTCATCGGCAGTGTAGAGCGGATTGATAGTGGTATTCGTGCCGCCCGCCTTGACGACACCGTGAAACGCAATCGCGTATTCAGGGATGTTTGGGCAATAAATCGCGACAACTTCACCTTTTTTCAAACCGCGCTTCACAAAATTGGATGCAACCATGTGAATACCGCCCGCAAGCTGCTTGTACGTAATGGTGCGCCCCGAAGGACCATCAATGAGCGCGGGCTTGTCGCCAAGCGTGGCGGCTTTGCGGAGAACAAAATCGTGCAACGGAACTTCGGGCAACGCCATATCCGGAAAGGGACTTTTGAATATCATCACAGACTCCTTGAACAAACCAACATTGTGAAAAGAAAGAAGGAATTAAACGGCAAACACACAGTATTTCGTTATTTCTGGTCGAAGGAAAATGGTCGAAGGAAAGAATGCTACAAATCTATGAAAAAATGTGAGGGAGCGAAAGCATTTTTGAGGCGGTTGCTGTATTGTGCGACCACAGAGTTCACGAAGGAATGGAGAGATTTCTTTCAAAGTGGGTTCGCAAACGCGGCGCAGCGAACAAGCCCCTATCACATTTTCACAAAACGCCCACGCAAACGCTCTGAACCCCGCATGAGTTCAAGCACGTACACGCCCGAAGTAAGGCTCTCCGTATCAAACACATAGTCTTCGCCATTCATGTAGAAGTGTTCTGTGCGAAGAAGATTTCCGCGAATATCGAAAACGCGGAGCAAGTATGTATCAGGAGTTGAGCCGATTATTACGGGTGGAAGGTGAATATGGACTCTATCCTGCGCAGGATTTGGGAATACACGTAATGACGCGCCCTGCAAGGAATTACCTGCGCTTTGAGTGGTTGCTGTTTGTTCTGAATATTCATACGCTTCCGCGTTACCAGTTTTTTGTGGCGACATTGCCCCAAATGCTAGATTTGGTGCGGGAAAGAATACACTCGGCGAAACGCGGAATCCAAATCGTTGCGTATCAGGATTTTCCACCGTCAGCACCCATGGCTCTTCGGTTAAACGAGGGCGCGGAAAGCTGTTCGGAATTTCAATTTCCAGTTCTGCTGGACTATTGCGTACAAGCCGCATTTCAGCGTTTTGCAACGATACTTTTGGAATGCCGAAGAAATTACGCCCTGTGATGATAAAATGCAGTACACCGCTTCGCAGCACGCCTTGTACGCTCAAAATCGTTGGTGCAATACGCGAAACGATATTGATGGTACTTTCCACAAATTGCCCATCGTAGTTGGTTAATCGCACTCGAATGTTCGACCCTAGCACGTTCATTCGCGCAGGTACTTCTACGCGCATTCGCACCGAATCAAGGACTTCTGCGTTTACAAGTTCGTTATTCACGAGAATCAGCCCAAAGCCGCGTCGGAAGAAGTTTTCGCCCGTGAAAAATGCGGTAAATGCTTGCGAGCTGGCAATCGTTGTGGAAATGGTTTGCGAAAAAATACGTGGTGGCGCACCCGCTATCACCGCAAAGGTAGAACGTATCTGCGTTCCAGCAAGCGCAACAATAAGACTTTTCAGACCAATTGTCCGCGAAGCAAGCGGAAGGCGCAACGTTGCTTGCGTGGGGCGCACATCAAGGACGTTTGCTGGCAATGGTACGCTAAAGCTCGCATTGGTGTTTGTGAGCGGCGCGACGCTGTATGCAGCAAAGCGCGAGAGGTTGCGCCCGCGTACAACGAGCGTGTAATCGTCGTCGCCGCTGGGAATGCTTCTTGTTTCAAAGCCCGTTATTTCGGGCGTGTCCGGCGGTGTGTAGCGCAATTCGCCAGGCGAGGTGCTGTTGCCAAGCGGCGCGGTTACTGTCAGCAAGCCGCTTCCACCATTGCCAACGACAGCGGTAATTTGATTGTCCGAATCAATGCGAAAAAAAATAGAGGAAATTCCACCAAAAAATACACCCGAAACCGCGCTCAAATTGTAGCCGCGAATAACAACGCTGTCGCCGAGCGTTACGTCTTCACGGGAAATTTGTGTAATGAAGGGACGCGGCGGACCGACGACGAGCGTAATCTCAATCGTTATTGCGCCCGCAATATTCCTTGCTTCCACGATAAACTTTGTCGTGCCAAGTTCCGACGGTGTACCAGAGATTACGCCCACCGGACTCATAAACAAGCCGCGTGGTAAATTCCCCGATGTGATGCTGTAACGCGGGTCGGGCGTGCCATCGGCAATCAGCGTGAGCGAATATGGAATGCCCACCGACGCGCTAATCAGGGCTTTATCGCCGAGCGTAAAACGCAGTGGTGGCGAGGGTGTGAGCGAGGTTACGGACGGCGGGAGAACGGAAATACTGAATGCAACCGTGTTCAGCATACCACCTGCATTTGCGGCTTGCACAACGATTGGACCAAACGTGCCGCTCGCGCTCGGTGTGCCTGAAAGTACGCCCGTTGCGGCATTCAAGGTCAGTCCGGGCGGGAGCATTCCCGACGCAACCGCGTATGCTGGTGCGGGCGAGCCATTTGCTTGAAAGGTAAAGGAATAACTCTGCCCCAAACCAATGGTATTAGGCGGGTTTTGCAGGGTAAAGATACTTGGTGCAACAGGCGCGGGGTCAATGAAATTGAGGGCAAGATTTGTCCCATTCAAACCCGCAATATTCATGGGAATGCCCGCCGTGAGTGCGCTTGCGAGAAACTGCACTTGGCAATTACTCAGGGAATTTGCCGCGCCGTGCATGCTCGCACTGCCTGTAAAGCTGACGGTTACTTGCGTTGCGCTGTTCTTCGTAACACGCATCGTCAGTCCCGACGGAACGTTGATGGGCGTAAAATGCACGCCAGAGGTAAAATCCGAACCATTTGCCACGCCAGCAATCCACGTATCGCCCGTGATAGTAACGGTGCGGGTTTGCGTGATGGAACCATTATTCGCGCCCGCTTCGGGAAAATCCGTTGCAGAATAGGTTGCGGTTCCATCGCCAAAATTCAAGGTCAGATTGTTGATATTCAAATTCGTAACGCTTGCTGGAGCAGCATTGGCAAGGGCTGTGGCGGTGAAGGCTATTTCAACAATGTTTACCGAATTCACTGCTGCATGAACAGTTGCATTCCCCGTGAAGCTGACAGTTACTTGCGTTGCAGAGTTTTTCGTCAGAACCATCGTCAGCCCAGCAGGAACGTTCAGCGCGGTAAAGTGCGTGGGGCTGGTAAAATCTGAACCATTTGTCACCGAACTTGTCCAATTTTCGCCGCCATTCAGCGTAATGGTGCGGGTTTGCGTGATGGAGCCGTCATTTGCAACCGCCTCGTTGAAGCTCGTGCCAGAATAGGTGGCGGTGTAGGGGTCGAGGAAATCAATCACAAGGTTGTTTTTCACAACATCCAGCACCGACGCGGCTGCACCGCCCGTGAATGCGCTGTTTTGAAAGGTGAGTGTGAAATTACTAATGTCATTTACGTTCGCGTGATTAGTTGCCGCTCCCGTGAAGGTGATGGCAATTTGCGTAGGATTCACACGGGTTGCAAGTGCGGTGAGTCCTGCAGGGAGATTGCCGACGGTTACCTTGCCCATTGCAACAAAATCATCGCCATTTGTTCCTGTGAAGGTATCGCTGGAAAGCGTGATAGTAAGCGGGCTGGCGTTGTTTATGCTGCCGTTATTTGCCAAGGCTTCGGTAAAGCCTGTTGCACCATAATTCAAACTGCGTTGATTGACCGTCAGCGTAAAGGCTTGGTCGTAGTCGCCACCTGCGTTTGAGGCACGAAGCGTGAAGGCGAATCCACCCGTTGCGCTCGGTGTTCCTGTGAGCGCACCAGAAGCCGCGAGCGATAACCCCGTCGGTAACACCCCCGACACCAGCGCGTAACTCGGTGCGGGCGAGCCATTGGCAACAAACGTGAAGGAATACGGCACGCCCAAAATGCCCGCAGGTGCGACCGTGCTTGGCGGCGCGGTAAATGCTGTCGGAATGGCAGCATTGCGCACCCGTGCGATGCGCGAAACCGTCGTGCCGTTGTAGTTCGTAAATAAGCCGCCAATGAGTGCGAAATCACCGTCGGGAAGGATAAAGAAAATAGTTTGATTCGCACCTGTGCCAGGATTGAAGTTTACATCAAGCGTACCGTCAGGATTGACGCGGGCTATACGGTTGCGGTTATTTCCAATGGCGTAATAATTGGTGAAAGTTCCGCCAATCAAATACGTACCATTTGCCATGAGCGAAATAGACTGTATTTCCGTGCCATTCACGCCATTTGCGGGATTAAATGCGGCATCCAGCGTGCCGTCGTTATTCAGGCGAGCAATTTGATTGCGTGTGGTGGTACTTGCTCCAGCGTTGAAGGTGGTGAAATTCCCGCCGACAAGCAGCTTTGTTCCATCAAACTCAAGGGGCCACGCCGACGCGCCACCAGAAAAGAAACATGCATCGTTTGCGGTGCCAGGCGTGGGGTCGAAAGCCGCATCCATGCTGCCATCAGCGTTCAAGCGCGTGAGATAGCGTCGGTCGTAGTAAAAGGGCGCAACTCCTGGTTGGAATCCAGTAAAGAAGCCAGAAACGTAGATTTTGCCTGTGCCGCCGTCAATTTTAATGCTCCGCACGCCCGGATACACGCCAGAAGCATCGCAGCATACGCCGTCGCCAGGTGCGGCATCGAAAGGACCGTCGCCAGGCGAGAACACAAGGTCGAGCGTGCCATCCGTATTTGCGCGGGCAATGCTCACGCGAGGGATGCCGTTGTACAATTCAAATGTACCGCCAATCAGTACCTTGTCGTCGCTTTGCACCGCCATCGTAAACACCTCGCCAACGCCCGCCGGACCTGGCGCAATCGTGGTTAAGCCCGTGCCAGCATTTCCCAAAAATCCTGCAACAAGATTACCATTTGCGGGGTCAATGAGCGCGAAACCGCCCGTGGCAGTGCCGTTGTAGCTGGTAAAATTGCCACCAATGTAGATATTCCCGTCGCTGCGCCGCCCCATACATGCAATGCGCTCACCCGACGGCACACCCACTGGCGCGAAACCGCCTACAAGCGCACCCGTAGGACTGATGCGGGCAATACCGCCTCGCGCCGCACCGCCGTAGCTGGAGAAATCGCCCGCAACCAAGTAGTCGCCGCCAGGAAGTTTCACCATCCAGCGCACCGAGCCGTTATCCGCACCAATGCTTGTGGTAAAGGTAGGGTCGAGCGTTCCAGCTTGCGCCCAAAGGCGCGTGGGAGCAAGGCTGAGGAGCATTACTAGCGAAAGTATGCCGATAAGGAAATTTCTTTGTGTGATATTTTGTGTAACGGTGTTCATTGGAAATATATCTTTGGTGCTCAATGATTTCACTTGGAAATCAAGTGCCGTATTGGGTTGGAAAGGAAAAATGTAACTAGTCAGGTCATCCCGTCGGGCGGCTGAGGAGTGCAGAAACACTGCCGTCCGGCGGGTACGTCGCTTGTGCAAGACCCGCCGGACGGCTACTGTGCTTGTGATAACAGCAGCCCGACGAGATAGTACCTGACTAGTAGTCTGTCAAATGTATTTGAAGAGGCTTGAGACAAGAGTGTCTGTGCTACCGAAGCCAGTATTGTGCGGTAGCGCAGACACTCTTGTCTCAAGCCACAAGACGCTAAACATTTGTTTGACGGACTACTAGTGACTCAATTTTTACTTTCCCGTCAATCTTTTTTACTTCCCCGCCGTTTGCATATCCACGTCGAAGCTCAGTGTTTTTGAGCGTTGTAGGCTGGGCGCAACAATTGTCCGCTTTACGTCTTTGTAGCCTTGCGCCACAATATGCTGTTCGTAACTTTTCCCTGGCATCAGCACCGTAGAAAAGTAGCCAGAAGACGCATTACTACTCACTTCTTCTTCTGTGCTGCCGCTTTTTGCGCGAAAAATAATCTTTGCCGCAAGAGGCGTGTTGGTGGTTTTATCTTTTACCGTTCCTGTAATCACAACGACGGGAAGCGGCTTTACTGCTATTTGCGCAGCACCGAGTTTTGCCATGTAGATATCGTCGTTGCGGCTAAAATACGCCTCATCGCCCGACGCGCTCACCACAAAGCCATAATCGTCTGCTTTTGTGTTGAACGGCTCGCCGATGTTGGTAATGTCCGTCACCGAGCCGTCGTCGTTCAATGTGGCTTTGAAAATGTCTAATCCACCAAAGCCGCCGAATCCGTCAGAGGCAAAATACAGTGTTTTACCGTCGGCAGCAAGAAATACCGAGCGTTCATTGCCATCGGTACTGATTGCGAGCTTTTGGCACAGCAGCCATCCTGCTTTTCCAGCTTTGCGGCTCCAATACAAGTCCATTGGTCCGTCGTAATCCTCACCGCACGCGACGACAAAAATACGACCGTTTGGCGAGAATGCCGCGCCGTCGGTTGCGTACTGTTCCTTGTGTTTGCGCCGCATTTCGCTGAAAAAGAGGTTAATGCCGCCGCCCATGCCCGTTACGTTTGTCCACGATGCTCTATTTGTGCCGCTCAGTTGCGCTGTCCAGTACGGACCGCCTTTCTCGCGCCAGCCTTCGCGCCAGCTTTCAAAAATAACCGTTTGTCCGTCGGGAGAGATGTTTGGCTCGTCCTCACCACGTGCTGTGTTTACGGTGGAATCAAGGCATTTGGGGTCTTGCCACGCGCCATTCACGCGCTCGGAGTACCAAATATCGCCATCGAAACGCTCGGTGGAATCAGGGTGACGCGACCACGCTTGCTCGCCTCGGTCGGAGAGGAAAAACATCAGCCGCCCGTCGGGTGTGAGCGAAATATTGCGCTCATTGAGTGCCGAGTTCAGTTGATTGAGCCGCGTAATGGTGATATTTCCTTTATTGGTCAGCGTTTTAATTTTCAGCTTTGGCAAGGCGATATTCGCATCTGCTTGTGCCGAAAGCCCGAGAGGAAACATGGTAAGAAGTACCGTAGGAAGCGCGATACACAGCAGCAGCACACAAAGAAAGCGTGTCTGTTTTTTCGGAGATAATTGCTTCAAGAGCGCGTCATTACTGAAAAATGGAACGAATAGCGAGGTCTCAAACAATGGGGTAAAAGCAAGCGGAGGCATGGCAAATTCAATGAAGTAGAAAAAAATCAACAAATTGTGAACACACCATGAAAATTACGTGTTTTTTCTCTTCTTTGCACGTCTTTTTTACGTCTTTTTTTTGCCTATGCGCATTTTTTTTACGCCTGTGAATACGAAGAAAACAGGTTCTCTCGCTTCACCTTTTTCTCGGCAACCTTTGCACCTTCTATGGCTGATAAAACCTCCATTCCGTGAAAATTTTGGTTCTTGTTGGAATAGCTGGTCAGGTCTTGATTGGGGAACGCAGATTTGAGGATTCAGAGGATATTGAAGATAAAAAGCAAAAAAGTCCTCAACATCCTGATAGTCTGGGTTTCGTCCGCGTTCCTTGACGAATGAAGCGACGAAGACGAATAAAGCGACGAAGACGAATGAGGTGACCAATTGTTGAAATGATTTGGTATGATGTTACAAAAAAAAGCCCAGAAACCTTATTCAATCAGGCTTCTGGGCTTTTCCTTTTTGCAAACATGGTACGATTGGCTATACTTTAGCCTCGCACCTCAGAGTTCATCCTTTCCCTATCGCTGCACCAGCACTTGTGCGCTCATGCGAACATCTGCGCCAGAGAGACGCAGCAGATACATTCCTGTCGGAATTGCGCTCACATCGAGCGGGAAGCTGCTTGCGGTGCTGCGCGGTGCGAGTGTGGCGCGGAATAGCTCTTCGCCGCGTAGCGAGAAGAATTCCAGACGCGCTTCGCTTGCAAAAGCAGGCAAGCTCACTGAAACAAGATTTGATGCGGGATTCGGCGCGACAAGCAGCATTTGTGCGCTTGGCGTTTGATTGCGCACGCTCGTTGCTGTTTGAATTGCCGTAGAAAGCTCATTGTTGCTTGCTTCTACGCTGTTTTCATCGCTTGCAGCAAGGCTCGTGGTTGCTTTGGTTTCGCTTGGGCGGTTTGGTAGAACAATCGCCACGCGGAGATTGCTCGTCGCGCTCACGGTAAGGCGTGTTGCTGACCGCCAGAGCGTTGTCGCATTTGTGCCTTCGCGGTAGTATGCCGCCGAGAAGCTCCTTGTATCATTTGGCAGAGCTTGAATCACGTATTCACCTGGCGTGAGATTACTCACCGAAAACGTTCCTGCGCTGCTGATAATGTCCGTGCGAACGTCAATCGAAGCGTATTGCGGTGTACTGGCGGTTGTGGCGGTCATAAACACCACTACGCGCCCTGCAATCGCCTGTCCCGATGCGCTGCGCACTGTGCCAGAAAGTGAATTTGCATACACAGGGCGATTATTCAACGTAAAGTTGATATTCGTAACATCAGCTGTCAGCGTGATTTTACGCGCATCGCCAATGTTCAAGCTGCCACCAGAGCTTCCAGTGAAGTATTGAGGCAAAAGCTCTGCATTGCTTGAAACCGCTCCAGGAAGCGCAATCGAAGCATTGTCTGGCAAAGCGCGGATGATGTACGTAAAACGGTCATCCAGCGAAATGCGGTAATTTCCTTGCGCATCGGTACGCACAGTGCGGCGTTGGGTTTCGCGGGCAATTTCTGGCGCAGCATCGCCCAAAACCTCGATAGTTGCTTGCACAGCAACACCATTGGCGGCACGAATAACGCGTCCCGACACGGTAAAGAATTTTGCTGGAGCGCGGCGTGTAACGCTGAATGTCCGTGCAAGCGTATCGCCACAGCGCACCGTTACTGGTGTTGCCGATGCCATTGAAATTGCGGGCGCAATGCCATTCGACCACCACACCTCATTGAAATCATTGCCCGTAACGGCAAGCGTGTATTCGCCGCTCGCCACCGGCAACGTAAATTGTCCATTGCGCACCGTTGCGGTATAAACAAGCTGCCCGCCACTACGCACATTTGCCGAGGTACCATTCGCCACAGCCCGCACCATTGCTGTTACAACGGTCGCACTAGTATTGGCATATTTTACTTCACCGCGAATAACAGCACAGGCAACTGGACGCGCATACAACGTAAAGTTCTGACGCGCAATCACGGCGGTTTGACCCGCCAAACGTGCCACAACGGTAACGGGGAATTCCCCTGCAAACTGCGGTGTATGGCGAATTGTCCCGTTCACGGAATCAATCGTCATGCCTTGCGGCGCAGTTTCTAAGCCGTAGCGGAGCGTTGCCGTCGTCATGCCAGGGATTTGCGCCTGTGCGCGATAGGTGAAAGTCTCGCCGATATTCACATACGCCGTGCCAGGCTGCGTGATGAATCCCGCTTGTGGCTGATTGACGCGAATAACGAAATTTTGCCCACCAGTAATGTTTGCATTTGTCACCATTGTCGCACGAATACTCACGTTGAAGGTGCCAGTGCTACTTGCTGTCCAGCGAATTGTGCCATTCGTGGATTGAATCGTCATACCCTGCGGCGCAGTAACGAGGCTAAAGACCAAACCTGCGGTCGAGCGCGGACGCAACGCGGCATTTGTTGCGAAAAGAAACGTGATTGGCGTAATACCTGCCAAACTGCCGACAATAGCAATCGGTTCATATACGTAATTTTGCCCAAGAGCCGCTTGTGTTGGTGCTTGCGTGATAAAATTCACTGTGGGAAAGCGTACCGCCAAGGTGAAATTTTGTGTAACACTTTGCGTGGTATTCCCTACAACGGTAGCACGAATACTCACGCTTACCGAAGCCGCCGTCGCGCTTGGTGTCCAGCGCACAATGCCGCTTGTTGCTCCAATCGTCATGCCTTGCGGCGCGGTGATGAGCGTGTAGGTCATCGGCGTTGTGCCAGGAACTATTGTAGGAAAAAGTCTTGCGAGGTCAGTATTTGTGCTATTTCCTGTTAAAAGCGGATTAAGATTTGTAGTTGTTGTGGGGCGTGTTTGAACAACGGGTAAGCTCGCAATGGCGCGGTACACGTACTCTTCTCCAACAGCTGCTTCGCGTATGGGCTGCGAGAAAAATTGCGGCATAATTTGGCTCACACGCACTTCCACATCTTGTGTTGCTGTTGCATTGGCAATGGTCGTGGCAATGGCTTGAACGCTGAAGCGCACCGTTCCTACGGTCGTGGGAATCCAGCGAATGGTGCCTGTGCTTGCATCAATGACCATTCCTTGCGGCGCATTTACTAGTGCGTAGCGCATGGCAGATGCGGGGCGGGTTTCGGGCGTGAGGCGTGTATCTACGCCGTAGAACGCTCGTACAAGGTAGGTGTACGGCGTACCAACGTTTGCCAGAGCAGGTGCAACGCTTGTAAAGCGCACCATTGCTTGCCCAGCAGACTGTGGCAATACGGTGAGCGAGTACGTCTGCATTTGATTCACATTCGCATTTGTTGCCGAGACAGCGTTAATGCTAACCCGCACCGTTGCTGCGCTGGAAGGTGTCCATGAAACAAGACCGCTTATGGAATCAATCGTCATACCCTGCGGCGCAGTCGTTAAGCGATAGACGACCCGCACACCCGCCGTTGCGGTGGAAGTCCGTACTTGGTAGCGATACGGGCTGCCTGCAAGCGTTGTCATTACTGGTGTGGAAAGGAATCGTATCGGCGCAACGCGGTCGGGCGGAAGCGGGACGACAGGATTTGGTGTTTGCGCAAAAATGTTTACGCCAAAGCCCAGTATCAAAGCGGCTTTCAGCATAAATATTTTCATAGAAACACGAGAGAGAAAGAAGTTGTGCATAGAGAAAAACTCCGTAAAAAATAAGTGGGTCTGCAACCCTGCATTTGCGATTGTTGTTCAGAAGTAGAGCGTAATACTCTTGTCTGCGCCGCTCTGCCTCTGGTGAAATGGCACAGACAGGAGTGCCTGTGCTACCGAAGCCAGAAAAAATAGAAACGAGAACATTTATTGTGGCAAAAAATATGCCAGCCTTCAAAGAAAGGAAAAACACGTGAACGGGAAAATAGTTACAAAATCCAGCAGAAAAGTGAGGTATAATCAGGCTTGTAGGGATTTTCTATTGTGCAGTGCCAGCAGTAAATTCTGCCAAAAATTCGCGCTTCCACGTGGTGAATGTTCCTGCGAAAATGTGTTCGCGGGCAGTGCGCGTGAGCCAAAGGTAAAAGGCGATATTGTGCTGTGAAGCTAGTTGCAGAGCCAAAATTTCATCTGCCATGAATAAGTGCCGCAAGTAGGCGCGAGAAAAATTATTGCTTGCATAGTTCTCCAAGCCAGTATCTATCGGGGTTTCGTCGAAGCGGTGTTTTGCATTGCGAAGATTGATGCGCCCTTTGGTCGTGAAAAGCTGGGCGTTGCGGGCGTTGCGCGTGGGCATGACGCAATCGAACATATCCACGCCGCGCTCAATACATTCCAAGATATTTTGCGGCGTTCCAACGCCCATGAGATAGCGGGCTTGCGCCTTCGGAAGGAGTCCCGTGGAATGCTCAACAATATCGTACATAATCTCCGCCTGCTCGCCAACCGCCAAGCCGCCGATTGCATAGCCATCGAAGCCAATATCGGTGAGCGCGGCAATGGAATCGGCGCGTAAATCCTTGAAGACGCTGCCCTGCCCAATGCCGAAGGCGAATTGACGCGCTCCGTAGCGGGCATCGCTGTTCTCCACCGCCGTTTTACAGCGTTTTGCCCAGCGCATGGACCGCTCCATGGACCGCTTTGCTTCGTCGTGCGTGGCAGGAAAGGACGTGCATTCATCCAGCAGCATCATAATATCCGAGCCGATGCAGCGTTGAATCTCCATCACGCGCTCGGGCGAAAAAAAGTGCTTCGAGCCGTCAATATGCGAGGAAAATGCGGCTCCGTCTTCGCTCAATTTCATCAATTCCTTCAGCGAAAAGACCTGAAAACCGCCGCTATCGGTGAGAATCGGCTTTGTCCAATTCATAAATGAGTGCAAACCGCCCATGCGCGACAAAACCTCTTCCGAAGGGCGCAAATACAGGTGATAGGTGTTGCCAAGAATGATGTGCGCTCCCATTTCCAGAAGCTCGCGCTGTTCGATTGCCTTTACGGTTCCTTGCGTCCCGACGGGCATGAAAATTGGCGTACAAATCTCGCCGTGGTCAGTGGTGATGCGCCCTGCGCGGGCGTTTGAGTGTGGGTCGTTTGCTTCGAGCGTGAACATTGTTGGGGAAGTGTTGAGTTTTAAGTGTTGAGTTTTTTGTAATTGCTTTGGTCTTCCCGTCCTACGCTTTCCGAAGCGTAGAACGGGTTTCGCGGTAACGGGTTTCGCGGTAACGGGTTTCGCGGTAACGGGTTTCGCGGTAACGGGTTTCGCGGTAACGGGTTTCCCAGAAAAGAGTACCCTGAAACCCGTTCTACCGTTCAGAAACGGTAGGACGGGGAGACCAAGACCTAAGCAGGTACTTTTTTGTGATTACGTTCGCGCAGCCAGCAATTCTTCATACACTTCCAGATACCGCCGCGCCTGGTGTTCGAGTGTAAAGCCCGCGAGTACACTTTGGCGGGCATTCTGGGAAAGCGTCTGCCAAGCCGCATCATTGCTGAGAATGGAGTGAATGCCCCGCGCCATATCATGAACGTCGAAGGGTTCGGCGAGATAGCCGTTGTGCTGGTGCTGAATCATATCGGGCAAGCCGCCCACACGAAAGGCAACCACTGGCGTACCGCAGGACAGAGCCTCCAGAGCCGTTTGCCCAAATGCTTCCTCGCGCGAGGGAACAATCATCACATCGGCGGCGGAATACAGCACAGCAAGGGCGATATTGTCCGTCAGCGAGCCACAAAAGCGCATGGGAAAGCCAAATTGCAAAGATGAGGAGCGTAATGCTGAGGTGGAATCGCTTTTCGGTGGCTGCGACGCGCCAAAAACGACGCATTCCACATCCAGATTCCCACGCAGTTCGGTGTTCAGAAAGTAGGAATGAAGAGCGTTTGCGAGGAGGTCAATGCCCTTGCGCGTATCGCCAGAGGCATTGATAGCACCAAAGAGGACAATTTTTTTATCGCGGGGAAGATTCAAAATCTGACGTGCAACGTCTTTCGGAATGGGCTTGAAAACATCAGTATCTAAGCCGTAGTTGATAGGAATGACGCGGTGTTTGCGGAATAGCTGGCTCTCTGCGGCACATTCTCCCAGCCAACGGCTATCGCTCACAACGCGAAACTGTTGCAAGCGAGGAAAGACGCGCATTTTCCGCTTCCATGCCCAGCGATTGAGGTCGAAGCCCGTTTCGCCTGAAGGACGATTTTGTGCGGTGTAGCCGCTCACGTAGCGCGTATCGCCTTCGGTGTAGTGTTCCGCGCCGCAGAATGCCCACATATCGTGCAGCGTCCAGACGAGCGGCGTTTGCTGGGCTGTGGTAAATTCCGATAACGCTTCGGGACGCAAAAAACCGTTTGAAACCCAGTGAAGATTGATAACGTCAGGCTTCAAGGCGTGTGCGCGTTTGAGCGCATTGCTGCCAATCCACGCGGGCGAGAGCAAGGACTGATTGGCTGTCTGCAAGAAACGGCGCGGCATTTGGTCAATATGATGCGCCAGACGCGGCATCAATTTTTCCACGAGCGTTTGCGGACCATGCACACGCGGGTCGTCGGTGAGTTTTTGTGCCACTATCATCTCAGAATCCACGCCAAGCCGCACTAATCCTTGATGCAAACGATACGACGCAATCGCCGCGCCACCGCCAATATCAGTTGTGGCGAGGTGGACAATGCGCAAGGGTCGTGGTTTCTCGTGTTTGGAGGTATTGGATACTGATGCGAGAGGCTGATGAGATGACATTATGGAAGGAAATCATGGAACGGTGCGTGACTTGCATTCAAGGAGCTTGTATTCAAACAGCTTGCGTTTAAGCGGTCTCAATTTACGAATTTGCGCAAAAGTTTTGCGAAAGTTTTTCTGTGTACGTTTTTCTGCGTACATTTCCTGCGGTGCAATTCTTCCAAAACGTGCAAAAGCCCGCCAAATCTTGTTTGGTGGGCTTTTGCAGCAATGTGTTGATGTTGGCAAAGTGCGGCGAAATTTCGCTCACATATGCAGAATCTTCCGGATGTACCTTTATCTCAAATATTGGGTCGTGTCCTAAAAGAGTTGCTATGTAGCAATGAAGCCTGTTGCCAAGCATAAGAAGAAGAAAAAGCATAAAAAGTCAGGAAAACGGCGTAGTTTTCTGACATGGCTTGTACAGAAATCATTCT
>JAAFIV010000068.1 GCA_013298775.1 Ignavibacteria bacterium | reverse complement strand
CAAGGCGGCGGCGGTGGTGGCTATCAGCAGCGTGATGGCTACAATCGTCAAGGCGGCGGCGGTGGTGGCTATCAGCAACGTGATGGTTACAATCGTCAAGGCGGCGGCGGCTATCAGCAGCGTGATGGCGGCGGCGGGTATCAGCAGCGTGGCAATTTCCGCCGCGACCGCCAGCAATACCGCAATATGCGTCCGCGCCAGCAACAGCAACCAAAACAGCCGAAACGCCCAGCAGGACACCTTGTTTCCTTGCCGAGAATGCTCGCCATTCAACAGTTTGCTTGCCGTAAAATTGCGATTGATTACATCCGCAATGCCCGCGTTCAGGTAAATGGCGTGTTGTCGCAAGACCCAAATGTGCGCGTGAACTACAAGCACGACGCAATCACGATTGATGCAATGGGACTTCAGCGCAATCGCACTTCGACGTACATTCTCGTCAATAAACCAGCAAAATTGACCGCTTCACGCGAGGCGCAAACCTTCACCTTGCACTCCATGATTCACGACACCGAAGCATGGTTTTTCCCGCTCGGTCGTTTGCTGAAAAGCGCGTCAGGACTGACATTGCTTACCAACGACCCGATGCACAAAGACCCCGCTAGCACGGCATTTGACGGCATTGAAAAAGAATTTCATATCAAAGTTCACCGCGCCCCGAAAAAAACGGAACTGACGGCAATGACGAAGGCGTTGAAGGAATTGAGCAAAGCAAATGATGACGTTGCAAAAGTAGAAGTTTCTCAGAAGAACGCCCGCCATTGCTGGATTTCTTTTGTTGCAAAAAAACTCACCTTGCAAGAAATTTGCGCCATTCTGAAAAATGCGAAACTTGAGCCGCTCTCAATGCACCGCTACCGCATTGGTAATCTCACCTCCGATGCACTCACGGCGGGTTCATGGAAGCAGCTCAACAACCAAGAAGTAGCCTTGCTTTTCGGCAAAGACCCGTCGGGCGAGCCATTCTTCTTTAAGTAAAAAAGGCTTGCTGCATTGAATGTTTTTTGAGCGCAGGCGGCGGAAATGCTTCTCTTTCAGAGAGAAATCATTTTTTGTTCGCCTGCGCTTTTTTATTTTACAGGAATCCGCTTTGCACGTATCTACACAAGGAACCTACTGTTTTAACTTTTTGCCGCTCTACGCGTAATTGAGGTGCTACCCTCAATCCTATTGGTAACAAACCAAATACAGCAATGACTACTCTCAAGCAAATAACACGTTCAATAGCTTCATCGAAGAATGCTTATGGGCAGTATTTTACCCCAGAGACGATTGCCGAATTTATGCTTACCCTCAGTGCAGCAGATACCTCTAGCCGTGTACTAGAGCCATGCTCAGGGGAAGGTATTTTTTTGCGAGTATTACGGAAACGTGGCTTTACCAATGTTACAGCGTGCGAGATTGACCCCAAACTAGCATCTACCACAGATTTTGTGCGATGCGAGAGCTTTGTCTCGGCAATATTTGACCATACGTTCGATGTGATTATCGGGAATCCACCCTATATTCGATGGGCAAATTTGGAGGAAGAATTAAAATCTGAATTGGCAAACAATGAGCTTTGGCAGAAGTATTGCAATGGTTTATGTGATTATTTATCTATTTTTCTTCTGAAATCGGTCGAACTCTTGGCAGAAGGTGGTTCGCTCGTATTCATCTGTCCAGAATATTGGTTCAGCACCACACACGCCGCACCAATACGCGATTTCATGATTACGCACGGATATTTTGAGCAAATCTATTCTTTTAATGAAACCCCAATTTTTTCCAATGTTACTATTTCTACGGTTATTTTTCGGTATCGGAAGTGTTGTTTCGGTGTAAAAGCTGACACTATCAGCGTTACAAAGTATAATTCGCGTCAAAAATTGACGGCGGAACGTCTCGAATCTCTGCGTTTGCATGAAAAACTATCGGACGTAGAGTATTTGATTATTCCCCAGTTCAAGGCTCATCAACGCTGGGTTTTGGTGGAAGAAACGTTGCAAAAAGCATTTCGCCAATTTGAATCAATGTGTGTATTGCAGCATGATGCGGCAGAGACAATGCAACTCTTTACAACAGAAGCAGTTGAACCAAAGCGAGTCACAATCGGTGATGTGTGCGATATTGGCAATGGCTTGGTAAGTGGCTTGGATAAAGTATTTCAAGTAGAAAACACACAACTTCAAGAAAAAGAAAGAGCGCATTTGCTGAACGTTATCAAAGCAAAGGATTTACAACCTTTCTTCTTTGAGAAAACAACCTCCTATATTTTTCTGCCAGAAGGGCTGAATGATACAGAATTTCAAGAGTGTTTCCCGAATATGTACGCCCATTTGCAGCCGTACAAAAGCACACTTGATGCCCGTTACCGCTACAACCGCGATATTCCTTATTGGGAATGGGTTTTTCCTCGTAATCTCGCGCTCTTTCGCCGCACAGAACCACGTATCTTTGTGCCATGCAAAGAACGTATTTCACACAAAAAGTATTTTCGTTTTGCACTCGTCGAAGCAGGATTCTACCCAACACAAGACGTAACAGCCTTACTGAGAAAATCCACTACACAAGAAAGTATCGAATACATAACGGCTTTCCTCAATAATTGGCGTGTTTTTGAATGGTTACGTTATCACGGTATCGTCAAGGGTAATATTGTCGAGTTTTCCGAAAAGCCTCTTGCAAGCATACCTTTTAGGATGATTGATTGGCAGAATACGACCGAAATACAAGTACATGACGATATTACGACTTTCTGCAAAGAGTATATCCAAACCAAGCAGACATCGGCACTGCAAGCAATAGAAGAACGATTTGACCAACTTTTTATGGAATGAATATCCACAATGGATAATGCACTTGTCAATTACGATGTTCTAAAAGAAAAATTGCGCGGAACGACTGTTCCGAAGCCACGTTCAGGCACATTATCAGGTCATGCGGCTGGAGAGCCTTTTGATAAGCACGTCTATCAACTTGTAAAAAAACAGTTGCCCAGTCAAACGTTTCGCCAATTTGAGTATTTGAACGATATGTTTCGCAAGAATCCGAATGTGATAGGCTTTGAAGCACGTCAAGCACTGTTTCAGTCGCCAACCGTTATGTTTCTCCTCAGTCGTGGTAAAAACGCTACCGAACATTGGAGCGAACAACAACTTTTCGACGAAAAGCAAAATGATACGGCAGATATTCTCGTTGTGAAAGATGGCTTTTACGAAATTATTGATGTAAAAACGCGAAACATGGCAAAGAGTGCGCAAGCACCTAATATCATCTCAGCATATAAACTCGCCCAAACGTGCGCCTTAATGCTAGAAAATCAAGAGTTCTCGGCATTTTCTATCAATTATATTGAGATTGATTGGCAGCTTGAGGGCGATAAACTATGCTGCACCGATGCACACGCACGACGGCTGTTTTCCGCTTCTCCTTCCACGTTGTACATAAACTGGGCAGCCGCAATGCAAATTCAATTCCACGTTGCCGACCTTGACCAAGATTTTGATAGTACGCTTGAAAGCTGGGCAAGAGAGTATCTACGCCACTTTACTGCTCAAGCCCGTAAACGCGCCAAGGATATGATAACCAAATTTGTCAAACCCTTTGAAAAATATCTGTAAACACCAATGGCACAACGTTCAGCGTAGCCTTGAATTCAAATAGTATAGTTTTTCACCAATAACACAACTCCAACCATGAATATCGCCGTTTTAATGGGGGGCATTTCCAAAGAACGAAATGTCTCTTTCGCTAGTGGTAAAGCCGTTGCGGAGGCATTGCAATCGCGCGGACACAATGTCATCGCGCTCGACCCCGCGCTGGGAAAAAATGGTCGTATCAATCTGGCAGAATTTACGTCAAACGCAGGCGTGGAGCCGAGTTCAGAAGAACTACGCGCCTTCCCGCCCAGCAATATCGTGGACTGCGTGTATTCATCGGACTTGGACAATATCGACGTTGTGTTTCTCGCCCTGCACGGACGCTACGGCGAAGATGGCTATATTCAATCGCTCTTGGATTTACGCGGTTTGCGCTACACGGGCAGCAAGATGCTCTCCAGCACCGTTTCTATGAGCAAGCTCCTTTCCAAGCGCATTTTCCAAAGTGCGGGCATTCCAACACCGCCATTTATCACGCTTACTCTTGAACAAGCGGATGATTACAGCCTTTTGGAAGAAGTCCGCGATACGCTAGGCGACGACCTCGTTGTCAAGCCCGATGCTGAGGGTTCAACCGTTGGAATTAGCATGGTGCGGAATGGCAATTTGGATGATTTAGCAACGGCAGTGCGCCATGCAGCAGAATTTGGGAAAACAATTTTGGTGGAGCAGTTTATCGAAGGGCAGGAATTGACGGTTGCGGTTGTGGGCGATGAAACCTTGCCTATCATTGAAATCCGCACCGATTCTGGCTTTTACGACTATCAGCACAAATATACGAAAGGGCGCACAGAATACATTTGCCCAGCAGAACTGCCCGAAGACGTAGAACATTTCGTTGCGCAGCTCGCGCTGGACGCGCACAACGCGCTTGAATGCACGGGCTACAGCCGCGTGGATTTTCGCTTGAACGACGAATACCAAGCCTTTTGCCTCGAAGTAAATACGCTACCCGGCATGACGGGAACAAGCCTCGTCCCGAAAGCGGCGGCGGCGGCAGAGATAGATTTTGCCAGCCTTTGCGAGCAGATCATTGAATTAGCGTAAACACAAGTAAAGAGAAGGCTTAGTACAGCAATGAGGGCTTCTTGAATTCAGATTGGGAAATCCTCGAAAAAGCTGTAATTTTGCGTTCTTCTGAATCAGTATTTTTTCACAGCACCAGTGTATTTTTTATGTCAAAAAAACGAGTTGTCTCATCGAAAAAGCAGCAACGAGCGGGCGTTCAATGGAATTTCCCAATGTCAGGACAAAACTTCCTGTATTTTGGTGTTGCTTTAGTGGTTATTGTTCTTGGGTATGGTTTAATGGCAACAGGAATTACCTCCGACCCGCAGAAATACTTGGAGACGTGGGCAAACCCAATGGCAATCGTCGTCGCACCAACATTGCTGGTGATTGCGTATTGTGTAATTATTCCGATTGCGATTATGAAGCGCGGAAAATCAGAGACGGAATCGGCATCGTAAGCTGGAAGCGTCATTAGACATTATGTAGATTAAGCTCTTTGATGTTGGAAGTAGCGTACATACTGGCTTCAGTGGCACAGACATTCGTGTCTGTGTTTGTCGCCTGAACCCCGCACCAACACTCACAGACAAGAATGTCTGTGCCACTATTGAAAAACAAAAATCACTAATCTAGATGATGTCTCTTTAAAATATCCGCATCGCCATTTCGTTGTCGTCTGTTTCAATGAAGCATTTGAAAAGCAATACTTTCGATTGTGTGAAAGTATTGCTTTTTTTTCGATATTTTCTTCTCAAGTTCACTACAAACGCATCTTGAATTCAACTATGATTAAAACCCTCACAATTGACTCCGTATTGCCACTTGTGCGCACCGCACTTCACGAAGACATTGCCGATGGCGACGTAACAACCAACGCACTTTTCTCGCCAGAAATCCGCTCCAATGCTCAGTTTCTCGTGAAACAGGATGGCGTTGTCTGCGGTTTGTCGGTAGCGAGAATGGTGGTGGAGGAAGTGGCTGCGGCAAGCAATGATACTATTCGCTGGGAAGCAGTAGCAAAAGATGGCGATGAAGTTCCAGCGGGAACAGTCATTGCAACCGTAGAAGCCTCAGCGCGGACGCTGCTTCAAGCCGAACGCACAGCGTTGAATTTTATCCAGCGAATGTGCGGCGTGGCAACCCTGACCAGAACGTATGTGCGGGCTTTGGAAGGTACAGCCACCAACGTCATTGATACGCGCAAGACCATTCCAGGCTGGCGATTACTGGACAAATACGCCGTGCGCGTGGGTGGCGGGAAAAATCACCGCTTCGGGCTGTTTGATATGGCACTCATCAAGGATAATCACCGCGACGCTGCCGGAAGCCTGACCAATGCTATCCGCGAATGCAATCACGCGCTCCGCGAGCATCCACATATTTTTATCGAAGCCGAAACGCGCAATCTTGCTGATGTCCGCGAGGTGCTTGAATGCTTGGCTGCTGGACTAAAAGTACAACGAATTATGTTCGATAATTTCACCGTGCCAATGGTTTCAGAAGGCGTTCACCTTGTCGGCACGCACGCAACGACCGAGGCTTCGGGCGGTATTACGCTGGCGAATATCCGCGAGTATGCAGAGACTGGCGTGCATGAAATCTCGGTCGGTGCGCTCACACACTCGGCTTCAGCACTGGATATTTCCATGAAGTTTTTGTGATATTCCTTAGTACACGATAAAATCTCTACAGGGCAGGTACAATCAGGCTTCGGTGGCACAGACATTCTTGTCTGTGTTTTCCACCTAAATCCTGCACTAACACTCACAGACAAGAATGTCCGTGCCACTTTTGAAAGAATTTTATCATGTACTGAGGGCATTTTTATAGAAGTTTTTGAATTGCATGAAACAATCTCCAACAACATCCCAGACACAGGACGAATACTTGCAACCACCGCTTCGGAGCGACTCCCCGCTTGCCGAACAAGGTTTTATACCTGTTTGGAAGCGTATCTTTCGCACAACGCGCCGCATCTTGCGTCGTGCGGACGACCATCATATTTATCTTGCGGCATCGGGCATTGCATTCAATATCCTTTTGTTTCTCCTTCCAACAATGCTCGTGATTGTCTTTATTGTTGGCTCATTTATGGATCAAGCCAGTGTTATTGCGCTTATGGAGGATTTTCTTTTGGAAGTGCTGCCCCCCGATGGCGGCTTAGATATTGCGATTGATATTATCAAAGCAGAATTGAATTCGGTGCTAAGGAATTATCAGGGCGCGGGCTGGATTGGCATTCCTATCCTTTTTTGGGTATCGCTGACGCTCTTTAGTTCTATGCGGACGGGATTAAATGCGGTGTTCAGCTTTTCGCAGGAACGCCGTTTTTTGGGTTCGGCACTTTTGAAAGATAGTTTTTTGCTGGGCTTGTTTGTCGGTGCCGTATTTGTCTCGAATGCAACTCCGCGTATTGTCGCGTATGCCGCCGATTGGACGACGACAAGTGTTTCGAGCAGCCAGATACTCAAAAGTATGGTCTCGTTTAGCGTTACGGCACTCATTGTGTATATGTTTTTTATCGCGCTCTATTCCTTCGCGCCAAACCGTTTGCCGCCTCTTTTGGTGGTGTTTTCCAGTGCGCTTTTTTGTCTTGTTTTTTGGGAAGTCGCACGCTACGGTTTTGGCTGGTACGTGAAGTATTTTGCAAGTTATGGAAAAGTATATGGCATTTACGGAGCGGCAGTAGCAGTGGCGTTCTGGGTGTATTACTCCGCACTTGTGATACTGTTCTCTGGAGAATTAGCGCAGTATTGGTATGAGGCGCGGCGCAGAAAAAAGCTGGAAAAGAAGGAAATGTCAGCCTTGCGGGGAATATAGTAAGGACAAAAGAGAGGACAACGTTTATTGTGAAAAATGTTGGAAACGAGACTGTCCTCTGTGGTAAAAAACATGGTAAACGACATGAGAAACGACATGGTAAACGACATGGTAAACGACATTATCACCACACCAACGCGCTATGACATTCAGTCCCGCATCAGAAGAGCAATCCACACCATTGCAAACGCAGGCACTCTCTTCCCCTGAATTGTGGGTGGATTTATACGGAAATTATCTGTACAGATATGCACTCATGCGCCTCCGCGACGACGAAGCGGCGCAGGATGCCGTGCAAGAAACATTCTTGGCAGCATTGAAAGCACAAAAGACGTTTTCGGGACAAAGTTCTGAAAAGACGTGGCTTGTAGGCATTTTGAAGCATAAAATCATTGATACCTTTCGCAAACATTCCCGTGAAGTACCAGAAAGCGAAACCGTACTACCCTTTGAGCGTGAAAATCTATTCCGCGATGAATCGGACGAATGGGCAGGGCATTGGAAAGACGAGTACAGACCCGCCGACTGGGGCGATACGCCGCTTGCTGCCACCGAGCGCAACGACTTTCAGCGCGTCTTCCAATCTTGTTTTCAAAAGCTGCCAGAGCGCACCGCCCTTGCTTTTGCAATGAAGGAGATTGACGACGTGGAAACGGAGGAAATTTGCACCGCGCTGGAAATCACCGAAGCAAACTTATGGGTCATGCTCCATCGCGCACGAATGCACTTGCGGCGATGCTTGGAACTGCGCTGGTTTACGGCGAAATAGTGATACGATGCAACAGTATATGGAATAACATCTGGAATAACATCCGGAATACAACCCTTTCCTCATGAACGTATGATTCTCCACTACCAAGACCCCGCATCGAATGGACTCTTAGAACTTTCCATCAACGAACCCAGTGCGGCTGCCCATCGCCACGCCTATTCGCGCTCGGAGACCGTGCCGCAATACGTTATTTTGTGGAATCAAGGTAAGCGGCAAAAGCTCGTGGTGGACGGCGTGGAATATCAGTTTTGTGAGCAGATGATTGTTGCATTAGGAGTTTTTCAGGCGTATGCACTGGAACGGTCTGAAGAGGTTACGATGTGGCGATACAACCGAAATTTCTATTGCATCAGCGACCACGACCACGAGGTTTCCTGCGTTGGACTCCTCTTCTACGGCGCATCGGATGTGATGCTTCTCCAAACCACACTCGAGGAGCAGCGCAAACTTCAGCTTCTTTTGCAAGTCTTTGAAGATGAATTGCGCACGCACGACACTATCCAAGGTGAGATGCTACGAGCATTACTCAAACGGCTTATTATCTTGCTTACACGCCTTGCCAAACAGCAATTTTTGATTGATAAATCCTTCACGGGTGGCGACCTCGACATCGTGCGAAAATTCAACGTGCTGGTGGAGCAGCATTTCAGGAAGCATCACACCGTCAGTGATTATGCAAGTATGATGAATAAATCCCCCAAAACACTGTCGAACTTTTTCGCGCTCTATAATGCCAAAACTCCCCTCGAAGTCATCCATGACCGCATTGACCTCGAAGCCAGACGCTTGCTCATTTATACCGATAAATCTATCAAAGAAATTGGGTACGAACTAGGCTTTGAGGAGCATACGCATTTCAGCAATTTTTTTCGCAAACACAATCACATCTCTCCTTCCGATTTCCGTACAGCCCACAAACACGCTCATTCTGCAATGCTTCAGAGCGCGTAGCCTTTATACACGACAAAACCTCTGAAAAGCTCGTAGAATCAGGCTTCAGTGGCTTGAGACTTTCTGTCTGTGTTTCTCGCCTGAATCCCGCACCAACACTCACAGACAAGAATGTCTGTGCCACTGCTGAAGAAGTATTGTCGTGTACAAAGGCGCGTAGCACAAAAAAAAACGTTTTTTCTCATCCACAGGGGAAAATCATACAGTAGTCGGGAATTTTGCGTCAGTATCTGCTTCGATGAAAAATGTAGATTTGTACTGTGAGCCACCGAGATAAGCATTATGCTTGTTTTATGCGGTCTTCACATCATCATTTGCTTCATTTTTCATCATTATTTTCGAGGATACCGCTATGAATCCCGACCGTTTTCTCAGCACATCAACGCTCGTGAGCATCTTTGGAACTGCGCTTAATCTTCTTTGGATTGGTATTTTCAAATTCACACCCACCGAAGCAAAAGCAATCCAACCGCTCATCACCAACAGCCCCCTTACTTCGTGGATGACCCCTGCCTTTGGTATCCAAGGCGCGTCCGACATCATTGGTGGAATCGAAATTATTACCGCTCTCCTCCTGCTCTGCGTAACGATTCAAGACCGCGCACTTCAGCGTTGTGCGCAACTTGGAGGGTTTTTGGGTGCGATTATTTTCCTTTGTACACTGAGCTTCCTTGCTACTACTCCTGGCGCGTTTTCCGTTCATGATGGCATCCTTGTTCCGAATGGCTTCCTGCTGAAAGACATTGTATTGCTTGGTGCAAGCCTCTTGTGCGCTGCTCATGCGTGGGCATTCTTGCAGAAAGAAGCGCACCGAGAGCATCAGTCTGCCCCAATATTGCACGTTGCCGTTGAGTAACGCCTTCAGTACGGTACTGCCAGCCACACAAGACTTTTTACCTCTCGAACTCACGCCTGATTTGTTTACTCCTTGTCCAAATAACCATCATGGTACAATCACTCGCCTCCGCACCACCAAGCATCTTGAATACCGCACAAATTCAAGCATTCATTGATAAACAAGTAGATGCGAAAACAAAAGAACTAACTGAACGCACACGCGAATTGAAAGAGCAGAACGACTATTTGCTGAATCTTCACACCGAAAAAAATGACTGGTTGCAAATGCTTGTCCATGATTTGAAAAACCCCTTGGCAAGCATCACGCTCGCAGGTTCATTTCTGGAGCGGTACTGGCAACGGATGTCGCTGACGGAATTTGTGCGCAATACACAAGCTATTCAAACCAGCGCAAGCCGCATGAATACTATCATTGGGCGTGTTCTAAGTATTGGTGCTTTAGAATCGGGTGCGATGGATTTGGCATTAGACCACATCAATATCACCAATACGATTGCTGTTACCATGCAGGAATATAGCAGTCGTGCGGCATCCAAGAATATCAATCTCACGCTTGAGAGCGAATCCGACAACACTTTTATCTATGCGGACAGGTGTGCGGTGTTGGAAGTGATTGATAATCTTCTGTCGAATGCCGTTAAGTACTCTCCTTTCGGTTCTCGCATTTGCATCCGCGTCCGTGTTTACGCGCCTGACAAGAGCAGCAATCAGGCTCAACACACCACCGATGCAAAGAAGGTACGCATTGAATTTCACGACCAAGGACCTGGCATTAAACCAGAAGAATTCGGGAAACTTTTTACAAAGTTTACGCGCCTTTCCTCGCAACCAACGGGCGGCGAGCATTCAAGCGGTCTGGGGCTTGCTGTGGTACAAAAACTTGTCCATGCTATGCAGGGGAAGGTATGGTGTGAAAGCGAGTACGGGCGCGGCGCGGCGTTTATTGTGGAATTTCCTCTTGCCCAACCCAAACAATACCTTGATGTGGTGAATCTTGGCGGGACACAGAGCGAAGCGGGAGCAGATGCTTCCTTGTTTATAGACCACGCCGAAAAAGCAGAACTGCCCGTAGCTATTGGCGGATACGACACCGTAGGATATTTTCTCTTGGGACGACCAGTCGGGGGAAATTCCGAGATTTCTACTGAATGGAATGGCAAGCGTTGGCTCTTCGAGAATGAGCATCATCGCAGCCTCTTTCTGGAAAATCCTCAACGCTTTGCGCCGAAATATCACGGGTTCTGCGCACTCGGCATGAGCCGCAATGCTCTTGGGTACGGCAATCCTGAAGCATTTGATATTGTTGATGATGAATTATTTTTCGCCTTCAATTTGGATGTGCTTCAAATGTGGAAAGAAAAACAACGAGAATACATCGCCGATGCCGATGAACACTGGAAAAATAATCATGCGCACGATTGAGGTAGGATAGAAATTGGCAGCAGCATTTGTAAGAAAAATCTGTATTTTTACGACGAATAAGGAACATGATATTTCCAAGAATTGCTGTACAAAAGGACTGAATACCGATGAACTTCCCAACTCCACTCCGATTGCTTTTGCTTCGCATATCTCCACCATGCGATGAAATCACGCTCCTTGCCTCGAAAGCGCACGACACGCGCCTCACCCTGCGTGAGCGGTTGCGATTGCACTTCCATTTTATTTTGTGCAGCACCTGTCGGCGATTTAATATCCAACTTCATGCTCTCCACGCTGCCGTTCACGAAACCTTCGCGGGTGAAGAAGAGCCGCTCCTTGCACAAACAGCCCTCCCACAGGCAGCCCGCGAACGCATTCAAACAGCAATTACAACAGCAATGGATAAAGCGGCATGAGCTGGCGCACACGAATACTGATGCACTCATTTGCCCCCTTGATAAAGAACAGGACGGCTAAATTCTTGTATTTTCCCTCATCCCAACCCTTCTCCCAGAGGGAGAAGGGCAAGACACAGAGCTACTTTTTTCACCCTCGCCCTCTGGGAGAGGGTCTCGCGCAGCGAGGGGTGAGGGGAGAACGTAGCAGCTATACTGCTTTATCAAGAAGGCGAATTCGTGTCTTTCCATCGCTACCTGAAAAAGTCTTTCTCAGTATGTGCGCAATCCTCTTTTTCGCCCTGCAACCAAGCTGCAATGCGGGTGTAAAGCCTACGACCATACTTACTCTCAGCGACGGAACCCGCGTTCTCTACGAAACACCACCGAAAGAATTAGCGCACTTGTCCAAAAAATTCGTGCAGGCATGGTTGGAACTCAATGTTTGCGCCATTCGTGCGTACTACGGGCGTTTCCCTTTGCGTGAGTTTCGTCTTGTGCTGAAGGCTGATGCGGGCAGCGAGGAAATTGGCTACGGTCAGGCAATGCCGGGCGAAATGCCGCGAATTACGATGTACGTTGGCACAAGGGCAAATGCGGAGGAATTTCGCTCGTCGTGGGTGCTGTGCCACGAAATGACGCACACCGCATTCCCCTCGCTTGAGCGCGAATATCGCTGGCTGGAAGAGGGCATGGCAACGTACGTCGAGCCGATTGCGCGGGCAATGACGGGCATTATTTCTGTCGAAAGTGTGTGGCTGGATTTCCTCAAAAAAACGCCCGAAGCCTTTGAGAACATTTCCACAGGACTGAACGGAGAGCGCGATTTTAAGCGAGTGTATTGGGGCGGGGCGGTCTATTTTCTTTTAGCAGATATAGAAATTCGTCGCGCTACCAAGAATAAATATAGCCTCCAGACCGCTCTCAGAGCCATTATGGAGCAGCAAGGCACAATGAACAACGATGCAGATGTTCTCAAGGTTTTGCGCTGTGGAGATAAGGCAATATCAGTGCCAGGCTCGGCAAAACTCACCGTACTGGAAACATTATACAAACAATTTGGTACAAGCGCGTACAAACCCAATCTTGAAAAACTCTGGCAAGATATAGGAATCGAGCGCACGGGCGAAACAGTACGCTTTCGAGACGATGCGCCGCTTGCGGGCATTCGCAAAGGCATTTGTTCACGTGCTTCGACTTCGTGCAATGACAATTTTATACGGGCTACAAAAGAAAAGTACGGGAAAAGAAAAAAAAATCGGTTATCGGTGTAAGGTTTCTTATACATCCACGACTAACCAGAAAAGCAACACAGTGGGCATTTCCCGCTTCATTTTTTTTCACGTACTTATTTGTAGGAGACGTTATGAATCGCCAAGATTTTTCTAAACTCATGGTTGGCGCGGCTGTGGCTGGCTTGATTTCGGGTTCTACTGTTTTGGCTCAAGAAAAAGCAGAGCAAAAACAAGAGAAAAAAGCTGAAACAAAAACCGAAAAGAAAAAAGATAGCTGCAAAAGCAAAGACGGCTGTAAAGGCAAAGATGGCAAAGCCGAAAAGAAAAAAGATAGCTGCAAAGGCAAAGACGGTTGCAAAGGCAATGCAGCATAAGACTCATTTTTGCAAGGTTTTACAAAGTATTGAAGTTTAGACAAAATCGTCCGTTCCCGCCCTCATCCCCCGCCTTCTCCCAGAGGGAGAAGGAGCTACGACGAAGAAAATCAAACGCTTCTGAAGCCCTCTCCCTCTGGGAGAGGGTTGGGTGAGGGCAAGCACAAAATAAAGTTTTTATGCGGGGTACAGATTTTTATCTTAACTTCAAAAAGGAATTTGTGAACCTAAATTGGTGCTAAATTGGCGCGGGAAGTCGAAATATCGGTGAAAAGAAAAAACTCCAAAACCACTTCGCAGGGGAAAACAGAACTTACGCATATTGGTTTCTTTTCACGATTCGGCTTCCCGCATTTTTTTTGATGATTTTTGCATATTTCCCCTCAACATCACACAAATACTATGCTTGCAAATCGCTGGAATCTCCCTGATTTAGGCTTTGGCGTTGGGCTGCGCTCGGTGCATTACGACCATATTTTGGAACATTTCCCGCCCGTGGATTGGTTCGAGGTGATTTCGGAAAATTACCTTTCAGGCGGCGGTTATGCAGTTCATGCGCTGGAGAAAATTCGTGAGCGTTATCCGATTGTTACACATGGTGTTTCGCTTTCGATTGGCAGCACCGACCCCTTGAATTTCACCTATCTTGAACGCCTCAAACGCCTTGCAGACCGCATGAACACCCCTTGGGTGAGCGACCACATCTGCTGGACAGGTGTGAACGGACGCAATACCCACGATTTGCTGCCCATTCTCTACACCGAAGAGACGCTCCGGCACGTGGTTTCGAGGATTCGCACGATTCAGGATTTTTTAGAACGCCGCGTGGTGTTGGAAAATGTCTCCACGTATGTTGAATTTGCTGCTTCGACCATGACTGAATGGGAATTTATCGCACGGATGGCGGAAGATGCTGACTGCGGCTTGCTTTTGGACGTGAATAACGTCTATGTCAGCGCGTTCAATCACGGATTTGACGCAAAAGAATTTATTGATGCCATTCCTGCCGACCGCATTTGCCAGTACCATTTGGCGGGGCATACCAACAAAGGCACACACATCATAGACACGCACAGCGACCACGTTGTGGATGGTGTGTGGGAGCTGTACCGCTACGCCTATTCGCGCTCTGGCGGGCGAGCAACGCTGTTGGAATGGGACGAGGATATTCCGCCGTTTGAGGTCGTTCACGCAGAAGCACTCAAAGCACGGGAATACCGCGATATTCCTAGTTTTCAAGCGACGAATAATCAAGTACCAATGACGAAGAAGAAACCTATTGAAGCCTTTGCCGAAGAATATGCCTGAGCAATTCCAACAAATACCGCATGAAACCTTGCATCTGGACGAATTTCAACGTTGGATGGTGGCAGTTGTAACAAATTTTGGCAATGACACAGAAGCATGGAATTCCGCAGCAGCCGTCGCAGAACTCAGCCATGAACGCGCTTTGGGGAATGTTTTGCCTTCCAAAACGCTGACGGAATACGAGCGTGTAGGGATTTACCGCCGAATGTATTTTTTGAGAATGCGCGACGCACTCGAAATTGATTTTCCATCGGTTCTGCATTTTGTCGGCAAGCCAGCGTTTGAGGCACTTGTCGAGGATTATTTCACGCAATTTCCCTCCACTTCTTATACGCTGAACGACACAGGCACACGGTTCCCAGCATTTATGCGGGCTTCATTGCTACCAGATAATGAATTTATCGCTGAACTTGCAGAATTAGAACTGGCAATAAATGCCGTCATGGAAGCAGAAGAAGTGCCACCCATTGCGCCAGAAGAGATTGCAGCAATACCGCCCGAAGCGTGGTCGGATGCGCGATTCGAGCCTGTTCGAGCATTCAAACTTCACGAGTCCACATACCCAGTGCATGAGTATTTATGCGCCCTTGAAGAAAAATTGCCAGCATTCCCAAATGTTGAATTGCGTCCAAATTACGCTTACATTCATCGTTCCAATTTCCATACGAAGCACTACGCGCTCAGTAGCGAAGAATATCGTTTGCTTCACCACCTCAGCACCGGAACGCCGCTTGGCGAGGCATTTGAAGCAATTCAACAACAGCTTCTTAGCGAGCAAAAAAATATCGAAGAACTGCTCCCCCGCATCACTGCTTGCTTTCAGGAATGGATGGCAAAGGGCGTATTTGCTCGTGTTGTGGTGTAGTGTAGTATATTCTTTTTGCTCAGTTCAAAAAATTCTGTAATTGGTCAGGTCTTCCCCGTCTATTAGGTTTGTATTGTCCCAAAAGACAGAAAAAAGTGATAGATTCTGAATAATTCCTAGATTATTGTCCAATCGACAAGACCAAAGGCAAGCCGATTAAGTCTATTTCCCGTCTCTG
>JAAFIV010000067.1 GCA_013298775.1 Ignavibacteria bacterium | reverse complement strand
TGCGTCTTCGATAGCGACATGAAGCTCCTCAAAAAGGTTGAATGCAAAAGCATTTCCCAAGAGAATCTTCAACGCGGGTTTTATCACCCTCATCGCTACTACCAAAACTCCAACTGTCAAAGAACTGGGTAGTATCTACTCCACAGCGCGTAACAAGAGTGTCTGCGCTACTGATGAATACTGGCTTCGGCACAAGCAGACACTCTTGTCTGCCCAATTATTGTGTCCATAACCTTATTGCAACGCAAGCATTTCTCGGCGTTGTAGTGCTGTCCCACCATTTTGTTCGAGAATAAAGCGGTCTGCAACATTTTTCAAATGCTTTGCTTCACTTGTAATACTGCCCACAGAGCTTGCTACGCCTTGAATGTCGCTATTATTGGAGACAATCGCCGAACTAATCCGCTCTACACTCAGCGTGATTTCCTGCGCTCCGGCGGATTGTTTCTCGGCAGCAGTGGCAATTTGAATAATCAGCGCATTCACATTCTCAATCCCCTCAACAATAGATTTCAAGCGTTCTCCAGCGTTACTCGCCCGTTGGATGCCTGTCTCGACGCGCTCTGCACCTATTTTTGCAGCATCGGTCGCATTTTTTGTATCGCTTTGAATATGCTGAATCGTTTTCGTGATTTCCTTCGTGGCTTTGGTCGTTTTTTCGGCGAGTTTGCGTACTTCGTCGGCGACAACGGCAAAACCTTTCCCTGCTTCTCCTGCGCGAGCGGCTTCAATGGCTGCGTTCAGAGCGAGAAGATTTGTTTGGTCAGCAATTTCTTCAATCGTTTCAACGATTGCACCAATTTCCTGCGAAGAACTACCAAGTTTCATCACGACCGAAGCCATACTATCTACCACACCCGCAATCGTCGTCATGCTGTCGAGCGTCGTTTGTACAGCGTTTTGACCTGTTTTTGCAGAATCTACGACGCGGTGCGAAACGTCGGAAGTCGCACCAACATTGGTCGCAATGCCATTGATAGATTCCGACATATCCTCAATCGCACCGGCAATTTCTCCCACACGCGAGGACTGCTCGCGGCTCTGAAGCGAGATTCTATCAGCGTTTGCGGCAATTTGCGCTGATGCTGCGGCAAGGCTCGTGGCGGCATCCTGCATTTGGATAATCGTGGTGCGCTGTGCATCAATCGTGTCGTTCAGGGCTTCGACGAGTTGTCCAACGGCATCGTCTTTGGTGGCTTTGAGCGTTTGACTAAGGTCGTTATGGCGCACAGAATCAAGGAAGCGCGTGATGCGTGCCACTTCTGCTTCCAAATAAAATTGTTGCTCAATCACTTCATTTCGTGCGTCTTCGGCGGCTTGCTCAGATTTGCGAATCGCGCGGCGGCGTTCCTGTTCGGTAAGCGAACTCATTTTGCGCAAATTTGCTGACATGGAAATAAATTCCTTACCCAATTCACCAATTTCATCCGACCGCTTCAAATCAAGCTCTATGGCTGCTGTTTCGGGGTTTTCGCTAAATTGTTCAGTAAAATCTCGAATGGCGCGTCGCAAGCGGCTGACAGGCTTTGCAATCCAACGCCCAAGTGCGAAGCCAAGCACAAGGCTGAGAAATACGCCCAAAGCACGCATAATCCATGCTTCGCGGCGAATTTTCTCCTCTATCAGCAAGTATTCTTTGTAGGAAATATCTACTTCCAAAACCGCCACAGCCTTACCCGAAGCGTCTTTGATGGGCGCGAAACCAGAAATCCACACGCCGTTATCGCTTTTATAAATGTCGGTCGAGCCAGCTTTCCCCTCTTGCAATGCGCGGTGGAAGGTCGCTGCTACGCCTTTGTCGCGGAACATGTATTTGTCGCCCGTAAACGGCGTTGGGTGCGTCATTATGCCGAATGAGGTTTCATCAGTCTCTGAGGCGTTCAGCGTGTACCAGTTTTCCTGATAGCCAAGCGCAGTGCGCATTGCAGCAAGAGGCTGGACAAGCTGGGTAAATGCTGCTTTTGCGGTAGAGTCATTACCAAGTGCCATTTGGTGCTGTTCGCCCGTGAGAGTCTGTGCGGCGGCAGTGGCAACATCGCGCAAACGCTCGCCAATCATAGCGCGGCGGTCGGTGATGTTGATATTGAGCGCGATTTGCAAGACAATTTCCAGCAACATCCAGCAGACAAGGATAATCGGAACAGCAATTTTTATCCAGAGTTTATTGGTTACATTCGTCAAAAAATTGGTCAAAAAGGTATTCATGGCGTTTGCGTGTTGGAGTGGAGAATCGCGTAATGGTCAGTGTTTGCGAGGAATTATCAATACATTATCAACGCATTGTCAATCCTGACACCAACAATACGAAAAAATACATGCGAGGGATGTATGGAAAAGATAATTTGGCACAATTCGCTTGAAAGGCTCACCATTACTGGTTTGGCAGACTGCTCCTGTTGGTACCACAAAGAACAAAGCCTCACTCCCCGCACCAAATCATGGTTGCAAATGGAACTGAGGCTTTGCTGAAAAACACCTGTAAGCGTGTACTGACAAGGCTTTCACGCTTCATGCTTCATCGTTCATACTTCATCATTCATACTTCATCATTCATACTTCATCATTCATACTTCATCCTTTTCTTAGTACCGTCCAAACTCGCTATCATCCAGCGCAATGATGTCGTGGCGCGGGTTTGAGGCAAGCATTTTAGGTTTTTCCGTTGTAAAGACAACTGCATCATCAATGGTGATGGTTTCTTGTGCTGGCATTGGTTTTGGGAAATGGCGTTTCGGGGTGCTGACGGGATGTGTTGGCGTGCGATGAGCATTTGCGCCACTATTGGGTAATTGCGCGATGCTTGTTGTTTGTTGAATTTTGAAGCGCGAGACAAGAGTGCGAAGCTGCGCAGATTGTCCAGAAAGTTCTTCCGCCGCCGAAGCAGATTCCTCTGCGGAAGCGGTATTTTGCTGGGTTACTTTATCAATTTGGGAAAGTCCGATTGTTACCTGCGAAATGCCTTGCGCCTGTTCTTGCGATGCCGAAGCAATTTCCGCAACAATATCTTGCACCTTCGTAGAGAAATTCATGATATCGTCCAATGCGCGGCGAGCTTGCGCGGCAGTATTTGTGCCGTGTGCAGCCTTCTCCACTGCGCTGTCAATCAATTCTGCCGTTTCGCTGGCTGCCTTCGCGCTGCGTGCTGCCAGAGCGCGTACTTCTTCTGCCACAACCGCAAAACCTTTACCGTGCCGTCCTGCGCGAGCCGCTTCCACAGCCGCGTTCAGGGCAAGAAGATTTGTTTGGAATGCAATTTCATCAATCACTTTAATAATTTTCGCAATGCTTTGGCTGGAAGCATTGATGTCGCCCATTGCGAGGGTCAATTCTTGCATTTGAACATGTCCATTTTCTGCGGAATGGCGCGATTGCGTTGCCAGCACCTTTGCTTGCGAAGCATTTTCAGCATTGGTGCGGGTTTGAGAGGTAATTTCGTGCATAGAACTGGAAATCTCTTCCAATGCGGCAGCTTGCTGTGTCGCGCCATTGGACAAATTGAGACTCGATGCGGCAACCTGCTGCGCACCAGAATTTACCTGCTCAACCGTAGAAAGTACCTGCCCTAGAAGCGTGTTAATTTCATGCAAGGTGGCATTCAAACTTTGTTGCAAAATGGCGTAATCGCCTTTGTAGTCGCCGTGGACGTGCTGTTGGAAATTTCCTTCCGCCATCACGCTCAAAACCTTGCTTGCTTCGTGAATAGGCTTCGTAACGGAATCGAGCGTAGAATTTACCGACTGAATAATGCTCCGGTAATCACCTTTGAAGCGGCTCGTATCACCGCGTTTACTGAGATTTCCTTCCGCCGAAGCAATGGTGAGGGTTTTCAATTCATTCATCACCTCTTGCAAGGTTTGGATAACGATTTTCTTTGCGGCGGCGAGTTTTGCAAATTCGTCATTGCCCGACATATTGAGGTTTATTTGTGATAATTCACCGTTTATCAAGTGCTGATTCACGATTTGCAAGGAATCAAGCGGGCGCGTAACGCTGCGGATGATAATAAAACCGAGCAAAACCGATGCCAGTACGCCTGCGCCGATGGCAGAAAGTGCGAAGAGTTGTAATTGCTCCAGTGCCGCGTGGTTCTCGGTATTGGCACGCTCCGCCATCTCTTTGTTGAGGTCCACGACTTTGAGCAAACAGCCAACCGCTTTTTCGCTGAGTGCTTGGCATTGTTGCTCGACCATATCAAGAATTTCCGCACGACGACCTTGCTCGTCCAGCGAGAAAATACGACCACGAAGAGCGTAAAAATCTGCCAAATACTGGCGAAATTCTGTAAAGACGCGGCGTTCTTCCTCTGAGGAAATAAGCGGTTCGTAGCTCAAAATGAGACCATCCATTTGCGCCTGAATTCCAGAGGTTGCGGCAATATATTTTTGTCGTTCTTCTGGTGTTCGCGCAAGCAGAACGTCGCGTAAATTCACGCGGGCGCGTTGGAAATTCTCTGCTAATTTACTCGTAATAGCGATTGGTTTGAGGTTCTTTTCGTACATCTCTTCACCATTTTTACCAAGCTGCAATGCACGCTGGTAACTAAACGCTCCAACGGCAATAATAATGACCGTAAGCAGCAAAAACGAGCCTGTGAGCTTTGTTTTTATCGTAACCGAAGAAAGCATATTCATGGAACAAACTCTGAAAAATAATGAAAAGTGAAGGTAACTGGTCAGGTATCTTCTCGTCGGGCGGCTGTTATCACAAGCACAGTAGCCGTCCGGCGAGTGCTGGGTAAGCGACGCACCCGCCGGACGGCAGTGTTTCTACACTCCTCAGCCGCCCGACGGGATGACCTGACCAGAGTTACAAGTGAAAGAAGCAAAAGAACAGCACAAAACGAGTGAGAACGCGCATGTACAGCGCGAATCCAAAACAATAGACTTTATTCCGAATAGACTTTTTTACTAAACAAGGCAGCATGCTGCCTTGCTCCAAAACTCTAAAAACCTTATTCGAGATAAACTCTAATGAACAAAGAAAGGAGAAATTATTTCCCTGCAATCACTGAAGAGCAATTTCGCACCTGAGGCAGACACGGACGCAGACAGGAGTGCCTGCGCTACCGATGAACACTAGCTTCGGTAGCACAAACACTCTCGTCTGTGCCGCAAAGTGAGCATTGTACGAACGTCCGGCGAGATTATCTCTGTCGCTAAAAGAAAGCCATGCTCCAAAGAACATGGCTTTCCAGCGTGTGGAGCGTTGAGCAACATCACACTAATTCCTGCGCAGCAGCTAATTCCGCATCATTCAGCAAATGCTCAATGTTGAGTAAAATTTTTACGCTCTCGCCAATTTTCCCCATGCCCTGAATGTAGCGTCCATTCGAGCCTTTATTGGTTTTTGGTGGTGCCGAAACGTTCTCTTCGGGAATGTTGGCGACTTCTAACACTTCGTCCACAATCAAGCCAATAGAAGTACCGTCCACATCCACAACAATCGTGCAGGTGCGGTCGCCGTAGGGAATTTCCTCCATACCAAAGCGATTGCGCACATCCACAACGGGGATAATTTTACCACGCAAATTGATAACACCTTTGAGATAGCTTGGCGTATCTGGCACTTCGGTAATTTTCTGCACGCCAATAATCTCCGTTACATGGCGGATTTCAATACCATATTCTTCGGCTTGAATGCGAAACGTCAAATAGCGGTCTTTCTGCGTGTCTTCGTCGAGGTCGAGGTCATCATCCTCAAAAGCATCGTGTTGAGCCATAGCCATAATTATTTCACAGAAAAAAGTATAACCTTAATGAATTATTTGAACTCACGTTATCAGTGATTATGTGTCAATGTCGAGAAGAGGAAGTTACAAATTTTTAATGAATTTCTTTTCATTCTGTGTTCATTGAGAAGTCGTTTTTGTTCTCGTAGATTTGCGACGTTATTTTGTACAACTATGTATGATTGATTGAATGATTGATATATCCATGTTTTCATTGAAAGAATTGGCGCAAAAGTGTATTCAAAATGTGCCGCAAAACCGTGTTCGTGCCGCAAAGCGAGTGTTATCATCTTCCCGCTACATCGTAGCATTGGTGCTTTTGACAACGGGAATTTTATACAGTATTGGCGTACAGGCAAAATGGCGTGTGCTGCCTTTCTGGGCAGCAACAAGCCCGAAAGAAGCGAGCAGCATTGCCGCAAACAGCCTATTGCAGCGTGGTGTTGGCTCGTGGTATGGTCCGCGTTTTCACGGACGGCGCACAGCAAGCGGCGAAGTGTACGACATGAACGACTTCACCGCCGCGCATCAAACCTTGCCTTTGGGAACGGTTGTGCGCGTCACAAATGAATTGAACGGAAAAACAACGCTTGTGCGCATCAATGACCGAGGTCCGTATATTGACGGGCGGATTATTGATTTATCCTTCAATGCCGCAAAAACACTTGATATTGTGGAGCCAGGCACTGGCGATGTTACCATTGAAGTCATTGAAGGTATTCGTTTGAATGATACGACTGCTCTGTCAAATTTTCTCAGCGATGCGTATGAATTCGCGGCAATGAAAGACCTCCTTTCCGCAACGGCTTTTTCGCACCGCAATCTTGAGCCGCTCGTCGTGGAGCAAGGAACATTCCGTGTTGTACATGAAAACGATAATCTAACCGAAACGCTCAAAACATGGAAAAAATTACGCAAGAAACATGGGCAAGTGTTTCTTATTCCGCTCCGAAAAACCGAGCTTGAATTGCAAGAAGAACGCACACAAAAAAAGCGCAGAAGCCGCACCCAACCGAGCTTGTACCGTTACCAACTTTTGCGATTAGATGAGGCTCCGCATCAGAAAGATGAATTAGCGTAAAGATTGGGTTCGCGTACAGCGTTTTGTCAAAGAAAAAATCGGAGAATTTTCAAAGGAATGTTTCATAAAGGAGAGAGCCAAATACCGCATGATTGCGTGCTTTTGCTCTCTCCTTTGCTGTTTTTGTCGTGTTTCAGATTCCTTGATGCGGTGAGAAAATATTCTTACGAGCGCAGCATTCGCCAGCCCCACAAGTGAATCAGCCCCAAACACAAGGAAACAAGCGAGAAGTACGGGTCTTGCGCACGAATGCCGTCGCGCCATGCAAAAAGATTCAGTGCTGCACTGAGTTCAACCACAAGTGCCAATCCACGCAGGGTGTACACGATTCCAGTGAAAAGAATGACAGCGCGAAAAAAGGGCAACGCCCGCACCACACCTGCCCCCGAGAGCGCATACACGCCTAAAACGGTGAATATCAGGACAATCACACTTGTTGCAATGGCGGGAAACAGCAAACCAGCGTCGGAGGCTCTGGCAAATTCTTCTCCTGCGCCGAAATAGCGGTAGGCTTCCGCACCTTTGATAATCACAAACACGTGTAATACTGCGACAAAGAAGCTGCCGCCTGCGCCGATGACAAGCCATATATTTTTCATGCGATTTTTTTGTTATGGTGAAATAATATGTACCCTCAAGCATTTGTACTGCGCCGAATATGCCTGAAATACCGCTATTTTCCAAGAATTCTTTGGCGTTTGCTTGCCACATTTTTACGTCCTGTGTTGTTAGACTTTTTCGTATTTTTACCATGAGTATTTTTTACTGTCGTTCACTTTTCGTCTTACCTTTCGATATTCATGGCTATCACACCACATTTACCGTATTCACGCAAAACACCGATTTCATGCGCCTCGCAGCATGACAAACAACCAATATTTTCCGATGAAGAACTCGCAATGCTCGACAAACCCCAGTGTAATTGCGGGGTTGTGGGCGTGTTCAATCACCCCGAAGCTGCGCTCATGACCTACTACGCGCTCCACGCCTTGCAGCATCGCGGGCAGGAAGCGGCGGGAATTGTTGCTGCTTTGCACAATGACGACGACCGTGTGCGTTTTGCCGCACACAAGGGCGAAGGCTTGGTGCTGGACGTTTTTTCGGATGCAGGGCTTTTGACCGAGCAGTTACGCGGTTCTGCGGCTGTCGGGCATAATCGCTATTCCACAACGGGCAGCTCGAAAATTGCGAATATCCAGCCCTTTTGGATAAAATATCGTTCGGGAAATATCGCCCTTGCTCACAATGGAAACCTCACCAATACTCGGCTCTTACGCGAGCGTTTGCAAAACGACGGCGCAATTTTTCAAACCACGACTGATAGCGAAATTTTCCTTCACCTCATTGCTCGCAGCAAAGCCAAAACGCAGCCGCTTCAGTTGAAAGAATCCCTGCAAGGTGCGCGAGGCGCGTATTCGCTCGTAGTGCTGACCGAGAACGCTCTCTTTGCTGCCCGCGACCCGCATGGTTTTCGTCCACTCTGCATCGGGCGCAAACTTGTTGAACAGGCAAATGGTAAAAAGGAATATGCGTATTTTGTGGTCTCCGAAACCTGCGCCTTGGATATTGTGAGCGCAGAGTTTGTGCGCGAGGTCGGGCATAATGAAATTATTATGATTGACCGCGAAACCATTGAAACAGGCGACATTAAATCCTTCCAAATCGAAGCAACCACGCCGACTTCATGCCATTGTATTTTTGAGTATATTTACTTTTCGCGTCCCGACAGCCGTATTTTCGGGCATAACGTGGATAAAGTCCGCCGCAAACTCGGTAAAGCTCTCGCCGAAGAAAGCCCCATTTATCCCGATGATAGCGGTGATGCCGCTCCCGAACCCGTCCGCGCAATCGCAGTGCCAGACAGCGCGAACACCGCAACGCTTGGCTACGCCTCGAATGCAACCAAACAAGGCATTCCCACGAAGTACGAAATTGGCTTAATTCGCAGCCATTACGTTGGGCGCACCTTCATTTCGCCTGGTCAAGATTCGCGGGAATTTAAGGTAAAAACCAAGTTTAATGCGGTTCGTGGGGTCTTGGAAGGGCGTAAGATTGTGCTGGTGGATGATTCGATTGTACGCGGCACTACGTCTCGCTCCATCGTGCGTTTAGTGCGCGAGGCTGGTCCGCGCGAGGTGCATTTGCGCATTTCCTCGCCGCCCGTTACGCATCCCTGCCAGTACGGCATGGATTTCCCCGACCGCGAGGAACTCATTGCGAATCAATACCACAACAACGAGGAAGAAATTGCCCGCGCTGTGGAAGCCGATTCCATCAAGTATTTGTCGGTCGAAAAACTGTTGCAATCTGTTCCGCAGGAGGCTGGCGTGGGCTACTGCACGGCGTGTTTTACGGGTAATTATCCTGTTCCGATTGATACGGAGGGTGGGAAGTTAGCAACGGAGAGGGTTTGAGGTAGGTGTATCTATCATTTTTATTGAAAGAAACAACAATGGCAACAACAATCAAACATGGTCTTGCGAGCAAAACAAAAAGCAAGAAAACACTGGCATCAAGCACATCGTCATTACAAGAAGAATGGGATAAACAGTTGCAAACGCCACACTCGAAAGAGCTTTTGAAATCTATGGCGCAAGAAGCATTGAAAGAACATAGTGCGGGCAAAACTGAGCGCGGAGGATTTGGGCGATGATATCATGGCGCAAATACCTCTGATTTTTTTCGACAATACGTTTCATGAATAATCACCAATGAACAACACCAGAACAGCACTCATCATCGGTGCGACAGGGCTTGTCGGCGGGCATCTTGTCCAGCAGTTGTGCGCCTCCGAGCAGTATAGCCGCGTAACAGCACTTGTGCGGCGGAAGCTGGATGTTTCGCATCCGAAACTTCAACAAGAAATTATTGATTTTAACCACCTCGAAGCCGTCGAAAGCCGCATGAATGCTCAGGATGTCTTCTGTGCTTTGGGAACAACAATCCGCGTGGCTGGCTCGCAGGAAGCATTCCGCAAAGTGGATTTTGAGTATCCTGTGCGTGTGGCGGAATTAGCACAAAAACAGGGCGCAGAGCAATACTTTCTCGTCTCTGCCATCGGCGCAGATGCTCGCTCGGCGGTTTTTTACAGCCGCGTAAAAGGTGAAGCCGAAGACGCGATTGCCGCTTTGAACTATCGTACATTTGTGAGCTTTCGTCCGTCGTTCCTTGCTGGAAACCGCGCAGAATCTCGCTTGGGTGAGGAACTAGGCATTGCTGGGGCGCGATTGTTGGAGTTTGCTCTTGTCGGACCGTTCAAGAAATATCGCGTCATTCAGGCAGAAACGGTTGCACGAGGAATGCTTCTGGAAGCCGTGCGAAATCAAGTAGGCAAGCGTGTTTTGGAGTCGGATGTTATTCAAGAACTCGTAGAAGGCGCGTAGAATCCAATGTTATTAAACGTAAGCCCTCACCCCGCTCTTCGAGCGACCCTCTCCCAAAGGGCGAGGGTGCTGGAAGGTAGCTCTGAAGCCCTCTCCCTTTGGGAGAGGGTTGGGTGAGGGGATGAATTTCATTCATTTGTACGTCAATGCCAGAACAATCAACTTCACATATTACTTCATCGGAAGCACCAGCATCGGAGGCGCGTTTCAGCATTTCCAAGATATTGCTTACTCTTTTGGATATTGTTGCCACGCTCGCCGCCGTGCAGACTATTTTTAGCTTTCGCGCATCGGAGGCGGTGATTTCCTATTCGCGTAAGGTTGGTGCGCCCTTCAGCGTGGAGCAGTTTGCTTTTTACGCGCTGGCAGCCTTCTCCGTGCCAGTGTTTTTTCGCCTCAACAACCTGTACAAATACCGCGTCGTTGCGAATTGGCTCGACCAAATTCCGCAGATTTTGAAATCGCTCACGACGCTCAGTTTTGTTTTGATTGTGATTCAGTTTTTCTTTTTCAAATCCCAATTTGCCTACTCCGCGCGAGGTTTTTTGCTGGGTTTCGGGGTTTTGACCTTTTTGTTTGTTGCGATTGAACGCGCTTTTATCGCCTATTTCGTGCAGCGCAGAATGTTTCTCACCGAAGAAGTTATTGCCAAAAAAGCTCTGGTTATCGGTGCTGGACACGCGGGCGAAACCTTCGCGCTCCGCATTCTGAACGACCCCGAACTTGGCATAGAACGCGCATATTTCCTTGATGACGATGCGCAAAAAGTTGGACACTCGCTCTTGGGATTTCCCATTCTCGGCAGCGTCGGCGAGGTGCAGAGCCGTGCCATTGATGTTGCGGCGGATGAAATCTACATCACCATCAATGCTATCAAGCGCGAGCGGCTCTTGGAAATTATTGAAGAATGCAAAAAAACAAAACTTCCCGTGCGCGTCTTTTCACGCCACTTCCGCATTGTGCAAGGTGAAATGGACACGAGCGGCGTGATTTCTGGCGCACTCGAACTCCCTTCGCAAGTAACCATCCAACCCGGACTTATCGCCAAACGTAGTATGGATGCGGTCTTTGGGATGATTGTCTTTTTGGTATTGCTGATTCCGGGCATCTTGATTGCGCTTGCAGTGAAGCTCAGTTCGCGTGGTCCCGTGCTGTATGCGTCGTATCGCATTGGGAAGGGCGGCAGACCGTTTAAGATGTTTAAGTTTCGCACGATGTACCTGAACGACGAACGCGAACACCGCGAAATTGCGGAGCAACGCTTGAAAGCTGGCGAACATATGGGCAAACCCGAAAACGACCCACGCATTACGCCGATTGGACGCTTTTTGCGCAAGTACAGCATTGACGAATTTCCGCAAATTCTGAACGTGCTGCGTGGCGAGATGAGCCTTGTCGGACCGCGTCCGTGCTTGGATTATGAACTGCAATACTTCGAGGATTGGCACAAACGCCGCTTCCTCGCACTGCCCGGACTGACAGGACTTTGGCAAGTAACAGGACGGCAAATCGAAGGCTTGAGCCTGCATGATGCCATGATTCTGGATGTTTTTTACGCAGAAAATTTTACGATTTGGTTAGATATTAAAATTATGCTAAAAACAATTCCCGTCGTTCTTTTCGGGAAAAGTCGTATCTGACCAAGCAAGATTTTATGCGACATTTGAGCAATGTAATTTTTCTTTTTTCCTCACTGGTCAAGTTTTGAACAAGGAACGCGGATTTAGAGGATTCAAGAGGATTTAGAGGACTCAAGAATTTTTTTTCTGAATGTCTCATAAAGTCCTAACCAGTCCTCAAAAGTCCTCTAGATCTGCGTTCCCTGAGGAATGACCTGACTAATTATCTTTTTTCATTTTGTTATCATCAATGAAAACAATCACAAACTTTGCAAAATCGAACGAGTATCGGAGCGTCATCCACGACCTGATTCCGGGCGGAGCGCATACCTACTCGCGTGGCGACGACCAATTCCCCCAACTTTCACCAGCCGCTATTTCGCATGGCAAAGGCGCGTATTTGTGGGATATTGACGGCAATAAGTATTTGGATTGCCCAATGGGACTAACGTCGGTAAGTTTAGGACACGCCTACGAGCCAGTCTTGGAGCGGGTTCGGGAAGAATTGCTGCGTGGCGTGAATTTCCAACGTCCGTCGGTGATTGAACGCGAAATGGCGGAAAAATTCCTCGCGCTTGTGCCGCAGCACGACATGATAAAATTTGCCAAAAACGGCTCCAGCGTTACAACGGCAGCAGTGAAACTGGCGCGTGGTTTCACAGGTCGCAAGCTCATTGCTTTCCCAGGCGACCATCCGTTTTATTCGTTTGATGATTGGTTTATCGGGAAAACGGCGTGTAGTCTGGGTGTGCCAGAGGAAATCTCTGCACTATCGGTCACCTACAAAGGCTGTGATATTGATTCCTTGCGCGAGCTTTTTGCGAAATATCCTGGACAAATTGCCGCCGTCATCACCGAGCCAGAGCGCAATGCGTGTGGGAATGGTTGTGGCTGTGCGCACGGACAGGAAGCTCCCAAGCGGTTTTTGCAAGAAGCAATCGCGCTTGCACACAAGGACGGCGCACTCTTTATCATTGACGAAATGATTACGGGATTCAAAACGCATTTCCCCGGAACGCTGGTGAAATATGGCGTTGAGCCAGATTTAACCACGTGGGGCAAAGGCATTGCCAATGGTTTTTCCTTTTGCGCACTCACGGGCAAAAAAGAGGTCATGGAACTTGGCGGTATTCGCCGCACAGGAACGGAAAAACTGTTCCTGATTTCCAGCACACACGGTGGCGAAACCCACGCCATTGCGGCTGGTCTGGCGACGATTGATATTTTCCTCAAAGAAAACGTCGTTGCGCATAATCACGCTATTGGCGATTATTTCATCGCAAAAAATCGGGAAATTATAGCCAAACATGGCTTAGAATCGTATGTTGAAATTGTTCCCTCGAATTGGATGCCCATTTTCGGCTTCAAAGACAAAACAGGTGCCGTCTCTGCGGGAATGCGCACGCTCGCTATGCAAGAACTCATCGGGCGCGGCGTATTGTTTCAAGGGACATTTGTGCCATGTTTCAGCCATACAAAAGCAGATGTGGACTTCTTTGCGGCAATGTTCGATGAAAGTTTGGAAACCTACAAACGCGGCTTGGAAGATGGCTTTGAGAAGCATTTGCTTGGCGAGGCGGCAAAGCCCGTGTTTCGGAAGATTTTGTAAGTGTCAGTAATTGTTTTGATTACCCGTTCTATGCTTGAATATTGCCAGTAGCATAGAACGGGTGTTCAGCAAAAGAATGTATCAAATACACGCATTCTGCTTCACTTCATCAAACGTGTACGCACGAGTAATCACGCCATTTTCAAAGACGTTGTGCAAAATATTTCCACCTTGCACATTTGCGGCAACCGTCGTCATTGCGCCATTCTCAGTGCGAATAAGTTTCAAGCGTCCGCGTTTCGAGTTTTTGCCGCTATCGGTGATGGGCTGCTTAAACACATCGCGCTCCTCGCCGCCAACCACCGCCGCGCTGCACTTGAACGCGAACTTTTGCGTGTCGCGGTCGAGCTTTTGCAAAAGTGCGCCGCCCATGCCGAATGTGATATTATCCGCCGACCAGCCGTGCGCCTTCAACACGTCTAAAATCTCGCCAATCGAATCGTAATCAACGCCGTCGCCTTGAATCACGCGGACGTTGGGATGAAGCACTTTGTAGCCTTTTGTGTTCGTTTCTGCGCTAAATTTATTGCCCAAAATTTCCATCACCTTCAAGACCACTTCCGAAGGCTTTCCCGAATCGGGACGCACAACCAATGTGCCTTTTCGCGCTATAACTTTTTCCTTCAAAACCCCGCCCCAGAGCGCGTCGCAAGCATTGTAAATGTCATACGAATCGCTCACAACCGCGACCAAGCCTTCGGGATATTGCGTCAGCATATTTTCGTATGCCCGCGCTTCATTGTCCTTGCCCCACGACGTAATGGTGCTGTGTTCGGCGGCGGGAATCGAGAAACCGTAGCATTTGTCGGTGTTGTAGTAGGTTTGGATGTGGCGCAAGGCGGCAATCGTGTCGGTTCCCATAAAATTCACCAAATGTGCCGCGCCGCCAATTCCCGCCGCCTCAACCGACGAAACGCCGCGAAAGCCGAAATCATGCAGCTTGAAATCCACAAGCGCGGGGGCGCCTGTTTCCTGCAAATGCGCCGTGATGCGCTTTTTGATTTCCCGCGACAGCGTAGCCACTGTGCAGCCGTACCACACCTGCACGAGCAAGGTTTCAAGGAAATTCGTGAGCCAATAACACGCGGGGTCGGTGTTGTGAATGGTCATCATCACGTTGTGCGTCGGCACAGGTAATCCTTCAGGAGCCGCATAAATACTCACGGGAAGGCGACCTTTATGCTTCGTCAAAATATGCTCCCAGCCCGCACGATTGAAAAGAGCGGGATTGCCAAAATGCGCCGCGTACAAGGCTTCCGCTTCAGCAATGATGCCGCTTGTAACAACTTCACCTTCCAAATATTCCTTCAATAAATACTGCAATCCAAAAAATACCACGTCTTGAAATCGCCCGCCCCGCGACTCGAAGTACGAGTAAATCTCGCTTGTTTCGGGTGGATATTGCTTGTAGTGGCTTACTTTGTAGCTGTCGGTGGTGAGGATGATATTTTTCATGGTTATTTCGTTGTTTGGTTACGTGGTTAGTTGGTTTGTATGTTCTTTCCGCCCGGACGGCTGAGGAGTGCGTGAACGCTGCCGTCCGGCGGGTGAATCTCTTGTACACTACCCGCCGGACGGCTACTGCTCTTGTGATAACAGCCGCCAGACAGGAAGATTTTTTATTATCTTGAAGTGTTAAAAATACACTTTCTAAAATGGACAAAAAAACTTACACAATTACGCTTGAAAGGCTTCTTCCGTGCCGAGTTCGAGAAATTTTTGCTTGAGCAAATCGAACAAGACGTGATGCTCTTCTACGAGGTCGTTTTTGCGCAATTCCGCAAGCGGAAAAAAGCGTAATTCGCTGATGTCGTCTTGTGGCTGAATGCGCCCAAAAATGTACCGCGCCGTGAAAAAGAGCGTCATAATTTTATCCGCTTCCCGCGCGTACCGCCAATCGTTGATGCGTGCGCTACCGACGTACTGCATGTCGCCCACTTCCGCGCCCGTTTCCTCAAAGGCTTCTCGCGCCGCGCTTTGTTCGTAGCTGCTGTCTGCGGGGTCGGCGAAGCCACCAATGAAGCGGTATTTAGCTTGATTGGGCTTTTTACCGAGCAGCACGGCGTTGTCGCGCAAAATAGCCACATCCACCGTCGGATACACTTTGTCGTATTGGTTGAAAGCCGCATAAATCAAGCCTGCGCGGAAGTCTGTGGTTGATTTCACCTCGCTGCTGACGTTTTTTCGCACTTCCGTTCCCGAGACAAATACTTTTTGTTCCAATTCTTTCGTTGCGAAATCGCCAGAGTAATGCGAAATGAAGCTATCACGCCCGCCGTAGAGCATCACGCCGCCCACAGGCGCGACCTCGCGGATGCGCTGGTCGAGCATTTTGCTCCAATCCTTGTCCGATGGCGCGTCGGGCAGCGCGAGAACGGTCAGTTGCGGAAAGGCTTGCAACACCATTTCTTTGCGGGCAACAAAATCCAACGGATTGTGCTTGGTAACAAGTGTTGGTGCGACTCCTAAGAACATGATGACTTTTCTGTGTTTAGCAATCACGCTTTCGATGATGCCGCGATGCGCTTCGTGAAGTTCATGCACCTGAAAGCGTCCGACGATAACGCCGATTTCCTGGGTTTCCATAGTGGTTTTTGGTTAATGAAAAGTAACTGGTCAGGTCTTCCCGTCTATTAGGTTTGTATTGTCCCAAAAGACAGAAAAAAGTGATAGATTCTGAATAATTCCTAGATTATTGTCCAATCGACAAGACCAAAGGCAAGCCGATTAAGT
>JAAFIV010000066.1 GCA_013298775.1 Ignavibacteria bacterium | reverse complement strand
AGACGGGAAATAGACTTAATCGGCTTGCCTTTGGTCTTGTCGATTGGACAATAATCTAGGAATTATTCAGAATCTATCACTTTTTTCTGTCTTTTGGGACAATACAAACCTAATAGACGGGAAGATAGCTGAATACTTAATTCTCTCTTCTTTCTCGGTGGCTCATACTAATTTACCCACTCGAAAACCTTCACACATGGCATTCTTCCACGTTCCATCGTCATTTGCTTCAGAAAAAGTGCGTCCAGCGCAGTTTGCTGGAAGTTCGTATCCAGCATCGGAGCGAGCTTTGGAGCGGCTTTGCGCAAGTGTTATCCAAAAGCCGCATGAAACCTTGTTTTCCAAGCAACCCGTCCAGCAAGGCGCGACGGCAATTATTGCGCCGCACATTGATTTTCGCGTGGGCGTGGATGTGTACGGACCAGCTTACTACGCGCTTCAAAACTCGCTTGCAGACGTTTTTGTTATTTTCGCGACCTCGCATTATGCGTGGGGCAAGCAATTTATCCCAACCTATCAACATTTTGCAACGCCGCTTGGCGTGGTAAAAACCGACCACGACCTCTTGAACGCCCTCTACGAGCGGCTTCCAAGTCTTGCAAAGGACGACGCAGCGCATCACGAAGAGCATTCGATTGAGTTTGAAACAGTTTTTTTGCAGTATTTGTTTGGCAGACGAGAAACGGCGCGGAATTTCACGATTCTCCCGATATTGGTTACGTCGTTATATCCGCACATTCAGCAGCGTCGCTCGCCGTATGAACACACGGAATTCCAGCGTTTTTGCGATACTTTGGGCGAGGTGTTGGAAGAATCTGGTAAGCGGGTTGCGTTTGTGGCGAGCGCAGACATGGCGCATATTGGGCGCAAATTCGATGACCCCTACGATGCAGAGCCAATGCTGCCTGCAATGCACGAAGAAGATATGCACTTGCTTCGCAGCTTGGAAGCGTCCGACGCAGAAGGTTATTATCGCCGCATTGCGGCAGTGGACGATGCGTACAAAATTTGTGGACTTCCGCCCGTGTATTCCATGCTCAAAGCCGCACCAAATCACTGCGTACAGGGACAAGCACTTGCCTACGCGCAGTGGAATGAGCGCGAAGCACGTTCAGCCGTAACGTATAGCAGCCTTGCGTATTATGCGGCATAACATTCACCTGAATTTACCTGAAAATTTACCCCAAAATTCACCAGAAAGCCTGAGAGAAACTGGTGTGCAGGGTAATATTGCATGTGTGAACATTCTACCGAATATAGCCAGAATGCGCTGGCGCGAATGGGGTTTTTGCTTGTTCTTGGAGTTGGAAATTGAGCATCACGTCCAGCAAATCGGCTGCGCGGTTCGCCAGTTCTTCTGCCGCCGACGCGCTTTCTTCTGCACCTGCGGTATTTTGCTGCGTTACTTTATCAATCTGCTGCAAGCCAATCGTAATCTGTGAAATGCCCTGTGCTTGCTCGTTGGAAGCGGCAGCGATTTCCCCCACAATATCCGCAACACGCTCCGAGCTGCTCACAATTTCCTGCAAGGATGCCGTTGTGCGCTGGGCAATATTTGCACCATTTTCTGCTCGTGCAATTGCGGTGTCAATCATGTCGGCGGTTTCGCGTGCGGCTTTCGCGCTGCGTGCGGCAAGATTACGCACTTCTTCGGCAACAACGGCAAAGCCCTTTCCGTGTCGTCCCGCCCGCGCCGCTTCTACGGCGGCATTCAGCGCGAGAAGATTCGTTTGGAAGGCAATTTCATCAATAACTTTGATAATTTTCCCAATATCGCGGCTGCTTGCATTGATGTCGGTCATTGCTTGGGTAAGGTCTTGCATTTCGCTATTTCCACGCTCGGCGGCGGTGCGGGAGCTTCCCGCAAGCATATTTGCTTGCTGCGCATTCTCAGCATTGATGCGGGTTTGCGAAGCGATATTTTGAATCGAACTTGTGATTTCTTCTAGCGAAGCCGCTTGCTCGGTTGCTCCCGACGATAGTGCTTGGCTTGCAGCTGCCACTTGTCCCGCGCCTTGGCTTACTTGGTCCACGACATCGTTAATTTTGTAAAAGGCAGCATTTAAGCCTGTCAGCATACGATTGATATTCGTTTTGATAATCGCAAAATCGCCTTTGTATTCGCTCGTAATTCCTTCGCGGAAATCTCCTTCTGCGACTGATTGTAAGGCAGAAGCCGCGTCAGTATTCACATCTTCGACCGATGCTAAAATTGCATGCACGCCTTCAATCACGCGGCGATAGCCACCCTCAAAGCCAGTAATATCCGCTCTTGCGCGGAGATTTCCTTGTTTTGCAGCTTCGGTTACATCGCGTACCGCAATGATGAGTTTTTCTGTGTTGTCAAGTTCTTTAGTGAGCATTTTTTTGTTTTGTTCAATCATATTATCGAACAAGCCTAAAAGGACGTAGATTATTGGCAAGAATCCCGTTACCGAAGAGACAGCCCAAATGAAGTTTGTAGAGGGTGCGCGTTCTGGCACAAGTTCTACTCCAAGTCCTTGTGCTATCGCCAAACCAATGATATACAGCGTCATTGCGCCAGTCCAGAAGGCAGCAGATTTGCGCCCTTGAAAGAAGAGTGAAATGATGATGAGCAATGGTGAAAAGCAGAGAACGGGAGAATAAATACCGCCATCGCGAAAAAACAGCACCACAAATAAGACAAAGAGTGAAGCAACCATGAGGCGTGCGGTAAGAGCAATAGAGGCACTTGCACGCAAAATAAACGGCAACGCAAGATACAATGGAACAAGCACAAAACACGACATCGCGGCAAGCGTCCAAAACTTCAGTACCGTACCGACTATCCCGTAAATAACCGAAGGAACAATCAGTACAAAACAAAAGAGCAGGAGCATTCGAGCTTTCCGATATTCTTCTGGCTGTTCCTGCGTGATAGCGGGCGGCATAAAACGGTTTATCAGGTTGTTCATACGATGTTCAACACAAAAAATGAGCAATAAAGAAACTTCGCGGGCAAATTACAAAAAAATTGGCGTATGTGCAGCATGACGAAACAATAATCCCGCACCCGCACAGCAAGACGTTCTCGTGGAGACTTTTACGCGGAGAATTGCGAGAGGAACTGTATATTTGCAGTTGTTATGCGAATTAAAAGATAACTTTTGACATTGATGGAAATGATTGGACTGATGCATACTGATAACAGATTGAATGACAATGATTTAAAAAGATTCTTTTCTTATCAGTCCACATCACGTATCTGTGAAAATCATTTCAATCAGTCAAATCAGTGTCAAATTTCTTATCAGTCCACATCACGTATCTGTGAAAATCATTTCAATCAGTCAAATCAGTGTCAAAAAAATCAACGCTTTAGCTTAACTTTTAATTCGCATTTGTTGTTATCGCTTACTGTTTTCATCAGGATTTCATTCTTTTTTATTTTTTCAATTTTCTTCACATGTTATGATGAATCTTTCCGCCCGCGTTCTCTCGGCAAACGAATCGCAAACACTCGCTATCAATGCAAAAGCAAAAACAATGAAAGCGCAAGGAATTGACGTAGTAAGCCTTGCCACCGGAGAGCCGGATTTTCCTACGCCGCAGGTTGTTAAAGATGCGGCAATCAAGGCAATCAACGAGAATTTTACGTATTACACCGAAGCAAATGGCATCCCTGATTTGCGCAAAGCGGTTGCCGAAAAATTTATGACCGAAAACGGTTTGCCCGACATAAAACCAGAAAACGTACTTATTTCAACGGGCGGCAAACACTCGATTTTCAACGCACTTCTTGCCATGTGCAATGAAGGCGACGAGGTGGTTTTGAATGCGCCGTTTTGGGTAAGTTATCCAGCAATGATTCAGATTGCAGGTGCGAAGCCAGTTATCATCGAAACAACGCTGGAGAACCGTTTCAAAATGACACCAGCACAACTCGAAGCGGCTCTTACGCCAAAAACAAAATGCGTGATTCTGAACTCGCCATCGAATCCAACAGGAACCATGTACACCCCTGATGAAATCAAGGCTCTGGGCAAAGTGCTGGAAAAGCACGATTGCTTTATTATGAGCGATGAATTGTATGAAAAAATCTCGTTTGGCAGTGTGCAGCATTTTAGCATTGGCTCGATTCCTGAGCTTGCGCACCGCGTTATCACGGTCAATGGCGTGTCGAAGGCGTATTCCATGACGGGCTGGCGCGTTGGCTTTATGACCGGTCCAGCGGCATTGATGAAAGAAGCAGCAAAAGTACAGGGACAATCCACCTCGAACCCGAACTCCATTGCTCAGAAAGCAGCATTGGCGGCACTTCTGCACACAAAAGCTGATGTAGAAATGATGCGCAAAGAGTTTGCACGCCGCCGCGATATGGTGGCAGGATTATTTTCCGCTATTCCCAATGTGGATTTCCTGATGCCCGATGGCGCGTTTTATATGTTCGTAGATATTTCCAAAGCACTTCCCACAATGAAAGTGAAAACATCGTTTGATTTTTGCCAAGAAGCACTCGATAAGCACCATTTGGCGGTTGTTCCAGGCGAGGCGTTTGGTGCGCCTGGTTGCTTGCGTTTCTCCTTTGCAGCATCGGATGAGACCTTGAAAAAAGGTGTTACTCGTTTTGCCGAAGCAATGAAAGCATTGTCGTAAAGCAAAGGTAAATTTCCGTAACAAGACAGGCAGGAAGGTCTGCTCTACCGAAGCTCTCGTGTATCGGTAGAGCAGACCTTCCTGCCTGTTTCATTTGAGACCACAAAAACAAGATTTTACGCGATGTGTGAGGGTCTCGCTTCCTAGCGAGGCTCTCACTTCCTAGCGAGGCTCTCACTTCCTAGCGAGGCTCTCACTTTCATCTTTACTGCTTGAGAAAGTGAGAGCCTGACGAAGAAGTCAGACCCTCACGCAGAATGCAATTGCGATTAGTTCCCTCGCGAAACTCGTCCTGAACCAGTGCTGGTGCGGTTTACATTCGGTGGATTACCGTAGTAAGTAATATCGCCCGAACCTCTGGTGGTGGCATTTAAGGTTTGCACAACACTCAGGGCAATACCGCCAGAACCAGATGTTTGCGCAGTTGCTTCTTGGAACGTGGTGTTGCGGGCGAGAATATCACCAGAGCCAAATGTTTCGAGTGTGCCTTTATTGACCGTGCCTTGTGCGGTAAGGCTGCCAGAGCCGTTCAGCCGAGCAGCAAGATTTTGCACAGCAAGTTCTTTCAGTTCAATATCGCCCGAACCACTATTGGCAAGCGTGAAGGTTTCGCTCTTGATTTTGCTGAGAGTTATGTCGCCAGAACCATTATTGGTAAGCGCAAAGGTCGAGGATTCAAGCGGGCTGGCGGTAATACTTCCCGAGCCAGAATTGCTCACTTCCTCAAGGCTCGGCATAGAAATGGTAAATCGTACCCCACGTAGCGTGCTAATGTTTGTGCCAGACCTTGTGTAGATACGCAATTTGCCGCTCGTAACCTCTGTAATGAAGTATTCATGCAGGTTCTCGTCGGTGCGCAGTTCTACTTTTTGTGTGCCTTTGGTGGTAATGTCAATGTCCGCTTGAGTTACATTTTCAATTTTTGTGAATGCTGCAATTTGCCGCTCGCGCGTGATAACATTGCCGTTTCCAGCAACAACATCAAACGAACTCAAATTCAAAAAGCAGCTTGAGCATGCCATCGCAATAAGCAAGCACGCCGAACTAAGAACAACAGCGCGAGAAACCTGCGCACGTCGAAGAGGAGAGCCAAAAAACGTTTTCATAACTTTGGTAAAAAAATAAAAGAATGAGTGATGAATTTCATGGAAAAATGCACCGTTGCGACGACAAAAGGAAGAAGCCGCGTGTGCAAATTTAGTTACAAATAGGGACGCACAACCAAGAAAGAACAAAATTTTCACGCATTTTTTCAGCAATTTTTCAGTAGCTCTTGATTTCCTCCAAAAAATTCCGTACTATGTTATTTGAGAGATAAACACTGTGTTCGGAGCAACATCTTCCTCAGCGTTGTATTGAATTTAGACGCATCCCGCACAAAATAATTTCGTGGCTTATCCTTCTCTATTACAGCATCAATTACGATGAATCAATCGCTATGAATCAACGCGAGACCGCGCAGCATTTACGGGAAACAGTGGCACTTCTTCTTCCCCTACTTACTGCAATAAGCGATGCCGACGCAAGCATTCGCCCGCAGCCAACAAAGTGGTCGCCGAAAGAGATTATTGGGCATTTGATTGATTCTGCGTGTAATAATCAGCAAAAATTTGTGCGCACGATTGCCGAGCCACATCTTGATTTTGTCGGTTACAAACAAGATGCTTGGGTGGCGCATCAGCACTACACGGAGCGCATGTGGGCGGAATTACTTGTCTTGTGGCAAGCGTATAATCTGCACATTGCGCATATTATCGAACACGCTCCAGAAGCCGCATTGCAGCACACTCTCACCATTGAAGGCGCAGGACCCTTCGCGCTTGGTTTTATTATGTCGGATTATGGTGAGCATTTGAAGCATCATATTCGGCAGATATTGCCACACAGCGAGATAGAATCAGCCTTTCAGAATGTGTATAATGCTTGAAGCGCGGCTTGTGGCGCAGACAAGAGTGTCTGCGCTACTGCTCACCTTAAAAAACAAAAAAACACCGCAAAAAAACCTACGTTTGGTACGCCGATTGTTGCTTAAACTGTCGTTAAGGACGAAAAAGCGTGTCCCAACAAAACTACAAACGTATTACCCACTTTCTAATTCCCCCAAGCGTATATGGAAGGAAATTTTTCAAATCGCGTACAGGATGTCATTCGTCTAAGCCGTGAAGAAGCTCTGAGGTTGGGGCATGATTACATCGGAACGGAGCATCTTCTTCTTGGAATTATCCGCGAAGGCGAAGGCATTGCTGTCAAGATTCTACGCAATCTCGGCGTAGATATGTTTAAAGTAAAAAAGTCTGTCGAAGATACGGTTCGCTCATCGGGCGGAACGCTGACGATTGGCAATATTCCGCTCACCAAGCAAGCGGAGAAGGTGCTGAAAATCACGTACTTAGAGGCAAAGCTCTACAAGTCGGAAGTGATTGGTACCGAACATCTCATGCTCTCGCTTCTCCGCGACGATGATAACATCGCATCCCAGATTTTATCGCAGTTCAACGTTAGCTATGACGGTGTTCGCTCGGAATTAGACAATATCATTTCTGGCAAACCAACAGCACAAAAAGGCGAGAAAAAGCAAGGCGCAGGCTCAACGGGTGGAAATAAGAAAACCTCTGGCGAGCGTGTAAAAACGCCTGTGCTGGACAATTTTGGACGCGACCTTACCAAAATTGCCGTTGAAGGCAAACTCGACCCCGTTATCGGGCGCGACAAAGAGATAGAGCGCGTTGCGCAAATTCTCTCGCGTCGGAAGAAGAACAATCCCGTGCTTATCGGTGAGCCAGGCGTTGGAAAGACCGCTATTGCTGAAGGCTTGGCATTGCAAATCATACAGAAGAAGGTTTCGCGTGTGCTGCACGACAAGCGCATCGTTACACTCGACCTCGCCGCAATGGTAGCTGGTACGAAGTATCGCGGACAGTTTGAAGAGCGCATGAAAGCGGTGATGACTGAGCTTGAAAAAGCAAAAGATGTAATTTTGTTTATTGATGAATTGCACACCATCGTTGGTGCGGGCGGCGCGTCTGGTTCGCTGGATGCCTCGAATATCTTCAAACCCGCATTAGCACGGGGCGACATCCAATGCGTTGGTGCGACCACGCTGGATGAATACCGCCAGTTCATCGAAAAAGATGGTGCGCTCGACCGTAGATTCCAAAAAATCATCGTTGAACCACCATCTCCAGAAGAAACTATCTTGATTTTGAACAACATCAAAAACAAGTACGAAGAACACCACAACGTGCGCTACACCGACGAGGCAATCAAAGCCTGCGTGGCAATGTCGGAACGCTACATCACCGACCGTTTCTTGCCGGACAAGGCATTGGATGTGTTGGATGAAGTTGGTGCGCGGGTGCATTTGTCGAACATTGTCGTACCGAAAGAAATTACCGACCTTGAAGACAAAATTGAAGCAATCAAGGAAGACAAAAATAACGTGGTGAAAACCCAAAACTTCGAGGAAGCAGCACGCTTGCGCGACTTGGAGAAAAAACTCCAAACCGACCTCGAAACCGCGAAGCTCGAATGGGACGAAAGCGCGTCCACAATGGTCTTCACGGTGGATGAGCAGCAAGTTTCCGACGTTGTTGCCATGATGACAGGTATTCCAATGAACAAACTTGCCGAAGAAGAAGGCGCGAAACTTATGCGCATGGCGGATGAACTGCGCGATGAGGTTATTGGTCAGAACGAAGCCGTGGAAAAGCTCGCAAAGGCTATTCGCCGCTCCCGTGCTGGCTTGAAAGACCCCAAGCGTCCGATTGGAACATTCATGTTTCTCGGACCGACGGGCGTGGGCAAAACCGAGCTAGCGAAAGCACTGGCGCGGTATATGTTCTACTCGGAAGATTCGCTGATTCGCGTGGACATGAGCGAATACATGGAGAAATTCTCCGTATCGCGCTTGGTTGGTGCGCCTCCGGGCTACGTCGGCTACGATGAAGGCGGACAGCTGACCGAGAAAGTACGCCGCAAGCCGTACAGCATCATTTTGCTGGATGAAATCGAAAAAGCGCATCCAGACGTATTCAACATTCTTCTGCAAGTCTTCGACGACGGCATTTTGACCGACGGTCTTGGTCGCCGCATTGACTTCCGCAACACGATTATCATTATGACCTCCAACGTTGGTGTGCGTGATGTAAAAGCGGGCGGAAAGATTGGTTTCGCCGATAAGGTAGAAGATTCGCAATACGAGAACATGAAATCTACGATGGAGGAATCGCTCCGCCGTATGTTCAATCCAGAGTTCTTGAACCGCATTGATGATACGATTATCTTCCATCACTTGAAAAAAGAAGATATTTTCAAAATCATTGATATTCAAGCACGCAAGCTCTTTAGCCGTGTTCACGACTTGGGCATTATGCTGGAAATCACGAAATCCGCAAAAGATTTCCTTGCCGAAAAAGGCTTCGACGAGAAGTACGGTGCGCGTCCACTCCGCCGCGCAATGCAGAAATACGTCGAGGACGAACTTGCCGAAGAAATGCTGCTTGGGAAGTTCAAAACGGGTGATAAAATCCGCCTTGAACACGACGGCAACATGGAAAACGACAAGCTCGCTTTCACGCACATTCCCAACGAAGGCATTCAGCCCGAAGAACACATCGAACTCATTGCCCCGAAGGCTACTGCTGAAGAAGCGTAATCGCATCTTTATCGTAAAAATGACAAACTCCGCATCAAGACTGCTTGGTGCGGAGTTTTTTTTTGTTTGATGGTGCGTGAATGGTTCTTGAAGTAGAATGCTCGTCAATGGCGTACAATGGATGTTATGCGCCATTTGCGAACATCCTCATTATTCTTGCGCGAGTAATGTTTGCAATTGCGGCAAGCTCTGAACACAAGCCGTAGCAATGCTTTCGGGTTTTTCTTTATATTCCGTTTGTAGCCATGCAGTGCGCCAGCCCGCTCCATGCGCGCCTTCGATGTCGCTCACATAATTATCGCCGACGTACAACAGCTCATCGGGCAAGCATTGAAGCTGTTTTTCGGCAATGGTGAAAATTTCGTGATGCGGCTTCATCACGCCAACTTCTTCGGAGAGAACGACTGTGTGGAAACGATTTTGCCAAGAAAATTGTGCAAGTTTACCACGTTGTTGGTCGGTGAAACCATTGGTAATAACGCCAAGTTTGAAGCGGTGTTCGAGGCTGTTGAGTAGTTCATTCGCGCCGTCCAACAATCGCCAATGCTCTTTGTACAAGCGGAGGTATTCCGCGCCCATTTCCTTGCCGAGCCTTGCTGCATCTTGCTCGGAAAGGCTTGTCGCTTGTGTTTGCAATGTTTGGGCAAAGCGCATCCATTTTAGTTCATCGCCCGAAATGCGTTGGAAAGCGAAATCCAGCCACAATGCCTCATTCACGCGGCGGTACGCAGCAAGAAATGGTGCGGTGTTTGAGCGAAACATCTCACCCACGCGCTCGTGGTTGGCGTATGCCGCCAGAACCCGCATCATTGCTTCCTTCTCAGCAAAAGCATGGTCAATAAGGGTGTTGTCAAGGTCGAAAACAACGGCTTTTATGCCGCGAGTAAGAGATTGTTGCATGGGAAATGCCGTAGAAACAAGGTTGTGGGAGAAAAAAGAATGCAAGATAAGGAAATATGCAGGTTTTGCTGAAGGATAATTGCATAGAAAAATACTTGCCAATTGACAAATATTTACGTATTTTTACATTGAAGATAAAAAAATAAAATAACGAGTATGCCTTCTATCAAGAGCATTTCGCAGATATATCGGTTCTATTTTGTAAGCCATAATTGCACGGAAAAACCGCACGTTCACGTCCGCAAGGACAAGAAAACGGCAAAAGTTTGGTTGAACGTTGATAAAACCGTATGGCTTGATGAGCCAAATACACAAGGGTTCAAAAGCCATGAACTCAATGCGATTCTTGCGATTGTGCAGACCAACTTTGATTACATTTGGAACACATTCCATGAACACTGCAAAGACTACACTGGCAAACCCGCTCCTTGAGCGGGTTTCCTTTTCTTCAGAGGCGTTTACTGTTCACCTTAGCAATGGTCTCGCGCTCATTGTGCCGTATTGGTGGTATCCGCGCTTGTACAAGGCTACACCTGCACAGCGCAAACGCTATGAAATTATTGGTAACGGTATCGGTGCTACGTGGGAAGATATTGATGAAGACATCCACGTAAGCGGGCTGCTGCAACAAAAGCCTGATTTGTCGCACGATGCCGCACAATGGCGTGCAGAGAACGGCTTTCCTAATCTTCATGCTGCATTTCCACGTAGTGAAAAAATGTACTCTGTTACAGAAGCCGCACAAATACTCGGCATTTCGCGCCAACAAGTAAATAATTATATTAAATCGGGACAACTTGAGGCTGCTAGAGTTGGCAATACATTTACGATTGCGGAGCGCGTTCTTGGCTCATTCCGCCCAAAGTCTGTCGGCAGACCGCGTGCTACCAATCCGCGCAAGGAATTATCAGGGGTGTAGCAAATTCCTCCTCGAACATAATCTCTTTTTTAGCCCTTCCCCTCGACCAATTACAATTCCACTTCCTATGCGCGGACTCTATCTTCACATCCCCTTTTGCCAGCACAAATGCGTGTATTGCGATTTTTACTCTCTCGAAACCACACATTTGATTGAGGAATTTGTCGAAACGCTGTTGGTAGAAATTCGCCTACGAGCGGCATCAATCAGTGCATCAATACAGGCTTCCGAGACCAGTAGCACTCTTCACACACCACTACAATTTCACACCGTTTTCTTTGGCGGCGGCACGCCTTCGCTCTTGTCGCCACAGCAGATGGAGCGCATCATTACTGAACTTCAGCGTCATTTTGTGATTGATGCAAACGCCGAATGGACGATGGAATGCAATCCCGGCACCGTTACACCCCAGCATTTACGGGCGTATCGCGAGCTTGGTATCAATCGCCTGAGTTACGGGGTGCAATCGTTCCACGAAGACGAACTGCGTTTTTTGAGCCGAATTCATTCAACAGACGAAGCACGAGAAGCTATCAAACTCAGTCGTGATGCGGGTTTTGAGAATGTGAATTTGGATTTGATGTTTGCCTTGCCGAACCAGCGTTTTGAGCAATGGAAATCTACGCTTGATATTGCGGTCAGTCTGCACACCGACCATATTTCTGCATACAGCCTTATCTTTGAACCCGGAACCCCGCTTAATACCATGCTTCAGCAAGGAAAAGTACAAAAGCAAAACGAAGAATACGATGCAGAAATGTACAGCTATGCGATTGACTTTCTTGGGCGGCACGGCTACGAGCAGTACGAGGTCTCGAATTTTGCGAAGGATGGCAAATACTGTGCGCATAACTGCCTCTATTGGCAAGGCGATGAATACGTGAGTTTTGGTCCTTCGGCACACGGGTATCTTTTCGGCACGCGGTATTGGAATGCGCGGAGTTTGAAACGCTATACCGAAAGCGTGCTGTCGGGCGCACTACCGCTTACGAACAGCGAACTGCTCAGTGATAAAGAACGCATGTTTGAACGGGCATTTTTGGAACTTCGTGCGCGTGGGATTCGCAAGGCAGATTTTATGCGGGATTTCGGCATTTCGATTGATAATGCGCTCGCGCCCTTGCTCCGCGAATTTGTCCCAACGGGCGAACTCACAAACTCGGCAGAGCGCGTACAATGTACGCCCAAAGGTTACGCGGTCTGCGACGCGCTTACGGTCGAGGCAATCCACCTGCTCGAAAAATACTCTGGTGTACAATGGAAACAACAAGAAGAGGCGGAAGAACTCGTGCAAGAATGGGATGAATAGTTGGGTTGTGTGTATAATTTGTACCACAATTTCTCGCACACAATACCACAAAAATACTACGCTCTTGTATGGAAATATTTTAGTAAATTTAGACCATTATTTCTCAGATGTCTTTTTGGTGATAAAGTACAGACAATGGTAGTTTTCAATACCTCATTCAGTCTCTAGGGTGAGAATATATGCGGTCTTTAGCCTCAGACTTGTCGAAGGGAAGAGTGCAAAATACATGATAACAACCATAAGCGGCTATACTTCAATTGGTGTTTGGTTTTGATATTCCTCTGGTCAGATATTGGTGTTTTTTAGCACATTGTTTCAGCAACGTGTGCTAGGGTGAACTATCTTTTTATGTCCTTTTTTGTTTACGTCCTTTTTTGGTGATTAGGAAAAATTCAGGGATTTTTTATGCTTCAGCATCTCCGCTTTTCTCATGCGGCATTGCCTCATTTCCAAGAGCAACCGCGTATTCTCTCGCTTTTGTTGGACAAAACCGACGAGCGTGTCTATCTTATCAACACCGATTTTGAATTATTGTACTTCAATCGCACAGCCGCACACGAGCTACAAGCGATGACAGGACGCAAAGTGCAGGTCGGAGAAAATATTTTCGCTGTGCTACCCGCATCATTGATGGCGACCTACGGCGTTCTCTATCGTCAATCATTGGAACAGCATCACGCAAACATTATGTCGGGACGCTCTATCACTGGCGATGGTAAATATCGTACGCATCACGGCGAGGAACGATGGATAAAAATGCGTATTTCGCCAATGCAGATGCCAAACGGCGAAGTAACAGCGATTGCCGTGATTGTCAAAGACATCACCCGTCGCAAAATTGCTGAGCGCAGACGCGATGAGTACGTGCAGCACTTACAAACCATTTTAGAAACAATGCAGGAAGTGGTGATTGCGATAGATGAACTGCAAAGTATTGTGAGTTTCAATCATGCTGCGGCGCACGCTTTTGGCTATTCAGGCGATGAAATTCTCGGTAAGCCTCTTTCTGCGCTCTTTCCAGAGCATTTTGTGGAATTAGTTACGCAGTCGTCTTCGAGCGAATTTCAAACGGGATGTCAGCTCCAAACCGTTGTTGGGCGGCGGCGCAATGGTGAGGAATTCCCCATTGAAGCAACGGTGTCTTCCTCTCTGCACGATGGGCGATTTTTCTTGACGCTTATTGCCCGCGATGTGAGCGAACGCAAACAAATGGAGCAGAAAATACGCACCGCAAATAGGGAATTGGAGCAGAAGGTTCTCGACCGAACTGAGGCTCTGTACGCAAGCAATCAAGCCCTCCAAAAGCTGAATGAAGAGAAAAATGACCTCATCAATATTCTTTCGCATGACCTCAAAAATCCGATAGGAATTGTGCGCGGTTTTGCCGAAATGCTACAAATGGAAAATAATGGTAACCCAGAAGTGGAGCGGATTGCGGGACATATTGCTCAAACATCCGAAACAATGCTCGCACTTGTTACCAATTTGCTCAATTTGAACACCATCGAAAGCGGCGCACAAATCCTTCGCCCAATGAAACTCAGTCTTCCTGTTTTCACACAAGCACTTATTGATACCAACAGCATTCATGCAGGACGGAAGGGTATTTCGCTCGCGCTCCATCAGCACGCCCCCAATCCGCTTTGCGCGGTCATTGCTGATGAAATTGCGCTGCATCAAGTTATTGATAATCTTCTCTCCAACGCGCTGAAATACTCGGCTCAAGAGAGTGCTGTGAAAGCGCATATTTTCAGCGTTCACAAGGAAAATCTTGCAACGATTGAGCGAGAAGTGCGCAGTGCTGGGCTTCCGCTCACGCGACCGCTCACGCCAGAAACCACCATTCTTGCTATTCAAGATGCGGGTACAGGCATTACCAGTGCGGATATGCCCTTGCTTTTTACTAAATTCCGCCGACTTTCCTCACAACCAACGGGCGGCGAAAGCTCGAATGGTCTCGGATTATCCATCGTGCAACGTTTGGTAGAAGCCATGCACGGACGCGTCTGGTGCGAATCGGTGTATGGCGAAGGGGCAGTTTTTTATGTAGAATTGCCTCGCATCCTTTCGAGTGAAACGCAAACGGAAATACAACCAGAAATACCACAAACGCATGCTCCGCTTTCATTCCCTTACCAATCCTATTCCGCATCAGGACACAAGGCGAGTGTACAGTATTCGTAAAAAAAAATTCTGCAACCATTGGACAGATATACGAAAAATCGTATATTGAAAATCTGTTTTCAAAAAACGAAAACGTGAGCGCAATAAAGGTTTTTCAGAGAGGTGCCAGAGTGGTTGAACGGGGCGGTCTCGAAAACCGTTATAGGAGCAATCCTATCGAGGGTTCGAATCCCTCCCTCTCTGCAAATACGCTTTGTTGCACAAGATGTAGATAAGAAATATTGATGTTGCCCGGATGGCGGAATGGCAGACGCGCTATATTCAGGTTGTAGTATCCTCCGGATGTGCAGGTTCAAGTCCTGTTCCGGGCACTGAAAATTGCTAAAAGCCGCATGATTGCTCGTGCGGCTTTTTTTGTGATGTTTTGAGATGATTGCGTTTAATCGAACCTGTGTGGAATTGAAATCATAATTTAAACTTTGCAAGTTTATTCTTAATCGCACCTTAGGGGAATTTTTATCCGAGAAGTCGGATAGGATTTTAACAAAATTACCACATAAATTAAAATTTGTAATTATTGACTTTAAATCTCAATTTTGGTATTTTGCGCTGAACTCAGATTTACCAATTAGTTTTGGAGATACCGTTATGCGTTTCTATTACCGCACAACAAAGCCTAAGCAAGAGGTTGTACTTGGCTATAAACACCTCGTAGCAGGTTTTATTCATCAACGTTTTCCTGCTGGTGTTGATGAGAAAAACGAGCTGCATGATACACTTTCGCTGTATTCTGTATCGAATTTGGAGGGAAGTATATTGAATGCAAAAAAGAGCTTAGATTTTCCTGATGGAGCATCGTTTTTCCTCAGTTTTCACGATGAAGATTTAGGAAAAACCTTCACACAAAACGTCATCGCCAAGCCTGATTTTATCGCTGGAATGGTCATTACCGACATTCAAACCCAGCCAACGCCCGATTTCCCTGATTCTACGCGCTTTTCCGTCGCTGCACCTGTGTTGGTGAAAAAATTCGACGGCACCTCTATCCGCCACCTCACCTTTGATAATCCCGAAGCAAACGACGTAATGACGAAAACTCTCCAAACCAAACTCCGCGCGGCTGGCTTAGATGCTCACGCCGAGAGCGTCCGCGTCCGCTTTGATACAGGCTATGCTGGCGCGAAAACAAAACTGGTGGACATTCACGGCATCAAAAATCGCGCAAATGTGTGTCCCGTGATTGTCGAAGGTACGCCCGAAGCAGTTGCTTTTGCGTGGAATGTTGGCGTGGGACACAGTACGGGTGCGGGCTTTGGGGCATTGCGGTAATTCAACGAACAGCAATTAAGGAACAACTTTATGCAAATACATATCGTCAAATATTCTGGCGCATTTGGCTACATCAAGCCCTGGACGGCAGTGCGCGACAGCGAAACGTTTTCGCAGCAATTTCTCACGCCGTCCATTGTGGAGGGCATTGAGAAAAAGCTTTTCCCTGAACTCCTTGCCGAGAGCGGCATTCAGAAGATTGTGCGGCATCGCCTTAGCTATGCAGGACTGAGTAAACAGCAGGAACAGACGCAGCCACGCGGGATTGACATTAAAACGAAAAAAAACATTGTTACGGTGGAGCGTAAACGCTCAATTCTTTTGCGTGGTGTAATGCTGGAACCCTTGCTAATGCTTGCCTTCAAAGAACGGGAAGATGCAGAACGTGCCGCTACACAACACATCTGCCTGTGCCGCAACGAAGATGTGATGCTACCTTCAGCCGATATTATTTCTGTGGAAGAAACAGAATTTGACGCGCCTGCAAGCGGTTTCGACGGCTTTGAATTGCGCTTTGGCGAAACGCAGGAGTCCTTCATCGTGGGCTACAATCGTTTCGATGCTGCAAAGCCGATGGTTGGCTGGTTGCACATCGTTGGAAATCCTATTCGTCAAACAGAACCCGCATAAAACCTCGATTTTACGCCAAATGAATCCACTCACCGACATTTACGCCAAAAGTCCCGACAACGGTGGAACGCCGCTCACCGACCATTTGCAGCACGTGGCAGCCGTCGCCGAAGCATTTGCGCGGCACAGAGGCATGGATGAACGCCTCGCCCGTTTG
>JAAFIV010000065.1 GCA_013298775.1 Ignavibacteria bacterium | reverse complement strand
GGGGGGGGTAAATGGTGCATTTTCATACAAACCTTCCTACACATAAAAAGTGAATAAAGGACAGAGACCAAAGCTGCATACACCAAAAGCGGTGGTTGTGGCACTATGACACGGGCGCGGCTTGTTTCTCTCAATGTTATTTGCAAACCTACACAAAAAGAAAACGCAAAAACAGTGACATATGTAACGGTTTTTCCGTTACATTTAAAAAAATGGCATTTTTCGGGCGTTTTTTGTCGTTTTTAGGCTGAAAATATTTTTTCAGTTTTCGTTGTTTTTTTTTATTTGTCAAAAAAAGGCATTTTTTGGAGTGGTTTTTTGTATTTTTGTGGAGATATTTTTATCAAAACAGTATTTCGTTACTGCCATGCCCACAACCATAGAAGAATTACAGGCAATCGTTGCACAAAGTGTGCTAGACACGCAAGCCTTCAAAGTACAACTCGCTGCCTCGCAAGAAGCCGCCGACCGTCGCGCTGCTGAAGCCGACCGACTTTTTGCAGAATCCAAAGCTGAAGCCGATAAACGTGCTGCCGAGGCCGACCGCCGCTCAAAAGAAATTGACAAACAACTCAAAGAACTTGGGCGGCAAATCGGCGGACTAGGCAATAAATTTGGCTCCTTCACCGAAGGGCTTGCTTTGCCGTCGGTGGAAACATTGTTGTTCGATACCTTCCAGATTGACGAATTTCACAAACGCTGGAAAAAGCGCGTTGGCGACAAGCGTATTGAAATTGACGGGCTGGGCTTGGTCAATGGCGCACGGAATGAGGGCTACGTGGTGGAGGTCAAGAGCCATCTGGATATGAGAGCCGTCGAGCAGGTGCTGGAAATCATGCGGAACATCCGCTCATATTTTCCCGCCTTTGCCGATAAAACATTTTATGCAATGATTGCCGCCGCCGATGTTCACGAGGATGCGTTTCAGGAAGCCGTGAAAGAGGGTTTGTATGTGGTAGGTTTTGCCGATGAACTGATGACGTTTGCGATGCCGCAGGGATTTGTGCCGAAAGCGTTTTGAAGAAATTTGACAAAGAAAAACCGCCTCAAAATAAGCACGATTGCTCTTTTGAGGCGGTTTTTTTTATGCCCAAACTCTTTGAAGTGCAGCTTATTTCACAATATCAATAAGCTCAATTTCAAATTGCAAGGTTGCGTTTGCTGGGATAGACGGCGGTGCGCCTTGTGCGCCATATGCAAGGTCTGGCGGAATAACAACCATCCATTTGTCGCCCGTTTTCATCATTTTGATTGCTTCAATCCAGCCTTTAATCACGCCATTAACAGGGAATTCTGCTGGCTGACCGCGCTTGTACGAGCTATCGAACTCTGTACCGTTCAAAAGCGTACCGCGATAGTGAACTTTCACAACCGAAGTATCTACTGGCGTTTTGCCACTTGCGCTGGAGGTGATAACTTTATATTGCAAGCCGCTTGGCGTAGTTTTCACGCCTTCTTTTTTGGCATTTTCTTCCATAAACTTTTTGCCTTGAGCGGTGTTTTCATCGCCTTCTTTTGCCTTCTTCGCTTGCATTTTCGCCATCATTTCCTGTTGGAATGTTTGCATGACCGCCATCATTTGCTCGTCGGTCAATTGCACTTTTCCGTTCGACATAGCGTCTTTCATACCCGCGAGCATGACGTTGAGGTCGAGGTCAAGCTCTTGACGCTTCATGTTTTTGCCAATATCCACACCAACGGCGTAGCTGACAGAATCTTGTTTTGTTTTCAATTTTGCTTTTTGTTGCGACATGGAATCACAAGAAAACAGTGTAATACACACTGCAAGAGCAACGAAAAATCTCATAAAATCTCCTATAATGAAAAAAAGGGTGTTTTTGGAATCTTTGTTTTAAAATCATGTCATCATGCGGCTTTGAAGGCTTCATCCTTTTGCCTTTTGCCCTTATCCTGTTATTTATCTCCGCCGAGCAGTATTGACGCGCCTTTGCCGCCGCCCATGATAATTACTTTCGAGTTGGGGGAATTTGCCAAATCGCGTTGTGCTTTAATCATTTCGTATTGCAGCACTTTATCGGTGAGCGCGGAGCTAAGAATTTGCTGTGCATCCGCCACACCGCGAGCTTCTACGCGCTTCAGTTCTGCCTCTTGCTTGCCTTTGTCCAGCACATATTCCATACGCTGCGATTCTTGAATTGCCGTAATTTTGCGCTCAATGCTTTCCTTGACCGATTGCGGCAAGTTGATATTGCGCACCAAAAGCTGCTCCAAAACCAAACCACGTGTACTAAAATCTTTCTCAATCGCTTGTTTGATGCTGGTTTGGAATGCCTCGCGCTTTGTGGAATACAATTCTACCGCACTGAAGGCAACAGAACTCTCGCGGACGCGAGTGCGTGTCATCGGGCGAACAACTTTGTCTTCAAAATTCACTCCGATTTCGCGGATGATTTTTGGCGCGTCGGCAGCCGTAACGCGGTACAGCACCGTTAGGTCAATCGTCACTTCCAAGCCGTCTGCCGCCAAAACACGAATGGCATCATCACCTGCTTTTTGTCCTTCGTCCGTGATTGCAGACATGGTGTAATTCTGTGTTTGCGTGGAAATTTCAATCACATCCACGAGCGGATTGACGAGGTTCATACCTTCATACAACACATTATCTTGTACTTTGCCAAATATCTTTTGTACGCCGACGTGTCCGGCATCAATTTGGCGAAATGTTGATGTTCCCGAACCCAACACCATTAAGCCGACACCAAGCAAAATGAGCAACCATCGCATTTTGCGAATAAGCTCTATCGCGCTGCCAGCCAGAGCAAGCACGATAAGAATAATACCGAGAATCAGTAAAAACATCGCGCCCTCCAAGACGTTAGATGATAAAACGAAAAAGAAGTTTATTGCTGTTCAAATATCTCAGTGAAATGATTTATCAAATCACCTGAATCGTATTGCGCCGTAGCCATCCAACACTACCATCGGCAATGCGGATTTTGCACCACGCACCATCGCCGCCTAAAATTTCAATGTGCGTACCTTCATGCAGCGTAAAAAGGTCTTTCGACTCTTCCTGCGGCTCGCTCTTCACCGCTACACTGCTGGCAAAAACGATGGCACTTTCATCGCGCATCGTGGTTTTATGCTGCCGATAGGCAAAAATAAACATCAGCGCAATGATTATCACCGAAACAATCCCCGTTGTAAACATTGCTTTTTTAAGTGCTGGCGAATTTGCGGCGAAGAAAATTCCCGCCGCCACAAACAACACCCACACAAAGCTGACACCTACGCCACTCCAAACACTTGCTATTTGCAGCCCCACCAGCAATCGCCACCATTTGACGATAAAAAATTGCGGCGCGGGGTCAATCTTATCTGCAATGCGAGATTCTGCGAGGGAGAGATTAAATTCTATGTCTTCATCGGTCGGGTCGAGACGTTGAGCGCGGTGGTAGTTCAGAATTGCCGACGCTATTTTACCAGATTTGTAATAACAATTGCCAAGATTGAAATACACTTGGGAGGCTTCTACGCCGCTTTGTACAAGTTGTTCGTACAGCGCGGTTGCTTGTTTGTAGTTCGCGCTTTTATACGCATCATTGGCTTGCGCAAAAAGCCGTTCTGCTTGCGTGTCGTTGAGTGTGTTCCCTGCTGTATTTTCTTGCGCGAGCAGACGTGAAGACGGCGCGAAAACACACATCAGGGCAATAACAAGAGGAAAGAGAGCTTTCGCAAAACGGTAGTTTTGTGAGGCAGACAAGAGTGCTTGCTCCACCGAAGCCCCATGAGACCGAAGGGCTGTTAAGTTTTCGTGTTTTCCCTCATCCCAACCCTTCTCCCAGAGGGAGAAGGGCAAGATACAGAGCCACCTCTTCACCCTCGCCCCGCGCTTCGCGTCGGAGAGGGTCGCTCGCAGAGCGGGGTGAGGGCAGAACTTAACAGCCCTGCCATGAGACCGAAGTCTGATGGTAGCGCAGACACTCTTGTCTGCGCCATTTGCGAACATTCTGAGAAAGGTATGTGCAATGTGCTGCAAAATTTGTCCAAAGAGCTGGAACCACAACAACGCGCCACGCCGAACAAGCGGCACTATACGCATAGATGCGTGTGCCTGTGCCTGTGCGTATATGGGCAGCGCGTAGGCGACAAACGCACGTGCGGGAAAAGTATTGGATGTCGTCGAAAAAATCATAGCCAAAAGAGTGAAACGAGCAAACGTGTACAGCCTTCTAAAATACGGAAAAAAGCTGGCAACAACAAGTATTTCCTCATCTTCCCAATTCAACACGGTGGGAAAATTACCATCGCTGAGGAGGAATTTTTAACATCGTACCCGCAGAACGGGTTTCTTTTTCTTCGCGCAAAGAGCTTATTCACTTGGCATTGCGGAGTTTGGTATGCTGTTTGATGCTTCAATTCTCGGATTCAAGAAAAAAAAATCCCAAAAAGGTAGATTTTCAAATGAAATCTCTGTATATTCCCCTTACACTACATTTGCAATCCAAACAATGATATCGCAGCGAGTGTATGTACGGTTGTTTCGTTCAGGTTTTCATTTGAGTCTGCTACGACTAAAGAATTTACGACTATATTAAGACATTATACAGATTACACTCCGAGACGTTAGAAGTGTCAGAAAGACTGACTTCAGTGGCACAGACATTCTTGTCTGTGTTTGTCGCCTGAATCTCCCACTAATACTCACAGACAAGAATGTCTGTGCCACTAGTGAAGAGTAAAAAACGACTAATCAAATATCAATGTCTAAAGTATTGACAACGTATCTATTACCAGCACTTCGGAAACATACTATTTCCGATTCTATCCTCTTCCAACGCACGTCTTCATGGAGCGGCTATGACCTCCCCTTCTACCAAACCTCTTGAAAGCGATATTGCCACACTGGGTGCCATTGGGCAGCGCATCACATCCAGTCTCGACCTTGAAACTATTCTTACCACCGTCCATAAAAGCGTGGAAGACCTCATGCCGACCGATATTTTCGGTATCGCGATTTACCGCGAATGGGGGGAAATTGAGTATCAATATTACGTCGAAGGTGGAAAATTTGAATATATGCCATCAGCACTGACGTTTGAAAAAACGAGCTTTGCCGTGTGGGCGATTGACAATCAGCGTGAAGTGATTGTCCAAAATTTTGCTGATGAGTTTCAGAACTACGTTGAAACCTTGCGTCCAGAGGAAACAAAGGCTGCTGCGCAAATGCACTTTCCGCTTTTTGCCAAAGGTAATCCCATCGGACTGATTACCATTCAAAGTTTCGCGCCCAATGCTTACTCGAAGCACCATTCCGACATCATGCGGACAATCTGCTCCTACGCCGCAATTGCGATTGACAATCTGAATTCCTACTCACGCCTCGCAAACGCTGCCGCCGAGATGGAAGTAATGAATTACAGTCTGCGCGATTTGAACGAGAAAATGCAGAAAATCAACCAAGATATTTCTACCTTGAGTTCGATGGGACAGAAAATTACCTCAACGCTCGATTACGAGACGATTTTAGGGGCAATGTTCCAGAGCGTCAGTGAACTTATGGATGTTGCCACTTTCGGTGTTGGTGTTGCCCGCGACATTAGCGAAAGTGCAAAGCTGGATGCAAACAACTTGATTGAATATCTGCTCTTTATGGTCAATGGTCATCAAAGCTACCACGCACCAATTGCACTGGATGATACGGCTTCGCTGGCGGTAGTGTGCATGAAAGAACGGAAGGAAATTGTGCTGAATAACGTTGCCGAAGAATACAAAAAACACGTGCCGCGTTTGCGTGCCGAAGAAGCATTTGCGCAGTCGCTGGTGTATTTCCCGCTTGTGGTGAAAAACCGCGCTGTTGGCGTTTTGACCGTTCATTCGACCAATCCCAATGCGTATTCTAGTTATCAAACCGATATGCTCCGCACCATTGCTACCTACGCAGCAACGGCAGTAGATAACATCTACGCATATTCGCTCATGGCAACAGCGTTTGCTGAAACCGAAAGCACACGAGCGGAAATTTCCTCGCTCAATAAGCATTTGGTGGAACTCAATAACGAGAAAAATGAGTTTTTAGGTATTGTTGCGCACGACTTGAAAAATCCGCTCTCTGGTATTCGGATGCTTGCAAAAGTTTTGTACGATGAAGCCGAAAAGCTGAGTTCTGCTGACGTTCAAGAGTTTTCGACCGATATTATGAACTCCGCCGCTCGAATGTTTGAGCTTATCACGAACCTTTTGGACATCAACGCCATTGAGCGCGGCGGAATTAAGGTCTATCTCTGCGATTTCGATTTTGCCATGATTGTTCGCGCCCTCACCGATAGCTATACCCAACGCGCTGAAGCAAAAAATATCAAGCTCAATTTTGAATCGCCCGAAGATTTGCCCCAAGTCTTTGCTGACCAAAATGCAACAGTCCAAGTGCTGGACAATATCATTTCCAATGCTGTCAAATACTCACCACATGACCGCAATGTCTGGATTCGCTGCACCAGCACCGCCAGAACGGTACGCTGCGAAATAAAAGATGAAGGTCCAGGCTTTACAGAAGAGGATAAAAAGAAACTTTTTGGTAAATTTGCACGACTTTCGGCACAACCGACCGGCGGCGAGCATTCCACTGGATTAGGCTTATCTATCGTCAAGAAAATGGCGGAAGCAATGAACGGCAACGTCTGGTGCGAAAGCGAATACGGACACGGCGCATCGTTCTTTGTGGAATTGCCCAAAGCCAAAGGATAATTTTTCTCAAGTATGTTTCACCGATTCTTCCAGCAAACCATGACTGTTTTCCCTTTTCGGACGCGCTTGAAATCACTGTTTCAAGCGTTTTTTATTTGCGCGAGCTGCTGCGGACTTTTCAGTCTCTCGGCATGCCTCGAAACCGACCCGCCACTTGATACGACAGGCGACCTCACCTTCACCGATACCCGCCTTGGCACTGGCGATGTGATTGTTCGCGACACCACAACGATTATGCAGGTTGGTATCAACTTTCAGGCTCGTTTGAAAGACAGCACCGTCGTACAAGACGCGCAAGGGCAAACCATTCTCGCGCTTGTCGGCAGCACACTCGACCAAAACGTTGGAATCGGCTTGGATAGTGCTATGCGAGGTATGCGTGTGGGTGGTATGCGTCGTATCGTTGTGCCGCCGCGCCTTGCTTTTGGCAATCGCAAACAAGGGAATATCCCCTCTAATTCAACCATAGTCTATGACGTTGAACTGCGCTCGGTAGAACTCTTTAAGCGCGAAGATGTCGTTGTTGGCACGGGCGATTCGGCAAAAATAAACGGCAATGCAACGGTGAAATACGTTGGACGGCTCACCAATGGTAATATCTTCGATGCCTCCACGACGGATAATCCTTTTAATTTTCGCTTGGGGCAGCGTGCCGTGATTATAGGCTGGGACTTGGGCGTACTGAATATGCGCGTGGGCGGCAAGCGCAAGCTGACTATTCCGTCGTTGCTGGGCTATGGCACACGAGGTTCGCCACCACGCATTCCCGCAAATGCGACGTTGGTGTTTGATATTGAGCTTGTGAGTGTGTCGAATTGAGGTGATGTCTATAAAATTACTGTTCTTCATAACTTTTTCAGCACCGTATGGAAACGCTCGACATCAAGCAAACACTCCACGCTATTGCGGACGAACTTCCCGCAAATGCTACCTTCCATGATGCTTTGGAGCGGATATATCTATTCTCCACACGTTTGGAAGGAGTCTCTGACGCACGTGCATACACAAAAGTATTTGCAGATTTTAGCGGCGAACAAGCATTGGTGCGCTTGAATTATCCAGTGCCGTGTGCAATAGAGGAGAATAACGAAGGTGTGCTTATTTCATACCAACCGCTCAATGTTCATGGCTCTGGCTCAACTGAACAAGCTGCCGTTGCTGATATTGCGCAAGAATTCCAATATTTGTATCACCATAGCAAACAACAAGAGGATGCCCATTTGACGGAATATGCAAAAAAGATAAAATACGGAATATTGTTGTTGATTAAGGAGATAGTGCATGGCGAATCTTGATAGCAGGAAAGTTGAGAATGCTTTGAGTAAAAAAGGATTTACTCTTGAAAGCGGAGACCATAAATATTTTCGATTGTTCCTCAATGGCAAAGATACGGGCATTTACACCAAAACAAGTCATAACGGTCAGGATATTGGCGATATTTTGATAAGCAAAATGGCGAAGCAGTTGTATATGAACAAGGCATTTTTCACATTGTTTATTGATTGTGCAAAGTCCCGAAAGGACTATGAGCATCATCTACGGGAGCTAAAAATTATCCCAGAAATTGAATGAGCAAGCCTTTGTAGCACTTATATTTAAGACTCATGGAAACATCCGAACTCCTCAAAAAAGTACGACGCATCGAAATAAAAACGCGCGGGCTGTCGAACCAGATTTTTTCTGGTGAATACCACAGCGCGTTCAAAGGGCGCGGCATGACCTTCAGCGAAGTGCGGCAGTATCAGCCAGGCGACGACATTCGCCTCATAGACTGGAACGTTACCGCCCGCTTCAATGAGCCATTTGTGAAGGTTTTTGAAGAAGAACGCGAACTAACCGTCATGCTCGTTGTGGATGTGAGCGCGTCGAAGGATTTCGGAACGCTGAAGCAATTCAAAAAAGAGCTTGTAACTGAGCTTTGCGCGGTGCTTTCCTTCTCCGCAATTCAGAATAACGATAAAATTGGTATCATTTTTTTCAGCGACCGCATTGAAAAATTCATCCCGCCGAAAAAAGGGAAATCACACATTTTACGCATCATTCGCGAATTGATAGAATTTACTCCGCAGCACAGCCAAACAAGTATCAATGCGGGTTTGCAGTATTTAACCAGTGCAATTAAAAAGCGCAGCATTGCATTTGTCATTTCCGACTTTTTTGATACCACTGCTTCCACATCCAATTCTGCTGAAAGTGGCTTCGATACGGCACTCCGCATTGCAAGCAAAAAACACGATGTTGTGGCAATGCGCATTTACGATGAACGCGAAGCAACGCTTCCTAACGTAGGACTGATGCGCCTTCGCGATGCAGAAACCTCAGAAACATGCTGGGTAGATACAAGCAGCGAATCCACACGCGAGGAATACCGCCGTTGGTGGCTTCAACGCGAGCAACAGCTTGCTGGTAGCTTTGCCCGAAGCGGTGTCGATGTGGTGAAAATTGCAACGGGCGAATCCTACATCACTCCGCTTCGCACCTTCTTCAAAGCCCGTGAACAGAAACGTTGAACAAAAGTATTTATGCGACGCAGACAAGAGTGTCTGCGCTACCGAAGCCGTAAAACCGTGCTAATTCTTCTCTCGACGCTATTCCCTGATTTTTCCCTTTTACCACACGCTACCACGCTCACGCTATGCCTGAAACCGAACTTTCCTCCGTCTTCCGCGAGGAAGAAACTCTCTCCCGATTTGCGCAAATTATCGCCGAGCAGCCTTTGGATGTTCTTGACCCGAAAGAATTACATCAAGAATACGGTCGCCTTAGCACAAGCTATCATCAGCTATTGAAGCAAATGATGGCAATGACGCGCATTAGTGATGCTTCGCAAACCAAGCTCTTTCGCTTGCAAACAGAGCTAAAATCTGCGCTGAAAGAATCGAAAGGCGCGAATGCTCGTAAAACCGAGCTTCTCAGCGTTGTTGCGCACGACCTCAAAAGCCCGATTGCAACTATTCTCGCCATCGTAAAGCTCATGGAACTTGGCGACATCACGCCCGATGAGTTCCCCGAAGCAGCAGGTTCTATTCGCGAGACGGCAGAACGTATGATAAATCTTATCGAAAGTTTGCTGGCAAGCTCCGCGCTAGAAATGGGAAAAATGAACGCCGACAAGAAAAAACAACCATTCATGCCAGTATTGGAGCGGGTTGTGAAGGAAAATCGTGTTCGCGCTGAAGCGAAGGGACAACAGATTCATCTTATTGTGGTGAAAAATCCCGAAACACCTGATTCTGCCATTGCTTCAGAACTTTTCTTTGATGCAAATTTGATACACCAAGTCTTGGAAAATCTTGCCTCGAATGCCGTGAAGTATTCGCCACCAGAATCGGAAATCACAGTGCGCGTGGAGGAAACAGCCGAGAACATGCTGCGTATTTCCATGCAAGACCAAGGACAAGGCTTGACCGACGACGATAAATCCAAGCTCTTCGGCTATTTTCAGCGTCTTTCCGCTACACCTACGGGCGGCGAATCCTCGCACGGCGTGGGCTTGGCTATCACCAAGCGCATGGTGGATTTGCACGACGGCAAAATTTGGGTAGAGTCCGAATACGGTAATGGCGCGACGTTTATTGTGGAATTGCCGTTATCGTCTGCTGCGTAAAAACAGACGAAAAGAGATATTTATTTGCCCTAAAAATGTACTCATAAAAAGACCATTTCGGATAAAATACTAAAAATTTACTTGCGCACTCTGCCCCTTTTGTGTAGTTTTGCACTGTTCGGTTTGACTTACAAAGCTCGGTTTGATTAGTGTTCCAGCTTTGAGGATAGGTTTGTAGTTCCTTTCTTTTGTGTTTTCACGCTTTTTGGCATTTTCACCATCCTTCCACAAGTGCGCTTCTCTGCAAACTTGGAATGCCTTTATTTTGAAGAAAATAGATATTCCTGCACGAAGTACCTCATTTTCAAGATGTTCTGATTTTCAGACACATCGCTCTGTTTCTGTTCAGATTCCCGCCACGCGCCCTGTGTTTTTGCGTGGATGTAGGTTGTGCCGTGAAAAAATTACTTTTTCACACGTATAGCTTTTCTAGGAATCGTTATGGCTTTTCCCGATAAACAACATTTGGTGGAATATATTCTCAATTATTCCCCGCTTGCTATTGGCATCATTGATGTACAGCAAGCACATACGCCCTTTGTATATGCCAATCCCGCTTTTCTTACCCTTACCGAATACTCTTCGGGCGAAATTGTAGGAAATGATTTTCGTTTACTGCTTGCGCATGATACGCAGCAAGTGGGCGCGAAAATTCTTACCGAAGCACTGACGCGTGGCGAAGGTTGCCGCACCGTGATTCGCAATTATTCCAAAACCAACAAAATGTTTTGGACGGAGGTGACGCTTGTACCTGTGCGCAATGATGCTAGCGAATTAACGCACTTTATCGCCATTCACGTTGATATGACGCTGCAAGAGCAGTTCAATGAACTTCAAAATGCGTATAATCTTATCAGCGAGCAGATTGCACAACTCACCGAGCAGACCGTTGAAATTGAGCTTATCAATACCGAGCTTTCCAAACGCCACGACGAACTGCAAGAGCTTCATTCCTCGCGCAATGAGCTTATTCAAATTGTTGCTCACGACTTACAAAATCCGCTCAGTGCAATTATGAGCTACGTCGAAGCAATGCGAAATCCGCATGAAATGACCGAAGAAGACCGTCAGCTTTTTGGCGACGTTGCCTACGAAACCGCCGAGCGAATGACCGTGCTACTACGCCAACTTCTCGACACCGGACGCTTGAACGTGTACGAGCCTACACCTTTTAATCTCATACCGATTGACATTTCCGACCTTGCAGAAACCTTAGTAACAAGCTATTTTTTCCGTGCCGAAGTGAAAGGTATTCGTATTGAGCAAACAATCAGTAAAGGTTGTATTGGGCTGTGCGATGAAATGGCAATGTATGAAGTCATGGATAATCTTCTCTCAAACGCTGTAAAATACTCGCCCTTGCATAAAACGGTGCATCTGTCGGTGAGCATTATTGGAAAAAATGTTCGCGTGGAAGTGCAGGACGAAGGACAAGGCTTGACCGATGACGATAAACAGCGCATCTTCAGCAAATACGGGCGTTTATCCGCACGACCAACAGGCGGCGAGCATTCGGTTGGGTTAGGTTTGGCAATCGTCAAAAAGCTCGTTGAGCGTATGCGCGGAGACATTTGGGTGGAGTCCGAATACGGCAAAGGTGCGAGGTTTATTGTGGAATTGCCGTGTGCGTGATGAGGTGGAATGAACCCGTTTACTTTTGAACAGCATCTTTTATTTTTTGTAAAAAACTTCTCCATTTCCCGATTTTTTCCGAATTTGTAACCTGTTTTCTTTCTTGAAGTTTAGATAAAATCGTCCGTTTCCGCCCTCATCCCCCGCCTTCTCCCAGAGGGAGAAGGAGCTAAGACAAAGAAAATCAAACGCTTCTGAAGCCCTCTCCTTCTGGGAGAGGGTTGGGTGAGGGCAAACGCAGAAGCATGAGGGTTCTAGGATTTTATCTAAACTTCAACTTTCACCAGTACACTTTTTCACCACAACGACGGATACTACAATCATGGGAATGCTCGACACATTATTGAATGGCTCAAATGGCTCATCCAACCTGAACGCAGAGGCAATTCGCGAGGCAATTTTACAGGTACAAGATACCGATATTCAAAAAACCTTAGGCGAATTGGAAGCTGTTCACAACATTGAAATTCACGGCTCGACCGTAAAAATTTATTTGCTCCTGTATCAGCCGCTTCATTTCGTGGCGGAGAACATCAATCTTGCGTGCAAGAAAGCAGTGGAGCGCATTGCGCCATCGGCAAAGGTGGAAGTGTATGTTCAGGAAAAATTGCCGAAAATCCCGCACAATCGTCCGCTTGCGCAGGTGAAAAATCTGGTGGCAATTGCTTCGGGCAAAGGCGGCGTGGGGAAATCCACGATTGCCGCAAACTTAGCTGCCGCGCTCGCCAAAAAAGGCGCAGTTGTTGGCTTGATAGATGCCGATATTCACGGTCCCAGCGTCCCGACACTCTTTGACCTTGAAGAAGAGCAGCTACGCGGCGAAAAGACCGAAGATGGTACATTTATCGGGCATCCAATGGAGAAATACGGCGTAAAGCTCGTATCTATGGGCTTCGTGATGGGACGCGACCAAGCAGCAATCATGCGCGGTCCGATGCAGGCGGGCTACTTGAATACGTTTATTGAGCAAATTGCTTGGGGAGAGCTTGATTACTTGCTGTTCGACCTGCCGCCTGGCACGGGAGATATTCACCTCACCATGTCGCAACGCATTCCGCTCACAGGCGCAATTGTCGTCACAACCCCACAAAACCTTGCGTTGGCGGATGTTCGGCGTGGAATTTCAATGTTTAGTCGTGTAAACATCGAAACGCTCGGTGTCATTGAAAACATGAGTTACTACGCGCTTCCCGACGGTTCACGGGACTACATTTTTGGTCAAGGTGGCGGCGAGCGTATTGCGAAGGAAGCAAATGTGCCATTTTTGGGCGAAGTGCCGCTCAACATCAGCATTCGTCAGGGCGGCGATGAAGGGATGCCTGTGGTAATGAACGATAAAGCCCCGCTCCAACAACGTGCTTTTATGGACTTAGCAGCAAAGCTCGCAGCAGAAGTCCGCAAAAAAAATGCCCGCACCGTTGCCGCTCCAACAGTACAAATTTCCTTGTAACTCACCTTACGCATAAGACCCTCACCCAACCCTCTCCCAGAGGGAGAGGGCTTCAGAGCTAGTCTCCACTAACCCTCGCCCTCTGGGAGAGGGTCTCGCGCAGCGAGGGGTGAGGGCGGCGCGAGGGTGTGCGTAAGGTGAGCTTGTAAATTTCCTTGTCAATGCTCGTATCCGTGAGGCTCTCAATTCTTATTGAGGGTCTCACTTTCGACAAAGAACTATCCGTCTATTCTCCCACCTCCTGTCTCGCTCTCTGTGGAAATGTTCTATTTTGGGACATCTTCATTTCCAATGCTTTTCCTCCACTTTTCTTGTACATTCTTGTCCAATAAGCGCATCATTGCTATACTTTACATAGGTAGTATTCTTGAGAAGGGCGTGATTTCTTGCATGCAGGGAATTTGGCATGTAAATTGCTCAAATTGAGTACAGACGCAGCACACTGCAAGCATAACAACATCAGTGGCGATAAAACAATATCAGCACTTTTCGCTTGCAACGAGGTTTTACGCTGCTTCCAGAGGCAGTATCACGTTTTTTCTCCTTCCATGAACATTTCTTCTTTCTCTCGCACATTTGCACGCGCAAGCCGCATCATTGCTGTTTTTGCAGTGAATTGGTGTTTGGTGCATTTTTCGGCACAGGCTTCCGCGCCCTTGCCAAGCACCACACGCACGGCAACAAATAATTACACCGCCATTGACAAGCATGCGCAGGGCGTTCCGCAGCATATCGCACTTCAGTCCTTGCCAAAGCTCGTAGCGTATCTCACAAAACCTGCGGCAAATGACATTGAAAAAGCACGCGCCATTGCACGCTGGATAACCTCGAATGTGAACTATGATTTCGATGCGGCAGCAGGGACAAACAAACATCTTCCCTCCGATAACCCAGATTCTGTCCTCGTTACACGCCGTGCGCTTGCTTCTGGCTTTGCAAATTTATTTGTGAAAATGATGCACACCGCAAGCGTAGAAGCATTTGCAATTTCTGGCGTTCAAAAAGGCGTAAACTTCACTCCCGGCAACGCTTCCAGCCTCAAACGCCATACGTGGAATGCCTTTCGCACGGACGGAAAATGGTACTTGGTGGACTTGCCAGTGTACAAAGAAGTTGAAACCGATGGCTCGTATAAACTCATGTACGCCGATGCTTTTTTCTGCATTCGCCCCGAACAGATGATTTACACGAACTTTCCCGATGATAAGTATTGGCAACTACTCGGCGAACCGATTTCACGTGAACAATTTACCAACGGAGTACAGTGTTTTGGCGCGTTCTACGGCTATCAGGTTACCGCTCTGACGCACCAACTGTATCGTATCAATTCCAAAGAACGAGTGCTACATCTTAGCTTTGAAGCGGCTCACGGGGTGAACTTGGGTGCGCGAGTGTATGCAGAGCGCGATGCAAAAGAGCAGCATGCACAGGTAAAATGCACCCGCGAAGGTCGCAAACACTACGTTTCGATTCGTTTCCCTGCCGATGGCGATTATACATTGGAAATTACCGCAACGGAATACATCAAAGACCGCTCCACAACAGAACTTCTGGGCTGTTCAGTAAAAACACTCGCAGAATATACGGTGCTTGTTGGCGAGAAGTCAAAAAATATGGCGCATTTGGATGCCAAGAAATAAACAGTAGAAATCTAAAGCATAATCTCACACAAAAGCCCGTCAAACACAAGGTTTGGCGGGCTTTGTTATTTTAGAAATGTTCTTCGTGTTCGTGTCAAAAATCATGCAACTATCGCGGAAAACGTCGTAAATCCTTGCGGTGGTGTGGACATTTCCGCAACATCATTATTCGTTGTGACAAGGTATAATCCTGCATCGTACACCGATTGACAAGTAGCGGCAGAAAGAGCGTCCACCGCAGCAATGATGCCATAAAACTGCATTCCTTTGTACTGCGGGTGAAATTCTCCAAATCGCTGTCATTGCCGAAGAATCTGCTCTACGCCTCGTTTGTCCAAATGACTTTTTACTTCAATAATAAAGCCGATATTGTTGTCGCCATTGCTTTGTACACGACAAAACTTCTTCAGCAGTGGCACAGACATTCTTGTCTGTGAGCGTTGGCGCGGGTTTTAGGTGAAAAACACAGACAGAAAGGCTCAAGTCACTAAAGCCTGATGTACGAGCTTTTCAGAGGTTTTGTCGTGTACAATTGAAGTTTAGATAAAATTTTGTGAGCCCCATAAAACCTCACCTTGCACTAAGCCCTCACCCAACCCTCTCCCAGAGGGAGAGGGCTTCAGAACCCGCATAGAATCTTGCCCTTCTCCCTCTGGGAGAAGGGTTGGGATGAGGGGGCGCAAGAGATTATCTAAACTTCAAGTACAAAGCACCATTGACAAAACCAAAGCCGTCCAGCTCCATCCATTCCTCGCCTTTGCACGATTTCATGCGCATCGTAAAACTGGTAACACCAAAAGGCTTGGCAAGAATTTTCTCAACCGACGGCAAGAGTAAACTTTCAGTGAACGACCCGAATGTATTGCCCAGTCCACCGATTTGCTTGCCAAGTTCTTTTATTTGTTTGTCAATTTCTTTCGAGCGGCGGTCGGCTTCGGCAGCACGGCGGTCGGCGGCTTCCTGTGAGACAGCGAGTTGTGCTTTGAAGGCTTGCGTGTCTAGCACACTTTGTGCAACGATTGCCTGTAATTCTTCTATGGTTGTGGGCATGGCAGTAACGAAATACTGTTTTGATAAAAATATCTCCACAAAAATACAAAAAAACACTCCAAAAAATGCCTTTTTTTGACAAATAAAAAAAAACAACGAAAACTGAAAAAATATTTTTAGCCTAAAAACGACAAAAAACGCCCGAAAAATGCCACTTTTTTAAATGTAACGGAAAAACCGTTACATATGTCACTGTTTTTGCGTTTTCTTTTTGTGTAGGTTTGCAGAAAATATTGGAGAACAGAGCCGCAGCCGTGCATTGGTGCTGCCCACGTGCTTTTCTTTGGTGCTTGTCGTTGGTGGTATTTCCTTGGTAAAAAATGGTATATGCCCCGTGTCGTGGTGGAAAGCCTTCGTTCTTGGTACTTGTCGCTCTGTTCTCCTGTTTTGTTCAACATTTATTTTTGTAGGAAGGTCTATATGAAGAACCAACAGTTCTCTTCAACAACGTTCTGTTCGCAAGAACAGTACAAAAGCGTGCAGCGTAGGCTGCTTGCTACTATCGCTGCCCTCGTGCTGCTATTCACGCTGGCGGCACTGCCCCGCACCGCCCGCGCACAAGTAGTAACGACACTCGCGGGGAGTGGCGCAGCTGCTTTCTTGGACGGCACGGGCACGGCGGCGGCGCTTAACCGTCCTGTCAGTATGTGGCTCGACGGTGCAGGAAACCTCTTTGTGGCAGATAGAAATAATCACCGCATCCGTCAAATTGTTATAGCGACAGGCGTAGTGACGACGCTGGCAGGCAGTGGCGCAGCGGGCTTTATGGATGCAACAGGAACAGCTGCGCAATTTAGCCAACCATATGGAATTTGTGGAGATGGTGCCGGTAATCTCTTCGTAGCAGATCTGAACAATCACCGCATCCGTCGAATTGTCATAGCGACAGGCGTGGTAACTACGGTGGCAGGCAGTGGCGCAGCAGGCTTTATGGATGCAACAGGAGCAGCTGCGCAATTTAACCGACCTGCGATGATTTGCACAGACGGTTCTGGTAATCTCTACGTAGCAGACAACTTCAACGACCGCGTCCGTAGAATTGTCATAGCCACGGGTGTCGTAACCACGTTAGCAGGCAGTGGAGTACAAGGTTTTGTGAATGCGACCGGAATTGCCGCACAATTTGACCGTCCAGTTGGAATTTGTAGTGATGGTGCTGGCAATCTCTTCGTAACGGAGGAGAACAATCACTGCGTCCGTAGAATTGTCATAGCCACGGGCGTAGTAACCACGTTAGCTGGCAGTGGTGCACCGGGCTTTGTGAATGCGACCGGAACTGCTGCGCAGTTTAACGTTCCAGTTGGAATTTGTAGTGATGGTGCTGGTAATCTCTTCCTAGCTGATAGATCTAACCACCGCATTCGTAGAATCGTCATAGCCACGGGTGTCGTAACCACGGTGGCAGGCAGTGGAGTACTAGGTTTTCTGGATGCTCTTGCTGCTGCTGCACAGTTTAATAACCCAGCAGGTAT
>JAAFIV010000064.1 GCA_013298775.1 Ignavibacteria bacterium | reverse complement strand
CTTTTGACGCGATTTTTTGGGAAATAGTTTTTGTCAATGTTTCGATTGCACCTTTTGTTATGGCATACGCAATTTCATTACTCATTTCTCCCAACGATTGCCCCGATGACAAATTGATAATTCTACCGCCCTGTTTGAGAGTAAATCTCTTGGCAAATTCTATTGTCAGCAAAGTCGCCGCTTTTAGATTGACTGCATAATGCTTGTCTAACTCTACTGCTGTAAAGCTATCAATGTCGGTTTGTGTGCTATAAGTCGCATTATTTACAAGAACTGATGGTTGCCCTAATGTATTTTGAACTTCGTTCAGAAGTAATTCTGTTGCATTCATGCCAGCAAGGTCTAATTCAAGTTTTTCACAGCGTACACCGAACTTTACAATTTCGCTTTGGATGATATTTGGTTCGTCAAAGCCCACTTTCCAAGGCATCTGATTATCGTAATTTGTCCAATAAGTAAAAAAAACATCAAAATTACATCTGGCTAATTCCGTACAAATTGCATAGCCAATTCCTTTTAAACGACTAACTCCAGTAACGATGGCTATTTTTCTTTTCATATTGTTCTTTGTTAAAGTCTGTTGTTTTGATTGACTGCTTATCGCTTAGGAAATTTAAGCAGTACCTCATAAATATACAGAATTTCTATCATGTTTTTGTATCGTCATCCTTACAACCCCACCAAATACGACACCTTCACAAACACCTGCCAAGAATCCCGCAAATACTGGCTTTCATGCACTATTTCCCTTCCAATCTTTGAATAAGCTCGCGGAGGTCTGTTTCGGGTAACTCGCATCGTTGTTTTTTTGCAAGAACAGCCCGTAACGCCAGCAAATGCGCTTGTGTGAGGGCGTTTTCGCTCGTAGTCTTTTCGTCTGGCGTAACGCCACGATGTTCCCAATTTGTTTTCGTGATGGTACTGCGGACTTCACCCACAGGTATCAGCAAAAGGTACTCATTGTTGATGATAAACGGCTCGACGGGATTCGCCGCACCTGCTGTTTGTTCGCCAACAACAGTGGCAATTTGGTGTGATTGCAGCACGTAAGCAAGTGCTTCTGCGGCAGAAAAGGTGCGTTTATTGGTGAGAATAGTAAGCGGTTTTCCGAGATATTTTGCGCCACGCACCGTGCCTTGTGTCCAATTCTGAACGGTTGTGTTTTTAGCGCGAAATCGCGTTTCGTAGAGGTTCGTTTTATTGGCAAAAAAGTAGCTACACCAAAGCAAAACCATGCCGTTATCACCACCGCCATTCGAGCGAAGGTCGAGAATAAGGGCATTGGTATTCGCAATAAAATCCATAACCGCCGCGAGTGTGCGTTCACCCGAAGCAGGCTCGACAAAGCCTGTATGCTTGATATAGCCTACATTTCCCTCCAACCGCCGCACTTCTTCAAAACCAAAATTCTCCAAACTGTTTGTTATGCGGTCTTGCTCTTGTTGCCTCTTAGAATCAGGCTTTGGCGAGTTTGCTTGATAGTTGGGTAAATATTTCACGAAGAAGTGTTGGTCGTTTCCCACTCGGCGCAAATATGCCGTCAGTGATTTGGCAAATGCTTCTTTGGTGAGATTGTTGAAAATGCCTGATTTTGTGTCGCTGCGGAGCGCGGAATCAATTTTGGCAGCAATCGCGGGCGCAATGTAATGAGCAGAGATGCGCTTTGCAATTTCCTGAGTACGCTGCTCATGCGAGGCATTGAGAACATTGATAGAATCTTGGTTTTGACTATGTAACGGCAGACCAAACAGGACAAAAAAGAGAGACAGAAAGGTTTTCACGGTGTTTTGGGATGGTGGAGAAATGTGTGTTTCTTTCCTGCACGATACAGCTCTATATCTATCCAACAAATCCACAGTAAAACTGCCCCAAAGCTGATTTTTTGGATGATTGGTAAATAGATAATCAGCCCTTTGGTGTAGTAAACGTAGTTGTTCACCCCTACAAGCAGGATATTTACAAGCCCAAAGGTAAAAAGCCCGAACCACTGTTTTTGGTAAAGCCCGATAAACACTCCGACAAATGGGATGATACCAAAGACTGACGCAAGGTTTATCACAAAGTCGTGGTTAATGCTCGTAAATAAAAAGAAACCAATAATCGCGGCAAGTGTCCCCGAAATGTGTATTGCTCGTGTAAGGTTTTTGCCAAGATTACTATGCTCCGTAAACACAAACCAAAACAATGAAAGTGTCGAGCAAAGCACGAACATTCCTGTGATAGCAACTGGTTTTGCAGGATTTGGTTGTCCATTGATTGCCTTGTCATTCAACAAGTTGCACCAATAATTATTCGCCCAACTAAATCCAACCGAGGTTTTGCTCACCTGCGAACCGCCCGGATACAAAAGCGTTGCAACAGCATAAAGGGCAACAAAAATGATTGCCCCATAGAGTGGTGTTAGCACCAGCACGTTTTTTATGTTTTCCCTTCGATGCATCAAATTTTTACGGATAAATTTTCAACGTGGAAAGTGTCGTGAATAATGGTAGCCAAGCCCTACAATACGAAGGGTTTGCCGTAGATGTTGCATAGCTGTTATCACAACCCCAGCAAATACGACACCTTCACAAACACCTGCCACGAATCCCGCAAATACTGACTCTGCGAGCGCAACAAGCCCTCACGTGTCCACGTGAGCGTGGGGTCGTAATTTTGGAAATTGTTATTGTAGCCCAGATGCAGAGCCGTTCCCGGGTTTACCAAGTAGGTAAGTAAAATATCCGCATTCAAATTCTTGCGGGATTCCAGCAAGGAATAGCGCGAGTCGGCGGCAAGTTCAGTGTATTGCACAATAGCGCGAAGCGAGAGTTCGCGGGTGGCTTGGTAGTTCCAGCGTGAGCGAAAAATGTGATTGGTGAAAATGGTATTCCTGCTTGCGCGGTCGCTTTGAGTGAAGTAAAAATACGTGTTGTCAATCGTCAGTTCGGGGAAAAAGCGCAAACTGAGTGTCGTGTTCATGTCCGTGCTGTTCGTGAGTTCAAGCGGCTTCCCGCCTGATGGCTCGTAGTTGATGCCTGTTCCGGTGTTGATGCTGACAAAGAAATTCGCTTGTTTCAGGATGTTGGACGTAATCGAAGCACCGACGCTTTCCTGCCAAAAGCCCACCGTTGCTTGCACGGCGTAGGAATCCTGCGGACGTAATGCCTCATAGCGGCGCGTGTAGTTCACTTGCAACGATGTTTGAGCGATAAAATTGCAGACGGCTTGTGCGGTGTAAATCGCGTCTAGCTGTGTTCCAGCGTAATCCCACGTCAGTTCGGTAATCACATCGCCGCCCCAGTCCGACAGGATGCTATTTTCGGGACGAAAGCGATAGTTTGTTACCTGATACAAATTCCGAATGTCTGTACGCCTCACAAAACCTGTCTCGGTGCGAAATTTTGGGCTGCGGTCGTCGTAGCCGCCGAAGAACGTCAGGTTTGCATCGTTGTAATTTGCCTGCACGTTCAAAGCCCCGCCAAGACTTGTTTCCGTAGCATTCAATCCACGCGAATAACTCCCCAATGCCTGTCCCGTCAGCACCCAATTATCCGACACTTGCAAGCGTGTATCGAAGCCGCCCACGTGATTAAACGAATTTGCCAGCAAGCGTCCCGTGTAAACCGCGCCAATGCTTGATGCGCCCACGCCAGCCGCACCTTCGCCGGAATTTAGCACCAAATCTCGGTTCACCCGTGCCGCACCCGACCATGCTCTTGCGCCATTCAGCGCGGGATTGCGCAGCGCGGGCGCACGGTCATCCGCCACAAGCGCACCAATGCTATATTCACCAACCTTGCCCGTAAGCCGCGCCCCTACTTGCGGATTGGCAATACGCCGCGAAAAAACGGTATTGATGGGCGTGTCGAAAAAGCTGGCATTTTCCAAGAAAAACGGGCGGCGTTCCGGGAAAAAGACCTCGAAGCGTTGGTTGGTGGTGATTTGCGGCTGGTCGGATTCTACTTGGCTGAAATCGGGATTAAACGTCGCGTCCAGCACCAAGTTTCCGCCCAGAACCGTTTTCACATCTACACCCGCCGATGCCTCGAAAGGAATCGTAGCAAATTCGGGTTTGGGTTGCCCCGAAGCGTCTTTGTGGTTTGCGTCCAGATATTGTGCGCTTCGGGCGGCGGCGTAGGGAATAATTTGAATATTCTGCCCCGTTGGGAGCCGCTCCAAACCTAGCAAAATACCTTCTTGCTGCATACGACTTTGAATCTTGAGTGTTCTATGTGGGAAAAATGCTTGCTCCGAGCGGCGTGCAACGGCGCGATAAAGGAAAATCCCCCACGTTTGCACTTCGTCTGCCGAATAGCGCAAGGACTTGAACGGCACGGAAATCAGCACCGCGTAGCCTTGCGGTGTTAAGCGTCCTTCGGACTGCCAGAGCGCATTAAACGCCAAATCCCAGCCCGTACCTTCGGTGTAGAAGCCCTCCGTTTGCACTCCGAGCGCATTGCACTGAAAGCCGTACATCCGCTTGCCGTCGCGGAAAGGGTCAAGGTGAAGGGCAATGCTTTCGTTGTCGAAAGGCAGATTGTCGCGGTTCACGAGATTTGCACGAATGAGTTCTGGCTCTCGGTCAAAGCAGAGAAATGCAGCATAAAAATGTGTGTCGTCATACCCCAGAAACACGCTTGTTTTCTCGCTTAACGGCTCGCCGTCACGGGGAAGAAACTGCTTGAAGGTGGTGATGCGCGTCATCCCACGAAATACGGCTGCCGACGAGTCTGGTGCTTGCATTGCACTCACAAGGTCGTTGATAGTTGGTGCTTGCGAAATGCGCCGCACAGTCGTGGTGTCGGCTGCAAAGCTGATGGATGCTTGTATCAAAAGGGCAATAAGTGTCCCTATTGCTCCCCGAATGGAAGCAATTCGTGTGAAGGTTTTCATCGGAATTACGGGAAAAGTATGTGAGAATTGTGCGAAATTTCTACGGCAAAGATAGCGCAGATGCGGTGCGGGAATCTATCCGATTCTTGGGAAGTAATTTTTATTTGTGATTCTTGAATTCACGATTTACCGAAAGGAATTTTTTGTAATTTATGTTCATTGTTTCAGCATCATTTCAAGACAAATACGAGGTACAACGCCATGTCTGAATACCAACATTCCTACACCAAAAGCGAGCTTCTTGCGCAGCCTGAATTCCTTCTACGACTTTTGTCAAATGAGGGAACAACGGTAACAGTTGAGCCAAAGGGCGAAATGCTCTATTTTACGACGCGCAAAACCTATTTGCCGGAGGCTTTGGCAATACTTGAAAAAGCGAAGCGTTTAGCGGCAGAAAGCACACTTACACGCGAAGAAGCTGGCGAAGAATTTTTGAAACTACGCTCGGAAATTATTGCGGATATTCAGCGTAATCTTGAAAATCAAACCGTGCCTAACCGCCCATGAAAACTACATTTCGCTGTGTCTCGGACACCAATGTTCTTTTGGCTGCCGAGCGTTCTTCGTCCGACCAAAGCCCATGCGTGGAAATATTCCACCGATGGATAAATGATGATTTCACGCTGCTTGTAAGCACTGATACGCTTGTGGAATACATCGAAAAACTACATTTTTTTCAGATTGATGAAAAACGCATTACCCAAATAGTCAATCTAATTTTGCAACGCGCCGAATTTGTACCAACTACAACATATCACCTTCGGTACTATCCCGCCGACAGCGATGATATTGCCTTCTTGCTTTGTGCCATGAATGGCGCAGCCTCGCACCTTGTGAGCTATGACGCGCATCTTTTGGAAATTGCTGGACGCACTGAGCAAGATTACAGCTTCAAAACCTGTCAGCCGCTTGATTTCTTGCGGGATGTGCGCTCGGCATTGCAAAGCAACTCATAACTTTCCTTCATTTCATTATTTTCTCTATTTCATTATTTTCTTCATCCGCTATGCGTTACCTTGTCTCTGCAATGCTCGTTATTGTGGGCATTATTCACTTGCTGCCACTCTCCGGCATCCTTGGTAGCGAGCGGCTTTCAGCCCTCTACGGTATTTCCATTCAGGATGCGAATCTTGTTATTCTTATGCGCCATCGGGCAGTATTATTCGGTTTGCTGGGCGCATTTCTCATTTTTGCGGCATGGCAACCTGCGTTTCAGACGATTGCTTTTATTGCAGGTTTTGTGAGCATTGTGTCGTTCCTTGTGCTGGCATGGCTTGGCGGCGGCTATAATGCGGAAGTTGGGCGAGTTGTTATTGCCGATATGGTCGCGCTTGTGTGCCTTGTTGTTGGCGTAATTGCTCGTTTTTTTGTGGATAAAGCTGGCGCACAATAGAATCGCACATAGAATGATTTACGGCGCAGTTCCCGCTGGATGTTGCTCAAAATATCCCGACGCAATCGCCGCTTCAGCCGCACTGCACCACGCTTCTAACCAATCCAAGACTGAAGCGTGTGATTGCCGCACCTGCCAATCCCACGCATTGAAAAACCACACTGCCGAATCCTCCTCGCCTGTACACCTGATAAACTCGAACTGTTCTCCCAAACGCCCGCAAATAATGAGCGCGTCTGCGGGCAAAACAAACTTCGGTTCTATGCCCTCTTTCGCCCACTCTCCGCGCCATTCGGCGGGATATTCATCCGTCATCCACCAAACTTGCTTGTAGAACACTGCCAAATGGTCGTGCGTGAACAAACGTCCCGATGCGTGTCCCATCGTTTGCAAATACCATTCGTAGCTTTTGGGTAAGCGAATTGCATAACGGGCTTCTAAGGCGCGTATTTCCTCGTTGCTGCACCCGCGTAAATCTTCCTGTTTGGCAATCGCACTTGATTCTATGCGGTGTAGAATGACTTCACTACGTGCATTATTCATGTATTCTCTCTCGTTAAATGTTCTGCAAGTCAGATGTGAAGGGGCTTTTAGCTTTTTCCAAGCCGCCGATTCACAAGGAAAATACCCGACAAAATCAGCACAATACCAACCGTGTGCAACAGCGTAATAATTTCGCCATCCAGCAGCCCCCAACCGATTGCGACAATTGGAATCAAATACGTGACCGACGTGGCGAAAACAGGCGATGAAATCTGGATGAGCTTCACATACAGCACATTACTGAAAGCAGTGCCGAGAAGCGATAACACAAGCAAAAATCCCAGTGATTGCCAAAAGTATGGATGCGCCGAGAAGCTGCTCCATTGCGGTAAAATGGCATCGGCGCGGATAAGATTCAACACAAGGAGAATCGCGCCATACGCCACACCCAGCATTCCAAGCGCGAGACTATTGGTAAGTATGGGCGGCGAGGTTTGCAAATAGCGGCTTATCAGGTTTGCATTCAAGCCGTAACACATTGTCGCGGCAACGAGCAAAAGCGCGTACCATGTTATGCCAGAGGTTGCGGCATCGCCACGAGCTGCAAACACCAGTAATACTGCGCCTCCAAAGCCAATCGCCACACCGAGAATTTTATTCCATTCTGGTTTTGCGCCAAAGAATAGTGCGCCCAGAAGCAAGGCACAGAGCGGCGAAAGCGCGTTTAAGAGTGATGCCGTTGAACTGTTAATATGCGTTTGTGCCGTTGCGAAAAGGAGTGCCGGAAGTGCGCTGCCGAATAGACCAATGACGGCATAATACTTCAGAAGCCGCTTATCTATTTGTGTGCGGTGCTGCCACGCAAACGGCGCGAGTGCTATTCCTGCGAATATAATTCTGAATGCCGCCACGTAGAGGGGCGGAAAAGCAATTAACGCCCGCTTCATGAGAATAAATGAACTTCCCCAAACCAGTGCCAAAAAGCCTAAGATGATAAATGCTTGTGCTTGTGCCTTCGGGCGTGAAATCATGCGTTCCATTGTACAAAGAGTTTGTGAAAAAAATATCAATCCGTAAGATGTTATCAACTCTTACAAAGATACGCTGATGATACGCAGGAATCTATCCGATTTTTGGGCGGTAATTTTTTATAGCATACAAACTACGCGCTTCAGAGCGTACAAACTTGCCTTCGGACTTGCCTTCGGATGAATAGAATGGTCATTGATGTTTTTTGCGTTTTTTATCGAAGACCTTGAAGTGATACGCTAATCTACAAGGAAATGACGGCATTATCTGGTCAAGTTTTGGACATTTTGAGCCAACGGTACATTGCGGTCTTCTGCAAGAAGGGCTGCGAAATAGAGGAAATTTCCTCAAACGGGCAAAGGAATTTTTCAGTATATTCCCATTGTTACCTTCAGCCTATCAATCATCTGCTACCAACAATGAACCTCACAAACAAGCAAATATCAGCACTTCGCGCTATTTTGGATGCTCTCATTCCTGAATGCGAGCTTTCACGCGAAGAAGCGGCAAGGCTCACAGCAGAAGCGCGTCAATTCTACGCATTGAAGGCTTCCGATACAGAACTTGCTGAGAAAATCACTGCCGCGCTTGATAAAATCACACCCACACAGCAGCAAGATTTCCTCCAGCTTCTCGACCTCCTCGCTTCGCCCGCACTAGGCTTGACGTGGTTCGGCGCAATAAAACCCGCATATAATCTCACTCTTGAGCAACGAACGAAGCTCTTGCATGTGTGGTCAAACAGCCCAATTGGTTTGCTTAGGCAGGGTTTTCAGGCATTAAAAAAATTTGCAATGTTTTTGCTGTATGGCTATTCCGAAGAAGCCGCACCAAATCTGACGTGGGAAGCAATTGGCTATCCAGGACCGCTCTCCAAGCCGCCGTCTGCCGAAGCCGCACCACGCCCGATTCTCCCGCTTAATTCCTCGCTTTCGGAGCGTAAATCTTCTTCGCTTGTGCAGCTTCAGTGCGATGTTGTTATCGTTGGAAGTGGCGCGGGTGGCGGAGTTGTGGCGGGTGAACTTGCCGAAGCGGGTTTCGATGTGATTGTGGTTGAAAAAGGACACTATTTCGCCGAGCAAGATTTTACGCAGCGCGAAGCCCCCATGATTGGCGAATTGTACGAAGCGGGCGGCGGCTACGCTACAAAAAATGGCTCGGTGAGTATCTTCGCCGGTAGTTGTTTGGGCGGCGGCACAACCATTAACTGGTCTGCCGCACTGCGCACGCCCGATTACGTTTTGGAAGAATGGGCAAAAAATCATGCAAACCCGCATTTTACCACGCCAGACTACCAACGCAGCTTTGATGCCGTCGAACAGGCAACCCACGTAGATACGCTCGAATCCATACATAATACGCAGAATCAAGCATTGGTGCATGGTGCGGGTGCATTGCAGTATGAAACTAGCACCATTCCTCGCAATTCCAATGGCTGTGCGGCGGATGACAGCGCGTGTACAATGTGTGGCTACTGCTCGCTTGGCTGCCAGCGCGGAACAAAAACAGGCGTTCTCAAAACCTATTTGCAACGAGCATTTGAGCGGGGTACGCGGTTTTTGGTAAATGCGAATGTAGATTCCTTGATAATTCAAAACAGCACTGCCATCGGCGCACGAGTAACCACGCAGGATTCAGGGCAAAAGGTGGAAATCAAAGCAAAGGTTGTCGTGGTTGCGGCGGGTTCGATTCACACGCCCGCACTCCTTATCCGAAGCGGGTTGCAGCATGCGCACATTGGTCAGCATTTGCATTTGCACCCGACGGTGTCCGTAGCGGGCGTGTACAAAGAGCGCGTCAATCCTTGGCATGGGAACATGATGACGGCTCTGTGCAATGATTTTGCGCGTCAAACAGGGAACTGGGGCGTAAAGCTGGAAACACCGCCTATTCATAGCGGTTTGCTGGGTATGGCACTGCCATGGCAGGGCGGGAAGGCGCATAAAGACGCAATGCGCAAGGCAGCACACGTAGGAGCATTTATCGTTCTCACACGCGATCGCGACGGAGGGCGCATCACGACGGACAAGCGTGGGAATCCTGTGGCGCAGTACGACATGAGCGCATTCGACCTCAAGCATTTACAACGCGGTATTGTGGAAGCTGCGCATATCCACGCGGCGGCGGGTGCGACGGAATTGTATCTGCCACACAATCGCTTCTCCTCTTTCGACCTCACCACACCAGCAGGATGGACAAGCGTAGAGCAATCCTTACGCACGATGGCTTCATGGAAGTGGCGGGCGAATGATTTCGCGCTTTTCTCCGCTCACCAAATGGGAACCTGTCGCATGGGAGGCAACCGCAACACGCATCCCGTCTCGCCTGAGGGCGAAACATATGAAGTGAAAAACCTTTTCATCGCAGATTCCAGTCCCTTCCCCGAAGCAAGCGGCGCAAACCCGATGCTCTCTATTCAAGCAATGGCGCACTACACAGCACAAGGCTTGAAAGCGAGATTCCGTGCTGGGTAGCGAGGAATATGACGCTAGCACGCTTTATACTGAAATAGTAGCAAAGGACATCTCAATCTTCTCCACACTCATCTCCCAAACCCGCACAAAATCGTGAAATCTTCTTTGCATATTGCTTTTATTATTCACAATCAAGCAGAAACCGGACCATATTGGAAAGTCTTGGAACAATGCGCCGCGTATGTGAAAATGGGACATCGCGTTACGCTCGTTTGCACCGCAAAAAGGGAGCGCGTGCGCTGGCGCGAAGTTCTGCGCGATGGTGTCCAGGTGATAGAAGCTCCCGACGCGCTCTGGGGCAAGCTCCGGCAAGGCGTGGACCTCTGGAATGCGCTTGTACGTTGCCGCGTGCTGAGGCACATTCACCGCGAGCATCCGTTTGATGTCGTTCATGCGGTGGATTGCCGTCCAAACGTGATTATTCCTTCCTTGTACGCCCAACGTCGTTTTCACATTCCTTTTATTTTATCGTGGTGGGATTTATTCGGGCAAGGAAGTACGCGCTTTGGCAGCTTTTTTGCGAATACTGCCGGACGCTTCGAGGGATGGCTTGAAACCTCGTTCCGCAAGTATGCCAATGGCGCAACGACAATTACGCATTATTTGAAAAATCGCTTGGAGCAGCTTGGTTACGCGTCGGAAAAAATTGAAGTGCATCACTTGGGCGTGGACACAAGTCAGGAAACGCTTTCGTTTCCCGAAGCACGCAAATGGCTTCAGGAACAATGCGGCATTCAGGCACACGAGGCGGTTTTGTGTTTTGCAGGAACAATTTACGAATCAGATTTTCGCTTGCTGCTCGGCGCACTCGATATTGTGCAAAAACGCGGTATTTCCTACAAACTCGTCTGGGTGGGCAAGCACGAAATTGATGCCGTTACCTGCGAACGCTATCACATTCACAGAACGGGTATTGTGCCGACGATGCAGGAAGTGTATCGCTATTTTGCCGCCGCCAACGCCTGTATTTTGCCAATGGAAGTAAACGACGCAAATGCAGCACGCTGGCACTCGAAAGTAACGGATTATCTGAATGCTGGTGCGCCCGTCGCGCTTACGCCCGTGAGCGATTTCCCACGCTATTTTACCCGCTTTCCGCTTGGCTGGCTCTCGCCATCGGGTTCGGCGGAAGATTTTGCCACCACCTTGATAACAGCACTCAGCGAATCCACCGCCGAGCGCACCGCACGGAGCGCACAAACTCGCGCTTTCATGCGAGAAGAGCTTGATGTGATGGCGCAAGCTCGCCGCGCACTCAGCTTTTATGAGCGGTTTGTGCCATCGCAGAAGTAAAATATCCTTGAAAATACTCTTTGCCATAGCTGCACACCTGATAAAATATAGCTTGCAAGCCTGTTTTTTAATTTTTGCGCGTTAGCGGTGTTCGCGCTACAAGAAAGATATAATCTAGGATTCAAGGTTTTTTACTGCCCGGGAGCGTTGTTTTTCTTGCGCTAAACTTTTTATTGCCATCCTGCTTCCAAATAATACTGAATAATACTGACAAAGAAAGAAGAGTTTTGCAGACAGCAAAAAAAGTCATAGATTTGTAGTCTTGGCTCAAAATTTTTATGTTAGCATGGCAAAAAATGTAAGTCGCTGATATCGTGTACTTTGACTGTATTCCGTAGTATTCTTCCAGTAATTATTTCGTATTGTTTCGTCGGGTTTGTTTCAAATTATTTTGTTTCAAAGGAGCAGTGATGAACCGCATCATGTTCAAATCAAAAATCCACCGTGCGACGGTTACGCAGGCGGAATTGCATTACGAAGGCAGCTTAACCATTGATGAAAATCTCATGGATGCCGCAGATTTGCTAGCGTATGAGAAAGTTTCGGTGGTGAATATCAATAATGGCGAACGCTTTGAAACCTACGTGATTCCAGGAAAACGTGGCTCGAAAGTGATGTGCTTAAACGGCGCAGCAGCACGCAAAGCCATGCTTGGCGACCGCATCATTGTTATCACCTATGCCAACATGACCGACGAAGAAGCCCGTACATACAAGCCTACGGTGGTGATGGTGGATGAACATAACAACATCATTCAAAAAAGCCACGAAGTGCTTGCCGAAACAGTTGTGTTGAATTAAAGATGAATCGCATGTTTTTTTAACATTACCTTCTTAACATCTTTTAACGCCCTTCAATGCAACGCATATCCTATTTTTGCGTTCCAATTTGTTGTCGAAAATTATCTCTATGAATCAAACTGTTGCTGCTTCGTCATCGTCCTCACTTGCAGTCGTTATCCTTGCTGCGGGCAAGGGAACTCGCATGAACAACCCAAATAAAGCGAAAGTCATGTTTGAACTTTCTGGTGAACCGATGATTGATTTCGTCGTGCGTCAAGCAGAATCGCTGCAGCCAGCGAAAATTGCGGTGGTAGTGGGTTTTCAAAAAGAATCGGTGATGCAGCACTTGGATACGAGTTTTCAAGGGCTTCGTAGCGCAGAGGTGTTGCAGTATGCGCATCAAGACCAACAGCTTGGCACTGGTCATGCAGTAATGCAGGCGGAATCAGCATTGCAGGGTTTTTCGGGCGATGTTCTCATTCTCTCCGGCGATGTGCCGCTTTTGCGCATTGAGACCTTGCGCGAGTTTGCGGCGTTCCACACTGAAACGAAGAGTGTTGTTTCAGTTTTGAGCGTGGAGAACCCTAATCCCACGGGCTACGGACGGATTGTTCGCGCTGCAAATGGTGATTTTGAGCGCATTGTCGAGCATAAAGACGCAAGCGAAACCGAGCGTACAATCAAGGAAATCAATAGTGGTATTTACTTCGTTCAAGCCAGCGCACTCTTTCAAGCACTGCGCAGCGTCTCAAACAGCAACGCACAAGGCGAATACTATCTCACCGATATTGTCAGCATTGTTCGCGCTTCTCAGGCGCGTGTGGCAGCGTGGAAATGCCCCGCTTTCGAGGAAGTGCAAGGCATCAACACCGTTGAACAGCTAGAAGATGCTCGCCGCGCACTCGAAGAGCAATTTGCGTGAAGAGAAGAATGAAATCCAGAGAAGAATGAAATCCAGAGAAGGATGAAATATGAAGTATGGGGGCTGAAAAATACGGCTGAACGCTGCATCAATCCTTCAACATAAAACTCAATATTCAAAACTCAACACGTAAAAAAATGATTTCTGGCGTTAATCATCTTGGCATTGCCGTCCGCGACCTTGAAGCGAGCATGGAGTTGTATCGCAGCATTTTTCGTGTGGAAACATTTCACCGTGAGCGTGTGGAAGAACAAAAAGTGGAAATCGCCTCCTTCAGTGTTGGCGGGGTGTTGCTGGAATTAACTGCGCCGACGAGCGAGGATTCGCCAATTGCGAAGTTTCTCGAAAAGCGCGGCGAGGGAATTCATCACGTTGCATTCACCACCGATGCCGTGAGCGCGGATTTGGAGCGGCTTGCGGGCGATGGTGTTCAGCTTATCAACAAAACGCCACAGCGTGGCGCACATGATATGCTCATTGCCTTTTTGCATCCGAAATCAACGGGCGGTGTGCTAATGGAATTATGCGAACCGCAAAAAACCTCGCAGACCTCTTAAAAACTCATTTAGAATCTCATTTTTCTCGTTTCACTAACGTAGGAGTTCAGTACGCATGAAGCGTTCTCTCTCAATTCTTGTTTGCTGTGGCGTATTGCTCGGCACAAGCACTTTTGCTCACGTAGCATTTGCCCAAAAAGCAAAATCTGGTAAATCAAAAAAAACAACTGCCGCGCCAGCAGCAACCACAACGGCTGCGCCCGTACCACAAACCCCTGCGGACAAAGAGGCAGCAGGTCGCAAAGCTGACCCCGAAATGGCAGTCTTGGATTCGCTTCAGAAATCCGACAAACGCTATGAATCTATCGAAGAAGCACTGAAAGAACCAGAAGCGGTGCGCTTTCTCGACCTTCATGAGAAAAATATCACGTCGTTGCCACCCGAAATCGGCAAGCTCGTGAATATGCACACGCTCAGTTTGTACGGCAACCAACTCACCAGTATTCCTGCGGAGTTTGGTAATTTGAAAAGCCTGAAGTCGGTGGATTTCGGCAAGAATCAACTCACCGAAGTTCCAGCGTGTGTTACGAAATTGAAGCAGTTGAAAGTGCTGTATTTTACCTCGAATCAGATTAGCAAATTGCCGAAAGAGCTTTTCTTGCTCACGGGCTTGAACGTACTGGATTTTGGTGGCAATCAACTGACAACCATTCCAACAGAAATGGGCAAATTGACCAACGTGCGTCTCTTAAATTTGCGTTACAACCGCCTTGAAACCTTGCCCGACAACATGGCAAAAATGAAAAACTTGGAAATGATTATGCTCAACAATAATCCCATTTCCGAAAAAGAATTACGCAAAATTGACAAGATGTTGAAGACGACGGATATTCGTTTTACGTACTAAGATTTTTCCGTCAATTTTTCGCTCGCGTACATGTAGAAACGGCGTAGATATTGGTGTTTAGAAAAACATCATTTATCTACGCCGTTTTTTCTTTTGCCGAGAATGCTAGAAAAACGCTATCTTGCGCTTCTGTACTGGTTTGTACTCTGTAATTTGTACTCTGTAAAAAACGTAGGACTCTCGTAAAATACTCGTTGCACGGCACAGACAAGAGTGTCTGTGCTACCGAAAGCGCGTAAAACCTGAATCAAATGGTAGCGCGTAACACTCTTGTCTGCGCTATTTGCGAAAGTCCTAAAAATATTTTTGTTTCATTATTTCTGAATGTGCTATGCCCAATCTTTTTTTGCTTCGCCACGGACAATCGCAATGGAATCTTGAAAACCGCTTCACTGGCTGGGTTGATGTAGAACTCTCGCCCAAAGGCGAGGAAGAAGCCCGCGCTGCGGGACCACTTTTGAAGCCGTTTCAGATTGATTTGCTCTACACCTCTATTCTCAAACGCGCAATGCGCACCGCCGACCTCGCGCTGGAAGCAGCAGGAAAAAGTGGCATTCCAACTACGCGCAGCGAAAAGCTGAATGAGCGTCATTACGGCGATTTGCAAGGATTGAACAAAGATGATATTGGCAAGCAATATGGCGAGGCACAACTTAAAATCTGGCGACGCAGCTACGATATTCCACCACCAAACGGGGAATCGCTCAAGAACACGCAAGAACGCTGCATTCCGTACTACAAAGAGGAAATTGAGCCGAAATTGCGTGAAGGTAAAAATATCCTCATCGCAGCGCATGGAAACTCGCTTCGTTCAATCGTGATGTACTTAGAAAACCTCACACCAGAGCAGATTTTGGAAGTAAATATCCCGACGGGTGTTCCAGCAATTTATGAACTAGATGCAGATTTGAAAGTTCTCAGCAAACGTTATTTGGCGGAATTTACCAACGCGCATTAAACTCAGGTACGTCGTCGTATTCGCCCCCTTGATAAAGGGGGAACGGGGGATTAAACGGTTCAAAACCGCGCCAAATCACTCGTTGTACGTAGGAAATCCCTCGTTCCCCCTTTGTCAAGGGGGCGAATGAGTGCAATTATCCTGCAATCTCAAGCAATTACAATTTTCCCTCTCTTCATGCACCGTCCTATTGCCGTATTTGTTAGCCTTGCAGCCGTTTTGGTTGCGAATGTTGTTGTGAATGTGTGTTGTGTTCTGGAGCTTTCGGCGCAAGAATCGAAAATCTTGCAAGCAATGAAAGCCGAGATGCAGCGCACCATGACCGACCTCGCCAAAGAGCCGAATCCACCGTATTTTAGCTCGTTTGCTATTACCGAAACACAGTATGTTACACTGAGCGCATCGTTTGGGAAAATTATGCTCGAAGACTCCAACCGCACACGAACACTGGACGTAGAGGTGCGCGTGGGGAATTACGATGTGGACAACAAGCGGCAAATTCGCGGCTCAAATTTTGAGATGGGCGGCTACTTTCGCGGCGCAGCCATTCCTCTGGATGATAACATTGATGCCATTCGTGCGGCAATTTGGGCAAGCACCGACCGCCAGTACAAAGCGGCTGCGGAGCGGTATCTGAAGGTGATTTCTAATCGTGCTGTGAAGGTGAAAGAAGAAGATTCGTCGGGTGATTTTTCCAAAGAAAAGCCTGCGCAATACACCGAGCCACTCGTTGAACTCCGCATCAATACTGACGCTTGGCGAAAACGCTTACGTGAACTTTCTGCGCTTTTTAATGCCGACCCAAAAATCTACGCTGGCGAACTTTTCCTCCGCGCCGAAGTGCAGCACCGCTACTTCGTGAACAGCGAAGGAACCGTCTTGCAAACAAGCGATTCCTACGTGCGCGTCTTCGCGCAAGGGCGCACCAAAGCGGACGATGGCATGACGCTTCCGCTCTACCGCTCGTACTTTGCCTTCCAAGCCGATAGCCTCCCAACGCTAGATTTCATGCGGCGCGACATTCAGGAAATGATTGTGTTGCTTGGGAAATTGCGCGTCGCGCCACTCATGGAAACGTATTCTGGTCCGTCAATTTTATCGGGCGAAGCGGCGGGCGTGTTTTTCCATGAAATTTTCGGACACCGCATTGAAGGGCATCGGCAGAAGGACGTAAATTCGAGCCAAACCTTCAAAAATCTTGTTGGAGAGCGCATTCTACCTGAATTTATTGATGTTGTCTTCGACCCGCGTTTGCGCTCCTTGGGCGGACAAAACGTGGCGGGGTATTTCAAATTCGATGACGAAGGAATTCAAGGACAACCCGTTACAACTGTGAAAAATGGCGTGTTTCGTGAGTTTTTAATGTCGCGTGCGCCGATTGACCAAATGCTGAACTCCAATGGACACGGGCGGCGGCAAGCAGGATTTCCCGTGGTTTCGCGGCAATCGAACTTGATTGTGAAAGCAGCAAAGCAAATCCCCCTCGACTCGCTTCGGAGCTTGCTTCGCGCTGAGTGCAAAAAGCAAGGCAAAGAATATGGTTTGTATTTTGTGGAAATTCAAGGCGGTTTTACGTTCACCAATCGCACGATGCCGAATGCCTTCAACGTCTTGCCATTGCTGGTGTACAAGGTCTATGCCGATGCCAGCCGAGCAGACGAAATCGTACGCGGCGTGGATTTGATTGGTACACCGCTCACCACCTTCAAGCAAATAAGCGCGGCTGCGAATGATTTAGGTGTGTTCAATGGCGTTTGTGGTGCCGAATCAGGCGGCGTACCAGTTTCCGCCTCGTCGCCAAGTTTGCTGGTGAATGTGATTGAAGCGCAGAAAAAAGCAAAATCCCAAGCAAAACCGCCAATCCTCGGCTTCCCCGCATTGCCAGAAGGAAAAACAAATTAGAAGTTCACCTTACGCATACCACCCTCACCCAACCCTCTCCCAGAGGGAGAGGGCTTCAGACCTAGTTCTCATCAACCCTCGCCCTCTGGGAGAGGGTCTCGCGCAGCGAGGGGTGAGGGCAAATGTGAGGGTGTGCGTAAGGTGAGTTAGAAGGTGAGTTAGAAGGTGAGGACGAGCCAATCATCATCCGCGCTGCTTTCAATATCTATTGATGGTTGATGTAGGCATGGTCAGCATGAATCCATAAACTCGTAGCGTGAACAGTGAGCGTTGTACAGCAGGAATCTCACAAGGAAGCAAGCCCTTCGCACAGTGCAAAAATGATTATTTCAATACTTCTCCCTACATTATTTCAAAAACACTATGAAACTTGCCTATTCTCAGGACGCGCTTTCCAGCATAAAAGCTGACGTGCTGGTTATTTTTGTTGCCAGCGATGACAAACATTTTACCACAGCGCAAAAGGTCATTGTTGCAGAATTTGCCGAAGCAAAAGCTCTGTTTTCGGCGGGCGATTTCAAAGGAAAAAAAGACAGCAGCGCACAGGTTTATCTCAGTGCTGGTGCGCGGTCTAGCCGATTATTGCTTGTTGGTATTGGAGACGCAGATAAAGTATCGCTCGAAGGTTTGCGCAGAGCAGCAGCAACGGCGGCAAAAGTGGCTTCTGCAAAAAAGCTCACTAGTCTCGCGGTGCAGATTCCAGGCGGTCTTGCGATTGATGCCGAAGGATGTGGCGAAGCCTTCACCGAAGGGTGTATGCTTGCTGGATATAAGCTCACACGCTACTTTTCCGACAAAGAACGCAAAGGAAACACCCTTGAAAGTATTACCTTTTGCAGTGCAAACAAAAAAGCTCTTGCTGATGCGAAAACAGGCGCGGAATACGCGGCGAAAGTATGCGAAGGAACACTCCTAGCGCGGGAATTAGCGCAAACCCCCAACAACGATATGTATCCCGAAAAACTTGCCGAAGCAGCCCGCAAAGCTGGCAAAGAAGCGGGTTTCAGCGTAAGCGTGCTGGATAAGAAAAAAATTGAATCTCTAAAAATGCACGGTCTTTTGGCGGTGAATCAAGGGAGCAAGCGTCCTCCAGTGTTTATCGTGATGGAATACAATGGCGGGAGCAAAAACGATAAGCCAGTCGTGCTTGTGGGCAAAGGCGTAACCTTCGATACCGGCGGCATTTCGATTAAGCCCTCAGCAGGTATGGCAGAAATGAAAGCCGATATGCACGGTGCAGCAACCGTGATTAGCACAATGGTTGCGGTTGCGAAACTTGGCTTGAAGGTAAATCTCGTTGGGCTTGTGCCATCCACAGAAAACATGCCGAGTGGTACTGCCGTTGTTCCGGGTGATGTGATTGTCTATACCAACGGCGTAAGCGTGGAAGTAGATAATACCGACGCTGAAGGGCGACTTATTCTCGCTGACGCACTTATGTATGCCCAAAAGTACAAGCCACAAGCCTGTATTGACCTTGCAACGCTCACCGGTGCTTGCGTTGTGGCACTTGGTACGGTTACGTCGGGCTTGATGGGAACAGATACTCCTCTCAAAAATCGCCTCAAAAGCTCCGGCGACTACACGCATGAATACGTATGCGAACTGCCCTTGTACGAAGAGTATGAAGACCTTATCAAAGGCGATATTACCGACATCAAAAATGCTGGTGGTCGCTATGCTGGAGCAATCACGGCGGCACTTTTCCTGAAGCGATTTGTGGGCGATATGCCCTGGGCGCACTTGGATATTGCTGGTCCGGCAATGCCTTCGAGCGAAGGCGCGTATATCCCCAAAGGTGGCTCTGGCGTTGGTGTGCGCTTGCTTACGAATATGTTGCGCACCTGGAAGTAAGTAAGATTATGAACGCAAAACAATGGTACTCAATGATTGTAGCTGCAAAGATCCCTTGACCCATTCGTGGCACAGACATTCTTGTCTGTGAGTGTTGGTGCGGGGTTCAGGCGAACAGCACAGACAGGAATGTCTGTGTCACTATTGTTCTTTACCTTTTCAATCCAATACTGCGTTTGATTTCCGACTGAAATCATTTCAGGTTGTGGACACAATAATTTGGTATCTTGTGGCGCAGACAAGAGTGTTACGCGCTGTGGAGTAGATACCTTATTGTTCTTTGACAGTGGAAGTTTTAGTAGTTTAGCAGAAAAGAGAATCACATCAATTTTTCATCTTTTCTTTGTCTTGTTAT
>JAAFIV010000063.1 GCA_013298775.1 Ignavibacteria bacterium | reverse complement strand
AACAACATAGCTGAGGAAAGGCAATAGTGGCGAAAAATGGCGTATATTCATGTTCTTTTCAGGAATCTGCCATTTTTAACCCGTATTTCCAAACAATTGCCGAAAAACTTTTCATTATGTACTTAACTCTAAGGGTCTCCTCCAAATTATTAAAGTCCCCGACGACGGACGGGGGATTTGGTGGAATGTCTGTACCATAGACGGAGCAACAGGGCGTATTAATATTATCAATACTATTAGTAATGAACAACTAACTACAACAACTGTTACAATACAAAACACAGTTGAAGCACTTTCTCGAACGAACAAAGATAGCCAAACATCAATTGCACACTCCCCTCCTCCAGGCACAGGATATGAATGGGTGTTTGGCAACGGACAACCGCGAGTGTACACGGAAAAACCGCGCACTACCTACACCACAACGGGCAGTTATCCCGTTACAGTCTATGCTATTGTAGGAGCAGGAAATATTATCAGCACCCAAACACGCCCGCTCTTTGTTTCTAATATCTGGCTTTCTCATTCGCAGCCGTTTATTAGTTTTGGGGGAGAATTTTTAGGGATTCGGAGTGAACAAGACGCTCGATTATGGAGTGAACAGATAGCAAATTACAGTTCATTTCGTGAGCCTGTCTGGTATGGGACGGTTACCGATACGTTAGCAAAGATGTACCTCAATGTTGCCGTACCAGATTCAAATACCAATGTCCGTATCAGTATTCCCGATAAACGATTAGGAACACTAACATCGCTCTACCCCGATATACGCTCAGGCACACAAGCAACGGTGCGCGGAGTATCGTATTTCCCGCAGCCACGATTCTGGACGGTCTGTATGATGTACACTCCCCCTATGGCGTTCCCACCAGAGCTTGCAGGGCAAAACGAGATTACTGTTCCTGTAAGCGTAACGATTGGCACAAATGCTACACAAGTTTATCCCATTCGTCTTCTCCGAACGCCAGTCATTGCCGTTCCCGATGTTGTTTCCAACCGCTCCGAGTGGGAACAAAGCGGCATGAGCGCGGAGCTTGAGCGGCAAGGCTATCGTGTGTTCTATGCAGATTACGCAGGTGAGCGAACAGGCAATTTTTCGCCGACGGCTGTTCCAAGCTCCGTCGGTGTGAGTGCCTTTACCCGCGCAACGGTAGAAGCAAAAAACTTTTATTTAGAACAAGGCGTGTACGTCCCGCGTGTGGACGTGATTGGTCACGGTATGGGTGGAATTTTTACCCGAACATTTCTTCAGAATGAGGTACGGCGGTTTTATACGCTTTGGGGTTCTGTCAGGCGGTTTATCACGCTTGGCACACCGCATGGCGGCACTCCGCTTGGAACGTACTTGTGGTCGTGCCGCGATGGTCGCGCAACAGCAATGCAGTCGAACAACGACCTTCTGACCATGCTTGGGTTTCCGCTTGGCAGTATCTATCGCTCCCTAGGACGAGGCGATTCTGCCTTTTCACTGCTGCAAGCAATGCCAGAAACGCCTACACACACGATTGTCAGCGATTGGAAACCATCTGCGGCTACCTCACCGACGAACAATTATTCTTTCCTTCACCTTCTTCAAACCTTCGAGGAATACCGTTCACAGCAATCTCCCATTGATAGCCTTTTTTTGGGGCGGGCGCATAATTTTTTTGCTGATGTAGCAAGTCAGCGGGGCGGTCTTCCAGAGCGCAGCGCAGCAGTGAGCTATTTTCCAAACGTCGCTCATGCCCGTTTTCCTTTTGCCGATACGTCGGAAACGTTGCTTTCATCTCCCCGCGTTTGGCGGCGCGTTGTGGAGCTATTAAACACCACCGCAACAGCATCGTTTGTAAACGGACTCCCCGCGCCACCAGAGGCATGGTGGAATACTTCCCCAGCGTTTCCGCCGCGTTCCCCTGCTATTCCCGCAGGTTCGCTCCGTATTCAAGCGGCAGCACGAGGACAAACCGTGATTATTGACACGCTGCGCACACTCAGCATCCGCGCGGATGGAAGCGGTACAGCAAACGTGCGGGATGGACTGATATTTATTGACGACCTTGGCAAAGGGAGTCTTACACCGTCGGGAGCATCGTCGTTTGTAGGAACGATTTCTAATATTGCAGGCGTTCAGAGAATAGGTCGGAAGCGAGTGAGCATCATTGCCCGCGACGCGCAAACAGGTGGTTTGCTCATTGACACCACAACTATTACGCTTGTGCCACGCGGCGAATTGGAAGACATCACCACCGAGCCGTGCTTTCTCTCAATGGAAGCAGGAAAAACGACCGGACAACAGCAAATTCGCACCAAAGCACTCTATGGCGGTTTTTGGTACGATGTAACAAACTCCTCACAATTTACCTCGTACAGCTCAACGCGAAACACCGTGCGCATAAATAGCGATGGTTTTGTAACGGCTCTGGGAAGCACATCGGACATGGCAAGCGCAGACACCATTACGATTCAGCATGGCGGCTTGCAAGTACGCATTCCCGTCAAGGTCAGCGGCGTTTTGACATCGGTGCGCGAACTGCCTTTCCCTTCGTTGCTTGATACTAAAAGTACAAAGCTCTCCCTCCGTCTATCGCCACAGCCCGCCGCCAATGAGCTTACGGTTGCGTACACTCTGAGCGACGACACCGAAGTACGTTTTGATGTCGTTGATATTCGCGGACAGCAACAAGGAACAGTGCAGTGTGGTCGGCAACAACGCGGTCAGCACCGTCTTGTTCTTTCAACGGAGGCACTTTCGCAAGGTGTGTATCTGCTGCAATGTACGGTTTCTGGCTCATGTTGTCGGCAAGGCGTTCCGCCCCATATGGAATCGGTTTTTTTTACTATTGTGAGATAACTTCATCATATCATTTTACAGCGACCAATGCAGATTTGCTCCCCTACGCCGTTTTCCGCAAATGCTCATCCAACGCTAAAACATACTCTGGCTCGTGCTTATCTTCGACAACTGCTTTGGTGATGATACATTTCCGCACATTCTTCATATCAGGAATTTTGTACATCACGGGCAGCATTGCTTCTTCCAAAATACTGCGCAAGCCCCGCGCACCTGTTTTCCGCTTCTTTGCTTTCTCAACAACGAGCAAGAGCGCGTCAGTGCGGAACTCCAATTCAATTCCTTCCATCAAAAAGAGCTTTTGATATTGCTTCACAAGCGCGTTTTTCGGCGAAAGAAGAATGTCGAGCATTGCTTCATCCGAAAGCGGTTCTAGCGCAGTAATAATCGGCACTCGCCCGATAAACTCAGGAATGAAGCCGTATTTAAGTAGGTCTTCGGGTTCGACGTGCGGGAACAACGCGACATCGGCTTCCACGTGCTTCTGCTCTTCCGAATTAAAGCCAATCGTTGAAGTGCGCAAGCGGCGAGCAATAATGCGCTCCAAGCCGTCAAACGCGCCACCGCAAATAAAGAGAATATTTTTTGTGTTGATATTCACAAGCGGCTGCTCAGGATGCTTGCGCCCGCCGCGTGGTGGCACACCCGCAACCGTTCCCTCCAGCATTTTCAACAAGCCCTGCTGTACGCCTTCGCCCGACACATCGCGTGTGATATTCGGAGAATCGCCTTTGCGACAAATTTTATCAATTTCATCAATATAGACAATTCCGCGCTCGGCACGATCCACATCAAACTCCGAGTTTTGGAGGAGCTGCGACAAAACGCTTTCTACGTCGTCGCCAACGTAGCCAGCTTCGGTCAGCGTCGTTGCGTCCGCAATCGTGAGCGGCACGTCGAGAATGCGGGCAAGCGTTTGTGCGAGCAGTGTCTTCCCTGTTCCCGTCGGACCGAGCAGCAAGATATTACTTTTCTCAATTTCAACTTCTTCAAACGACCCAACGAGCGACTGTGACTGCATTCGTTTGTAATGATTGTACACCGCAACCGACAAAGCCTCTTTCGCGTGGTCTTGCCCAACCACGTATTGGTCGAGGGCGCGTTTTAATTCGGAAGGTTTCAGCAAGGAAAAATCACGCATCGTGCTGCGAGCTTGCGGCGGTGAAAATGGGTTTGCATTTTTGCGCAAAATTTCAACAGAATTTTGAATGCAAATATCGCAAATAAATACGCCTGGACCAGCAATCATGCTGGTTACATCGCTCGACGAGCGACCGCAAAAGGAACAGTGAATATCCTCAGCTTGCATAAATTGGTTGTTTGCCATAAAAGAGCTTTAGCAAAGAAATTGAGCGAAGAAAAGTCAATCGTAGCTATTCATGTCCGCAGAACGCTGTCGAATTCGCCCCCTTGATAAAGGGGGAACGGGGGATTATTACGGCTTCGACACCGCTTCGCATCACTCGTTACGTGGAGCAAATCCCCCGTTCCCCCTTTATCAAGGGGGCGAATGAGTGAAATTACCGCAAGACTTGAAATATATTACAATCAATCTAACAAAAGAAATAAACCCGCGTAAATCTCGCAAGCAAGGTTTTACGCGGGTATCAAGTATTTTCACCTTCAAATATTTGTAGCAAAACGAACATCAGAACGTTATGCTTTTACCTCAGTAGAAAGAGCCTCGCTGCGTTCCATAACTTTATCAATCATGCCATACGCCTGAGCTTCGGCAGAACTCATCCACTTATCGCGGTCAGCGTCTGCTTTGATTTGCTCAATTTCTTTTTCGGTATGTTTTGCGATAATGCCATAGAGTTGGTCGCGCATCCGCACCATTTCTTTGGTGTAAATTTCAATATCCGCAAGTGTTCCCTGCGAGCCGCCGCTTGGTTGGTGCATCATAATCCGCGAGTGTGGCAAAGCGTATCGCTTCCCTTTCGCGCCTGCACACAAGAGAACTTGCGCCATCGAAGCCGCCATACCAACGCAAATCGTGGAAACATCAGGACGAATAAACTGCATCGTGTCGTAAATCGCCAAGCCAGATGTTACGCTACCGCCAGGAGAATTGATGTACAACACAATATCTTTTTTCGGGTCTTCGCTTGCGCAAAAAAGAAGTTGTGCGACAATCAATCCCGCAATTCCGTCTTCAATCGGGGTGTTCAAAAGGATGATATTTTCCTTCAGCAAACGCGAGAAAATATCATACGACCGCTCACCGCGACTGGTTTGCTCGACAACGATAGGAACTAACTGATTCGTAATCTCATCAGTATGGTTGTCGTAAATGCTTTGAATGGTGTGAATCATGGCTATACCTTTGGTGGAGTAGTTTTGTAAATGTTGTGAATATATGTTGTGAAAATAAGATTTGCGTTTCAACACAGATATTGGTCGTGTGATAATACATAGATTATCGTACAAATCCTATATTTATTGCAACAAATAACGGAGAAATGTGAAAAAAGTTTTGTGTTCAAACACAGTATTTTCACAAGCCGTTATGACTCAACACTTTACAAACAAGGTTTTGGACAAAATGGAACGGCATTGGCAGACAAGAGTGTCTGCCCTACCGAAGCCACGTATTCATCTTTTTGTGGGGTAGCGCAGACACTCTTGTCTGCGTCACAAGAAGCCAATGAAGCGCGTCCACAGAACTTTACGCTGCCGCAAGCTGTTCGGCTTCGCGCTCGGCGAGAACTTCTTTGTAGTCTTTTTCCGTGATAACAGCGTAGTCCAAAATAGTATTTAGCACTTTATTATGAAGAAGTTGGCTTTTCACCGTTTCGTCATTGGCAAAGGCAGAGCGGAAATACTCAACGTTTTCTGTCGGTAAATTCTCACCCAAGCCCATACTACGAAGCATTTCATCAATGTGCGCATCCATATCGGCATCAGTAACTTCGATGTTTTCCTTCTCAACAATACGCTCACGAATAATCATCCATTTTGCAGTGTTCGCAGCCATTGGTGTTGCCGAAGCGACGTAGCGGCGGATGTCGAAGTTTTTCGGGAGCTTTTTGTCGGGCATACGCTGCATATCTTGTTGCAACATATTGGACACAACCTCTTGAATCAAGCCCTGTGGTGGCACAAAATCATGCGCGGACAAGATTTTATCCACAACTTGATTCTGCATTGCTTCTTTGATAGAATTTGTGCGAGCAAATGCAATTTGACGCTCCAAATCCGCACGGAACTCTTCGGTTGAGCCAATCTGACCATTGGTCAATTCTTCCACAAACGCATTCGTAAATTCTGCTGGCACAACGCGCTTAATTTCTTGCACAGAAGCCATCATCACCTGCACAGGCTGATTTTCTGCGGCTTGGGGAGCATAGCGGAAAGAATCGCCCACTTTGGTATTCAAAAGCGATGCTTTCAGTTCCGAGCCAGGTGCTTCACCTTTCAAAAACACATTTTGTTCATCGCCTTTGCTGCCGATAAGCGGCATTCCCGTCGCGGCATCAAGCGGATTCAAGCGGATTTTCACGAAAAACATTTCGTCCAAAACCTGCTCGGCATCCTCAAGCGCGGAACGCTCAACCGTGATGCGCTCAATTTCCTTCTCAATATCTTCTTCGGTAACAGGGAAAACAAATTTTTCTACGTCGAGATTGCGATACTCCGCAAGCTCAAATTCTGGCAATACTTCGTAGCCAATCGTCAGCGTCATGCTGCCATCGGATTCGCGCTGAACGTCTTGCAACGAAGGCTGACCGACAGGATGAATGTCCTGACTGTCCAGAGCTTCGCGGAAGACTGCGGTCGCAATGTCCTCGACGGCATCGGCTTCCAGAGCTTTGCCGAAGCGTTTTTTGATGATGTTGAGGGGAACTTTTCCTTTGCGGAAGCCTTGCACTTGAATTTCAGGCTGGGCGCGGAGGTAGGCTTGTTCGTAGTGGGGTTCGAGTTCGTGTGCTGCGAGGGTGATTTTAATTTCACGTTTGCAGCCGTCGAGCGTTACAATGTTCGTTTCCAATGGAGAAAATGCAAAAACGGTGAGAAAGAAAGTCAAGAATTGTGCGGGCGAGGAGACTTGAACTCCTACGGGTTACCCCACCAGATCCTAAGTCTGGCGCGTCTGCCATTTCGCCACGCCCGCATTGGTGAAAATTTGCAACTATTCAGGCACACGGAACGCTGTCGCATTCGCCCCCTTGATAAAGGGGGAACGGGGGATTAAACGGCTGAACACCGCTTCACATCCCTCGTTTCATGCGGCAAATCCCCCGTTCCCCCTTTGTCAAGGGGGCGAATGAGTGAAATCACCACACAGCCTGAGTATCTACAAAAATTTTCTGAAAAAGATTACAAATATACGAAAGGATTGTGGAAAACGGCAAAGAAACTTTGTGCGCTTTACTGAATGCGCCATCAATGCTTTCTCCTACGCCATCTCCCCCATCGCACAGAGCAAATTAAACTCATCTTCCCGCACTGAAACAACGGAAAGGCGGGATTGCCGAATCAATTCCATTTTCTGCAAACGCGGCTCGGCTTTTATGTCCTCAAGGCGTACAGGGCGCACAAATGCTTGCTTGGGAGCTACGTCCACGCAGACCCAATTGGGGTCGCCCTCCGCCGTTGGGTCGGGATATGCCTCGCGCACAACCTCCGCAATACCAACGATTTCCTTGCCGATATTGCTGTGATAATGCAAGGCAAGGTCGCCAGAGCGCATCAAACGGAGATTGTTTCGCGCTTGATAATTCCTCACGCCGCTCCAGCACGTCGAGCCTTCTTGCACGAGCATTTCCCACGAATAGACGTTGGGTTCGGATTTGATGAGCCAATATTGCATACGATTTGAAAGGAAAATTGTAAAAGACGAGCTTAGAAATTCCCGTCGGGCGGCTGAGGAGTACGTGAACGCTGCCGTCTGGCGGGTGAGTCGCTTGCACAACACTCGCTGGACGGCTACTGTACGTGTAATAACAGCCGCCCGACGAGATAATGCCTGACAGTCTTTACGAACAATAATTAAACACCGACAATCACACAAAGTTACGCAGTTTTTTGTAATTTGTCCTTCCCAATATTTACGTTTCCACCAATCACGCACTCCGCGCTACCCGATGCACACCGCACAAACACTCGCTTTCGACAAACAAAACGGCTTAATTCCCGCAATCATTCAAGACGCAAACACCGATAAAGTCTTGATGCTGGGCTATATGAATGCGGAAGCTCTTGAAAAAACAGAACAAGAAGGCGTTGTAACCTTCTTCAGCCGCTCCAAATCTCGCCTCTGGACAAAAGGTGAAACATCGGGAAATTTCCTCCGCGTGCAAGCAATCATGCGGGATTGCGACAACGACACGCTGCTCATCAAAGCGCGTCCCGAAGGACCAACCTGCCACACAGGCGCAGATACGTGTTTTGAAGAGGAAAACGTCCCACGAAGCGCGTCGTTTCTGCATGAATTAGAGCAAATTATTTTGGAGCGCAAGCAAAATCCCAGTCCCGATTCCTACACGAGCAAGCTCTTTGCGCGTGGCATCAACAAGATTGCGCAGAAAGTTGGAGAGGAAGCGGTTGAAATCGTGATTGAAGCAAAAGACAGTAACGATGAGCTTTTCAAGGGAGAAGCTGCCGATTTACTTTTTCACACGCTTGTTCTTTTTGCGGCAAAAAATATCACGCTGGATGAGGTTTTATCGGTCTTGCAGGAACGCCATGCAAAGAAAAATATTCCCACAGCACAATAAAATCCACAAATACTGGTCAGGTGCTGTCCCGTCGGGCGGTTTCTTGACCGTCCGGCGGGTTTTCTTCTCTCAGTCAAGCGTCGCGTGTACACTCGCCGGACGGCTACTGTGCTTGTGATAACAGCCGCCCGACGAGATAGATACCCGACTAATTGCATCCATAAGCCGATGTGGAAAACTTATCATTGTGGAAAACTTTGGGGAAAACACAGAATTTTGGGGATAATTTTCCACAAACTGGTGGATAATCGCGGTGGAAAGCTCGTGAAAAAAGAAAGCCCGCGTCTGTGTACAGCATTGTGCAAGACTTTTTGTAATTTGTCTGGTGATGATGCGCCACGCAGCACTCACACTTCTTGATTTTACTTTTCCGATTTCAAAGGTACTTTTGTGTCAAATTTCCTCGACGAAACACGTGTTGATGCGGAAATTGCGTATTCGCAATTAACCAAAGGCAAGCGTTCCTCTGGCAACGTTTTGCAACTTGCCGCTATTGGCGATAAAGTGCCGCCGCACTCCCACGATGCAGAAATGGCGGTCCTTGGCTCGATTATGCTCGACAAAGCCGCGCTCTCGAAATCGGTGGAAGTGCTGATTCCTGATTCCTTTTATCAAGAAAAAAACAAGAAAATTTACGAGGTCATGCTCTGGATGAGCGAGCGAAATATCACGATTGATATTGTCTCGCTTGGTGTGGAACTGCGCAACCGCAACCTTTTGGAGGCAGTTGGCGGCTCGTTTTACCTTGCACAAATCAACCAAAACACTCCCACCGCAGCGAACATTGACCAATACGCCCGCATCGTACAAGAACACGCGCTAAAACGCCAACTTATCGAGGCTTCGTCGAACATTTTGGCACGTTGCTACGACCTCTCCACCGACGCGCTGGATGAAATTGATAAAGCTGAAAGCGAGATTTTCCGCATTGCCGAGCAACGTTTGCGCAAAAGTTACGTTGGCATGAAAGACCTCGCCAGAGATACGTTTGCGACGATTGCATCAATGGTCAATGGCGAGAACAAAGAAAATCTCGGCGTTTCAACGGGTTTTGTGAAATTGGATGATATGATTGGCGGCTTACGCAAATCAGATTTGGTCATCATTGCTGCGCGTCCTTCGATGGGCAAAACCGCTCTCTCGCTCAGTATTGCACGAAATATTGCGATGGATTCCAATGTTCCCGTCGCATTTTTTTCGATTGAAATGGCTGCCGAGCAGCTTTCCATGCGCCTTCTGAGCGCGGAAGCACGAATCAATGTGCAGAAAATTATGCGTGGCGATATTGCCCAAAACGAGCTTGGTCCACTTTCCCACAAAATGGAGCGTTTGTCAAAAGCTCCCATTTTTATTGATGATAGTGCTTCTCTGTCCGTGATGGAGCTTCGCGCCAAGTGTCGCCGCTTGAAAGCAGAGCAAAATATCGGCGTGGTAATGATTGACTACCTCCAACTTATGAACGCGCCGACCGCGAAAAATGAAAGCCGCGAGCGCGAAATTTCGACCATTTCCCGCTCCTTGAAGCAAATTGCGAAAGAGCTGAACATCCCTGTTATCGCGCTTTCCCAGCTTAATCGCGGTGTGGAAGCCCGCTCCGACAAACGCCCAATGCTCTCGGACTTGCGCGAATCTGGCTCTATTGAACAAGATGCCGATGTGGTGATGTTCGTCCACCGCCCAGAACACTATGAAATTTTGAACTACGACGACGGACAAACCACCGCTGGAACTGCCGAGCTTATCATCGGCAAGCAGCGTAACGGTCCTGTTGGCGCGGTGCGCGTGGCGTATTTGAAAGAATATGCTCGCTTTGAAAATCTCGCCTTTGGCGCAGACACCGCACCAGACTTCGCGTCCAGCATTTCTAATTTCAACGCTTCCCTTTCCGCCCCGACCGACGAAGTACCGTTTTAGGAAGGAAAGATTGGGCAGACTTTGATAGTAAGGTAACTGGTCAGGTCTTCCCGTCGGGCGGCTGTTATCACAAGCACAGTAGCCGTCCGGCGGGTTTACACGGGATACTGTGCCGAGACAAGAACCCGCCGGACGGTCAAGAAACCGCCCGACGGGATAGTACCTGACCAGTTACATAGTAAGTACAATTAGGCTTCAGTGGCACAGACATTCTTGTCTGTGTTTGTCGCCTAAAAACCGCACTAACACTCACAGACAAGCTGAGGGAAGTCCTCAGGTCTGTGCCACTGTTACAAGCCATTCGCCATGCAGAATTTACCAACTCCTTCCCTTCTCACCGAAGAACTCCGCGTCCGCCAAACCGCCCTTCTGAAGCGGCTTTCAGAGTGTGTGCAGGAAATACGCCGTGTGCAGGACGACGTGCTGCCAGCAATTATGCAGGAATGCGACAAACACTTTCGCACATTGGAAATTGAACTGCAAAAAGTTAGCTTGAACGCAGCAGAACTGGCGCGACGAGAAGAGCTTTTCCGCACAAAACTTGAACGCGGCGAAAAGCTCACACCCCAGATGATTACTGTGGTGAATGCGATTGTCGAAAAAGAATTTGCCCGAATGCGCCGCCGTTTCAATGAAGCCTTTCGCATGACAAGCGAGGAGCGCGAAACCGCCGTAAAAGCCCATAACCACGCGGCTTTGGTGAATGAACAAGAACTTGCAAAAATGTACCGCGCTATTGTCAAAAAACTCCACCCAGACAAGCACACTGCTGAAGCAAATACCCCACACGCCTTACCTGAAGAGCCTTCCAGCCTTTTTGCACAATTTTGGCACAGCACCCAAAATGCCTACGAACACAAGAACCAGCGCGACTTGCAGACAATTTACGACCTTGTGTGCGCTGGCGGTGAGCAAGAATTTTCGGAGACAAATTTGAATGGCACGTTGCAGCATCAAGAGTATCTGAAGGCAGAAATTACGCGGCTTGAAGCACGGTTGCGCGTGGAAGAGCGCAAGCTCCGCGACCTCACCACGACTGAACCCTACACACTCCACGACCTCCTCAAAAGCCAGACATGGTGCGCCTCTGAGCAGGAACGCCTCAAAAACGACATCCACGAAAAACAGCGTGAAGCCGAGCGTTCACGGGCGTTTCTTGCGTCATTGCACGCGGATATGCCCTTGCCAGAGCCAAGCCCCGAAAAGCAGCATGAACAAGCCTTCCACAATGATTTTATGGAAAACACCTACTTTAGTTCTCGGTAAATTTTAGTTCTCGGTAAATTTGTATGAGCCAAGCACAAACCACCGCCGCGCCGCACTACATCAAGCCTTCCATCCATATTTTTACGGACTTCGATGGCACAATCACGCGAGAAGATTTAGGCGATGCTATCTTTCGAGTCTTTGGTGAATTTGATACCTACTATCCGCGTCTGCAACGCGGTGAACTCACGGTGCCAGAATACTGGAAACTGCTCTGCGCTTCCATCAAACCAGAAACCACACTGGAAGAAATGCGCTCATGGGCAAGCAAACAAGCCGCCGACCCAGCTTTTGCGCCGTTTGTCCGCTTTTGCCGCGATAATTCTATCCCCTTAACCGTCGTCAGCGATGGCTTTGATGTGTATATCGAAACGGTTGTGGAGCGAGAATTGATGCCGATTCTGGCTGAAGGAGAACAAAGCACAGAACTTTTGCCGCGCTATTGTAATCGTTTGCTGCGCAGTGAAAATGGCGTGTTCACGCCCTTCTTTCCCGGACGCGATGAATCCTGCACGTGCTTTTGCGCGTCCTGCAAGCGAAATTCCGTTCTGCGCACTATCCCCCAGAACGCGCTTATTATCTACATCGGCGACGGCTATTCCGATTTTTGTGCTGCAGAACACGCCGATATAATTTTCGCTAAAAAAAGCCTCGCCGCCTATTGCAACAAGAACCATTTGCCGCATTATCCCTACGCTTCGTTTCAGGATGTACAAAAAATTGTGGAAGGATTGATTGCCCGTCGTCGGCTACGTCCCAGACACCAAGCTGTGTTGAAGCGAAAACTCGCCTTTGAAACGGAATAAATTGCGGCTCTTTAATGTGCAATTCTTACCCACTTTTTAGTATAGTCCGAGACCATGTACTTTTGTACAATGGGCTGCACTCGCTTGTTATGCATAATGATTACCTCAATTTGGTATTATTTCAAGCGAAAGAGGCTTGAATGCAAGAGGGAACAGTTTACACGTTTTGTGAATAAACTTGTCAATTTTCATGCCTTCTGAAACTTGTGTAATTTGTATTACAATTTTTACATTTTACCTTAAAATGCTCTAATATATTGTTTTGGGTCTGAATTTGGTACGAATGCTTTCTCTGAAATTATATAGATTTTTGTAGGAAAACTAAAAAAAACATCACATATTGTGGTGTTGATAAGTGCTAAAATTTTTTAATGTGTGTATTTTTCTGCTCAGACCATACTGTTTTGTATTTCATATCAAATATTTACACCACACTCTGTTTTCTGCAAGGTACCGTATGATGTTTTCTAAAGAATTTACCGAATTTCATCGAATTCTTTTCGATGAAGCTGCTCAACCAATGTGGCTTTTTGATCCGTCCACCCTTTGTTTTTTTGCTGTAAACGAAGCAATGACGAAAGTTTATGGGTATTATCATTCAGAACTGATGCGGATGTCTATTGTTGATATTCGTCCTTACAGTGATATGCCGCACGTCCTCGAAAATATTCAGAATCTCCAATTCGATAATTTTGAGCACGTTGTTGTTGAGCAATGGCGACACAAAACCAAAAATGAAGATACTTTGGAAGTACAATTACAGGCTCAATCTGTGCTGTATAACGGAAAGTTACTTCGATTGGTTCAAGTGTTAGAATACAAAAACCTGACCAACGAATCTTCCGTGAATTGGCTTTCCCACAACGCTCATAAACACCCCAATCTTGAGAAAGAAAAGCAAAAGAGCCTGCAGGCGCAGCGTTTGGAGGAGAAATCTATCCTTGATTCACTTCTCAGAAATTCCCCAGACCCAAGTTCGGTGATGCGCTACATGCTCCATTCAATGCGGCATTATGCAAGTAGAAACGATTTAAAAAAACTCAACGAATATTTTCCTCTTGTCCTACAAGCGCAACAATACCTGTTGGGTATTCAGGCTAACAGCTCAATTACGAGGCAATACCAAAATTCCGAAGAAGAATTAATCAATACCTTATGCAACCCAAGGTCTCTTGTTTTATCAGTATTTGAACAACAAGCTAGGATTGCCGAAGAGCAAGGCTTTTATCTCGAATATGAACTACCATCGCGTGAACTGCTTATGTACACCGATGTAGAGTGTGTGAGGACTCTTGTAAAGCTATTTCTCAGCAGTGCATTCACAAACACTTCTCAAGGCTCTGTCATTTACGTTCAGGCTTGCGAAGGGCTGTTTCGATCGCAGGATAAAAACTTACATTCTGCGCTTCATTTGGAGTTTAAGGAAGTCCAATCTGCTATTTCGATTACAAGCGCGAAAGAGATTATTCATTATTCACGTACGCCCAACCATGTGTTTACGAATAGTGATTTTTTCAGAATTCTCAGTGAAGGAAACTTGGAAATTGATGAAGAAGTATTCAATCCTTCGCTCATTATACTTCGCTTGAATATATACACTGCCTGTTGCATTGTCCAACGCTTAGGGGGAAATGTAACGGTCGAATCTACTCAGGAGACGCTCCACTCACCGCTTATTTTTACGGTTGACTTGCCCTTAAATTTTCTATCTTTTAGCAATACTTTGAATCAATAGACCCTTGAATTCACCGACATTGTTGTCTGCGCTACCTCAGATAAATACTTGCTTTGGCACAGACAGACACTCTTGTCCGCTCGAAAAATGCTCTTCTCTCACACCTCTCAAAACCCCAGCAAATATGCCGCGTTCAAGCATCTCTTCCCCACAGCGCAGCCGCGACGCTCTTCACAGCGCATTGTTACCGAAAGTAAGCAAGCAGCAAGATTTCTTCCATCGCGTGTGGGAGCTTGCCCAGCAAATCCCCTTCGGGCGCGTAACCACCTACGGCGCAATCGCAGAAGCACTGGGCGCGAAATCATCTTCGCGGATGGTTGGCTATGCTATGAACGCGGTGGATAGTGCGCACCGCGCCACCGATATTCCTGCGCACCGCGTTATCAATCGCAATGGTGAATTGTCCGGCAAACATCATTTCGCAACGCCAACGCTGATGCGCGAACTTTTGGAGGCGGAAGAGGTAGAATTTATCGGGGAAAGAGTGAATTTAGCAAAATATTTTTGGCAACCGCCGATGCAGGAATGAGGTAAAGACAAAAGGAAACAGTATGCAAACACCATTTTTTAGCGTGATTTTGTGCGCCTACAATCGCGCACACTTGCTGCCCCGTGCGCTTGAATCCTTGCTGCAACAGGACGAAACTGACTGGGAAGCTCTCATTGTCAATGACGGCAGCACCGATGAAACAAGCAGCCTTGCAAGCGAGTATGTACGCCGCTTTCCGCAGATTCGCAGCATGGAGCATTCCAATCGCGGCGTAGGATTTTCGCGGACACTCGGCATGATGGCTGCGCTTGGCGAATACTGCACGTTTTTAGATTCCGACGATGAGTATTTGCCAAATCATTTGTCATCGCGCCGCGCCATTCTCGCCCAGAACCCGCATACCGACGTGCTTCACGGCGGCGTGGAAGTCATTGGTAATCCCTTCGTGGCAGACCGCAACGACCCTTCCAAGCTCATCCACATCAGCGAATGCGTGATGGAAGGAACAATGGTGCTGCGCCGCCGCACCGCGCTGGAACTGGGCGCATTCGGGACAGAACGCTATGCTGAAGGTGCTGCATTTATGGAAAAAGCACGTGCAAACGGGCTAACAATTCTACACACCAACGAACCCACCTACCGCTACGACCGCACCACACCTGATTCGCTGTGTACGTTGGCATTTCAGGGAAATGAACAAGCGTAAACACCAACTCAGCAGCAGCCTATCGAAGCCGCATCTACTCTCAATCTCGGTCGGTTGCGGCAGCCTTGTGTACTACCTTACGCAAGCCCTCGCCCTCTGGGAGAGGGTTGGGTGAGGGTCTTTTGTGTAAGGTGAATTACTACTACTTTCGCGTGCCATTGCTGTGCGCCGCTTCTGGCTGGGTTATAGGCAAGGCAACAAAAAACCGCGAGCCGTAGCCAAAGTCTGATTCACACCAAACGCGCCCGTGCATTCCTTCGACAAGTTTCTGCACAATGGAAAGCCCTAAGCCCGATGAATGCTCGCCTCCAGTGGGCTGTGCTGAAAGACGTACAAACTTACCAAAGAGTTTTGTTTGGTCGAGTTGAGAAATGCCTGGACCTTGGTCGCGAACCACAATCACGATACAATCGGGCAAAAGCATTTCAAAATGCTGGAGATTATACTGATGAAGCAAGGAAATATCAGCCTTTGCAGCATGATACTCAAAGGATGAAATCTGCACAATAGAACGATAGGGAGAATATTTGAGTGCATTGGAAATGAGATTGTCCACCACCTGCAGAAGTGCCTGTTCATCAGCAATGAAGCGGGTTTGAGGGGACTCGCTCTCTTCCCATTCTAACAAGGTTCCCTTCGATTCGGCAATTTTACGAAACTGCTCCACACTCGCCCGCAGCACAGGAGCGACCTGCATTGCAACCAAATGATACGGCGCAACACCAGCTTCCAAGCGGTTTACATCCAGTAGATTCTTCACCATTGCTAACATTTTATCAACGGTTGTTTGCATTTGCAAGAGCGCGGATTTACCTAACGAAGGGTTAAGATTCGCGCTTTGCAGCAGTTCAATAATACCACGCAAAGCAGCAAGAGGATTTTTGAGGTCGTGGGAGACCATTGCAACAATCTCATTTTTTTCGCGATTTAATTCCTCTAAGCGCGTGTTTTGCTCTACAAGAAGCGTATTTGCTTGCTGGAGCGAGACCGATTGCCGAGAAACAATCTCGTTTTGCTGCTGCAACTCTTGATTAAAACGAGCAATTTCCTCGCTCCGTGCCTGCTCGCGCTCGCGCTCTTTTTCGAGCAAAACACGCTGCTCGTGTTCCAGAACGAGGTTCTTACGCACAGTATTCATGCGCTCTGCAAGGGCAAAAGAAAAAACGAGTGTTTCTAATCCAACGCCAAGCCACACCATTCGCACGGTCAAAAATTCGCTGTATGGAATCACGCCAACAAAGCTCAAAATGGTCATAATAATACTCGCCAAATATAACACCCACCCCAGCAAATACCAGCGTGCGGGGGTGTAGCCCTGTTGCAAAGCACGCACGGCAGCCACCACAAGCAATATCGAGCCAGGCGCGAAAGTAAGATTCAAAATCGTACTAACATAGATATGAAGCGGTGTCCAGATGATAATGAGGGAAAAAACTTGGACAGCAATATTCGCACATAAAATCTTAAAAAGGACGGGCGCGAAACGCCGTATTTCCAAGAAATGAAGCGCGAATAGCGACGTAGAAAAGCCACCAAGCACCAGTACCAATAATTGTAGTTTTGTGCTAAGGAATTCCACATACGGAAACAGCTCTTCGATGACGGGAAAAAAGGTAAATAGTCCACCTAAAAACCATACTCCAGCATTGAACGTGTAGTATTTATACGGCTTATCGCCTGTTGTGAGCGCGATGATGAAATTGTACATCATTGCGAAAAAAGTCATCCCTAAAATGAACGCGTAGAATGTGAGAACAGAATCCCGAAAATTGCGGAAACCTTCTTCGGTATAGAACTCTAATCCCAACGCAAGCCCATTGAGTGCGCTTATGCGTACCAGTATTTCTTCCTCCGTTTGGGGCAAAATGTCCATTTGATGCCACACGCCCTTCAGTTTCATATTGCGCTTGGCAAAGGCTATACTTGCGCCACCGAAGCTGGAATCCCATTGTGCAGAATTCCATTGTGCAGAATTCCATTGTGTAGAATTCCATTGCCCTGTGTGGTTGATAGAATCAGGCATTGAAAGATTATTGGAAAGAATTCGCCTGTACACAATCCCTGTATCTACTAGCCCCGCGCCAACGTAAAAATAGCGGCGAAGTGTGACAGAATCAAGATTTGTGATACGGAACCGAACCCAATATGCAGAGCGCGGATTGATAGGACGCGAAAAAGGAAGAAAACGCTGGTACAATTCCTTCGTGGCGATATCGCTCAAACTCAAGGAATGATGCGGGTCTTCGAGGATATACGCATGAGAAAGCACACTCACAACCAAACCGCCGCGAATATCAAGAGCTTGTTCCAAACCGACAATATGAGTATGCGAAGAACGAGAATCGTTCTCCGCTAGCGATGGCATTGTAGCAGCGCACGAGAGCATAAAAAGCACGATTGCCGAGACAATGACACAATGAAAATATTTAGAATATTGTACGGACACGACAAAAAAACAAAATGAAGGGAGGGACAGACAATACCGAAATGGAAAAACCCCATTGGAAGAGCCAAATTGGGAGAACCAGATTGGAAACACCAGATTGGGAGAACCAGATTGGAAACACCAGAGCAGGAAAATAGTATATTTCCCATGACCGAGCAAATAGAATTTCCCTGCACAATTTTCCATGAAAATATCTATTTTACGCGCCTTATCGTGTGTTGTCTTCTTTCATTCCATTTTTCTAGGAGCGTCCAGATGCGCTACGATGCAGATGCTATCATTGTTGGAGCCGGACTTGCGGGGCTTGTTGCGGCGGCAGAACTTGTTGATGCAAACAAAAAAGTGATCATTCTCGACCAAGAACCCGAGCAATCGCTGGGCGGACAGGCATTTTGGTCGTTAGGCGGCTTGTTTTTCGTTGATTCTCCCGAGCAGCGCAGAATGGGCATCCGCGACAGCTATGAACTCGCGCTGCAAGATTGGATGGGAACTGCAGCCTTCGACCGCGAAGAAGACAAGCATCCACGCCTCTGGGCGGAAGCGTATTTGCAATTTGCCGCAGGTGAAAAACACTCGTGGTTGAAACAGCAAGGGATGAAATTTTTCCCCGTCGTGGGCTGGGCAGAGCGTGGCGGCTATGGCGCAATCGGTCATGGGAACTCGGTTCCACGCTTTCACATCACGTGGGGAACGGGTCCTGGCGTGCTTGAGCCATTCTTGCGCCGCGTCCAAGCAGGCGTGGAGCGGGGTTTGGTGCAATACAAATTCCGCCACCGCGTAACCGATTTATCTTTGACGAATGGCGTGTGCGATGGCGTTCACGGGGAAATTTTGGAAGCCAGCACGGTTGAACGTAGCCAGCCTACAAGCCGCGTCGTTGCTGGTGTTTTCAGTCTTCATGCACCGGCGGTGATTGTCAGTTCTGGCGGCATTGGTGGCAACCACGATTTAGTGCGAAAAAACTGGCCCCCACGCTTCGGCACCCCACCAAAGCGCATGCTGCAAGGCGTTCCTGACCACGTGGACGGCTTAATGCTGGGCATTGTCGAGAAAAATGGTGGGCGGATTATCAATCCCGACCGAATGTGGCATTATCCCGAAGGCATTGAAAACTACGCGCCGGTGTGGAATCGCCATGCTATTCGCATTCTCTCTGGACCGTCGCCGATGTGGTTCGATGCTACGGGAAAGCGTCTGCCGGTGCCACTTTTCCCGTGTTTCGACTCGCTGGGCGCATTGGAACATATCGTCAAAACAGGGCATGATTACTCGTGGTTTGTGCTGACGCAAAAAATGATTGAAAAGGAATTCGCACTCTCTGGCTCGGAGCAAAATCCTGATTTGACGGGGCGCAACATCCGTCTGCTCTTGAAGCGTGTGCTGCCGGGCGCACCCGCACCAGTCGAGGCGTTCAAGGAAAAAGGTGTGGATTTCGTTGTCAAAAATACACTTGCCGAATTGGTGCAAGGAATGAACGCGCTGACGGGCGAAAATCTCATCAACCACGCCGATTTAGAGCGCGAAATCGTTGCCCGCGACCGCGAAATGGACAATACCTTTACGAAAGATTTACAAATCACCGCCATTCGCGGAGCAAGGAATTATCTGGGCGACAAGCTCATTCGCGTCGCCACGCCGCACAAAATGCTCGACCCCACCAAAGGACCGCTTATCGCAGTGCGGCTCTTTATTCTCACGCGCAAAACGCTTGGCGGCTTGGAAACCGACCTGCAAGCACGTGTGCTAAAGGCAGACGGTACGCCGCTTGAAGGCGTGTACGCGGCGGGCGAAGCGACGGGATTTGGCGGGGGCGGTTATCACGGGTATCGTGCGCTGGAAGGAACATTTTTGGGAGGGTGCATCTTTTCTGGGCGCACGGCGGGGCGTGCTGCGTCGGGAAGGTAAATGCTGGGTAACTGGTCAGGTACTCCCCTCGTCGGGCGGCTGTTATCACAGATACAGTAGCCGTCCGGCGGGTGTACACGGGACGCTTTTATTGAGTACGCGCCGAAGAACCCGCCGGACGGCTACTGCGCTTGTGATAACAGCCGCCCGATTTCTATGGAAAAGTCAAGTTTTTTTAAGCAAACGCTGGAGTCGTTTTTGGGACGGGCTTTTTGGAAACATGGTCTTTGTCGT
>JAAFIV010000062.1 GCA_013298775.1 Ignavibacteria bacterium | reverse complement strand
ATAGATTTCTTCGTAGTCTTGTTCTGACAGCTCTAACGGCTCATATTTTCGGTTCATAACTGCCTTTTTTGATGGTTTGATAAAAAGACAGTTTAACAATAAAAATTAAACAAACAAAGCACTAGTGATGCAATGCATCCATTTTTTCATTGAAACATATCCTAAAAAAGCCCCAAAGTAGTGATACTCTCTTGTTTTACATCAAATTTTTGATGGAACTTGTTCGTTGTTTCCGACGTTATAGCGTGATAATTTTCGTTCTTCTTCTACTCAACATTTTTTCATAGATGACCAATAACACCGCATCAAATCTCACGCTTGAAGATGTTAATCGCATTATTCAAATGGCGTGGGAAGACCGCACGACCTTTGAAGCAATTTTTTTACAATTTGGCTTGCAGGAAAAAGAAGTCATCGCCCTCATGCGGCGTGAAATGAAACGTTCCAGTTTCGAGATGTGGCGTGAACGTGTTACGGGCAGAGCAACCAAGCATGCAAAACTCCGTCAGCCCGCCAAATACCGCTTCAAATCAAGCAATCAGAAATATTAACCAATTCAAATTAGCATTGGCACCATGACCAAAGCCACTCAACATGCGCATTTTCTCGTGCAAGCTCATCTTGCCTCTCTGGGTACGAATTCTTATGTAGCAATAGATGCAACGGTGGGAAATGGCTTTGATACAGTGTTCTTGGCGCAATGTGTTGGTGAAACAGGCTTAGTGATTGGATTTGACGTGCAAGATATGTCCAGTGCCACACAGTACCTTGTGCAAGCTGGTCTTCACCATCGTGTTCGACTTCTGCAACGTGGACACGAAACTCTTCTGCAATCACTCAAGGAAGTATGTCCTCCAGACCAGATGTTACCGCATGTTCAGGCTATCATGTTCAATTTAGGGTATCTCCCACACGGCGATAAATCCCTTACTACGCGCACCGAAACAACGTATGCCGCATTGCAGCAGAGCGCACAAATACTTGCTTCTGGGGGAATTCTCACTGTTATCTGTTATCCTGCGCATGATGGCGGAGGAGAGGAAACGGAGGCAGTTCTTGCATGGGCGAAAAAAATGCCTTCCTCAGAATACGGAGTAATCCATACCAAAGTCCTCAATAAACATGGTGTACCGCCGGAATTATTGGTGGTGTACAAGTATTAGTATTGGCGAAGTATCGTTAAATATTTCCAAAAAATTCTTGTATATTACTTGTACATACAATAGATTTGCACTATGAATATTGAACAAGAACTCCAAATGAAACGCTTTGAAAGCGATGAGCAAAAAGCATCCTTGAATGTTTTATTTACAGCATCATGGATGAAAAGCCGCATCAATCAATGGCTGAAGGATTACGACCTTACACACGAGCAATTAAATGTTTTGCGCATCGTGCGTGGGCAACGCTCTAAACCCGTTTGTGTGCGCGATATTTCTGAACGTATGATAGACCGTAATTCTAACACTACCCGCATTATTGATAAACTTGAAGCAAAAAGCCTTGTACGCCGCTCCCAGTCAGAAGAAGACCGCCGCGAAATGGTGATTATTTTAACCAATGATGGGAAAGAATTGCTCAAAAAAGTAGATGCTGGATTTCAGAATACGAATTTTCGCATGGCTGCCTTGACACAGGCTGAAGCTCAGGTTTTAAGCGCACTCTTAGATAAAATGCGGGAACTACCATAGCCTGAAAACATCGAAACATTTTCCAAAAACATACGTACAATCGTTGTAGGTACAGATAAATTGTATCACAATTATTTCAAAAATCGGAGTATATATTATGGCTTCTCAACTGATTAACGGCTTGCATCACGTAACAGCAATCGCTTCTAATCCGCAACGCAACGTAGATTTCTACGCAGGTGTGCTGGGGTTGCGGCTTATTAAAAAAACAGTAAACTTTGATGCCCCTGATGTGTACCATCTTTATTACGGAGACGAGACAGGTTCACCCGGAACGATTATGACCTTTTTTCCATTTGGCGAGATTCAACGCGGGCGGCGGGGTACAGGGCAGCTTACCTACACGTCGTTTGCCATTCCTTCTGGCGCGATGGATTTTTGGATTCAACGCCTTGCAAAGCTCAGTATTTCTTTCACCGGACCAATCACCCGATTTGATGAACAGGTTCTGCAATTTGAAGATTTTGATGGTCTCGGCGTAGAACTTGTCGAAACTCCAGACACCGCGCGAAAACTCGGCTTTACGGCATGGACGAGTGGAAGTATTTCTCCCGAATACGCTATTCGCGGCTTTCACACTGTCGCGCTGCATGAAATCTCTGGAGACCGCACAATTCGTCTCTTGACCGAACAAATGGAGCATCGTCTTATTGCACAGGAAGGTGATAGAATGAGATTTGAAGCGGGTTTGGGAGGTTCTGGAAATTTTGTGGATGTGCTGGCTGTTCCCGCCGATAAGCGTGGGCTGCAGGGCGCAGGAACGGTGCATCACGTAGCATTTAGCTCAGAAACAGATGCTACGCAAGGTGAAATCCGTGAAGTGCTGATAGATGCTGGCTTTGATGTTACGCCCGTACTCGACCGTAATTATTTTCACTCAATTTATTACCGCGAACCAGGTGGCATATTGTTTGAAATTGCCACAAATCCACCTGGATTTTCAGTAGATGAAGATGTAAAAACGCTCGGAAGCGCATTAAAACTGCCTTCTTGGTATGAATCGAAGCGCGAAATTATCGAACAACGTTTGCAGCCGATTCAAGTAAATACGCTATAACGCGAAAGGAATTTTGCAATGACACACAATGCACAAAATATTCGTATCTCTGGAATCCCGCTTGAAACGGCGCGTCGCGCAATGATTCTTGTACATGGACGCGGCGGAACGGCAGAGGATATTCTGAGTTTGGCAAAGTTTTTTACTCCAAAAAATACGGATGAAAACGACATCGCATTTCTCGCGCCAGAAGCTACAATGCACACGTGGTATCCCTCCTCGTTTTTGTCGCCACGCGAGGCAAATGAGCCTGCACTCGGCTCGGCACTTCAGGTTTTGAGTGAACTTTTGCAGAAGGTGAATGCGGTGGGAATTCCATCGGAAAATGTGTATTTGGTTGGATTTTCACAAGGTGCGTGTTTAGCGTTAGAGTTTGCAGCCCGCTCTGCAACACGCTTTGCTGGTATCATTGGCTTTAGTGGTGGCGTGATTGGTCCAGAACTTCGCGCAGAAATGTATTCAGGCGATTTCGTCCGAACACCAGTATTTCTCGGCTGTTCCGACCGCGACCCTCATATTCCCAAGCATCGCGTCATGGAAACGGCAGAGCTGTATCGCACACTCGGCGCAAGCGTAGAAATGGTACTCTATCCGAACATGCCACACACAATTATTCAGGATGAAATTGAGCAAGCGCAAAAAATCATTCAACAATTTTCACATCAAACAAGCTCCAAAGCCTCATAAAAACTAGTCTTTTATTGTCTGATTTTGGAGAAAACATATCTACTTTTTTAGGGAAAATATATGCAAACAGAAACAACTTTTGGTAAATCTATGCTCGCCGGTGGCATAGCAGGAATAATGAGCGCGGTCTTGAATAATGGATATAGCCTCATACACCGCGCTGTTACTGGCTTTTCGATACCTGGTGTTATTCATCTTGGTTCTATTTCTGCTTCATCTATCATTACCGCGTTAGTTGCGGGGCTTGGATTTTTTATCTTGGCAAAATTCATCGTAAAAGACGCGCCGAAAAAGCGAGATATGATTTTTCAAATCGGCTCAATGGTGCTTGCAATCTTGAGTTTAGCAAGTTCATTCGGTTCAACATTACCCGATGGCACTCCCGCTCCTCCACAATTTGCAATGCTTTCAGCACCAATGCACATCATTTCTGGTGTTGTGGCAGCATTTGTGATTCCGAAATTTGCTACGCGAGCATAAAATAGATACACTTGGCGGAACCAATAATCTGGCAGTAAGCAAGTATGCTGACTGCCATTTTTTTTAATAAAAATCATTTTACTGCTGTCTGGTATATTCTTCTGAACTTTTTGTAAATTACTTTCAACCGCCACCTGTTTCGCATGGGGCAAGCATTGAAGCAGGGTATAGCGGAGCTTCGCCCCAGAGGTTCGACTCCTCTTCGCAGTGGTTTGCCAACTCCTTGGAGAGTTTACCTTTCCCTATTGTGTGCGGCGAAGGATGGAAATTGCTGATGAAATCCTAGATTTTATCAACGTTTCAAGCCCAACCTGCGTTTGCAGTCTTCAGGATACCGCATTATTCCTTGCTTGCAAGCAATATTGCTCAATGAAGATTCCCGCTTTTTAGGTATTCTTCGTCGTTCTTTTTTCTTCTCTATTTCCTTTGAAGGCGAGATTTTATGAGCTTTTTCCGCAAACGCTACGCTGTACCAGCAAACACAACTGGCTATTTCTACAACAATAATGTTTTGACGAAAAAACTCCCGCCCGGAATCTACGACGTGTGGGACTTCAGCGACCGAACCTCGCTTATTACCTTGCCTGAGACGAGTAAACTCATTACAATTGTCAATCATGAAGTTTTGACAAAGGATAATATTGCGCTTCGTTTTTCATTTACGCTTCTGTATCGCATTTCCGACGGAGAGCAGGTTTTACGCAGCTTTCCGGTGGATTACTCCATTTACCATATCGAAGAACAATTGCGCAATATTGCACAGTTCGCCCTCCGGCAGAAAATTTCCACGCTGGAGAGCGAAGTCTTGAACGAGGAACGAAGCAAGTTCAATGATTTCAAAACACCAGAAATGGTGCAGGAAGCAGACCGTTTCGGGGTGGAATTGCAAGAAGCATTGCTACGTGATTTGACCTTTCCTAAAAATATCCAAGATTTATTTGCCAAGCATTTGGAAGCAAAAATTCGCGCAAAAGCTGATATTGAAAATGCTAGAACCGTTGTTGCAACGGCACGTGCGCTCAAAAATGCCTCTGAACTGATGAAAGGCGATGACAACATTAAATTTTTCCAAATGCTGGAAATGTTGGGTAAGATTGCCGAAAAAGGAAAGCACACGTTTGTGATTGGTGATGTACAGAATTTCTCGAAACGTCAGGATTGATGAGGCTTTTGAGCCTTTCTCTTCAGGAGCTTTTTTCTCAGTATTGTTGGTCAAGAATCTGCAGCATATCTTTTGCAATACGTCTCCACGAATAGTATTCACGGGCTTCGTGGACATGTTCTTCAACGTATTTTTTCATTTCTGTATTGTCCAAAACATTTGCCATAAGTTCGGCAAGCAAGGTAGCATCAGGTTTATCGAGGAGATAACCGTTTTTTCCATGATGAATAATTTCTGGTGTTGCATATAAGCGTTGTCCAATCGGGGGTACACCAGCGCATAATGCTTCGGCAAAAACAACGCCAAAGGCTTCAAAATGCGACGGCATACAAAACGCATCTGCCGTTGCAAAATATCGTTGTAAATCCTGAAATGGTGCAGCTCCCACAAACTGAACTCCTTCGGGAATGGGTGTGGAAAGGGGCCATGTTTCTGGTCCTGCTACAACAAGAGAAATCTCTTCACCATATCCCTTGCGAAGGCGCGTAAATGCTTCTATGGTGAGGTCTCCGCCCTTACGAAAAAAATCCCTGCCAACAAACAAGATACATTTATCACGCTTGGTTTTGCGCCATTCTTGCGCCTGCGCGTCATCAATACGAAGATTTGCTGCACAATGCACAGTGTGAATATTGCTGGACGGCACAATTCCTTGTTTTTGAAGATATTCTTTCGCCCAATGGCTCATGGTAAATGCACCTGTGAGCGTCGTGTAAATTTTTTTCTGATACGCATTGCGTTTCTCAAGGTGACGCAACGAGTAGCGTTCGTACGAGTGCTGCTGCCGTCCATGTTCACGGTAAAAATCCACAAGAAATTCCGTGCTAACATCCGTGTACGTGTACGAGGGAATACCACCTTGAAACGCAGCAGTATCGCCAATTTGTAAGAGCGCGTCAAGGCGTGGAGCGGATTGTAGTGAGGTAAAAAAATTCTTTTCAATCTGACGACGATAACTCACAGCTTGGCGATAAGTGGAGATAACGCCCTCATTGGAAAAGCTGATGTGGCGCAGTTTCTGGAGTAATTCCGCTTGATTACTTATGCCGCACTCAATATCGTGAATCGCGATATTTCGTGTGCGTCCTTCTTCTTCTAATGCTTTCATAAGAAGATATGGCACATACGACCATGTGCGTTGTTTGTTTTCAAGCCATTCACAGGCAAAGCCAAGAGTTTTGGTTGAAGAGGCAGAGCTGTTTTGTTGCATACAGGTTGAGGAGTTATGTGAGAATTGCAGAAAATATAGTAGCAAGGAATAGTGCAAAGGAACGTGGTAAAAATACGGAAAAATGCGTCGTTGGGCAAGTCCGTTTACACACGCGAGCATTCGACAATTCTTTCGCTACGATTTCTTCCACTCCAATTTCTTTCGTACCTTTGCTTCTGAATCCACTTGAATGTAAGCTCATGAATGTAAGCTCATGAATGTAAGCTCAGTTTGTTTTATACTTTTACTTTTATTCCCACTATGAAAAATGCACTTCTTTGTTTGTGTTGCTTTCTTCTTTTTGCAGGAAACACCGCACAAAACCTTACCGCGCAGGAGTCTTCACAGAAAGATACTTCGCGCTTTAAAAATATCAAGTTTCGCAACATTGGTCCAAATGCTGGTGGACGTGTTTCGCGTGCTTGTGGTATTGCTGGCGAAGCACTTACATACTACGCTGCAACGGCTTCCGGTGGCGTGTGGAAGTCCAGCGATGGCGGTAAACAATGGAAACCAATTTTCGATGACCAGCCAATTTCCTCAATTGGTGCGATTGCTGTTGCACCTTCCGACCCGCATATAATCTACGTTGGAAGCGGTGAAGCAAATATTCGTGGTAATGTTGCTGCTGGAAATGGGATATACAAATCAACCGATGCTGGCAAAACGTGGAAGCACGTTTGGAAACAAGAAGGGCAAATCGGGACAATGATTATTCACCCCAAGAACCCAGACGTAGCCTTTGCTGCGGTACTTGGTCATGCGTTTGGTCCGAATAAAGAACGCGGCGTGTATCGGACGCAAAATGGCGGAAAAACATGGGAGCGTGTTCTCTTCAAAAATGAGGATACAGGCGCATCGGATGTCTGTTTTGACCCCTCGAACCCAACCATTTTGTTTGCTGGATTATGGCAAACCCGCCGTAAACCTTGGGAGATGACAAGTGGCGGCGCGGGAAGCGGCTTGTACACTTCACGCGACGGCGGCGACACCTGGAAACAACTCACCGAAAAAAATGCCGATGGTCTGCCGAGTGGCTTACCAAGCGGGATATATGGGAAAATTGGCGTGGCTGTCGCGCCGAGTAATGGCAATCGTGTGTATGCTCTCATTGAAAACGACAATGGCGGCTTGTTTCGTAGCGATGACGGCGGTGATTCGTGGTCTCGCGTGAATGAAACGCGTGCTTTACGTCAGCGTGCTTGGTATTATTCCACCATGACGATTCATCCGAACAATCCAGATATTGTCTTCTTTCCGCAAGTGCCGATGCTGAAAACAATTGATGGCGGAAAGTCGCTTCAGCGTGTACGCGGCATTCATCACGGCGACCACCACGATATGTGGATTGACCCAAAAAATCCTGAACGCATGATTGCCAGCAACGATGGCGGCGTAGATATTACTATGAATGGTGGCGTTTCGTGGTTTGCTCCAGCCTTGCCCATTACTCAGTTTTACCACGTTGCGACGGATAATCGCGTGCTTCCGTACCATGTTTCGGGGTGCGCACAGGATTTAGGCTCATTTGCTGGACCAAGTAATAGTCTGCATTACGATGGTATTCCGCTTCAACTTTGGTACAACGTCGGCGGCGGCGAAGCCGGACACACGGCGCATCATCCCGTGGATTCCAACATTGTATATGCGGGCGAGTACGGCGGCATCATCACGCGGTATGATTATCGAACACAACAAACCCAGAACGTGAGTATTTATCCCACGAATCCATCTGGGCATGGTGGGGAAGATTTGAAAGTTCGTTTTCAATGGACTGCGCCAATTCTCGTTTCTCCGCACGACCCAAATACGCTCTACCATGCGGCAAACGTGCTATTTAAGACCACAGACGGCGGCACAACATGGACAGCAATGAGCGGCGACCTCACGCGAAATGATAAATCCAAGCAAAAGTGGTCGGGCGGTCCGATAACGGGCGATAATACTGGTGTTGAGATGTATTGCACAATTTTTGCCATTGCGGAATCGCCCGTAAAGCAAGGTGTACTCTGGTCTGGAAGCGATGACGGCTTAGTACATGTTTCGCAAGATGGCGGAAAAACATGGACGAATGTTACAAAAAACATTGGTGATATGCCAGATTGGGGAACAGTGACAACCATAGAAGCATCCAGATTTGATGCGGGTACGGCGTATGTTGTTGCTGAAGCTCATAGAATGGATGATATGAAACCATACCTTTGGAAAACAAGCGATTACGGCAAAACATGGAAAAAACTCAGTGCAAAACTTCCCCAAGATATTTATTTGCATGTTGTTCGGGAAGACCCCAAAAAGCGCGGAATGTTGTACGTAGGAACGGAGCGGGGTTTAGTGTATTCCACTGACGATGGAGCAAGCTGGCAGCCGCTTAAATTCAACTTCCCAACGGTTGCCGTGCATGATGTGGTTGTCAAAAATAACGATTTGGTTGTTGGAACGCATGGACGCTCGTTCTGGATTTTGGACGACCTCACACCGCTCCGCGAAGCGGGCGAAAAAGCTCCAAGTGCAGATGTAGCCTTACTTCCTATTCAAAAAGCAACGCGGTGGTTGTACAGTTCAAGCAGCAGTGGTTTTGAAAATTTTGCAAATCCCAATCCGCCATTGTCCGTTACGTTCCATTATTGGCTGAAAACCGCACAAACACAAGCGACAGTGGAAATTCTTGATGCAAAAGGAATTGTTGTGAACACACTGAAACATACGCCCAACGAAAAACCAACGGTACAAGTGGGTGATTACGGTGGAGGTGGTGAACAGGACACACTCTCGGTTTTACCTGGTTTGCACCGAGTATATTGGGACATGACGTACAAAGGCGCGGAGTTCATCAAAGACGGTCGCACCGACGGCGGCGACCCGACAACGGGACCGCTTGTCGCGCCTGGTACATACACAGCGCGGCTCACGTCGGGTGGAAAAGTTGTTACTCAAGAATGTATTATTTCTCAAGACCCGCGCCAAACCACGAAACCAGAAACAATTCAACAATCCGCAGCTTTTTCACTCATGATACGTGATACCATTACCAGTTTGACCCAAAAAGTACATCAACTGCGTGCTGTGAAAAAACAATTAGAAGCACGGAACGAACTTTTGCAGGAATTGAGTGAGAAGAATCAAGGAATTGCGGGGCTTGTAAAGAAATCAAAAGAGGTTATTGCACAATGTGATTCATTAGAAAATAAGTTTCACAATGCAAAAGCAAAAGTAAACTACGATATTCTCGCAGGTGTGAATAACACGGGAGCGCAGCTCTACTCAATTTTATGCTTTATTTACGACCTCAGCAAATACAGCGATGAACGCACAACACAAGGTGTTCGCGAAGTATTTACTGAAGAGAATAAACGATTCGAGCAGTTCTCAAAAGAGCTTCAAACCTTGCTTTCTGGCAACCTTGCTGAATTGAACAAAACCGCTCAAGCAAGTAATATCCCAACAATATTTGTGAAGTAATGTGCATACCGCGTACTGTGAGGCTCTCGCTTCCCGTCTTCGGGGCGAGGGTCTCACTTTACAGGGAAGCAGAATGAGAGCCTTGCGGGAGGGAATGAGGGAAGCAGAGTGAGAGCCTCACGAAGAAGTGAGACCCTCACACCCTCACAGAAGAGGATTATTGCTTATACACCGAATGCTTGCGGCTGTACCCGAAATAAATTACAAAGCCAATCAGAAGCCAGACAATAAGCCGTATCCACGTATCAAGTGGTAAGGCAGCCATCATTACAGCGCATGAAATAATACCTAAAATTGGGACAACGGGAACCCAAGGAGTGCGAAAAGCGCGGGGCGCATCGGGCATTTTTTTGCGCAAAATCAATACCCCAGCGCACACCATGATAAACGCCAAAAGCGTTCCAATACTCGTCATTTCGCCTACAACCCTGATTGGTACTAGTCCCGCGAAAAGCGCAATAAACAAGCCCAAAACAACGTTTGATTTCGACGGAGTGCGGAATTTTGGATGAATTTCGCTAAACATTTTTGGCAACAAACCATCGCGGCTCATGGAGAAAAAGACGCGCGATTGCGACATCAAATCCACCACAATCACCGACGTGTAGCCTAAAAGAATTGCAAGAATAATCGCCTGTCCAAGCCAGTTGTAGGGCGTTTTGTCAATAGCAATGGCTACGGGCGCGGCACTGCCTTTGAACTCGGAATAATGTACCATTCCCGTAAGAACGTGTCCAAAGAGCGCGTATAAAATGGTGCAAATGATAAGCGAACCAATAATCCCAATCGGCATATCACGTTTCGGATTTTTCGCCTCCTGCGACATCGTTGCAACCATGTCGAAACCTGTAAACATGAAGAACACAACGCCTGCCGCCCGCAGAACACCGCTCCACCCAAATTCGCCAAACGTTCCCGTGTTTTCGGGGATGTACGGCTGATAGTTGCTAGGGTTGATGTATTGCCAGCCAAGCGCGATGAAAACCACCACGACGGCTAATTTCAACGCAACAACAATCGTCGTGTACAGTGCTGATTCCTTCGCACCGCGAATGATAATTGCTGTAATGAGTAGCACAATCATAAACGCCGGAAGATTGATAATGCCGGAAACCGTGCTTCCATCGGCAAGCGAGGCACTTTCAAAGGGTGAAAGCATGATTTGATGCGGTAGCGTGATGTTGTATTTCGCCAGAAACCGCGCCAGATATTGCGACCAGCTAATCGCCACCGTCGCCGCACCGACCGAGTATTCTAAGACCAAATCCCAACCGATAATCCATGCAAATAATTCTCCCAACGTCGCATACGAATACGTGTACGCGCTGCCCGCGACGGGAACCATCGAAGAAAACTCCGCATAACACAGCGCGGAAAACACGCAGGAAAGCGCGGCAATACAGAGCGACAGCGTTACCGCAGGACCCGCATGGTTCGCCGCCGCCATGCCCGTCAGCGAAAACAGCCCCGCGCCGACAATTACGCCGATACCGATTGCAACAAGGTTTGTTGCGGTGAGTGAGCGTTTAAGCGTGTGTTCGCCTGTTTCGTTAGCTTCTTCGAGGAGTGTAGAAAGGGGTTTGGTTTGGAACATAATGGGAAAGGATGGGGGAAGGAAATATGAGGGATGAAGTTAGTTTTTATGAGGCTTTTGGGGAGCATTAATACTTCTGCAACGACGAATCAACATCATCGGCATAGCGCAGAATCCCGCCTTTGAGATTATATAAATTATCCTGCCCTAAATATTGTTCAAGCGCAGCAACCGCCTGTCCGCTTCGTCCGCCGCTTCTGCAATAGATAATTACTTGCTTGTCTGCCGAGATTTTATCCGTGTTTTGCATGATTGTTCCAAGCGGAATATTTTCGCCGCCAATCGTTGCAATGGCGATTTCATGCGGTTCACGGACATCAACAAGTTGAAAATCTGCACCCGAATCCATGAGTGTTTTCAGTTCTTTGGGCGTAAGTTCTTTCATGCTTTTTCCTTAAAATCGTTATGAAGTGATGGAATATTTTTTGGTAAATGACGTGCAGACAGGAAAATACGAAAAAAGCACCAAAGAACTGCGCCAAAAACTACGTTATTGTGCGCTTCTTATATGTTTTGCGGCAAACTCCTGAAGCGCACGACGACTTGGTTTGATGCCATGTTGCAGCATTTCCTCTGGGAAGGCAAAGAAGAACGTAGGAATCATAAAACGTGGTAGTTTCGCTTCAAGATGCTGGGTGAATTTTTCCTGTATTGCCGGATTTTCGTACCTATCGTTAGCACAATCCACAAACGCAACTGGTCGAAAACCATAGATTTCATGCGGCACAGGAACGACGATTGCCTGCAAAATATCGCCGCGTTCCAAGAGAACTTTTTCAATCGCCTCAGGATGAATATTTTCACCGCCAGAAATGAACATATTGTCCCGCCGACCACGTACTTGCAAGCGTCCACGCGCATCAAGTTCTCCAAGGTCGTTTGTGTGATACCAGCCGTGTTCATCCACAAGCGGCGCAATTCCTTGTTCGGTGAGTCGTCCTTTGGCAAGCGTTTTTCCTCGTACCAAAATTTCACCGTCGTTTGAAATCGTTATTTCGCGGTATGGTAAAATGCTTCCTGATGTGCGTAATTCCTCGCGTCCAGGGGATTTTGTTGTGGTAATTTGCGAAGCCATTTCTGTCGAACCATAACTCGTAAAAATCCTCAAACCACGCTCTAATGCTTGTTCAATAAGGCGTTCAGGAATAGCACTGCCGCCGAGGAGAATTGCTTGTAATCTCGAAAGCCTCTCCGTTGCTTGCTCTGAACGCAAACAGTGGTGTAACTGCGTCGCTACAAGCGAACAATGCGTAATAGGAAATTGCTCCAATGACCGCGTAAATGCTGCAACGTCGAACGAAGCCGAGCTGGGAAGAGCGATTGCACCACCACAAGCAAGCGCACGAAATAGCGTAGCATACCCTCCCACGTGATAGAACGGTAAGGCTGCAAGCCAGCAATCACCTTGCCCAAAAGGAATATTTGCCTGAGAACCTATCGCGCTTAAAAGATGACTTTCCACCGTATGAATAAACATCTTTGGAAGCCCCGTACTTCCTGATGAGCAGAGGATTGTAGCATCATAGCGCACATCACATTGAAATTGTTTTTTTGAAGCGAGGGTAGAATGAAAAACGTTTGGAAGGCTGATAAAACCTGCTTTTGCAGTCGTGACTAATTCTTGTACCAACTGCTCAGGAAAACGCGGACTAAGCGGCATAGCGATAATTCCTGCATGAAGACACGCAAGCAGCATCACAACTGTTTCTGGCGTGTTTTGCGCTACAAATGCACAACGGCTGCCTTGAGAGAACCCTTGTTCAAAAAGCCACAATGTCGCATGATTACTTGCATTGACAACTTCTTGAAATGAGAGAGAAGGAAAATCAGGATGCGCAGAGTATAGGAATGGGGAAGAAGCCTCGTGCGGAGGAATGAACGTTGTATCGTGATTTGATGCGGCATCTAGGATGTTCATACATTGCTAAAAACTTTTGTACACGTTTCGGAATTAAGCAAAATATCACGAGCAAAAAACTCTGAAACATTGACCATTCCTTGCATTGAAGAGAAGTGTGGAAGAATCGTATCATTAGCTAAAAAAGAAAACGTATCTAAACCACAAGCAACAGAATGTCCGCCATTCCATGATTGCTGCAAACGCGCATAAAACCTGAGTGCAATGCCTGATTCAAAAACACTACTCACGACAGCCGATAATCCGCGCTTATTTGCCTCACGTGCAAGCAATGATGCGTGTTCTATGCCACCTAGCACAGAAGGTTTCAAAACGTAAGCGGCAAGTGCTTCATCAGGAATATGCTTTCGTGTCTCAAACTCTGCTTCATTGCTTGTGTACAGCATTTCATCTAATGCCACGCGGATTCCTGTTTTGCTGGCAAATTCGGAAATATCATGCATGTTTGTACATGGCTCTTCAATGTATTCTATTTTGTAATCTTTTAGCGCGTACCCCAGTTCCAATGCGGCTTCCAGCGACCACGTGCGATTTGCATCAAGCCTCAGTGCAATGCTCTTACCGACGCTCTCTCGAATTGCCCGCACATTCGCGATGTCATCTTTCAGCGAATGCCGTCCAACCTTGATTTTAAGCGTTGTATAGCCATCTTGTACGGCTTTTTCTGCCTTTGAAACGAGAGTTTCTTTTGTTCCTGAAATAAGTGCATTGAGTGGCTGAAACTGCTGATAATTGCTTGTGTTCAGGGATTGTTTGAGGTCGGACAATGCCATTTCTACGCCACATCGTACCGATGGGAAAAACACTTGTTGGTGAAGAGTATTTGTCTGAAGAGCTGATATAATCTGAGCTTCAGCTTCTCTTAATGTTTCTTTGTGCAATGATTGCAAGGGCGCAATTTCCCCAAAACCTTGATTTCCTGCGTTGTCCGAGAGAATGAGAATCAAGCCTTCTCGCGTGGAAAGCGCACCATTGGGGATAGTGAGCGGCTCCCGAAGTGGCAATGAATATCGCCAAAGTTCAGTGGAATGAAGTTCCATCATGGTTGTAAAAATAAAGTGAGACCCTCAATAAGAATTAAGAGCCTCACAGACAAGTATTTACGCGACATCCAAAGCCTTCATCCTTTTTCTTACGGTCTTTTCGGGAATTTACTGAAGTCTGGTTTGCGCTTTTGTTGATAGGCATTGCGCCCTTCCTGACCTTCTTCGCTCATGTAAAAGAGCATGGTTGCTACGCCCGCGAGTTCTTGTAAACCTGCCTGACCGTCGCAATCCGCATTCAGAGCGGCTTTGAGGGCGCGAAGGGCAAGAGGGGAGTTTGCGAGCATTTCTTTACACCATTTTACGGTTTCGATTTCAAGCTCTTCCAAGGGAACTATCGTATTCACAAGTCCCATTTCAAGAGCTTGCTGGGCGTTGTACTGACGGCACAAGTACCAAATTTCCCGCGCTTTTTTCTGCCCGACAATTCGCGCTAAATAGCTTGAACCATAGCCGCCATCGAATGAACCGACCTTCGGACCAGTTTGCCCAAAGATAGCATTTTCAGCCGCGATAGAGAGGTCGCACATAACGTGCAGCACGTGTCCGCCACCAATCGCATAGCCCGCAACCATAGCAACTATCGGCTTCGGACAGGCACGAATATCTTTTTGAAAATCCAAAACGTTCAAGCGTTCGACGTGCATTTCGTCGTCTTTGTAGCCCGCATCGCCGCGAATACGCTGGTCGCCGCCGGAACAAAATGCCAAATCACCTGCGCCCGTGAGGATAATTACACCAATTTTTGTGTCGTCGCGGGCATCGTCGAGAGCGCGAATCATCTCTTTCACGGTCTGCGGACGAAAGGCATTGCGCACTTCGGCACGGTTGATGGTAATTTTCGCAATTCCTTCGGCTTTTTCATAGACAATATCGGTAAAATCACCTGCTTGTTTCCAGTCGAGAGCGCGTTTTATCGTGGTTGGAGGGAGTGTAGAGGGCATAAATATTGAAGTTATTAAAATGAGAATGTTATTTACAATTCAACACAGTTTTGTACACACGCAGTAATTTCTTGGAGTTCGGTGCTACTTACCGCGCCAAGTTTTCTACAAAATCGCTGGTTTGAAATGCTACGTATTTGGTAACAATTAGCACCAGAATAGGCTTGTAAGCCGTTTGAAGTCTTGTTTTGAATGGGAATCATATGCCAAATTTTTCCAAAGTCATTTTTCCATGTCGTCAGTGGAACGATTATCGTAAGATTAAGTCCAATAGCCTCAACACCAAGTACAACGACGGGTCGCTGTTTCGAGATTTCATCGCCAATTGTGGGATTTAAGTCCACAATCCAGATTTCACCTCGTTTGGGATGTACCTTAACTGACGTAACCCTTGATTTTACTTGCTTTGGCATAAATTAAAAAGTATAGCGCAATACAAAGAAATCTTGTTATTCTAAATCTTCCAAAATATCATCAATGTAGAGTTCATCCGCATATTTTGCACAGATTTCTTGGGCTGTTTTGTTACGTTCTAAGAGAATTTTGCGCCGAACATCAGGAGGAAGGGTTCTAAGTTGAACATTTGAAAGCGGCTTGTTTACTGCTTCTTGAACTAGTTCAGTAAACATTTCAACGCCTTTTTTATTGTGCAGTTCCGTAAGTAGAGCAAATTGCTCTTTTACATTTTTTGGAACACGAAACGAGATGTTTGCGTATGAGCTTGTCATTATGACTACGTGATGATTTTAGAATTTTTTACTGCGAATTATTAAAAATTAAGCAAAAATAAAATTTGCATTAAAATATTCACGCAAAAACCTTTTGCAACAGCGATATAACCGCACTTCCCGCCTCATAATGCAGCACGTGTCCTGCATTAGGAATGATAGTAAGCGAGGAAAAGGGCGTATTTACGTGCATTTCTTGGGCTAATGCGACAAATTTTGTATCGCGCTCTCCGGCAACAAAGCTCATGGGAAGGCGATTTGTGGAGAGAATATCCCAGACTGGGGTTTGCGCCCCAGTTCCCATGCCGCGTAGTGATGCAGCAGCTTCTTTGGGGTCAGTATTCATGCGGTTTGCCGTTGCTTTTGCAAAATTCGGATGCTGCCGGAACGAAGCAAATACTTGTTGATGATACCAAAATTCTAAAAACCCCGAAAGTGGCATTGATTCTAGCTTTTGAGCAATTTCTTCATCATGCAGCACTCGCGCTTTTTGCTCGCTTTCGGTCTGAAGACCTGCGGTGGCAGACAGAATACACGCCGCCTTGAAGCGAGTAGGATAGCACAACGCAAGGTATAATGCCAATCTTCCGCCCATCGAATAGCCGCAAAGAAATGTTCTTTCACATTTGAGCGCGTTCAAAAGTTCAAGAATTGTTGCCGAAACTACCTCAATAGAGTAGGTTGTATGCGGGGTTGGGGACTTCTGGAGTGGTCGCGTGGAGCCATGTCCTGGAATATCGGGCGCAATCACAAAATACGTAGAAGCAAGATTTTGTGCTATTTCCAGCCAATCAATACCGCCACCTAAAAAACCATGCAAGAGCAGGAGTGGCGGAAAATCAGGCTTTCCAAAGGTTTGGACGGAAAGCTCAAAATGGTGTGTGCGAATAATCATTGGATAGAGAAGTGGGATTTGTATCGAAAACTACCCTTGAAGAACAGATAAAATCTTGCTTTGAAGCATTTTATGCTCTTCTGCATTATTCTCACGATTTGTTTGAACTTCAATCACGGTGGTATGTGGTGCATCACTCGAGGTATTTGCTAATGCTTTTTTGTAGGCTTTTTCAAATTCCTGCAATGTTTCGGGCATTTCGTAGAGCAAGCCTGAAAAATGTGCAATTCCATCAAAAGCAACATCATTTGGTGTTCCCCAAAACCGCTCAAATACTTCGCTTGAGACGTTTTTATTGGTAGCAATTGGCAATAGTGAAAATATCCCGCCGCCATCGTTATTTATAGCAATGATGACAAGAGGAATGGGATTTCGTGCGGCAAGTAGCGTAGAATTCAGGTCGTGGATGAGCGCGAGGTCGCCAATAATAAGGGTTACAGGCTTTTTTAGTCCAAGCGCAAAACCGCTTGCTGTGGCAAGAATACCATCAATTCCACTTGCACCGCGATTCGTTCCAACGTGGATATAGCCGCTTTCGTGCTGCGTCAGCCCGTACATATCCATATCGCGGACAGGCATACTGTTCGACAAAAACAAGCCATTCTCGCTGGGAATATTCTTGGAAACGAGCATGGCTGCTGTGATTTCCGAAATTTCGTTATCATTATTTTGCGAATCTTTGAGGTGCTGCTCCAATACTTCTTCAATACCTTGCGACAAACGAAACGCGTGTACTGCTAATTCCGACTCAGCATTGAAGCCGCTTGCAGCCTTGTAGAGCATTTTCATTGTTGTGGGAATGTCGCTCTGAACCCGCATTGTTACTTGATGGTTGGGGTCTTGCCGGAAAGGTGTTTCGGAAAGTTGTATGTAATCGCGTGGTCGGATGGAGGAAAACCATTGCAAAAGCCGCTTGGAGACAAACGAGCCACCGATATGCAGCACCAAATCTGGCTTGACGGAATCCAATGATTCGGGATGGAGTAAAATTTGGTCAAGATGCGTAATCGTATTAGGAAGGTCATGCAAACGTAGTCCCGATGCGATGTCGGCGACAATCGGCACGCGCCACATGTAAGCGCATTGCATTACGGCATCGCGTTCTTCGCGGCTGGAAAGTCTGCCAACAGCAACAAGCGGAAATTTTGCCGAAGCCAGCATCGTTGCTATTGTTCGCAAGGTTGCTTCTGTTGGTACTGTGGTGTGTTCGGAATATCTGGTAAATGGCAAGGTGTTCTGAAGCCAGTTTTCAAGCGGTGCGCAGTACGCTTCTGCAACTTTTTCAACGACGGGTGCAAGAGGCTCACGAAACTGACAGTTTATATGAACTGCTCCGCTTGGCGTATTTACTGCACGAAAGCACGCGTGGCTGATGGTTGAAAGGATAAACGTTGGGGAAATTGCTTCGGTAGGGCAGGGCAAATCGAAGCTCCAGCGCACATATTCAGCAAAAATCCCATCTTGTTTTATGGTTTGATTTGCTCCTGTGTCCAATAATTCTGGTGGTCGGTCGGCGGTGAGAATCAGCATGGGAACTGCATCTTGAGAGGCTTCCACTATTGCAGGGAGATAATTCGCTACCGCCGTTCCTGAAGTACAGACAACAGCAGCAGGAATGCCGCTTCCACGAGCATATCCAAGCGCGTAGAAAGCAGCAGCCCGTTCATCAGCGCAATGAATAACGGTAACATCTTTGTTTTTTGTAGAAACCTTTGAAAGCGCGTAGGCAAGCGGTGTAGAGCGCGAACCAGACGATACACAAAACACACGAATTCCATTGCGGAGGCATTCTTCGACAATCAAACTTGCCCAAAGAATATTGATATTTTCTGCTTCAATGCTTGTATTCATGCGGTTTCCCTTGTAAGATATGTAGTTATTTTTCACGTGAATGTCACTCCAAAATGCCGCAAAACCTATATTAAGGCAGCGTTGATGCACTCCTCAGCCGTAGAACAGAGAGTGCTTTAGAGTATATTTTACCCCAAAAGACCGAGCAACGGCGCAATTTTCATTTCAATTTCCTGCCATTCTTTTTCCGCCTCCGAGCCAGCAACAATGCCCGCTCCAGAGAATAAATGCACGGTGTTATCTGTAACAAGCGCGGAGCGGATTGCGACGGCAAACTCTGCCGCGTGGGCATTAACCCAGCCGACGGGCGCGGCATACCAACCTCTATCGAAATTCTCCCACGTGCGCAGAAACTCAAGTGCTTCGCGGCGCGGTGTGCCACCAACGGCGGGCGTTGGATGGAGTTGTTCCAAAATAGCTGCATCGTCCACAGTTGCTCGCAAACGCCCTGAGAATGCGGCGTAGAGGTGTTGAAGATGATGCAATTTCAACACATTGACCGTACCAATAGAAAACGTTTCGGTAAGTTCATCCAGCGCAGTAGCGATGAAACGCTGTACTGATGCGTGTTCGCGGCGGTCTTTGTCGGAGTTCAGTAACTCTTGGGCAATGCTCTCATCATCTTCCAGATGCGAGCCGCGTTTTCGTGTTCCAGCTACGGCTTCCGTAGTAATGCTGCGTTCAGCACGAGAGTACAGGAGTTCTGGGGTAACGCCGAAAAAAGCGGTGGTGGTATTTTCTTGAAAGAAAAATGAGGTAGAATGCTCGGCACTGAGCATTCGTTGTTGAAAAAGGGAGAAGGCATCGGGGCTTTCAGCACAATGCAAACTCGCTCGACGTGCCATCACAACTTTTTCCAAATTTCCGCGAGAAAATGCCTGCAATGCCTTTCCAATGCTCATTTTCCACGCCTGAAATGACGGGGTATTTTCTCGTTTTTGTACGAGTGGTGGTTGAGCAAATGTTGTATGCAATTCCGAATTGTCTTTTGTTGAAACATCTGCAAACAAGCCAGAAAATGTAAGTTCCATTTCGCGGATTGCCTCCGAGTCCGATGTCGAGGCAGGAGCAATGAGCGTGCAATGAAGTGTTACGGAATCAAGTATTCGTTCGCATTCCAAAAAAGGCAGAGTAAGGGAAGAGTCGGGAAAGGCATTCCAAGGGGAATTTGCTTCAGATGAGGCGTAAAATCTCGTTCCACCAAAAAAACGCACGTTGGGAGGAGCATTATTTGTAAGTGCGTGAACATCACGAAGGAGTGAGGAAAGATGCGGTGTGTGAGCCTCTACTCTATGCCCAATACCTACACCTGATACCTCAACGTGATTGTCTCTACTTTTCCAATAGATTTTTTGAGGTGTTTTAAAGAGAGTAAAAAAATGCGCTACATTCGTTTCTGGAGAAAGTAAAAGTGAAAAACGAAGAATTTTATGTGTGAATGAGGTATCATGCCATATTTGAGGTGTTTCTTCTCGAAGAATATGGGAGAAATCACTTAAAATTTGTGAAATTTCTTCACGTGTTTGAAGCTCGGAAGGTAGGTCTAAGGGTAACGTATTCATTCACAATTTTCGTTAGTTCAAGAAACGAGTGCTTGCATTCAACACAGCATAAACACTGGATTTAAGCCGAAAAGTTCCAGTAAAATGCTTTGGGCGTTGAAAGAACATTGTAAGAATATTTCTTTGAAGTTCCCCAAGTTACGAGCTTTTTGTGAATATTTGTACGAAGAATTTTGTGAAAATGACCACTACAGGTGGATTCTCTCAAGAACAATGCAGAAAATTGTTTTGAAAATTATATCGAGAATTATACTGAGAATTATATTGAGAATTGAGTTTATGTAAACTAATTTTGCAAAAAATACTGTTTACGCTAGATGTATTCTGCTGTTTAAGGCTATTCGCCAACCCCAAATTTCTCACGCTCTTTTGTGATGATTTTTTCTGTCCACGTTCCATAGCCGGCTAATTCTTCCGCAAGATACATAAACTGCTTTTCTGTGAGATTTGGCATTCGCAAAATATCCACCATTGCCGCGCCAGCCATGAAGGAATCCGCATCAATCCTTGCCAAATGAGCGTATTGCTTACACTCGGTATCGGTAAGTGTCGTTTTATTCTGCAAAAAATTCCGAAAACTTGCGTAGCGATAATGCTCTACCCCGCCGATGTCTTGGCTTGTTTTCCAATGTTCATGCTGTAAAGCAAGTATTTCTGCGGTGAGTACGCCATACTCCATCCAAAGTGGCGTGTAGCCTAGTTCGGAAAGCTGTTGTTCGGGAATGGTCATATTGTGATACAATCATTGCGCGTCATTGTTCATGCTCCTGAAAAGGTCGAAAAGGCGCAGAAATTCGTGGTATGCGCGTTGTTCGTTTCGCTTCGATTTCCTGAGCATCATTTCCGACCACCCATAATGAGTATGAGACAAGCCATAATGCTGCCCTACAAAATTTTGAAACTCCTCA
>JAAFIV010000061.1 GCA_013298775.1 Ignavibacteria bacterium | reverse complement strand
GCGTTGTCGAAGAACGTGTGCCGTCGTGAAGTAAACGGACTGCTAAATTAGGGGTTTGCTCCAACAAATGCAAATCTTTTTTACAATTTACCTAAAAAAGTTTGAAAATCAGCTCGTGGAAATATCCCCAATCCCGCTCCAGTTCTTGCCGCTCACGCCATTGAAAAAATTTTACTTTTTTACACTTTTATCCGTTTTTTTCTGCTTTTTAACCCCGCTTTTTGAGGGATTTTTTGATGGCTTTTCCTTTTTTGCTGGTTATTGTCCCCAAATTTGCCCCCTTTTTGCTCCGCTTTTCTTCCATAACTGTACTTCTATGTGAAAAATTATATGTGAAAGCCCTATAAACCCGTCTATTGCTGCGTTCTTGCGAATACTCCAAAGATTTTACACAAGAAAATTCTCAAGCAAACACCTCTGAAAGCTGTATAAATACTGGGCTTTAAGCAACATGCTTTTGCAAGCTACGCACATTTTTCCAAAACTTAAATCTTTGTATCGCTGACTATGACTTGTGTTTAGAGAATTCGCAACAGATATTTTTCTCACATCAAAAAACTAAAAAACCACAAGAGCTAGTTTTCACGCGGCTTACAAGGCATCAAAATTATTACATTTTCAATACATTGCTCAACAGATGGAGAGAGAAATCTTCTACCGACGGCTTGAAATCAGCTCCGCAACACGGTTGCGAAAAACACCTTGTCTCGTTTTCATCGTGCAGTAATCGTATAATGTGCGGTACTCCGTAGTCATAGAGCCACGTACAGGGCATTCGCCGTCAAACTGTTCACAAGGCAAGTCTTGTAAATCTTGCACACTGAGCATTCTATCCAAAGACGGCTTCCGCACTTGCTGATACAAAGGAAGCGCGAGTTTACTGGAGTCTTGGCGTGTCGTAGCAACAGTGAGTGCGAAGAGCGGTAAACCTTTGCGCTCGCCCGATGCAGCAAAAACTACAAGTACTTTGGCGATATTGCTTGATTTGTAGTATTCTTCATACCGCCAAGCCACAGAACGACATTCCCATTCGGCATCATCTTCATCGGTAAGATAAATGGGAATTGCTTTCCCTGCGGCTGCAAACCGCTTTATCTCTTGCGTGTTGGAACAGAATGCTTCTGATTTATCTGGCTGCGCCGACACATAATATGAAGAATACGCCTCTCGAAGGCGCACCATTGCTGCTGTATCGGTCTCCATTACGCTAAATGGCGCATTTTCACTTATTCGAGCGGTATCGCACCATTGCAAAAATGCTCGGTAATCGGCAGAAGCTGTCCGCCGAGAAGAGACCGACGCACTATATCGCTCTTTGTATATCACGGAATCAAGATGCAGCGCAAGGTTTGGCTCTGTCATCGTTTCTCGGTACACCTCGTTACCAAACTCGTCACGCTTATTCGTTTTCGGTAAAAGTTTTTGCATCTCAGCGTAGGTCATTGCTTGAGGAAGAAATGTATTATTGCTGCTCAGAGCGCATTGTATCAGGTCGCGGTTGCTGGCTTGCTTTAATTCACTGCCCCAGCTTGTCGTGATACCGAGCGGCACAAGAAGTAATACTTTTCCAGAAACCGCATTGCGGGAGCTATTTTCATCCAGAAATACCACAAAGTGCGTCATTCGTGGTACAGAATTACTTGCATATATTTGCCACATTTTTTCGCAAAACTCTGGCGAGGAACTTTCGGCAATCATTCGAGCTGGCTTCGGAAGCCCTAAACGCGCATTCCACTCTAGTTTTGACCAAATATCGCATTCGCTTTTGTACGCATCTTCAGAGCCGAATAATGGTCTCGCCGCAGACGGATACTCTTCGTTCAAACGCTGGCTTATTTTGCTTCCCCAGCCTCTTTCTGGCTTGAGAATATGCGCTGTCAGGTTTTTCGCACTCAAAAGCGGTGCAAATTTTTCAGGCAGCTTCACTGCTCGAAGATACTTCTGAAGCCATGTTTGCGTATCTTCATGACTGATTTTCTCATCAGATTCAGAAGGAGATTCATGCACAAATGCTGATGAAATCTGTGCATACTTCTTTTGTATTGGAAGAGAATCCGTCATACCGTTGTAGGGATTACGCACTTTTAGCCCGTACTTCAGTACCAATGCGCCTTTCAAGGAATACAATTCGCGGTCGAGATGCGGCAATGATATTCCCGATGCCTCAAAATCCGCATCAAAGCTATATCCTGTTGTGCTTGGACGAATCGCAATCAAGCTCACTGTACTGGGCGAACATTTCCACGAAATGCTTGTATCCAGCGTATTTACTGCATAGACAGCCAATCCCGATGAAGCATAGTCAATGTAGGGCGGCGTACCGAGAATTTCCATATTGCCCGTTGTTGCATAGATAATTTCAGTATCACCACGCTTTTTCCATATAGCATCAACACCTGTATTTGCCAGACTTGTAGAGGTTTTTACTTGCAAAGGAACATAGACAGAGTAGGGCGGCGTAATGTTAGCAACCGTAAACCGCATACGCACGGAATCTTCTGAAGGCTTGTATTTATCAGGCTTAGAGCGAAGAATTGTGTACGGTTGTTCTTGGGCTTGAGACAGGGTGTTTTGATAACGAGTATTTGGGCGCAATATCAGAAACGTAGGGCGCACGGTATCTCGCATCAAGGTAAGTGTATCTGCGCCGCGCAGCCACAAAACTCGTACAAAAACTTGCTTGGTTTCGGCAGGAACATAACCGAAGCGGAAATGGTGAGACCAGCTATTACTACCTAAACGTGAGTTTTTGTACGCCAAACGTTCTTCCAACGGAATATACTCTTCGGGTAAGTTCCCTATCTTGCAAGCAAGTATTGGTGAGCCTTGTGGGTTATTACAGCTGTTGGGACTAAAACTACCGTCAATAATCACACGCCGCCCGATTTCGACACGTTTTATTGAAATATTCGTTGCCCGCATAATAGCGGAGTCCTGTTTCGTCAGGATTGGTGCGGGCTTTGAGGCAGATTTTTGGGCAGAAGATGTTGTCTGTGCATCGGTACTTTGCCACAAACAAGCATAAAAAACAAGGAAATATGAGGCTTGCAGCCAACGAAGCAAAAAACGTGTACGCATAGCTTGGAGGAGAAAGAATTAAACAAGAATTGGGGACGAAGCAGTATTATCGCGTTCTCCGCGAAGCATTGATAGCCGATACGCCATAGAGCGCGTCATATCTACCATTGTTCGGGTTTTGATAATAGTATAGCGCGTAAAAGGTATGATTTGCCGACAGGACATTTCCTTCACATTCTTCAAAACTAACTTCTTCAATCGCTTTTGTGGTAGGATTGGTGCGCCCTGTGGCGTACAGGTAATTATGCCGCCCGCGCCGAATCCACTGTTTGAGGCGGTACAGGCGCGTTGTTGTGTCGTACTCTAGTTTCCATGCGGCTTGCGCTTGCCAATTATTGAACGAGCCAACTACAAAAAGTTCTTTCGAGGTGGGATTTTGCTCAGGGTCGAGAATGAATTCCACAAACACGTATTCATCGTTGCCCGAAGTAACATTCCGCGTAATAAGCGCACCATCATTAGCGGGAACGAAGTTTACACCACCATTGCGGCGAATGTCCGCGAGCGGAGCAAGGCGAATTGCCGCAGAGCCAGCAGGAGCAAAGGCGGGATTAGAAATATCCACAATACGATACTCATTTTCTGCCGGAATTCCCGCAATCCGAAACCGCTTTTGCGCTGTGGTAAAGCCTAGCACCGTCGTTGCCGCGCCTTTGTTGTAAAGGATTTCCGTGCGTGTGAGGTCGTTGTTTTGCGTAATGATGCGGGGTTCGTGCCAGCGATTATTCCGAAAAATTTGTACGGTTTGAAAATTTATATCAACGTACTCGGAAGGTGCTTGAATGCTTGCTTCCATCGTATATGCCGCCATACTTGTTCCGCCAATCGTTGGGCGATACGTGTCAGAAATCAGCCCCAGCGCGCACGCTCCAACCTGCTCCACAACGAAAAATCGCGCCTCTGCAAGCACCGTCGTTGGGTCGTGTTGCTCATAAATTTTTGCTTTCCAATTTCCCGAAAATTGTAACTGAACCTCGTTATTTGGCGCGGTGAAAACAGCACGATGCGTGAAGTATTTCGAGACAAAACTTGCCTGACGTACATCCACGTTTGTTGTGCGCAAAAGAGGCGTATTGATGATGATATTCTGCGAATCCTCGCGCCAGAGCGCGTCGCAATGCACAAAACGCACCATAAATGTCGGCATAAAATTCGCCTGCACATCCAATTCGACGGTGACATAGCTTGCCCCTAATATCGCACCATTACTTGCATTGCGGTCATCATTCGTGGACGCATTATCATTGCTGCTTCGCAGCACTATCGGTGGCGCACTTTCATTCGCGCCGCCATACACGCGCACACCGCGTACTATGGGCGTGTCTTGCGTGTAACTTGCCGAGGCGCGGAGTGCGGCACACGCGGTGAGTGTCATTAAAGAAATAGCGAGAAAAGCAAGCATTGATGCGGCTTTTACAGGGCAAGAACTGTTCATGGCGCAATGCGAAAAAGAAGTTGGGGAAATTGACAAATCAGGAAAAGCACACAAAAGCGAGGTTTTATGAGAGAAGTGAGACCCTCAATAGGAATTGAGAGCCTCACGGAGAAATACATTTTTCGGAGTTAATACTTGTAGAAGCCGCGTCCTACCTTCTTTCCAAGGTATCCAGCCGCAACCATTTTTTTCAAGAGCGGACACGGACGATATTTGCTGTCGCCTAAGCCTTCATGCAGCACGTTCATAATTGCCAAACACGTGTCTAAGCCGATAAAATCAGCAAGCGTGAGCGGTCCCATTGGGTGATTCATACCGAGTTTCATCACGGTATCAATATCCTCAATCGTTGCAATGTTTTCCATCACGCAATAAATCGCTTCGTTAATCATGGGCATCAAAATACGATTCGAGATAAAGCCTGGATAATCCTGCACACACACGGTTGTTTTGCCGATTTTCGTCGCTAATTCTTCCGTCATTGCAAAGGTATCTTCGGTTGTTGCAATGCCGCAAATAATCTCGCAGAGCTTCATCACAGGCACGGGATTGAAAAAGTGCATTCCAATCACATTGCCCGGACGCTTGGTAAAAGCAGCGATTTCCGTAATCGAAATCGAAGAGGTATTTGTTGCAAGGATGGTATGTTCTGGGCTGTGGTCGTCCATTGTGTGGAAAATCACGCTTTTGAGTTGTTGATTTTCCGTTGCTGCTTCGACGATAAAATCTGCTGTTTTGCACTGTTCAACAAGGTTTGTTGAGGTTTTCAGCCGTGCCAGTGTTGAGGTTTTATCGTCGGCGGTGATTGCCCCTTTTTTTACTTGGCGGTCGAGGTTCGCCGTGATAGTATTCATGGCGCGTTCAAGGAATTCCGCCTTTGTGTCCACCATTGTTGTTTCGTAACCGTATTGCGCGAAATTGTGCGCAATACCATTACCCATCGTGCCTGCGCCGACAACAACGATATTTTTGATTGAAGACAAATCCATAAATCTCAGTAATTGGTGGTGGAGTTGGTGAAATGTGAAGTGTGGAATTTTCGGAAAAGTCGCAGACAGGAGTGTCTGTACTACGCGACGCGAAAACGCATTTGGCGACTACTCGCCTTAGCCCAGACGACGCTTGAACGCAATCAAGGCTTGAACAAGCTCTTGCTCCTGCTCGTACAGAGATGGGCGAATGCGCAATAAACGACGACGATTGGCAAGGCGAATTTTTGCTACACGATAGGAACCACGCACGTTCAAGAGCTTTTTCTTACCGAGCGCAATACCCGCAATCTGCTCCCGCGAGAACGTGCGAGTGCGCAAACGACTTTGAAAACGAATAAAATCCGCGCCAATCGTGAGCGTACGCTTCATAAACCATGCTGTGAGCGATACCAAACACGAGGCAGCAACAACCACCGCCAACACAATCATCACGGGGTCGTGCAGCGTCAGCGTGAGCGAACCGTCAATAATAGTGCCTTTCACGAGCGCGTAAGCAATAAGCGCGAGCGCGTACACCGCCACCGCTTGCCAGTAAAAGTCCAAACGGTAATGGAAATGCTGTTCGGATGCGGCTTCTGCGCTTGTGTTTGCGTCGGTGTTTGTGGGCGGTATGATTTCTTGTGTATTCATGGACGCGAAAATACTGATTTTTTGGTAATTTTGTTTCGCCACAGCATAAGAATCTACAACATTTTTCCGAAACAATTTTGCTTGAAGCAGATGACTGACGAAATCCACTTCCGACGCACAAGCTCCGACGACACCGACTTTCAAGCATTGGTGCGGCTTCTGGACAATCATCTTTCCACTATCAACGGCGAAGACGATGCGTATTATGCGCAATTCAACGGCATCCAGCATTTGCGCCATGTTGTGCTGGCGTACGTAGGCGCAATACCCGTTGCGTGTGGCGCGTTCAAGGAATTTAGCGATGCGACCAATGATATTCTGCCGCACAGCGTTGAAATTAAGCGAATGTACACCCGCGAAGAAGCACGTGGAAAGGGCATTGCCAAAGGAATACTCCGCCATCTGGAAGAATGGGCGCGAGAGGAAAATTTCAGGTGCGCGGTGCTGGAAACCAGTCGTTTGCTGCCCTCTGCGATGCGCTTGTATGCTGAAAGCGGCTTTACGCCTATTCCCAACTATGGGCAATATGTGGGAATGGAAATGAGCGTTTGCTTCAAAAAAACGCTGTAATGCTGATACATACTGATATTTGCCCTTTTCTTTGCAAAAAACTTTTACCAATTTTTTTATGATTCCACCGCTCACAATCGAGCAGATACAGGCTCTTCAGGATTCCAACCCACTTTCCTTATCTTTTTTGCTCAACGAAATTTTCTATTCCGTACAAGGCGAAGGCACACGAGCGGGCTTGCCATGCGTGTTTGTGCGTTTGCACGGCTGCAAGCTGCGCTGTTCCTATTGCGACACAAAGTATGCGATTGACAGGCGCACGGGCGGTCTTGACGTTACGGGCGAAGATATCAATCGCCGTGTACGCGAGTATGGATGCGGTTTTGTGGAATTTACTGGTGGCGAACCTTTAGAACAGCCCAATGTTTTTCCACTCATGCGCTATTTCGCCGATGAAGGTTTTACCGTCGCGGTGGAAACGGGCGGACACGTGGATACATCAGCCTGCGACGAGCGCGTTATCCGCATTATTGATATGAAAACGCCTAGCTCGAAAATGATGCCGATGAATAATTACACCAACCTCGATATTCTGCGTCCGCACGACGAAGTGAAGTTTGTGATTGGCTCGCGGGAAGATTACGAATGGTCGAAAAACCTCGTATTAGAACGGTCTTTGGATAAGAAGTGCGCAAGTGTGCTGTTCTCGCCTGTATTTGGTACAATCGAATTTCAGCAGATTGTGGAATGGATTCTCGCCGACCGCCTCCCTGTGCGCTTTCAACTGCAAATGCACAAGTTTATTTGGCATCCTGACGCACGTGGGGTATGAGGAAAGGATGAAGTATGAATGCTGAAGTATGAAATCCCAAAACCACTGTGAAATTTGACCGGAACTACTCTGTGAATTCTCTTACGCACGACCACCAAACCTTGCTTCTCGAAGCATCGCACAAAAATATCACCAAAGCCGCACAAATACTTGCTTCTGGTGGAAATGTTGCTTTTCCGACGGAAACCGTGTATGGCTTGGGAGCGGGGGTTTTTCACGAAGAAGCGGTGCAGAATATTTTCCGTGCAAAGGGTCGTCCGAGCGATAATCCGCTTATTGTGCATTGTGCTGAGAAGCAAGATTTGACCAGCATTGCAGACCTTTCGCCGCAGAAATTTTCTGCCTTTCACCAAGAATTTTTCGATGTGCTTTTTGAGCAATTTTGTCCAGGTCCTCTGACCTTCATTTTGCCGAAAAAAGCTCTTGTGCCAGACATCGTTACTGCGGGCTTAGACACCGTTGCGGTGCGCTTTCCAAAGCATCCTGTCGCGCTGGAACTTATTCGCAAAACGAGCGAGCCGCTTGTCGCACCGTCGGCGAATCGCTCTGGCTATCCCAGCCCGACGACGGCTGCACACGTGATGCACGACCTTCAAGGGCGCATAGATGCTGTATTGGACGGCGGTTCGTGTGAAATTGGCATAGAATCAACTGTTATCAATATCCTTGCTCATCCGCCTCAAATCTTGCGTCCGGGCAGCATTACGCTTGAAGAATTAAACACTATTGCCGAACAATTTGGAGTGCGCTTTGAGGAAAACAGCGCACAGGCGAAAAGCAAGCAAGCACCGCTCTCGCCCGGCATGAAGTATCGCCACTACGCGCCGAATGCAAAGGTGTTGATTGTAGATTCGCTCGAAGAAGCGGAAGCAGTTTTTGTGCAATTTTCGCGGGCGAAAATCTTGACGGGCAGCGCGAAATCACTCGTTGGTAAAAGCAGCTTGAACACTACTATTTACGAGCTTTCTGAGCAAAACTTGTATGCAGAACTTCGTGCTGCCGACGATGCAAACCTCGACGCTGTTATTGTCATTTACGATGAAGTTTTACGCCACAACGTTGCGTTGATGAATCGCTTGCGCAAAGCCGCAGAGGGCTGATTCCACCTGCGTTTGCAAAGAAAATTACCCAACGTCTTTAAAACAAATGTGGGAGCTTCAAAATAGCTTGAAGCTCCCACAAATACTGACTTACACGAAAAGTGCGCTCTTCTTACTTCGCGCCTGCTTTGCGCAATACGTCTGCTTTGTCAAGCGATTCTTTTACTTTCGCGCTATTTTTTTGCTTGCCGTAAATACGCGCCAATGCTTCGTAGAAGCGAGGGTTTTTCTCGTTTGCGTATTCCAATGCAGCAAATTCACCTGCTGATTTACGATAGTTTTCTTTGTCATCCACAACGTCGTAAATGTTCAACAGCTGCTCCAAGACAACAACATCGCGGTCTTTACCTGGGAGTTTGCGGTATTGCTCGTAGTATTCCGCAGACTTTTTCAAGAATGGGAAATACTTGGTGTTATCAATTTTGTATTCTGGAGTCTTTTTGTCTTTTTTGCGAGCTGCTTCGGCTTTGTCAAACTTTTCTTGCTCATCTTTTTGGATATTCGCGGCTTTGTTTTTGTACACGCCAGCAAGGTTGCCGATTGCGTTTTCAAACTTCGGGTCGAGTTGCAAAGTTTTCTCAAAAATGCCGATAGCTTCATCGAACTTATTCGCATTCGAGAGCATTGTACCGTATTGCGCCAAGTAGTTTTTGTTGTCAGGATATTTCGCAACAAGGTCTTTGAGCTTCGACATTGCTTGCTCCAAGCGACCACTTTCGGTATAAATTTGCGATTGGAAATTCGCCAATTCTTCGTCGGCGGGCTTCAATTTCAAACCGTTATCAATAAACTGCAATGCTTTGTCGTAGTTTTTCTGCGTATAGTACGGATACGCAACGTACATATTCATGCGGTTGTCGTAGGAAACAAAACGCTCTTGCTCAAACGGCATCCATGAAGCGGGAACATTCGATTTGAAGCCGTCGAGCGTGAATTTTCCTTCTTTGTTGCGCGGATAAAACACCCAGAGTTCTTTACCGTCGAAATTGTATTTATCCAGAATCAAGGAATCGCCTGGCTGCGGCGCGAGACCTTTCGTGGAAGCGGGTTTGCCAAGTTTTTCCAATGCTTCTTCGCGGGTCATGTTCAAAACAGCACCACGCTGAGAGAGAGCATCAATGCCAGGCTGCGCAAAGGCTAGATATTTTTCGTAGGTCGCCAAGCCACCCAAGGTATCGCCCGCACCTTGTTGTGCTGCACCGATAATTGGGTAAATGTCCGTATTTTCTGGCTTCATTGCAGCCGCATTGCTGAGAAGGCGCACAGCTTCTTCGTATTTGGGCTTACGTGCTTTCTCGTCTTCTGTGCCAACGGCAGTGTTATACGCCTCAACGCCTTTATTGAAGCCGTTTGCCCAGCCCTCGAACATAAAACCCGTCATTTCTGAGCGAGCTTGTTTGCCGAGTTTGTCATCGGCTGGAAAGAGCTTGTCTGCTTGCTTGAAGGCAACAGCCATGCTATCCATGTTTCCCACCTCTTTGCTTGCTTTGCCTAACAAATACCACGCTTCTGCGATATTTGCGCTCGAAGAACCAAGCATAACCTCGTTCTGCAAGGTTGCGTAGGCTGTTTTGTAGAGATTGTCAATCTCTCCCTGAGCTTTGGCAACTTTTTCCTTGTCTTTTTGGAAACCAAGCGTTGCCTTTGTTTGCTCGGCTTTGCTGAGTGCTTGGCGTGCGGTTGTGAGCTGTGAAGCTGTGCCGCCTCCGCCGCATGAATACAGTGCCGCACCAAGTACAAGGGCTGCTACACCTTTGATAAAGTAATTGTTCACGATGAATGCTCCTTCCATGAAGTACACGTGATGTTTAAGAAAATGATGTGAATTGTACGTTCTATTTTTTTGTTTTTGCGACTGAAAAATTTTCACAGTTTTAAAGTTACGAAAACTTTAGCAGACAGAAAATGAAGAAATTACCATGAAAAGATTGTCGGAAAAATGTGCATAGAACATTTGAATTGTGTATCTTGCCGCGATTGTGCTACCTACGTGCAAAAGCGAATAACCGTCTCAAGCATAACCCCACAATACCACTGAGATTATCACTCTCCACACATTTGCTGTGTACTGTTATGAAAAAAGTTTTGATTATCGAAGACGAGCAATTTGTCCGCGAAAATATCGTTGAGATTTTGGAAACCAACGATTACAACGTGATAAGTGCGCCCAATGGAGCGATTGGTGCGCGATTGGCGGAAGAACATTTACCAGACCTTATTCTTTGCGACGTAATGATGCCAGAACTCGACGGACACGGCGTTCTCACGCGCATCAAATCTCAGGCTGCAACCTCCACCATTCCCTTTATTTTCCTTACCGCCCGCGCCGATACATCGGATTTGCGTATTGGGATGAATCTTGGTGCAGACGATTATATTACCAAACCGTTTCGCGTTGCAGAACTACTCCAAGCCGTAGATATGCGGCTTCGCAAGCAAGAGAACCTGAAAGATGTTGCCGATAAAAAATTGCAACAACTCCGCGCCAATATCAGCCTTGCTTTGCCACACGAATTCTTGACACCGCTCAGTGGTATTTTAGGCTTTTCTGAGCTGTTGCTCTCAAGTTACGATAGTCTTGAGCGCGATGAAATCATGGAAATGTTAGGTCAGCTTAATACCTCAGCTCGGCGCATTCACCATCTTGTTCAGAACTTTTTGCTCTACGCAAAACTGATGTCGCTTCAAAGCGAATCCTCGCGTTTGCGCGTCTCGCACTACGACGTAGTTACTTCGCCGGAAAGTATTGTGAATGATGTTGCAATGTCGAAGGCATACCACGAACAACGGCAAGAAGATGTCATCTTTACACTTAGTCCCGATGTTCCGATTGCAATTAGCACGATGTATTTCACCAAACTGGTTGAAGAAATTATTGATAATGCGCTTAAATACTCGCGTCCGCAGTCAAAAATCTACCTTGAATCGGAACACGACAGCAAAACGTATCGCTTGCGCATTACGAATGATGGTCGCCCGATGACGACCGAACAAATCGCGGCAATCGGCGCGTACACACAATTCGACCGCCAAATCTACGAGCAACAAGGCTCTGGCTTAGGTCTCAGTATTACGCAAAAACTTCTCGAACTTCACGACGGGCATCTCATCATCAAAAGCGGCGAAAACCAAACCACCGTACAGATTGAACTGCCCATTACCGATGAAGTGCCGACGGATAATTGAGGAAAGGATGAAATTTGAAGGATGAAATCTGAAAGGCAGAAAAGAAGATTTTCCCAGCAATTTCACATCGTATAATTTGACAGCATTCATACGTTCTACATTCTCACACCATGAATTCCTTTACCTCTGTTCACGCCGTTCCCGACCTGCCAGCCTTGCTGGAAGCCGCATTGGAAGTGAAAGCACAGCCTTTGCAGTGGAACGAATTGGGGCGCAATCGCACGCTCGGCTTGGTATTTTTTAATTCCAGCTTGCGTACACGCCTTTCCACGCAAAAAGCCGCGCTCAATCTCGGCATGAATACGCTTGTTGTGAATGTTGGAACGGAAACGTGGAAATTGGAATTGCAGGACGGCGCAGTGATGGACGGCGACACCGTAGAACACATCAAAGAAGGCGCGGCGGTGATTGCCGCATACTGCGACATTGTTGCCGTGCGAGCATTTGCCTCGCTCACCGACAAAGCCGCCGACACGAGCGAACACACGCTGGAGCAATTCCGCCGGTACGCCCAGAAGCCGCTTCTCAGCTTAGAATCCGCCACGCGCCACCCGCTTCAGTCCTTTGCAGATTTGATTACGATTGAGGAAATACGCCGCCGCGAGAAAATGACACGCCGCCCGAAAGTCGTGCTGTCGTGGGCACCACACCCAAAAGCCTTGCCCCAAGCCGTTCCCAACTCCTTTGCCGAATGGATGCGCCGCGCCGATGTAGATTTGGTCATTACGCATCCCGAAGGCTATGAATTAGATGAACAATTCACCAAAGGCGCACAAATACTGCACAATCAGGATGAAGCCTTGCACGATGCCGATTTTGTCTATGCAAAAAATTGGTCTGCTTTTAACGATGGCAATTACGGAACAATGCTCCTGCCCGCCACAGACCGCTCATGGACTATCACGGGCGATAAAATGCGCCTCACGAACAATGGTAAATTTATGCACTGCCTTCCCACGCGGCGCAACGTCGAAGTAGCCGATGAAGTGCTGGACAGCGCATCATCACTGGTGTTGCACCAAGCGCAGAACCGCGTTGTTGCAGCGCAAACTATTTTGAAGCAAATGCTTGAAGACCTGAAGGAAGGATGAGGGCTGAAATATGAAGGCTGAAATATGAAGGCTGAAGTGCGTGTATCCCGCATTATTTCTGCTGTTGCGAGGTGTTATCCAAAATCGTTTCGATAATAAAATTCGGTCGCGCCCGCGACGCATCCAGCGCACGCCAGACGTATTCGCCAATAATGCCAAGCGCAATCATTTGAAACGCTGAAACCAGCATAAAGACGACCATCAGCGACGACCAGCCCTGCACATACGGAATCCAACCGAAAAACCGCGCCAAGAGTACAAACCCGCCATACGCAAACGCCCCCAAACCCAGCACCAATCCTATCACCGAGATAGCACGAATCGGAAAAAATGAGAACGCGATAAACGAATCAACAAGCAATTTTACTTTTTTTGCCAGCGTCCAGCGTGACACGCCAATATCGCGTTTACGCCGTGTGTAGGGAATATTCACATATTCGTAGCCGAGCCAGACCAGCAAATACAAGATGTGCGTATTTTTTTCCGACATCCGCACAATTTCATCCTTCAATGCCGCATCAAACAAGGCGAGGTCGAATCCGCCATCGGGAACATTTTTCAGCGCGAGGCGTTTGATAAGTTTGTGAAACGTCGTTGCAAAAAAACGTTGCCCAAAGGATTCCTCGCGGTCGGTACGATTCGCCAGAACGAGCTTTATTCCGTGCTTCCAGTGCGTCATCATTTCGGGAATAAGCTCTGGCGGATCTTGCAGGTCGGCGGCGAGAATCACGCATACGTCGCCCGTTGCGTGGTACAGTCCCGCAAGGATGGCACTGTGCGAACCCACATTTGCCGCCAGTTTCAGGGCTTTTACCTTGTGCGGATATTGCGCACGGAAGGCGAGAATTGCTTGAAAAGTTTTATCCTTCGAGCCGTCATCCACCAGCACGTACTCAAATTCTACATCGCTTTCAAAATGCGCTTCGTTCTGAATGAGTGTTTGTGCGGTTACGGGGATATTTTCTTCGTTGAAATAACACGGAATAATGACCGAAAGTTTTGGCATGAAGCTGGTAAATTCAAGATGGAACAAGGTGAAAATTCTAACGGTAGCAAAACTACAAAAAATGTGGCATTTCCTTTCACTCAACTTTCACTTTAGGCACATTTCCAAACGCCTCAAAAACCGCATCAGCACAACGCTCCCACGATATTTCTTGCGCTGCATTTCCCTCCTCCACCCAGACTTCTTGCAAACTTACCGACTGCGTGCGAATCACGCGCCGCACTTCTTCACGCTCGGTGTCATTGCCGAGATTCAGCACATCAGCCAAGCATTCATGCGCTTTTCCGAGTAGTATTGAGCCGTGCTGCAAGACTACATTTTGCCCATCCTTGCTGTATAATTTTTGCGCACTACCCACGACTTTGCGCCCTTCGTACATAAGCTCATACCGCGCCGAACTAGCGAAACATGGCATAGATACTTGGCTTGAACGGTACAATGCGCGAAAATTGGTTTGTGATTTTTGAAAGGAAATCCCCTGAAAACCTAGATTCTGCAAGGCGTTCAGCAAAACAATATGAACATCGCGGTAAATGTCGTGAATCGTGCGCTGCGGTGCGGTTTCGGTCTGAAGCGGCACAGCGAGCGAATAGGTGAGTTCTTCCGCATGAAATACCGCCCGCCCACCTGTGGGACGGCGCACAATCTCAAGCCCTCGCTCGCGGCAACGCTCCACATCAATATCGCGCTCGCGCTGGTGCGCTCCTAGCGAGACCGCGTAAGGATTCCACGAGTACAAACGTAGCATTGGTGCGGCTTTTCTCTCAAGAAGGGCTTCTGCGCGGGCAATATCGAAGAGCATATTTTCTACGGGCGAATGTGCTGGATGCTTGATAAAATCTACTTCCGTGAGCGATTCTACTCCGAAAAGCTGGCAAATACTTTCTTTGGAAATAGTCCCCTCAGAATTGTGCAGTTCCGTTGATTTTCCTTCTGCTTTTTCCGTGATTTGTTGCATTTTGCCCTTCCCAAAAATGGTCATCATCAAACATTGCTCATCAATACTTTTTTGTTTCATTTTTTTCTTCAAACCCGCATGAATACACTCTTTTCAGCTCCGTTTGCGCTGCTCCTTTCCAATGAACTTATTGACAGCATTTCGCGTTTGCCCTTGTTTTTGCAGGTTGTTTTAGCGGTTGTTGCCGTTGGTTTGGGCTTTGCAATTTTGAAAAAACTCGTCAAAGTGGCTATTTGGCTGGTGTTGATTGTGCTTGCGATTATTGCGTATCAAACGTATGTCCAATAAAAATCGTCATCATTGCTCATGCTTCTATTGCATAAAAAGAGCGCAGATACTTACGATTGCCAGCCTGTGGCGACGTGAGTATCTGCGCTCTTTGCATATCATCTTTACCTTCTTTTTTCAGCCCCCAAACTGCATCCTTTTTAGTAGTAATATCCAAAAATGAAGTTCATTTCATCGGTTGAGCGGAAACCGAAAGAAACGGGTTCATCGGTGTCGTTGAAGTACGTGGCAATAGATTTCAAGCCCTCTCCACGACGCAGAACAATCGGCGTTTTGAAGTGAACAAGCGGCGGATTGAGCCAATTTGTACAGGTGTAAATCGTCTCGCCATTCCGCGCTCCGCCCACGATTTGCACCACAAACTTCCGTCCCATGCGGTGTGTGTGCGAGGTTACGCCGATGAGATTGATAAGCGTATCCGATGGAACAAAGCGGTCGCGTCCTTGATCGCGTGAGCCGCCCACCAAGAAGGTTGTTTGCACGACGGTTTCTTTTTTCGGAAGCAGCGAAAGGTTGTAAAAGCCCAATTCAAGCGGCTTGACGAGCGTTTTTACTTTGTCGGGCGTTGTTGAATTAAGATTCAAAATTACTTCGCCTTGTGTGGTCTCGCGTGTGCCGTTGGTGTAGTGCGAATTCAAGTCCAGAAGCCATGTTGCGGGGATGCGCATTGCCATTCCTTCGGGAAATTCGATTGCTTCTTGCTTCAACTGCGAACCAATGATAAACGTGCGTCCCGACATACTGGAGAGTGTTTGATTGCTGAACTCGCCTTTGGCATTGTACAAATCGCGGAACACTCCTACCTGTGGCATACTTGATGTGCGCTGCGGGTCGAAGGCGTACAAAATAAAGTGGTGGCTGCGGTCGCGCTGCAATACTTCAAATTTTGTTACGAGCAAATCTTGTGTGTTCTTTTGGGCGTAAAAAATTTCTCGTTCAAATTGCGGCGGAATACCAAAGGTTGGTATGCGGAACTGCGCACCATTGCTAGGCGGAGCAAGCGCAATCGTTTCGTTTTGCGGACGCGGGTCGTTGAGTAATGCGGGGTCGAGCGTTGCACCAGATTTCGACGCGCCGCCGGCAATCCACAACGTAAGAAATTTCAACTGCCCTGCTGGAAGTGCGCGAGAGCCAAGCGGCATCACGCTTCCGTAGCCATCGGACTTGTGCAGATTCGCGCTGTCGAGCTTGATGTACAAAAAGCTCTTATACGGGTCGCCTGCCTTCACACGCAAGAGTTTGTCAGCTTTGGCGTTTTCGTTGGTTGCCGAAACGCCGACCAAATTGTTGTACGCAACGGCGGGCGATAAATCTAAGCCGCCAACAGCATTGCGCGAATCGTGGCAGCCGCTTGTGGCGCAGTTTGGCGTGAGGACTTTTTCTTGCAGAATGGCAAAATCCGAACCTGCTTCGACGGGATTTTGCTGACCAATGGAATCAGTTCCGCACGAGCTAATAATTGCGGAACCAAGCGCGAAGCCTAGTATTAGTGCGGGTATTCGAGAAAACAATGAGGAACGCATGAGTGAAACCTTTGGAAAAATGGACTGGGATTTTTAGGATTCGTGGGATTTTCTAGGATTTTTTTGGATATTTCAAACGGATATTTCAAACGGATATTTTAGCGGGACACCTGATGTTGTGCGCTGTTGGCGGCTTCCTCATTCAAAACTTTCATGCTATCAATCAACACTTGCCATTGCTCATACGGACGGCGGTCAATCGCTTCAAAGCGCACAAAACCTTGCTTATCAATGAGAAACATTCCGTGCCGCTCGGTGTTGAGTTTTCGGCGATAACAACCGAGTGTTTCCATTGCAACATGGTCAGAATCTGACAAAAGTTCAATGGAAAAATTTCCCCCTGCTTGTACGAAAGAACTATCGAAGTTCGGTTTTTCAAGCGCAGTGCGGTTGTCTTCGGGTGCATCGTTGCTGAGAGCGATAACATTCCAGCCGTAGGTCTTTATACGGAGCGCGTGCTGAGAAAGTTGCTTCATACTCATCACGCACATTGGGCAGCCCACGCCTAAATACACCGAAAGCATCATCGGAGCTTGCTTGTAATAATGGGAAAGACGAACCGTATCGCCGTTTGTTGTACGCACAAGCACATCGGGAACGCGCTTCAATGCTGAGGCTTGAGGCTTTCCAGCTTCGGCTTTGTTACAGGATTCGAGGCTGAATGCTGCAAATATTCCGAGTGCAAATATTGTAAAGATTATTCTTGAAAAGCGCATGATTCCTCGTGTTTATGCGGTGATGCGGATTAGACAAGTATTTGCGGAGCAATATTCATTTTTCAGAACATTTTTTTAGAAAAAAGCAAGGGAAGCCCTCACAAATGCTGGCTTCCCTGAATTTTTCACCCTAAAAATTTTATGCACGACGTACTGCAAAAATAAATACAACTACAGAAAAGAACGCAGAGTATCATTCACTGATTTTGACGAGCGAAATTTCTTTGCTACATCAGCATCAAGCGAAACATACACTTTCTTTTGACCTGTCGAAGTAATGATTGTTCGCGTCGTACCCTTCGCACACCGTTCCGCAAACCTATTCGGCTTTGCACGAGAAAAATCAAATTCAGGTACGTCCAAATCATCATCCACCGTTTGACTGGCGGTAGGCTTGGTATGCTTTCCGTTCTTTTGCATTTGACTAAACTGAGATTATGCTGGGATGGAGATGATTACTGGGATTCAACGACATTTTCAAGAATTTTTTTCATCCCAGTAATCTCAATAATCCCAAGAAATCCCAGATGAGTTCAGGTTTCTAAAAATCCCAGTTAAAACAAGAACTTATCATCACAAATTCTGCACCGTTTCTTTGAAAACATCGCCGCGATGCTCGTAATTGGCAAACATATCGAAGGACTTGCAAGCGGGTGAAAACAGCACCACATCGTCGCTGGAAGCCTGTTCTGCTGCGATGCGCACGGCATCTTGCATATCGCCCGCTTTGATGCAGCGCGTTATCACGCTGAAGTGATTAAAAATGGCATCTTTTTCTTCGCCAATCGCCACAACAGCGCGTACATTCTTGCGAACAAGGTCGTCGAGTTGGGCGTAATCGTTGTTGTCGCCGCGCCCACCGGCAATCCACACAAGGGGCTTCTTAAAACTGGAAAGTGCATACCACGTTGAGTTGATATTCGTTGCTTTGGAATCGTTGATAAATTCGATATTGTTGAGCAATCGAACATATTCCAAACGGTGTTCCACACCGCGAAAACTCATCAGGCTATCACGGATATTCTCATTGCGTACTTCAAAGGCGCGTGCCGACAGGGCTGCCGCCATTGAATTGTACACATTGTGAATCCCCGGAATACGGAGTTCATCAATGGTCATTAATTGTTCCTCTTTATGCTGTGAAGAAGTAACAGAGCCGATTCCAGCGAATCGAATACTGTTATCAGTAGCAAACGCGCCCTGCTGCAAGGGGTGTAAGCTAAAGGGTAGGATTTGCGCGCGATTCGGAAGCCGCGCTGCTGCAAGCGAGGCTTCGTTATCGGCATTCAAAATTAACACATTTTTTTCATTTTGGTTCTGAGAAATTTTATACTTCGCGGCGCAATATTGCTCAAATGTGCCGTGATAGCTCAAATGGTCGGGAGTGATGTTCAAAATCATTGCCACATCGGGACGGAAGGTCGAAACCCTGTCAAGCTGATAACTACTGGCTTCTACGACTAAAATCGTTCCTTCTTCAAGGTCTTTGACGACCGTCGTAATTGCCTTTCCGATGTTCCCACAGGCAATCGCTTTTTTACCAGAATTATTGAAAATATGCGCCGTGAGCGCGGTCGTGGTCGTCTTGCCATTTGTTCCCGTAATAGCAACGACGGGATTTTTCATGGGGTCAATCTGCTGCCACGCAAATTCTACCTCGCTGATAATGGGAATACCACGCTTTTCCGCCTCGATAAAAAGCGGGCTGGACGGCGGAACGCCTGGCGAAGTAATGATGCAATCCGCGAGCAAGGATTTATCCGTGTGTCCGCCAAACTCCGCATCAATACTGCGTTTCAGGAGAAGTGCTGCCGCGTCTTTTGCTTGCTCGTGTGGTTTTGCTTCGGTGAGAAAAACGGTGTGTCCTAAATCTTGTGCGAGCGTAGCAGCACCAATGCCGCTTTTGCCTGCACCAACGACGGTATAGCGCATGATTACTGGTGTTGAAGGGTGAACAATTTGTTGTTACTGATTGTTTTTGGGCGGAGAATGCGTGTACAGCTTTTTCCGCACACGAAACTACGAGATTTGTGCGTAAATTGCGGCAAAAAATTGTATTGCATTCCCTCTTTGTATCAACTGAAAAATCTTCAATAGTGGCACAGACATTCTTGTCTGTGAGTATTAGTGCGAGATTCAGACTAAACACAGACAAGAATGTCTGTGCCACTCAAGGCTTTATTGCGCCGTTGCTTGATACAAGAAGTAGTATTCACGCTCTCCAACATGGCACAACAACGAATCGTTTTACTTGGTCCAGCATATCCGTATCGTGGCGGGAATGCGCTGTTTATGTCGCATTTGTACGAGGCACTTGCGCCGCACTTCGAGGTGCATTTTATCAATTACACCTTGCTCTATCCGTCGCTGCTTTTTCCAGGAACAACGCAGTTCGACCAAAGCCAAGAAATGACCAAACAAATCCCCAATGAACGCCTTGTAAGCTCAGTCAATCCTGTGTCGTGGTGGCGCACAGCACGGCGCATCAGAGAACTGAAGCCAGATTTGGTTGTGTTCGATTGGTGGAATCCCTTTTTTGGACCTGCACACCGCGCCATTTCTACGCTTCTGGGCAAAGAATATCGCAAAAAAATTCTCTTTATCACGGAAAATGTTATTTCGCACGAAGCACGGTTTATTGACAAATTTTTGACCAAGCTCGGTCTCGCCAATGCCGCATCATTCCTTGTGTTGTCGGGGCAAGTTGCCGAAGATGTGAAGCCGTTTGCAAACAATGTACCTGTCTATCGTTCTGAATTGCCTGTCTTTGGTGAATTTTACGCGCAAACTGCCCAAAATACCAGTAAAGACGCGGCAAAGATGAAGTTTGGCTTTTCTAACGACGATGATGTGATTCTGTTTTTCGGCTACATTCGCACATACAAAGGTTTGGATATTTTGCTCCAAGCAATGCCGCTTCTACACCGCACCAATCCTCGCGTGAAGCTACTTGTTGCGGGTGAATTTTACGACGAGCGGAGAAGCTATTATCGGCTTATTGAAGAGCTTGGTATTTCGGGCAATGTGAAAATATTTGACAGTTTTATTCCCAATGAATTTGTTGCGGAATTTTATGCCGCCTCCGATGTTGTGATGCTGCCCTACCGAAGCGCGACGCAGAGCGGGATTCTGGGCATTGCCTACGGTTTTGATTGCCCCGTGATTGTAACGGATGTTGGCGGTTTAGCGGAATCGGTGGAGGTTGAAAAAACGGGCTTGGTTGTACCACCAGAATCGCCAGAAGCATTGGCAAAAGCGGTGCAGCGATTCTACGAACTCCGCACTACTACTGACTTCCCTGCCAATGTTCGCACGAAAGCGCGGTCGAATGCGTTTGCGAAGATTCACGAATTATTCCATGAGATTTTGCTTATCATTCGTCAAGGAACGCGGATTTAGAGGACTTCTGAGGACTGGTCAGGACTCTACAACACCCTGTCGTGGCTTTTATGTCCTCAAAAGTCCTCTTCAGTCCTCTACATCCGCATTCCCTTTGTCAATACCTCAGCAGTTTTTCTCAACAGAACACGCTTTCACCTTCCCTCTTTCCCAAGAATTGTGTAATTTGCTGGCTTGCGAAATTTATCCAAACCTTTTGACCACTTTAGGCAAAGCAGAATGAGCGGTATCACTGAAAAAGACTGTATCGTAGGGCTGGTAACGTACAATAACGGGGACGACCTTGAACGCACGTTGCAGAAATTTCCTCCAGACTTCCCCTTTGCCGTTGTCGTCCATGTTGATGGTTCGACCGATGGCTCCGATGCTTGCCTAGAACGCTATTCCTACCCTGTACTTCGCACCAATCCTAATCGTGGTGTGGGTAAGGCAATTAAAAATTGCATCGAATACGCACGGCAGCAGGGCTTTCAGGCTGTTGCCATTATTCCTGGAAACAACAAAAATCATCCCGAAGAAATTTCACGCCTTTTTGCACCAATTCTTGACGGCAAGGCAGATTACGTGCAGGGTTCGCGCTACTTGAGCGGTATGGATGCGGACAATCGCCGCGAACACACGCCGCTTTTCCGCCTTGTGATGGTGAAAGTTCACGCGCTCATGTTTTCGGTGATGACGGGCAAACGCTGTACTGACGCGCTGGACGGCTTTCGCGCTTATCGCACAGATATTTTCGACGACCCCAATATCAATATGCACCAAGAATGGCTTGATACCTACGAGTTCGAGACGTATTTGCATTACAAAGTGCTGAAATCCAAGAAATGGCGGTTTACGGAGGTTGCGACCTCGAAAATGTACCCCGAAGACAAAAAAACCGTTTTGAATCTCAAAGGGCGTAAATACTCACACATCCGACCGTTTATTGATTGGTGGCGTATTTTGCGTCCCTTGCTGTATCTTATTTTTGGATTGAGGAAATAACCTTCATATTCACTTTGAATCTTGATTCTTATAGAGATTTTTTAATGCTGATAGAACTGATTTCACTGATATTGAATTCAAGTTGTTCTACTTTTTACAACAGTAATTTCCTATGAAACTCCTTTTTTGCCTCATCCTCGCTTTTATGCTGCCCGCAGTGCTTCCTGCTCAGAAGAAACTCAAAACAGCAGAAGAATATTACACGCGGGGCAGCCAATTTCTTGAGTCCAAGCCTGAACGCGCTATGGCTGACTTTAATGCAGCCTTGAAACTGGACAGTTTATATTGCGGAGCGTACAGCACTATTGCTGCAATACACCAACAAAAAAAGGACTTTAAAACAGCTTTGCAGTTTCATACAAAAGCGATTGAATGTATGAGGAACAAAGGGGACAATCAAGGAATCATTATGTTTACATGGAACAGAGGTCTTTGTAAACATGAGGCAAGAGATTATGAGGCTGCTTTGGAGGACTATAAGGCAATAATCAAAATAGATAGCAATGCTTCAACTGGATACATATTAGCAAGCCATGAGTATTTATTTTTGAAGCAATATGAGCCAGCCATAAAGACAGCAAGAATGCTAGTGAATTTACCAAATACAAGTAGTGATGATAAAATGTATGTTGAACGCTGTGTAGCTCACTCTTTATTGTTACAAGGAAAAATAAGTGAGGCTTTGACTATACATCAAGCCAATCAAAATTATCAGTATAGTTTCGCAGGATGGAAGCAATATGTTCAAGAAGAGTTTGCAGATTTTCGTAAGGCAGGCTTACCAAGTCAAAATTTTGCATCAATCGAAAAAGCATTAGGCTTACCAATAAGCAAATAATCATGACCTTATCAAAACGGCAATAGCAATGGCTCTTCTCACAAACCGCATCCTTGCGGTTTATTTTTTGTTGAAAATGAGAGTGAAATAAGACTATTTTTGCAAAGTGTCTTTTTAAACTGAAAACTACGGAAATCACGGTTTATAGGCATTTGCGAACTCAAACATTTGTTTTTGCTGTTCGGGAGAAATGTTATTCTCTCGAAAATACGTATTGACACTCCCTGCAAAGAATAAGGTCG
>JAAFIV010000060.1 GCA_013298775.1 Ignavibacteria bacterium | reverse complement strand
CTCCGTTATCCGGGCGGAAAAGCAAAGGCACTCTCGTTCCTGTCCCGCTTCATTCCTCCCTTTGAAGAATACAGAGAGCCGTTTGTTGGCGGTGCTTCGATGCTGCTGTTTATAAGGCAACATTTCCCAGATGTGCCGTGTTGGATGAATGATGTGAATGAAGAAGTATATTGCTTTTGGAAATGTGCTGCAACGAGAAATGATGAGCTTGTACGGGAAGTTCGGCGAATAAAAAATACGACACAGGACGGCAAAGCATTATTTCGAGAATTGACCGAAGAATGGCATAAACACAAGCAAAATGAGGCTTCGCCAAGCGAGGTATCAGAATTCGACCGTGCAGTACGCTTTTTTGTGTTGAATCGGATTACTTTTTCCGGCACGGTAGATTCCGGCGGATATTCGCAAAAAGCCTTTGAAAGCCGATTTACGGACTCAGCAATAGAGCGGCTTTCCGCCGTAGAGCCAATTTTGGATGGTGTGCGGATTACGAATGTGGATTATGCCGAAGTTCTTCACTCCACAACACCGCATACATTCTCGTTTCTCGACCCGCCATATTGGAGCGCAACTGCTTCACGGCTCTATGGCAAGCGCGGCGAACTGCACACGGGTTTCGACCACACGCGCTTTGCCAAAACCATGCGTGAATGCGGCGGGAACTGGCTTCTCACCTACGACGACAGTCCGCAGATTCGAGAAAACTTTGCTTTTGCAACGATGCTCGAATGGCAGTTGCAATACGGTATGAACAATTACGAACAGGAAAAAGCTGCCAAAGGAAAAGAGCTGCTCATCAGTAACTACGCGCTTTTCAAGGCAGAAAATGGAATACAATCACAGGCAAACGAACTCACGTTGTTTTAACACTTTCACCCAAACTACTTTTACCCAACTACTTTTCTCAAAACCATTATGCCAACAAAAGCTGAAGAACTCTACGAGCGCAGAAAGCGCGTCTTGCCTCTCTCAATGGGCATTTTTACCCCCACAAGCGCAGCATCGGCAAAAGGCTCAACGGTCGTTGATGCCGACGGGCGCGAACTCATTGATTTCGGCGGCGGAATCGGTGTGCTGAATGCGGGGCATTGTCCGGAACCCGTTGTGAAGGCAATTCAAGAACAGGCTGCAAAGCTCATTCACACGTGCTTTCCTGTTTCGATTTATGAATTGTACTTGGAACTTGCCGAAAAACTTGCCGAAATTTTCCCGCACCATATCAAAGCGGACGATTGCACCAAAGTAATGATGACCAATTCCGGCGCGGAAGCTGTCGAAAATGCTATCAAAATCGCACGGCAAGCTACGAAGCGGCAAGCGGTGATTTGCTATTCCGGTGCGTTTCACGGACGCTCAATGATGGCAATGTCGCTCACCTCGAAAACAATGTTGAAACAAGACTGCGGACCCTTCGCGCCAGAAATTTACCGTATTCCCTTTCCGTACTACAACCCCAAAATTCATCCCATTCCCGAAGATGTATTTTGCAAATTCCATCTGAACGAACTACGCAAACACTTCGTTACAACGGTTGCGGCGAACAACGTTGCGGCAATTTTAATCGAGCCGGTGCAAGGCGAAGGCGGCTTCAATGTTACACCAAAGGCGTATTTACAAGGCTTGCGCGAAATTTGCGACGAACACGGTATCATGCTGATTTGCGACGAAGTGCAATCCGGCTTCGGGCGCACAGGCAAATGGGCTGCCTACGAGCATTACGGTATCAAGCCCGATATTTCAACGTGGGCGAAGTCTATGGGTTCGGGAATGCCGATTGGCTGCGTGATTGCGAAGGGTTCGGTTTTTGACAGCATCAATCCAAGCACCCTTGGCGGCACATATTTGGGCAATCCCGTTTGCTGTGCGGCTTCGCTGGCAACCATCAAGTACATGGAAGAAATCAACATCAATGCGCTCGGCGAAAAAGTTGGCGGCATTGTTCGCAAACGCTTCGAGGATTTTCAAGCAAAATATCCGCAGCTTATCGGCGAAGTGCGCGGCTTGGGGGCGATGTTGGCGTTTGAATTATCCATCGACGGCGATATTTTGAAGCCCGACGTAAATGGTGGGAAAAAGCTGGTAGATTTTGCTGCCGCTCACGGTGTCATCTTGCTTTCGGCGGGTGTGAACAGCAATGTCATTCGCACTCTCACGCCGCTCGTGATTTCGGAAGAGCAGTTGAATAAGGGGCTGGATGTGATTGAGGCTGGTTTGAAGATGTTGGCGGATTAAGCACGATTGCACGTGTAAATGCGATTGGAAAAGAAGCAAAGAAGCCGTAGCTTTGGGAAAGACGACCAAAGCGCGGCTTTTTTCGTGAGTTCATTGCGCAATAAGAGAACGTAAAAAGACGGATAAAAATTGCTATGAAAAACATTGATAAAAAAAGTTTGGAAAACGCATACCGTCTTGTTGAATCGGGCGATATTGACCGCATCGAACTCGGCACAACCAAAGGCTTGCAAGAGATACACGCCTATCTCTTTGGCGGCTTGTACGATTTTGCAGGGCGCATCCGCACGAGCAATATTTCCAAAGGCGGCTTTCGGTTTGCAACGGCGTTGTATTTGAACGAGATTTTGGTAAAAATCGAACAAATGCCCGAAACCACGTTTGAAGAAATTATTGCGAAATACGTCGAAATGAACATAGCCCATCCTTTTCTGGAAGGCAATGGCAGAACCATGCGGATTTGGCTCGATATGCTCCTCAAAACACGACTACAACGAGTTGTGAACTGGCAGTGTATCAGCAAAGAACTCTACCTGCAAGCAATGGAGCGCAGTCCCATCAACGATTTGGAATTACGAACCTTGCTTGGCACAAACCTCACGGATGACATCCACAACCGCGAACTTATTTTCAGGGGCATTGAGCAGTCGTATTACTATGAAGGATATGAAAAAGGGGACGAGGATAGCATTTCCCAAGCCTCTGGCAAAGCAATATGAAATCCGTATTGAAAGTCATCAAAACCGATTGGAAAAGAAGCAAAGAAGCCGTAGCTTTGGGAAACAGAACCCAAGCGCGGCTTTTTTGTCAATACATTTTGGAAAATACTATGGAAACCGCAGAAATACTTGCCGAAACGCCGATAGAAACCTCAATCTATGGCGAAATAATTTCTGATTATGAACTTGAACGAGGAAAACCCATGCCTAGTAAATTTCATGCAATCATACAATCAAACCTAGGCTTTTATCTCAGAAGCCGCTATAATTCTCGTTTCAAAATATTGACCGAGCTATCAATTCGATTGCAGAGCAAAAAATATGTCCCCGACATCGCGCTTTACGACAAAGATGCTTCTGATTGGCGGGAAGAAGAAATTGAAATGACGCTGCCACCTCTTCTTACTGTTGAGATAGAATCACCATCGCAAGGGACGAATGAAATGAAAGCAAAGGCTGATAAATACTTGGCTGCGGGCGTGAAATCTGTGTGGCTCGTGATGCCGGCATTGGGTGGCGTGATGGTGTTTCATGCAGGAACAAAGGCACGGTTTTACAGCGACGGCGACGTGATTGACGACGTTGTAAGTATTCGTATTCCTGTTGATGAAATTTTTGAATAAGAAAGCGCAGAATTGTCATTATCCCCCAATGGAGCGAGTTCGTTTTACCCGAAGATTCCACATCGAAAGAGCCACCAAAAGCACGTAAGTAGCTGAAATACAATAGGATAAAATGATGAAAAACTCCAAGTAATTGATGCTTTTTTGAAAGTAATTTTTGTAGAACAGCACCGCGATACTGCCCAAATACGCATAATAATCAGCGTAGGTAATCAGAAATCCCACCGTTCCTGACTTCCTGAACGAAGCGAGCATCCGCTCGAAATACAGGCTATTGCACATCGAATACGCCATATACACCCCCAAACCCAGCATCGTTAGCCACAGCACAGGCGAAAGAATCTGCGATTGAAAAAGAAACGTGCTTACGCCAATGAGTACCCCGCCAAGCAGCATCAAACCTTGAATGATGAGAAATGCCTTGTCGTTATTCTGCACCCAACGCATTGCCGCCATCATAAGCAGAACCGCGATAGCAATGGGCGTTTCTGTTTGCGTGAAAATCGAAGAATTATTGCCGTAGCCCAGTAATTTCCATATCTCTGGCGTGAAATTATCCCGAAACTCTCTGAACGTCGTGAGCAAAACGTAGGAAATAACAAAAATCGTCATGCTCACCGCAAATTCGCTAATGAAGGCTTTTCTATCGGCTTTTTGCATGGGTTTTCGCTCGGTGCGATGCGCTTGGTCATCCGCAGTGGGCGGCGGAATCTGCCCCATGAGCCATGTACACACGCCAAAAGGGATAATCATAATTGCTCCGGCAACAAACGGCATCCAAAATTGACTGACGTGCAGCGAATTCATCACCCACGCGCCAATACTTTTGGCAAAACCCGAACCCAAAATAAATGATGCCGTCAGCACAGCCACAAGTAAATCTGTTGTTTTTCGCCCTTCTAAAAACCCCAAAATTGTACCATAGACCATGCCGAGTGGAAGGCTTGCAAGGAAAATAAACACCAAATTGAACGGGGCAGGAGTAAGAGCAAAAAAGAAATAGCACGTCCACGATAACACTATCATTATCAGTAAGTTACGAGAGCGTTTTTGTGGCAACATTTCCGAAACAAATTTGATTCCCAGCCCTTTGGAAACCGCAAAACCCAGCACCTGCGCCGTGATAATCAGGATTTTGAACTGCACTCCCCAAAATACTAATTCCTCATACATTGCCGCCGTGTACGCCCGCCGAAACGGATAGAAGCACATATACGTAAAAAACGCTGTAACTGAGGCAAATACGGTAAAGTTGAACGAAGAACGGGCAATAAAATCGCTGAGTTTTTGCATTGCGGCTAGTTTTGATGGGATTCAGAAAAAGTGTTGGAGCAGCTACCCAATGAGGCAAGCAATTTACTTTCCGTAAAAAGCTAAAACAGCATCTCCAAGCCTCTTGAAATCAGCATTTTGGCTGAGGTGAAAATAATACCAAAAGGCAAACACCGTATCTTTCCACGCAATTTCCTTTTCCTGCCCCAGAAAACTCTCCCCACCGTCGAAAACCCGCGCATTTCCTTGCGTGGAGATTTCTCCACGTGCAAGTGTGCGTGAGCGTTGCCACGATGTTCCACAGGCGAGAGCGTTCCACAAGCGAGATTTTATGCTGCTTTGCGCTGGTAAGAGCATGAAAATATTCCACCCTAGCGATAGTGCAACGCCATTATAGCTTGAATCATATCCTCCCCCTTCTTTGAAATACCCCAACGGCTCTTGTTGCAAAGCCAATGCTCGTTGAATAAAATCCTCTGCAAAGCTCATAGAAACAGGGTTTCCAAGATATGCCCCAACACCCAAATACGCCAACGCATCGAAAAAGAGCCTGTTTGGTGCAGCACCATCGTATTTTTTCAGAACATCGCTTTGATTCAGCAAATACTTCAAAGCCGCTTCAAATCTTGGTTTCAGGCGTTCAATTCTATCGCGGTACGGCTTTGCTTCGGCTGAAGTACGAAACCACACTGATTCATTCATGGAGGAAAGTGCAAGCCCAAGCGACGACATAAAAAATGCTGTACCGCTCGTCAAATCTGCTTCCGTCGCGGTCATGCCGGATAGCGTAGAAGGAACAACAAGCTGAAAATCGCCTTCAGGTTTTTGAAACGAAAACGAATACTCAATCGCTTTCACCGCTTTTTCTAATTCTGTGGTGTTTTGCGCAAGAATGGCGTAGGTAGTGAGCGTGGAGATGCCCATTTGAAAGCGCACATGAAAGTATGTGGTGATATTTCTCGACAAAGCACCATTCGCATTCGGTTGATTGGCATACGCCAGACGGCGCATATTATCTAGCCCGATGGCAAGGTGAATAGCATTTATCGTGAGTGCAACTTTTTGAGAATCAAGCGTGCATTTGGTAAATGTTTGCGTTTGCGGGTTTGAATTACACGATGTAAGACTAACCTGTATTGTGCAGAAAAAAATGCACAGAGCAAGTGTTGATGCGGATTTGAGAAGCATAGTTCTTGGTGATTATTGTGAGAGAATATTCATCAATATACGACTTTGCAACGAAGGTGCATAAAACGTGAGCATTTTTTGTACGAGATGGTATATCAATGATTCTACATGGATTTTTTTCTCAAAAAACGTATATTTCCTTTGTTGATGAGCAGAATACTTCATACATCGAATACGAGCAAAAGACAATAGATTTCGTTGTTGAGGACTCTCGTAAGCGGCGTAGACAGAAGTGTCTGCTCCACCATCTGACCGAGATTTCATGCGACTTCGGTATAATAATAGACACTCTTGCCTGTTCCAGAAAATCTCTTTTTTCTTTATTTTTTTTACCAAAATGAAACGTTACATTACCTTCTCTACCGCATGGATGCTCGTTGTAGGAGTATATATTGCAACTACGCATCTTCTTGCACAATCAGCCTCGCCACAATCGTTTTCCGATGCGGAAAAGCAAGAAATTATTGCCTTTCACAACAAAGTGCGAGCAAGTGTTGGTGCGCCTCCTGTGGAATGGTCGGATGAACTTGCCGCATTCGCTATGGAATGGTCTTTGAATCTTGCTTCAACCGGATGCCGCTTACAACATCGTCCAAACGATAACAGTAAATGGGCGCAAAAATATGGTGAAAATATCTTCTGGGGCATGGGTAAAACCTACTCTGGCGTGGATGCCTGCAAGGCGTGGGCGAGCGAGAAAAAGTTTTGGAAAGGCGGGAAAATTTCCATGAAAAACTTTGCAAAAGCAGGACATTTTACGCAAATGGTGTGGTCGAAAAGCACGAAAGTAGGGCTTGCAAAGGTCGTTTGTCCAAACGGTGCTACGATTATTGTGGGAAATTATGACCCTCGTGGAAATATGATTGGTGACTCACCGTATTGATGCGCTCGGTACTAAATGATTTTAGTTGGAAAGAGTCCTTGCCCCATTAGTGGCACAGACATTCTTGTCTGTGAGTGTTGGTGCAGGGTTCAGGCGAACAACACAGACAAGAATGTCTGCGCCACTACTGTTGTTTTTTCCTTTCCAACCCAATACGGCGCTGATTTCCAACTGAAATCATTCGGCACCATGCGCTCTTCGGGTTTAGTCATTTTTCGCACTCAAAAAATACGTTCGCATTGAGCCTTTGCCTTTTACCAAAATTTCTCCGCGCTCTTCAAACAAAAATTCCTCTGTGTGATGCTTCAGAGCCTCATACACGGCTTCGCTAATATGAACCTTACCTGCTTCGCCGCTTGATTCCATGCGGCTTGCAGTGTTTACGGTATCACCCCAGACATCGTAAATAAATTTTTTCTGTCCAATGACTCCCGCCACAATATTGCCCGTGTGCATTCCCACACGAACATTGATGTTGATGCCAGACTGCTCGGCAAAAAGCTGGGTTTCGCGCAAAATTGCCACGCTCATTCTCGCAACAACCTCTGTGTGCATGGGGTTTGCAAGCGGCACACCTGCTGCTGCCATGTAGGAATCGCCAATCGTTTTTATTTTCTCTAAGCCAAATTGCGCCGTGAGGTCGTCATAAACGGAAAAAATCCAATTCAAAATTTCGACAATTTGAATAGCGGAATATTCTGTTGAAAGGCGCGTAAAACCTACAATATCAGCAAAAAGTATTGTTGTGTGTTCGTGCGCATCAGCTATCAGTGTTTCGCCGCGCTTCAGGCGTTCTGCGATGTTTTGGGGTAGTACGTTCAGCAAAAGCGATTGATTTTGCTCATTCACGCTGGCAAGGTCAAGGCTTTTATCTTCTAATTCTACAAACATCTCTTCAATGTCTTTGAACATTCCATCAATGTTTTTCACCATTGCATTGAAGGAATGCGCTAAGTCACCGAGTTCATCGTTGCCACGCGCTTGTACGCTGATGGTTCGGTGTCCAGCGGCAACTTTTTGTGCTGCGTCGCGTAATTCTATGATAGTTCGGGAAAATTTCCTTGAAATGATGAAGGCGAGAATAAGACCCGTACACAGCGCACAAATGCTAATAACTCCCACAATAAAGGTCGTCCGTTGTTGATTGAACGCCAAGCGTTCTACTGCCCGTGCCGTGACGAAATCTGCCTCGCGGACAATCTCGCGAGCAAGCACTGATGCACGTTCTGCTTTGTTGCCGTATGCAGCGTACATGTGCTGAATGGTTGTATCGGTTCGCAAAATATCAGCAAAGGACAATTTTTTTGAATCGGCGCGAAGCGAAATTTCCCACACAATATCTCCAAAGCCGCTTACATACTGGTCTGTCATGCGTTGCATTTCTGCCGCTTTTTTCTTCATGGGAATTTCTGACTGCTCTTGTAAATGCAAAGAATCTGCGTTGATGATTGCCCAAACGTGCTTTTGTGCGGTGTTTGTGGCATTCTTAAACTTCCCAATCGAAGCCGTGTCTAAATGAATAAGGAAATGTTGTTCGTGCGTAATTGCCTCGCGAAAAGCAGATTCTGCCTCAAGGGTGTGATTTTTAATGCTGACGGAGCCACGTAAAAGGTCGTCCATAAGCGCATTATTCTGATATTGGCTTCTGAGCGCGACAATGCCTAGCACGGCGGTAAGAAGAAGCACTGCAAGAAAGCCAATCAGCAGTTTCTGAAAAATTGTTATGCGAAGGCGCATGAATACTAGTGATGAAACCGAATGAGAGTGAATGTTTGAGGAATAACGAAAAATAATGAAAGAGTATAGGACTTTCGCAAACGGCTCGTTTCAGAAGGCAGACAAAAGTGCTTGCCCTACCGAAGCCCCATGAAACCTACGTTCATGGTGGTGCAGATACTCTTGTCTGCGTCATTTGCCAACGTCCTAAACGGAAGAACGTTGAAGATGGAAATGTAACTTTTTGAGTCAGCCACAGCTCTTCCATAGTGATTCTCTCTATCATTGAGCAAGACTGGATATGGACTGCACGTGCAAAAAATTAGCATCAATGATACAACCAATAGATACGAAAACATTCCGGAGAAGGATTGTCATTTCGAGCGAGAATCTACAAAAAAAAACGCAGAAAAAACGTATATTTGTAGGCTGTATCGCTGATTTATCCTCGTGTTGCAGCAATATTCATAACATCAATAATTTGTACGTAAACCTATGTTCACATTTGGAGTAAACAATATGATGGTGAAAGCACGTATTTGTGCGCTTTTGGTAGTGATGTGTTGTAGTGTTGTCAATGCCTCAGCAAGTGGCGAATTGGTGATGAATCCCAATTTGCCAATGCAGCTTTCCACGATGAAAATTTCCTACAAGCCAGATTCTGCTTGGCAAAATTTACCTCAACTGTACGCTTTTGTCTATCATTTCCGCGAAGCAAACGGCGACCCCATTGGCGAATCTATCCAGCTTTCACGCGGTGCGAATGGCATTTGGCAAGGCGAAGTCGTCGTGCGGCAATCGGATGTTTTTTTGATGATGAAAGTAAGCAATGGCAAGCGCAGCGATGATAATGGTGGCGCGTATTGGGAAACACTTGTGTCGGTAGATGGCGTAAAACCTACGCATGGCGCGAAATTGCGTGCTGGAATTACCTACATTGGTGCGTTGCCAGAAAACTGTACGCGAGCTGCCGATTTTCAAAAAGCACTCGCGCTTATGAAGGAAGAAATACAACTCTATCCCGATAATATTTCTGCCTTGATTGCTGAAACATCGCTCTCCTACGAATTGAAAACTATCAAAAGCGAAGAGCATCAACGGCGCATGAAAACTATTGTTGCGATGCCTTTTGACACCACACGGGAAAACGACACACGCTCAATGGTTCGCGCACTGAACGCGCTTGGTCGCGCTGATGAATCAAAAAAATTGCAAGCACGGTATATTGATAAATTTCCTTCAAGTGGCATTGCTGACGAATACGTGATGTGGCAAATGCAAAACACGACCAATCCAGGCTTTTTCCTTGATAAAGCGCGTGAATACACAAAGAATTTCCCGTCGTCGGCAAATCTTCCCATGCTGCACGCAAATGTGATTGCGGCAATGAAAGAAACTGGACAGCTTCGCAAAGCAGAAGCCATGCTGGATTCCATCCCCAATGCCTCCGCAATGGCGTATAACGAACTTGCAAAATTTACGTTGAGATTCGATTCTACCGAGAAAGAATCCGCGCTGCGGTATGCAAAAAAAGCAGTGGATTTGGCACGGCAAAACCGCATTCTCATCCGCCCTGCGCATTTAACCGACATCGAATGGCAAGCAAATACCGCCGCTACGCTTGGTGATTGCTATAATACGCTTACCTCGACGTACTTTGAATTGAAGCGCAACGACGAAGCACTGGCAACATTTTATCAAGCAATGAGCGTAACAAAAGGTGAATTGCCCTCGCCAACTTACGCGCAAGCAGTGATGCTGCTTATGCAGAAAAAAGAGTTCCAAGAAGCATTGCGTATTTCGTCGCAAGGAACGATTATGAACGTTGGTGGCGACAAGGTCTTGACGGGCTGGCACCGCACCGCGCTTGACTCCGTGCTAGGCGTGTCGGAAGCCTCTGCGATGTATGCTGATGAGCGTGGTAAGCTCGTAGATTCCGCTCAAACGCTCAATTTGTATCGCCAATTCCTCCAACGCCTCGACCGTCCCTTGCTTGGCGGCAAATATTACGAACTCAATCGTAAGCCCTTTGATATTGACAAACTGAATGGAAAAGTAACGTTTTTGCTCTTTTGGTCGTCATGGGCGGAGCCGTGCCAGAAGATGATTCCTATTGTCAATGCGCTCTTCAAGAAGTACGCAAGTAGTGGCGTGGTGAATTTTGTGGTGATTGACACTTGGGAAGACCGCTCAAGCGACCGCTATAAAATTGTTCGTGATTTTATGGCAAAAAATAAAGGGCTGTACTTTAACATGTTTATTGATGACGAAGATAAACTTGCCCAGAAGTACGGTATTATGGGCGTTCCAACGCGTTTGTATATTGACAAACTGGGACGTATTCAGTACAAATCTACTGGCTTTGACGACTCCGCCGCGTTTGTCGAAGAAGTAGAAAGCACGATGGGTCTTCTTTTGTCTGATAAATTTTATTATTTCCAATAAACCGCGTATTTGCGTAGTTTCGGAGTGAGATTTTTTTTGCAAATATCCTGCCCGTGCATGATATTTGCTTGAGAATCTCACTTTTTTCTTTTTGGATATTACTTTCTTCTTTCACTCATCTCAACACCGCATGAAATCGTATTTACGCCCATTTTTGCTGGAAGCCTTATCTGCCCTCAATATTGCCGCGCCCGATGAAATCACGCTCGAATTACCGCGCAACCCCGAACATGGCGACCTTTCAACAAACCTCGCAATGACGCTCGCGAAAGCCGAAAAGAAGAACCCACGAGAATTAGCCAATGCGCTCGTAGAATCGCTTAAAAGCCGCATAGATGCTGCGGTCGTTACGGATATTTCGATTGCAGGAGCGGGATTTATCAATTTCAAATTTGCCGATACATTCTACGGAAGCCGCTTGAAATCTGTGTCGGAAGCGGGTGAAGCGTATGGCAAGAATGCAAAAGGCACAGGAATTCGTGTAAACGTTGAGTACGTGAGTGCGAATCCGACGGGGCTGTTGCACGTCGGACACGGCAGAAATGCTGCTATTGGCGACACCGTTGCGAATATCCTCCACTGGAACGGTTACGATGTTACCCGCGAATACTATTTCAATAACGCCGGCAACCAGATGAATAATCTTGGAAAGTCTGTCCACAAGCGGTATTTGGAGTGTTTGGATGCGGCGAAATTTCCCTTCCCAACGGTAGAAGAGGACGACAGTTTGTATCGTGGCGAGTACATTACGGAAATGGGAAAAAGTCTTGCAGACAAGCATGGAAGCGCACTTCAGGAGGCAAGCGAGGAAAATCTCACACAATGCCGCAAAGCGGGCGAAGAGTGGTGCTTTGCTGCCATTACAAAAACGATGGTGCGCATGAACATTCGGCACGATGTCTATTTCAATGAGGATTCGCTCTATTCCGAAGGCAAAGTTGCGGACACGATTCAAAAGCTCAAAGAACACGGTGTGGCATACGAAAAAGATGGCGCAACATGGCTTGCACTCTCGAAAATGGGGATGCAGGACGACCGCGTGATGATAAAATCAAGCGGCGAACCAACGTACCGTTTGCCAGATATTGCCTATCATCACGATAAATTGGCGCGTCGGAAATTTGATATGGTTGTGGATATTTTAGGTGCTGACCACATTGCGACGTATCCCGATGTGCTTGCGGCGGTGAAGGCATTGGGCGAAAATCCAGAAAAGGTGCGGGTTCTCATTTACCAATTTGTTACGCTCATGCATAATGGCGAGCAGGTGAAAATGTCCAAACGCACAGGAAAAGCCTACACGCTGGACGATTTGTTGGAAGAATTTGGCGAGGACGTAACGCGCTTTTTCTTCGTGATGCGCAGCAACAACACGCACTTGGAGTTCGATATTGGCTTGGCTTCCGAGCAGTCGGACAAAAACCCCGTGTTTTACTTACAATATGCTCACGCCCGCATTTCGTCTGTCTTGCGCCAAGCAGAAGAGCGTGGCGTAACCGTGAATGCAAGCACCATTGCGGGCGCAGAAACGACGCTGCTTGTGCATCCGTCTGAGATTGATTTGCTCAAACTCATTTTGCGTTTCCCCGAAACAGTTGCCCGTGCAGGAGAAATCCTCGAACCACAGGTCATTGCTGAGTTCTTGCGTGAAGTTGCGGCGGCATTTCACAAATTTTACCATGATTGCCGCATCTTGGGCGAGGCGGAAAGCCTGACGAATGCTCGGTTCGCGCTTGCTTTTGCCGCAAAAACTGTGTTGCGAAATGGTTTGCAAATTTTAGGAATTTCCGCGCCAGAAAAGATGTAAAGTTTACAGTACAACAATTTTTCAAGGGAATCAAATGCCAAAAATGTTTAATGAAATCACGAAGGAACATCAAACCTTCATTGAAAAACAGCATTTGTTTTTCGTAGCAACCGCACCGTTACAAGCGTCGGGGCATATCAACCTTTCGCCGAAAGGCTTGGATTCTTTTCGTGTGATTTCTCCTACACAAGTTGCGTATCTTGATATGACGGGCAGTGGGAACGAAACAAGTGCGCATTTGCTGGAGAATGGGCGTGTTACCTTCATGTTTACTGCGTTTGAGGGGAATCCGCTTATTTTGCGCTTGTATGGAAAAGGTCGCGTCGTTTTGCCTGAACACAAGGAATGGTCGGGGATTGCATCGCATTTTACGGTGCCAACGGGTGCGCGGCAAATTATTCTCACAGATGTAGAGCTTGTCCAGACTTCATGCGGCTTTGGTGTGCCGTTATACGAATTCAAGGAAGAGCGTCAAATCTTGACTGATTGGGCAAAAAAACAAGGCGATGACGGCGTGCGCACGTATCAATCAAACAACAACAAAGCTAGTATTGACGGGCTTCCGACGCTTTTGGGTGTAGAGCGGTATTCCCACGCTTCATAAGAGAAAATTCTTTGTTTATTCACCTTTTTTCAATTGAGGTTGTATGCCATTTCTCGCAAGTATTCGCGAAATTCCTCGTTCAATTATACGATTTCACAAAAGCGATGCTATAAAAAAATTGTTACGGCGAATGCTGTGGGTGGGCGTGTACACTGGGTTTTTGTGCTTTTTGCAGGTGAATTTTATGAAACTCGAAGTGAAAATTGATACGATTTTTATTTCGCTTTTGGGAACGCTACTCAGTTTGTTACTTGTATTCCGCACCAATACTGCGTACGACCGCTTTTGGGAAGGGCGCAAACTTTGGGGAAGTCTTATCAATCAGAGCCGAAGTTTTGCAATGATTGTAAACGCGCTTTTGCCCAAAAATGCCGGCAACGAGCGTGAATACTTTGCTCGCCACCTTGCTGGTTTTGCATTCGCGCTGAAGGGGCATTTACGCGATAATGTCATTTTTCAAGAATTATTTGGGTTTGAGACAGACGAGGTAGAACGCTTGAAAATAAAGCTCCACGTGCCAAATGCCATTTCCAATGAAATGCTGGTGCATATTTTTGACCTTGTTCGTGATGGCGTAATTTCGGAGTCGAGTGTGCGCAACATCAAGGCACACCACGACGCATTTGTAGATATTACTGGCGCGTGCGAGCGCATCAAACGCACGCCAATACCGCATTCCTACGGGTTTTATATCCAGCTTTTTATTCTTGTGTATGTTGGTATTTTGCCATTTTTGCTCATTGACAAATACGCCTACTACACCATTCCAGCCGTGATGATGGCTGCCTACGCGCTCATGGGGATTGAAATGATTGCCAACGAAATTGAAGAGCCGTTTGGACTTGATGCGAACGACCTTCCGCTCGACCAAATGTCGAAAACAATCCGCCTGAATGTACATGAACTCTTGGGTGTGGACTTGCCGAATCATGACTTCTAATCTGTTTTTTCTTTTACCAATCACCATTATTGCACAATGAGAAAAATTATAGCTTCCATAACATTTGCTATTGCACTTTGTTGTACAACCGCATCATTCCTTGTTTCCCAGACTATGACGAATTCGTTACAATATCCCAAAACCTTGAAAATTGACCACACCGACACGTATTTCGGCACAAAAGTACCCGACCCGTATCGCTGGCTAGAGGATGATACGGCAAAAGGCACAGCAGATTGGGTAACAGCGCAAAATAAAGTGACGTTTGGATTATTGGAGCAAATTCCCTTCCGAGGCGCATTGCAGCAGCGTTTGGAGAAGATTTTTAATTATCCGAAATACTCCGCGCCGTTTCGTAAGGGGGAAAACTATTTTTACTTCAAAAATAACGGCTTGCAAAATCAATCGGTTTTGTACGTTCAAAAAGGTTTAGATGCTGAAGCGCAGGTCTTTTTCGACCCCAACGCTCTTTCACCGGACGGAACGGTAAAACTTGGCGCGAGTGCTGTTTCCAATGATTACAAATACTGGGCGTATGGCTTGTCATCAGGCGGTTCGGATTGGCAAGAAATCAACGTGATGGAAATTTCAACACGCAAGAAAACCACCGACAGAGTGCGCTGGGTCAAGGTTTCGGGGATTGCTTGGTATAAGGACGGTTTCTTTTATAGCCGCTATCCCACGCCGCAAGACACGATGAAACTGCTTTCGGCAAAGAACGAAAATCACCAAGTGTTTTATCACAAACTCGGCACGGAACAAAGCGCGGACGAGCTTGTGTATGAGGACAAACAGAATCCGCAACGCTTCCACACCGTGAGCGTTACCGACGATGAGCGTTTTCTCGTGCTGTACATTTCCGACAGAGGTAAGGGCAAAGACGGCAACGCAATTTTTGTCCGCGACCTCACAAAGCCTGATAAAACCTTGCGCCCCGTAATTACTTCTTTCGATGATAATTTCACGGTTTTGGATAATATTGGTGATAAACTTCTTGTGCAAACTAATTACAAAGCTCCCAATGACCGTATTGTGCTGATTGACCCCGCGAATCCGGAAGAAAAAAATTGGAAAGAAATTATTCCCGAAAAGCCTGAACCTCTCGTCAGTGCTGGTACGGCGGGTGGAAAGTTGTTTGTGGTGTATTCCAAAGATGTTGCGCACAAAGCCTTTGTTTTTAGCACGGATGGGAAGTTGGAAAATGAAGTTCAGCTACCCGCAATCGGCACGGTTAGCGGTTTTGGAGGCGAGCGCGATGATAAAGAAGTATTCTTTACCTTTACATCGTTTACCTTTCCACCAACAATTTTCCGCTACGCCATCGCAAGCAAAGAGGTGAAGCTCTTCCGCAATGCTGAAGTGAGCTTCAAACCTGATGATTACGAGACGAAACAGATTTTTTTCACGAGCAAAGACGGTACAAAAGTGCCGATGTTCGTTGTTCACAAAAAAGGCTTGAAACTTGACGGGCAGAACCCGACGCTTGTGTATGGCTATGGTGGCTTCAATGTGCCGCTCTTTCCTGCCTTCAGCGCATTGCGTATTGCGTGGTTGGAGCAAGGTGGAGTCTATGTTCAGGTGAATTTACGCGGTGGTAGCGAATACGGTGAAAAGTGGCACGAACAGGGCATGAAACTGAAAAAGCAGAACGTCTTTGATGATTTCATCGGTGCTGCCGAGTGGCTCATTGCCAACAAATATACCAATTCGCAAAAGCTCGCTATGCAAGGCGGTTCCAACGGTGGCTTGCTTGTTGGTGCGGTGATGTGTCAGCGTCCTGAATTATTCAAAGTCGCGCTTCCGGCGGTTGGTGTGATGGATATGTTGCGGTTTCACAAGTTCACGATTGGCTGGAATTGGATTGCAGATTACGGCTCGGCAGAGGCTTCCGAAGCGGAGTTCAAGTATCTGTATGGCTACTCACCGCTTCACAACTTGAAGGAAGGCGTACAATATCCCGCAACGCTCGTAACGACTGCCGACCATGACGACCGTGTTGTTCCGGCGCATAGTTTCAAGTTTGCTGCGCGGTTGCAGGAGGCGCATAAAGGCGCGAACCCAGTGCTGATACGGATTGCAACAAAATCTGGACACGGCGCAAGCAATACTAAAAAATCTATTGAAGAAACTGCCGACGTGTTTGCTTTTACGATGTTTATGTTGGGCATGAAACCGAGTTTCTAGCACAATATCTGTACATTATTTGGAAACAAAGTATTCATGCGGTATGCAGACTAACTTATTCAAAATTACTGCGCTTGCAAAAGAGAAGCATCCACATCGTTATCGGCTGTGGTGGATGTTTCTCTTTTGCTGTGCGCTTGTGCAGAATTGTGTGTGCGCGTATTCGCTTCTTTTCTCGCAAACGCCTTTTTCCGAGCAAAATATCCGCTCAGCATTTGCAACGAAATATCCCTCCGACACCGCAAAGATTCAGCATTTGCAGAAATTGGCACAAGATATAAACGCCGTCAATCCCGATTTGACGATACTTCTAGCTGATTCTTCGCTCAAAATGGCGCGAAAACTGGGGTTGCGTCGGGAAATTGCAAACGCTCAACGCCTGATTGCCTTTGGTGAACAGCGTACAGGGCGCATGGCTACTGCTATGCGGCAATATGTGGAAGCATTCAATACGTTTCAAGAATTGCGTGATACCGTTGGAATGGCGCATTGTTACAATGGTTTGGGGATTATTAGCTTTGAGCAAAAAAAGTACGACCAAGCCTTGGAGTATTACGCGCAAGCAAATACGTGGTTTTCAGCGAACAATATCCTTGATAGGCAATCTGCAACGTTATCCAACATGGCGTACGTTCTATTGAAGAAAGGAGTATTGGATTCTGCCGAAAATACCTTGTCACGCGCAATGGCACTCGATATGCGCCGTGCAAAGGATACGCTCGCTTTTGCTCGGATGACGTTTAGCGAAATTGCCTTGCTGCGAAAAAATTTTATACAAGCACAATACTACGGCGAAACCGCATTACAGCTTGCATTGAACACAAAAAACAAAGTTGTGGAAACTCGCGCATTGAATGTTCTTGGGCTAACCGCCTTGCAACAAGGGCAACGCGCAGAAGGGATGCGTTTGCTTGAACGTGGCTTGCAGACTGCAATTCAGGCACATTTAGCATATCGGGTATGGGAAAGTTATCAGCTTCTCTCAAGCACGGCTTTTCAGAAAAATGATTTCCAAACGGCGTACCAATACCTCTCGCAAGCCGAGCAAATCCACGATAGCCTCATGCGTGAAGAGCAATCCTTAGCACAAGTAATTTTGGAAGTGCAGCACGAACGCCAACGCCGCGAGCAAGAAACCACGCTGCTGGAAGAGCGTAATACAAGGCAGGTTTGGGGTATGTATGGTTTGGGAATTGGTGTGATGATATTTCTAGGATTTTCTGCGTATTTGCTGCTTCTGAGCAGGCGTGTTATCCGCATCAATACTGCTCTCAAGGCAGAAAAAGCAAAAGTGGAACAGCAAAAAAATATTGTTGATGAGCAGGCGCAGGAAATTTCTCTTATCAATCAAGAGTTGGAGCGGCGTAACGATGAGCTTTCCAGCATAAATGGTGATTTGCGCCAGCTCAACAAAGCTCTAACCGAAGCGGAGAAAAATCGTTTACAAATGCTGGGTGTTGTTTCGCATGATTTACGTTCTCCGCTCAGTTCGGTTTTGCTTGTGAGCGAACATTTGATGCAATCGGGAGAGGTAAACGAAAGCGCACAGAAACTACTTCTGAGACAAAGTGAAACTCTGCATCGGCTTATCCAACTCACCCGCGACATTCTTGATGCCGCGCAGCAGGAGCTTGGTATGATGACGATTGAGCCAATGCGAGTAAATATGCTGAGTATCGTGCGTTTTGTTGTGGATGGGTTTCAGGAAACTCTCTTGAAAAAAGGGCAGACAATTTCTTTCATGCAACACCGTGATGGGCTTGAAAAATACTGGCTTTGGGCAGATGAGCGGAGAATAATGCAAGTGGTAGAAAATCTTATCAGCAATGCAAGCAAATACGCGCCTTTGAACTCCGAGATATTGATACGTATTGCCCAAAAACAAGATGTGATGCGGCTTGAAATCCAAGACCAAGGTCCAGGTTTGTCTGGAGAGGATAAAGAGAAAATGTTTGGATATTTCCAGCGATTATCAGCGAAACCGACAGCGAAAGAAAGCTCTTCGGGAGTGGGATTAGCAATCGCAAAAAATATTGTGAAATTGCACAAAGGCAAGATTTGGTGCGAGTCTGAGCTAGGGAAGGGTGCGACGTTTATTGTGGAATTACCTGTTGCTTTACCTGTTGCTGCACCGATTCTGCGCAAGAATTAACCTTTTGAATGAGAATGCTCGACGATTGGCAAGAAAATACTCAACGTCGTTCCAACATTTTCTGCACTTGAGAGCCGCATAAAACCTTGATGTAACTTTACAGCTTCTGCGACAAGTGCAAGCCCGATTCCAGTGCCAGCAGTTTCGCGTGTTCGGTCGCTGCGATAAAATGCCTCAAAGACCCGCTCCTGCTCGACTTGCGGAATACCTGCGCCGCTATCCTTCACTTCAATCAAGCAAGAATGCTCATGTTGCATCAATTTCATATACACAGAAGTATTCTGAGCCGAGTATTTAAGCGCATTGTCGAGAATATTGACGACGATTAAGCGCAGTATTTCTGCATTTCCCAGCACAAGGCAAACCGCTTCATCGTTTGTATTGCCCGTTGTGTCTATTGGTTCAATCTCAGTAATAATGCGGCGTTCAGGATATGTTTGCTCACATACATCCACTGCTTGCAGAACAATTTCATCCAGCGCACATTCGGTAAAATCGTGCGTGAGTGTGCCAGATTCCACGCGGGCAAGCTGCAATAAATCGCTCGCCATTTGCCGCATCTGCAACGCGCCAGAAAGCACCACATCAAGCGTTTCGCGGTATTCTTCCTCGCTGCGCGGCTTGGAAAGCGTTACGCCAATTTCGCCAATAATTGCCGTAAGCGGTGTACGAATCTCGTGCGAAGCGTGTGCAACAAACTGCTTTTGCGCCGAAAAAGCTCGTTCAATGCGAGCAAACATCCCGTTGAATGCCCGCGCCAGATGTGCCAACTCATCGCGCCCATTGCCTTCAGGAAGCCGCTTAGAAAGGTCGCTGCCGGAAATATCCTCTGCAAGCCGCGTCATTCCTTCCACTGGAGCGAGCATCCGCACCGCAAAAAACCAGCCCGTTACTGCAACAATCAGCAAACTCACCGAAACTGCAACAGCGAGAATCCACACGGTGTCGGACTGCGTTTGTGCGCCGTCACGGTCGAACGCGCGAATCACCACAACGTAGCGTTTATTTTCGTCATCGTAAGGCAAATACAGCGAACGGAAACGTACTTCAAACGGGGAAATGCCCGGAAGCCGCACCATATCTACTTCTATTGATGGGTGAAGATTGAGCGTTACTTGGTTGGAAATGTACACACTTGTTCCCATGCGAGCAGTTTTGAGTGCGGCGGGATTGTCAGCAAGCGAGATTCTATGGGGGTGTTGGAGCAAGGAATCGCTATCGAAAGGAATGTTGTTATCTGCATCATAGACCGTGATATGCTCTTCTGGCAAGGCAGAACGCTCGAAACGCAGCACGGTTGCAGCATGAGCGGCGGAATCAAGCTCGTTTTCTTCCAATACCACCATGCCCGCCAAGAACGCACGAGAAGCCATCAGTGCGTCGAAATCTTTTGCTCGCTCGACCGAAAGCAAAATAGAAACCGATGCCGCAAAGCCAATAAGTAAAACACTTACTAGCACAGAAAAGAGCAATGTTAAGCGTAAACGGATGCTCATGGCTACGCCTCATTCTTGTCAGCACTCATCATGTAGCCGCGTCCGATGATAGTGTGAATCAGCTTTGGCGAGAAATTTTTGTCAATTTTTCGGCGCAAAAAATTGATATACACATCAATCACATTCGTCTCGGTATCAAACGGCATATTCCACACCGACGAGGAAATCTGCGCTCTGGAGACGATTCTTTCTTTGTGGCGCAGCAAAAATTCCAACAGCGCAAATTCTTTCGTGGAAAGCTCAATTTTCGTTTCGCCACGCTTTGCTGATTGTGTGTCCAAGTTTACCGTCAAATCCGCCAGAACAAGCGTATTTCCTCGCTGTCCAGCCTTCCCGCGATTCGCCAATGCCCGCAAACGTGCAACGAGTTCACGAAATTCAAACGGCTTTGTGAGATAATCATCCGCACCGGAATCGAAGCCGCGAATTTTATCATCGGTGGAATCTAATGCCGTCAGCATGAGTATTGGTGCGGCGGGGCGTTTTTTGCGAATCGTGGCGCAGAGCGCGAAACCGTTCTTTTTCGGCAGCATGGCATCAATCACAATCACGTCGTACTCTTTTTCCAAGGCAAGGCGTTCACCATGTTCGCCATCCCGCGCCACATCAACGCTGAAGGACTGTTCGAGCAAGCCTTTTTCGATGAAACTTGCGACTTTTTTTTCGTCTTCAACGACAAGAATGTTCATGGTTTATGTATCAAATAATTCTTGAGACTTCAGTATTTGTGCGCTTTTAACGCCTTCTACCGGGAAAACACAGGGATATTCGTGGCAATCATCACCTGCAAAAGATTCAGCATACGAATATCTTTCGCCGCATCGCGCACAAAGAATTGCAGTAAATATCCTGCTTCCAGCCGTGTTGTTTGATTCAGATTATACCCAACGCCTGCATACGTCCAGTTCTCGCTGTAATCCGCATTCCGCGCACCAACGACGCTTGCATACCATTCGTTGTACGCCGTCCAATACCACGGGCTTTGTTCGTGGAAAGGTGCAGAAACACTGAATTGATAGCGTAAGCGCAGCGCGAAAGGATATTCTTCGGTTTGCCGATTTTCCATAAATCGCTCTTCAACGCGCAAACGATGGGAAAAGCGCACCGTTTCAAGGAAGTGCGTGAATGTGGCTTGTTCCCACAGCCGATGCTCATTGGAATAATCATCGGTTATCGGATTGTTGCGTTGATAGGTGTAGCTTGCAGCAAAGCTCCATGCGGGGTTCAGCCGATAAATTACACTTGGCTGAATGTACAACTGCAAATCTTTTGCGGGGTAATTGACTTCGTTAAAGCGCATCGGAATTGCATCAATCGTGGTCGAAGCAAAAAAGTTGAAATCCCACTGTTCGGACAAACCAAAGGTATGCGAGAACGTAGGAATAGTGCCGAAGAACACGAGGTTTTGTGCTTCAAGCGTAGCAATGTTTCCAAGAAGAAACAGAGCGATAATATTGAGAAAAATTCGCATTTTTTTGGAAATGATGATTACAAATGCTTGACTTCAAAGTACGGAAATAATTATGCAAGTGCAAATCAAGTCTTTGAGAAAGCCGCTTAGTTACTTGATTCTCGTACCTTCCGCCTCCGTCGGGTCGCCCTTGATATGCTTCCGCGAATCATCATGCTTTGCCAGCAACATCGCATAAATACTGGGCATGGCAAAAAATCCCAGCGCAATCGCCGTACACAACCCGCCCACAATCACGGTTGCAAGCGGTCGCTGCACGTCCGAGCCGATACCGACTGCCCGCGCAGCAGGAATCAAGCCCAAAAGCGCAAGAAGCATTGTCATCAATCTCGGACGAAGTTGCAGAATCGCTGCCTTCAATGCGGCTTCCTGTGCGCCGTAGCCGTGTTCGCGTTGGAAATCCACCGCTCTGGATACAAACAAAATTCCCGACATAATCGCAATACCGAAAAGCGAGATAAAACCTACGCCCGCCGAAACGTTAAAGCTGTACCCCCGCACAATAATTGCCCCGATACCACCCACAAGTGCAAACGGAATTGCCGAAAGCGCGACAATCACCAAACGGAAATTTTTGTACATCGAAAAGACCAGCGTTGTGATGAGTACAAGCGTGAGCGGAATCACAATCGCCAATCGCGCTCCGGCACGAGATAAATTCTCGTATTGACCGCCCCAGCGCACCGTATAGCCGTCGGGGATTGTTACCAAACCCGCTTTTTGCGCCGCCGCTACACGTGCTTGCGCCTCAGCAACGAAGCCGCCTTGGTCGCGTCCGCGAATGTTGGTGCGGACGGATATTTGCCGCTTGCCGTCTTGCCGTTGAATAATCGTCGGACCGTCCACCAAATGCACATTTGCGCACTCAGAAAGTGGAATCTGCCCGCCTGTCGGGGAAACAACGAGCAAATTGCGCACGGCATCAAGCGTGGAGCGGTATTCGGGCTGATAACGCACGACAATATCAAACCTCCGCGAGCCGTCGTAGAGCGTCGAAATAGCCTTGCCACCAATGGCAGCCTCAATCATACCTTGAATCGTGCTGACGTTCACGCCAAACCGCGCACAGGCTTCGCGGTCAATATCCACCACGAGTTGCGCCTGATTGCCTTCTTGCTCAATGCCGGATTCACTCGCGCCCGGAATGGTTTTGATAATTTTCAAAATGCTCTGCGCCGAAGAGCGCATCACATCAAGGTTCTCGCCGTTAATCAAAATTGCCAAATCCGATGGACTGCCCGTAACGGCTTCGGTAACGTTATCCAAAATCGGCTGTGAAAAGGAGAACATTGCGCCCGGAACTGCTGCTTTTAGTTCTTCCCGAATCTTCAGTAACAGCACGGCTTTCGAGGTGTCTGCCGTCCATTCGGAATAATCTTTCAGCGCGACGAGTATTTCCGTGCGGTTCGGTCCGTAAGGGTCGGTGCCGTCGTCGTTGCGCCCAAGCTGCGTCAGCACGGTTTTTACCTGTTTGTGCTGCTCGATAACCTTGCGAATGGTCGGCATAAACGAGTTTGCTTGCTGAAGCGTGATGCCGACAGGAAAGTAGCAACGAATGTTCATCGCGCCTTCGTCTAATTCCGGCAGAAACTCAGTCCCAATGCGCTTTGTACCAATTCCCACGACCACGAAAACCACGATAAATGCTACTAACACCGTCAGCCCGTTGCGCTTGGAAAATGCGGTGATGATATGTCCAAACTGCCGCTCAATCCACGCATAGATGGGATTATGCCACTCAATGCTGTGCGGATGCTCAAATTCCTTCGTTCCTGCCTCGAAGTATTTGCGGTAAATAAACGTCATCAAAACAGGAATAACCGTGAGCGCAAGCAGCATTGAGCCGGTGATAGCGTAGGCAAGCGTATAAGCCATCGGCGAGAATAAACGCCCTTCAACGCGCTCAAAGGTGAAAATCGGCATATACGCCAAAATGATAATTGAAATGGAGAAGAAAATTTCTTTCGCAACTTCTTGTGCCGAACGGAACGTGAGCGGAATAATTCCCTCAGAATGCTCTTCAGGACTTGCGTCGCGGTACCGGCGCATGATATTTTCCACCATCACAACAGCACCGTCCACGATGATACCAAAATCAATCGCGCCCAGCGAAAGCAGATTGGCGTTGATGCCGGTGAATTTCATTAAGGTAAATCCAAACAGCAGCGAAATCGGAATCGTGGTGGCAACCACCAACGCCGCACGAACACTGCCGATGAAGAACACCAACACAATAATCACAATCGAAAAACCCTCAAACAGCGTGTGCGTAACGGTTTCGAGCGTGTAATTCACAAGGTCGCTGCGGTCGTAAGTGATGCGCAAATGCACACCTTTGGGCAAAATCCGCTCGTTGATTTCCTTCACGCGCTCTTCCAAGCCCTTTACCACATCCGATGGATTCTCGCCGCGCCGCATGGCAATCAAGCCCTGAATGCCTGATGCAGACTCGTCCCGTGCCGTATCGCTTTGCAGCACATAGCCCAAAATCCCGTTTGCGGGCAGCGGATATTCTTCCACCGTCGCCACATCACGAATGAAGACCGCAACGCCATTTTGCTGGGTGAGCAGCACATTCATAATGTCGCTTTTGCTGCGAATCGCGCCGATACTGCGCACAGCAAAGCCCTGTTCGCCGCGCCGAA
>JAAFIV010000006.1 GCA_013298775.1 Ignavibacteria bacterium | reverse complement strand
GACACATCTAAAGCGGCTCAATCGACGTACCATTTGCTTCTCAAAGTCAGAAATTATGCACGATGCGGTCATAAAACTCTACATATACCGCATCAATACTCGAAAGCAACACTTTTAGGACACGACCAACAGTATGAGTATGAGCGGCATGGCATTGTTCATGTATTCTTGGCGTATAACATGGATACAGGACAACGCTTTGTCCATATCCGTCGCCGCCGTCGCGCACAAGAATACAGCCATTTCATGGCTGCCCTCGCCGCGCAATACCCCGATGCGGAAACCATTGAAGTGGTACAAGACAACCTCAACATCCATGAAGGAGCATCGTTCTACAAAGTCTTTGATGCCGAAGCAGCCTTGCATCTTTCGCACCGTTTTACATGGCACTATACGCCAACCCACGCTTCATGGCTGAATATGGCGGAGTTAGAATTTTCAGCCTACGCACGCCAATGTACCAATCAGCGATGGAATGGACTCAATGATTTTGTTGCTGCTTCGCTGCAATACTTCCAAGACCGTAATCAAAACAAGGTGATGATTCAGTGGAAATTCACTGAGTATCATGCACGTGAGGTCTTTGTCCGACATTATGAAAATGTAAAAATTAAATAAACAAAGCACTAGTGACTTCGAGCATGTATTTGTGAGCATTCCTTACCCACACCATTCATTGTATCACATCGCCATTATGAAATTTCCCTACTTCTTCATTTTCGACATTGAAACTGTCGGAATGCCGCTTGAAATCTTTGATGAAGCCCAGCAAGAATACCTCTTGCGCGGCGCAGCAACCGACGAAGACCGTGCGAAAAAAGTTCGTGAATTCGCGCTCGCGCCGCTCTCGGCAAAGATTGCATGTATTGGTATCGTGGTGATGCAGTGGAATCAGGGGCAGGAAGCGGAGTGCATTCGGCAGGGCGCATTTATGCTGGATGAAACAATGGAAACGGGAAAAATTAAGCGCGTGGAGCTTGCAAACGGTATCACGGCTGCACTTTCGGACGAAACAACCCTTTTGCAGTCCTTCTGGAAAATGCTGAACGAATACTATGACAACGCGCATATCGTCAGCTTCAATGGGCGCGATTTCGATGCACCATTTCTCATGATTCGTTCAGTTGCGCGGCGGATTCGCCCCTCGCGGCATCTCTGCAACGAAAAACCTTGGGAACGCTCGAAACATATTGATTTATCCAAAGAACTGAACTTCTATGCCCCTGGCAGCGCGAACAATAGCGGTGCGACGCGCCGGTACAACTTCGATTTTTACGCCCGCGCTTTCGGTATTCCTTCGCCAAAATCCGAAGGCGTACATGGCGGAAATGTAGCGGAATACTACGCCGAAGGGCGCATCAAGGAGATTGCCGAATACTGTATGCGCGACGTTCATGCGACGTGGGAACTCTTCAAATTCTGGCATGAATACTTGCATTTTCGGGAGTAAGAAGTGCGAATAACATCTGTTTTTATGCCAGTTTTGTAGCTGGTCAAATGCCACCCGCCCAAGCGGCTGAGGAGTGCATTAACGCTGCCGTCCGACGGGTGAGTCGCTTGCACAGCACTCGCCGGACGGCTACTGTACTTGTGATAACAGCCGCCCGACGAGACAAGACCTACCAGAGTTACCCTGCTCCTGTGCGCTAAAAGCCTTGCTGTACGGCGGAAAAGGCGTATATTTGCCCTTTGCGGGAAGGCATTCTATTCCATTCCACGCACACCTTGATTCCTCACACCAAACGTATCTATGCACACTATTTTCATCGTTGAAGACGAAGCTAATCTCCAACTGCTCCTTGAGCATAATTGCAGCTCGTGGGGCTACAACGTCCGCGTTTTTGGAAGCGGCGAAGACCTCGTAAGTGCGCTTTCAAGCGGCGAAGAGCCATCCTTGTTCATTTTCGACATTATGCTGCCAGGCATGAGTGGCGTAGAAATTTTAAAGGAATGCAAAACGCGATTCCCCGAAATCCCAGCCGTGATGCTCTCTGGACAAGGGCGCATTGATATTGCCGTTGAAACAATTAAGCTCGGCGCGTTTGATTATTTGCAAAAACCGCTCGACCTCACGAAGCTCGAAATCACGCTTCGCAACGCCCTTCACGTCTTCGCCCTCACGAATGAAGTCCGCAAACTCTCGGATGAATCCACCGAGCGTATTCGCTTTAGCAATATCATTTCCGTCAGCGATACGATGCAGAGCGTCTTTAAGCTCGTCAAAAAAGCGCAGAACACCGATATTTCCGTGCTGATTCAAGGCGAAACGGGAACAGGCAAGGAACTCATTGCGCAGGCACTCCACGAAGGGCGGCGCAGCAAAGGTCCGTTTGTGGCGGTGAACTGTGCGTCTATTCCCAAAGACCTCTTAGAAAGCGAGCTTTTTGGACATGAGCGCGGCGCGTTCACGGGCGCGGTGCAGCGTAAAATCGGGCGTTTCGAGCAAGCAAATGGCGGTACGCTCTTTCTGGATGAAATCGGCGAACTCGACCTCAGCCTCCAAGCCAAGCTCCTGCGCGTCTTGCAGACAAAAAACTTTGAGCGCGTCGGCGGAACAGAACTCTTACATGCAGACGTGCGCATTGTCTCGGCAACACACCGCAATCTCTTGGAAGCCGCACGAAACGGTACGTTCCGCGAAGATTTATACTATCGCCTTGCCACTTTTCCCGTGAAACTCCCGCCGCTCCGCGACCGCAAGGAAGATATTCCTGCGCTAGCGCAATATTTCTTGGAAAAATACTCCATGCGCTACGACCAGCCCGCACGGAGCTTCAGTCCGAAGGCATTGCGCATTTTGGCGCATTATCATTGGCAAGGAAATGTGCGGGAATTGGAAAATACAATTGAACGCGCAGTGGTATTGTGCGAAACAAAAATGATTACCGAAGAAGAATTACAGCTTTTAACAGGCGACATCGAACTCCCACCACCCGCACCAAATGAGCCTCCGACGATACATTTTTCATCAGCAACGGGAGAAATTATCCCGCTCGACAAAGTAAAAGAACAGGCAATTCGCAACGCGCTCGAAACCACTGGAGGGAACATCCAAGAAGCGGCGCATAGGCTTGAAATCGGGCGTGCGACGTTCTATCGGATGTTGGAAAAGTATGGCATTTCGACGCATTAAGAACAGAAAATACCCGCCCAAGCGGCTGAGGAGTGCAGAAACGCTGCCCTCCGGCGGGTGAGTCGCTTGCACATCACCCGCCGGACGGCTACTGCTCTTGTGATAACAGCCGCCCGACAGGAAGAGTGAAAATAACCACCATTTTCCAATCATTCCCAAGCATTACCGATGAAACTCAACAAAAAAGTAACGATTGTCGCCGGCGGCGCAGGTAGTATCGGCGAGGGCATTGTTAAAGCACATTTGCGTGAGGGCGCGACCGTGATTGTTCCCTCGCGGACGCTGAATCGCCTTGATTCTTTGCAAGGCTACGTCAGCGATGTTGCAACGGGAAATCTCGTGCCATATCAAGCAAACATCGGCACCTTCAATGGAGCGCAAGAATTTGTGCGTGCAGTATTGGAAGAGCATGGTAGAATTGATATGTGTGTGGCTTCGCTGGGCGGCTGGTGGCAAGGAAAATCGCTGACCGACATGAGCAACGACGAATGGCACAACGTGATGATAAACAACCTCGACCCGCATTTTTACTTGTCTCGCGCGGTGCTGCCCGCGATGAAAGAAGAAAAAGCAGGAACATACATCTTGATTGGCGGTCCGGGCGGCGTAGTGCCAGTGCGCTCGGCAGAGGTCATTGCTGTGGCGGGAACGGCACAACTAAAAATGGCAGAAGCTCTCAGCCAAGAAATGAAGCCGTTTAACGTGAAAGTGTATGAATTATTTATTGCGGAAATTGCCACACGCCAAAACAAACGTCCCGTCGCGCCAACCAGCATCACGCCTGATGAAATTGGGGATTACACGCTCAAGCTGCATTTCGGCGATGTGAAAGAACCAGCAAATTATATTCAGAAATTCATGCGGGCAAATTTGCCGTGGTTTAAGCTCTGATGCGTGATGTAGGCTGTTATGATATAAAATTCTCTCGCATTCCCTTGCACTTTGGTTCTTGTCGGATGTAGTTGGAAATACAGCATGGTGCAGGCAAAAAAAACATCAAGTGGCACAGACATTCTTGTCTGTGTTTGTCGCTTGAAACCTGCTCTAACACTCACAGACAAGAATGTCTGTGCCACTACTTGATTGTTGATTTTTTTTAACCGAAATTATTGAGAATTTTCGTTTTTTGAATAGACGTTCTTTGCAAATCAAATCGTGGAAGAATAGGTGATTGCGCTGCGTTTGCTGAAAAGTAAACTCGGTGAGGAAAGTCCGAACTTCAAAGAGCATCGCGCCGACTAACGGTCGGACGGTAAGCAGTGCGCGGAACGAAGCGATGAAGCCGCGCACAGCAAGCCGATGGAAAGTGCAACAGAAAGATACCGCCTGCAAAGCAAAGAAATTTGTGCTGCCGGTAAGGGTGAAATGGTGAGGTAAGAGCTTACCGCACACGTGGTAACACGGCGTGGCATGGTAAACCCCGCGAGAAGCAAAGCCAAGTATGAATGCACTACCGCCAATGCGTCAGCAAAGGCAGTATGTATGCGGCTCGTGTAAATGTTTGTGCGTGCAATGGCGCAAGCCACAGCTCAACAAACGGTGTATTCGGGTAGGCTGCACAAGATAAATAATCACCTCTTTGCTTGGAAGCCGCTTCCTTCCTTGCAGAAAGACAGAATTCGGCTTATCATTCTTTCACGATTTTTTTATTTTAAACATTAGACTTTATTCCGAATAGACTTTTTTACTAAACAAGGCAGCATGCTGCCTTGCTCCAAAACTCTAAAAACCTTATTCGAGATAAACTCTATTCTTTTCTTCGTACCGCATCCTCCATTTCCGTGATAGACCACGTTTCCCATTTCGCCAAAGCCAGCGTTCTTGAGGCGCAAAAAAGCGAGCTTTTAGCAACACTTCGCGCAAAAGGTATTAGCAATGATGCGGTTTTGCGGGCAATGTCTGCTGTGCGCCGCGAAGATTTTGTACCTGAAATTCTCATGCCACGTGCGTATGAAAATGTTGCTTTGCCAATTGGTTTCGGACAAACTATTTCCCAGCCTTTCACCGTTGCGTACATGACCGAACTTCTCGCGCCAACACGGACAGACACAGTGCTGGAAATCGGTACTGGAAGCGGCTACCAGACTGCCGTGCTTGCGGCAATGAGCATTCGTGCGCTCTACACAATTGAGTGTGTGAAAGAATTGTACGAGGAAACACGTGCGCGTTTTGCCACGCTCGGCGTACCAGCAACGACGCGCTTTGGCGATGGTTCGCTTGGCTGGATTGATGCCGCACCGTTTGATGGCATTATCGTTACGGCGGGTTCGCCCGATGTGCCAGAAGGCTTGGCGCACCAGCTCGCCGTCGGCGGACGGATGATTATTCCCGTCGGTTCGCAGCGCGAACAAACGATTTATCGCATCACGCGTGAGCATGCTGGCACGGGCGCGGAAGCCTTTCGCGCAGAGGAATTTCACGGTTTTCGTTTTGTGCCACTTATCGGCAAAGCCGCATGGCGACAGTGATTCCAATTGGTAGCGCAGACGTGAGGGCTTCTCTCACCTTGTCTGCGCCACTTGACGTTTGAGAATGGCACAGACAGGAGTGTCTGTGCTGCCGAAGCCAGTATTTATCTATCCCTTTGCAGACCCAGGGCTGTTAAGTTCTCGTGTTTGCCCTCATCCCAACCCTTCTCCCAGAAGGAGAAGGGCAAGATACAGAGCCGTTTCTGAAGCCCTCTCCCTCTGGGAGAGGGTTGGGTGAGGGCTTCACAGGAACAGAACTTAACAGCCCTGCTTTGCAGACCACACCGACCTCTCCTTCTCCGTGAACACTTCCTTTCATCGCCGCGCCCACACCTTGCTGCATCAGCATTTTGGCTACACCGATTTTCGGGCAGGACAGCTTGAAATCATTGAATCCATCACGCGCCTAAACGATACCTTTGTCGTTATGCCGACTGGTGGCGGGAAATCCTTGTGTTATCAGCTTCCCGCGCTGATGTTGGAAGGTACTGCACTTGTGATTTCGCCGCTTATTGCGCTGATGCAAGACCAAGTGCGGTCATTGGAGAAAGCGGGTGTTCCTGCGTGTTTCATCAATAGTGCGCTTTCTTGGGATGAAATTCGCCGCCGCCTTTCGGATGCCCGCGAAGGTAAGTATAAGCTCGTGTACGTCGCACCAGAACGCTTGGAAAGCAAGCAATTTCAAGAGCAGGCGCAGCTTGTTTCATGGTCGTTTCTCGCGGTGGATGAGGCGCATTGCGTGTCGGAATGGGGACACGATTTCCGCCCTGCATACCTCTCCATTGCTCGCGCCAATGAAGAATTAGGACGTTTGCCCATCATTGCGCTCACCGCCACCGCTACGCCCGACGTGCAGGACGATGTTGTACGACAATTACGCCTCATGGAGGCAAACCGCTTTATTCGTGGCTTCGACCGACCAAATCTTACCTATTCCGTCGAACACGACCACGATAAAACCACGCGTCTTGCCGATATTTGTGCCGAAGCAATACGCGAAACAACAAGCAAAGAAGCGGGTTCGGTGATTGTCTATTGTGCGTCGCGGAAGCGCGTGGAGCAGTTCACGCAATCGCTTCGGAATTACAACATCCACGCCGAGCCATATCACGCGGGTTTGAGCGATTCCTACCGCAGAGCAGTATTGGAGCGGTTTACAGAGAATCGCACGAATGTGATTGTTGCCACAAACGCCTTTGGAATGGGCGTGGACAAGCCAAACGTGCGAGCGGTGGTGCATTGCGATTTGACGCTCAGTCTGGAAGCGTACTACCAAGAAGCGGGGCGTGCCGGACGCGATGGCGAAGCGGCTCGCTGCATCATGCTCTACGCTCCGCAAGACCGCCGCATGATGGATTTTTTTCTGCAATGCAGTTACCCCGATTCGGACTTAATTACCAATATTTACAATGTGCTGTACGATAGTGTGCAAGCGGCTCGTGGGGAAAAACCATTCAATACTGTGAAATTGAGCGAGGAGCAGATTGCGGCTGTTGTTGGGCAACAGGCTGGGCAGACTGTCTTCGGCGCGGAAGTACGTGCCGTGCTGACACTCTTCGAGCGAGCAGGAATTGTGCGGCGTGGCGGGGAGCGTGGCATTGCACAAGCACAATTTTTGGGAACACGAGAGCGCATGCGCGAATATCACAATAACATTCCAGAACGCCGCCGAAATGCCTTAAACGCGCTTGCTCGCTTGATTGGCAGCGAAGGTTTTTCGCGTCCTGTCGCTTTTGATGTGCAAGATGTGTGGCGAAAACATCACGTCCCGATTGAGGATTTCCTAGAAGCGGTGCGGGGTTTCGAGTATGCGCATTTGGTGAAATTCAACCCGCCTGGCTCCAACGACGGTATTTCCTTGCTTCTGGCGCGTATTGGTCGTGATGAATTGCACACAACATTACCAATTGATTGGCAAGGTCTCACGCTGCGCCGCACCCGCGCCGAGCAGAAACGCTCTGCGGTCGAGGAATATGCCACCACCAGCGATTGCAAGCGCGATGTGTTGCTCGCCTATTTCGGTGAAGCAGACGTAGAGGCGCGATGCGGGCGGTGTTCCTCGTGCCGCGAGGCAGCGCGCACACAGCGCAGCTTGGAAACGATTTCGCATCGCAAGCGATTTCTCATGCAACAAGTCCTTCGAGCCGCATCAGAGCTGGATGGACGCTTTGGAAAAGCGGTGATGGCGAGTGTATTACTGGGGGAGAAATCGGCAGAAAAAGTGCGGAAATTCGGCTTGCATCGGTTGGTGAGTTTTGCAGCAGCGAAAGAATTTCCCAAACAAGAAGTACAAGAAATGCTGGAAACGGCTCAGAATGCGGGGTATCTCGTACCGACGGGCGGACAATTCCCCACAATTGCGCTGTCCATCGAAGGCGCGAAAACCGCACCAGACCTGCCACCTGCCGCCGTACTGGACGGCTACAACCGTGATGAATGCTTGTATCCAGAGCTACTCACCATTGCTCAAAAATTGCGCACCGAAGTTGCCAGCATTGAGCGCGTGCCGCCTCACGCCGTGCTAGATGAATCCTCGCTTGTCGCGCTCGTGAACGCATTGCCGAAAAATATTGAAAGCATGAAACGTGAGGTACGGCATTTGAGCCAAGTGTGCGTGGTGCGCTTCGCGCCCTTGTTTTTAAGCACTGTTCAGAGTTTTCTTTCCCATGAAGCTGCAAAAACTGGAAATGATATATTTGCACTTTCGCCAACGGTACGTACTTCGATTGAGCTGTTGCGAATGGGGCTGTCGTTGCAAGAAGTAGCAGAAAAGCGGCGTGTAACGGTAGAAACGCTCGCCCAGCACATACAAAGCGCATTAGAGCAAGGTGCGTCCTTGCGGCGTGAGGACTACGTTGCAGAGGAATTATACCTGACAGTGCGTGATTACTTGCGCCTCCGTCCCGATGCCTTTTTGAAAGATATTCGCGCCATGCTCCACGCAGAGGCAGAATGGCACACACTCCGCATTGCTGCTGCCTTTGCGCGGCGTGAGCTTGCGGCGGGGTGAAGAATTACAAGTGATGCGAAATGGCGCAAAGCCGCGACCCAAATTTCTGTACAAAAATACCTACCGAGACCATGTACGTCCTCCACAACCACCGCAAACACGCGCACAGCCCCGAACTCGCCACCCCGCCAGAAGCTATTCTGGAGGAAGTTTTATCGCGGAATGCACTTCAATCCTTGATTTTCGTTGTGCCGACGGGACGGCGTGTGCGTTTGCTGAAGCGGTTCATTGTGCGCGATGTGTTCAAGCGCACAGGAAAGCCCGTTGCGGCAGAAATGCACGTGTACACGCTGGAGCAATTTGCGAAACTCTGCGCCGAGCGACTTTTAGGCAATCGTGCACCACGCCTTGTCTCGGAGGCAATGACCGCCGCGCTCATGGAAGAAGCCGCCGATGCTGCGCGGCATAAACTCAGCTTTTTTACTAATAGCGGCACAAAAAAAGACCGCACAAAAAGTGCCTCCAAAGCCAGTGATTACGCCATTTCTCCTGCGGTGCTGGAACGCTTGCAAAGTATCATTTTGGGCTTGAAGGAAGACGGTATCACGCCTCAATCGCTCCGCGCTGATGTGGAAGCGCAGAACGAACACGTTACCGACCCGCGCCGCTTGGCGGATATTGCCACGCTGTACGAATCCTACGAACAAGTGTTGGGTACGACGCTGACGGATTATCCGAAATTGCTGAATTTGGTGATTGATGAAATTACCCAGAGCCGCACCACGACAGGTGTTGAGGAAGTTTGGCGCGAACTTTTTCCTGCTGCGCAAATGCTGCTTTTGGATGGCTTTACCGAATTCAAAAAGCCTGAAGAACGCTTCCTTGCTGCGATGTACCACGCACCCTTTGAAACCCGCATCATTATTGACTATTCCGACAAAAACGGACCGCTCTTTGGCGGGCTGCAAGACACCGTAACCAATCTGCAAGGTTTTACGGGCATGAAGGTTGATGCAAGCCAGAAGGCTGATGAAATCTCGCTTGTGCCGCGCTATACCGCTTTCACGACCGACCTTGATACCGACAAATGGCGCGAATACAAGCGCGAAGAGCATTTGCCCAAAGCTGCCTACGTGCGCAGGTGGCTCTTCAACACCGAAGAAGATATACGCCATGCGGGTTTGAACGAGGTGGTGAGTATTCTCTCCAGCCCGACGCGCTCCGAAGAAGTCCGCGACATTGCCAAACTCTTGCGCCACTACGCCGTAAATGAAAACGTGCCGCTCCACGAAATGTGTGTCGTGATGCGCCGTGCAGAGGATTACGCTGGGCTGTTCCGTGAAATGTGCGCTCTCTACGACATTCCCGCCAACATCACCGACCGCTTTCCGTTGGAGAAATCGCCCGTCGTTACGGCGGTCTTTGCGGTGCTGGATATGCTGCTCTACGGCTATCGCCGCGCGGACGTGAACCGCGCTCTGCAAAGCCCCTACGTGCGTTTTGTGCGTAAGGAACGCGGGCGACGGCTCACAGCACGAAGTGGCACAGCACGAAGTGGCGCGAAGCAAGAAACCACGCTGGATGCAGCAAATCTCTTCACGGTTGCGGGACGCTTGCGCATAACGGGCGGGCAGCGTTTTGGGCGCGACGGCAAAAGCCAGTGGTTGCGCCGCATGGAGAGCCGTTTGGGGTATTTATCGAAGCGAGAAATTTTGCTGAATAATAGCCCAAATGCCGATGCGGATGAGTTGCAGGAAACGCGGCGATTTATTGAGGAAATTGAGCTTGCCAAGCGTGATTTTATCGCCCTTACGAGCCTTTTTCCGCGAGAAACAACGGAGTTTACGCCGAAAGAATTTCACCAATTTATCACCGAAGAACTTTTGGCGACCTTGCGCGTGCATGAGCAAATCGTCACCTTCCACGAACACGCACAAAATCTTGCATTCGAGGCTGCCGCCGAGCAAAATACCGCCATGAAGCGCATGACGAAATTTTTGGGTTTGGAAGAAGAAATTGAGAAGGATGCCCGCGCCCTCACTGCCTTCGTGGACATTATTGATGAAATGACCGCCATTTTGCACGAGCGCGACAAACGCTTTATGGAAGCGGCAAAAGCGCAGAAACGCCCGCTTTCGGAAAAGTATGTGGAATCGGACGCTGGAAGCGGCATAGCATCTCGCTCTGGCGGCAAACGTCGCCCGCTTTCGGACTACATCGAACGCCTTCGGACTGCCGTGCGCAATGGACGCTATCAGGTGCGGGAGAAGCTCGGCTACGGCGTTACCATCACGTCGCTGGAGCAGATTCGCGGTGTGCCGTTTCGCCTCACCGTCATGTGTGGCGCGGTGGATGGCGAATTTCCCATGAGCTATGTGCCAGAGACCTTTCTGGGTAAGGAGTTGCTGGATTCCGAAGACCGTTTTTTGCGCCGCGAGCGGATTCAATTTTACCAAGCCTTGATGAACAACGCCGTGCGCACCGAAGATGGCTCAAAGCGAGTGTTTATAACCTATCCAGAGCGCACCGACAAAGGCGACAACTACACGCGCTCGCCGTTTGTGGATGCACTTTTGAAAATTACATCGCTCACAGGCGCAGGAAAAATCTTTGCAAATGGCGTAAACGCTGGTCTTGAGGGTGAACGTGCCACTGCGACGGTGCTGCCGTATTTCCACGCACTTGCCTCCGAAGAAGAAACGGTGCGCCATGCAGCCCTTTCTTTTGTGGAAGCATTTCGCTCGAATCCGCAAGAATTTTTGCAAAGTTCAATACTCCAGCAATACACCGACATTTTACCAAGCGAGACTGCCAAGCAAGCATTGGAGCGCGTTGCGGTCTATTTGGCGGCACGATTAGAATACGAAGAAAAAGGTGAAACGCCTGAAAACCGCGTGGATGCTGGTAATCTTGGCAAGTCCGTGTATTCCATTTCCGCGCTGGAGCAATACGCAAAGTGCGCGTATCAGTTTTTTGCCTCGAAATCCCTGCGTTTACGCGAGATTCAGCAGTTTGAATCGTCGTTGTCGCCGCTTGAAAGTGGTTCGCTCTTGCATACGATTTTGTACAAATTTTATCAGGAATGCCGCGAGGAAGCGAAGGCAACACCCGAAAAAAATGGCAATATGCCTGTGCTGAAGCCGCTCAAAGAAGGCTTGCCAGAACTCATCCCGATTTTGCTCGACCCCGCGCGAAGCGAGGAATATCGCTCACGGTTGCACAAAATCGCCGAAGATGAAATTGCGAGCATTCGCTTTGAGCATCCGTTTTTTGAATTAGACCGCGAAAGTTTGGTGGGAACAAATCCCGAAGAACCGCTTGAATTCAGGCGTTCTGGCAAGTTAGATGTGTGGCTGGAAAGCGAATTGCAGCGTGTTCAGGAAGGCTGGGGCTACGCGCCTGCGCTGGTGGAATTTGCCTTTGGTGAAGTGAAAAGCGTACTCGGCAATGTGGAATTGGCAGAAAACCTACGTTTGCATGGAAAAATTGACCGTATTGAACTTGCTTTCGATGACGACGGAACACCTCATGAATTCTTGATTGGCGACTACAAAAGCGGCGCGAATGTTTCCTCCAACAAAGACATCCGCGAAGGGCTTTCGTTGCAAATGCCGCTCTATGCCGCCGCGACCGAAGAACTGCTGCGTTCCGCCTACGGACTGGATGCGGAGGCTTCTGGCGGCGTGTATTACGTACTGTCGCCCAAGCCCAGCCAAGCGCACAAGGACGCGGAAACGCATTCGTTTGTGATGTTGCCCAAAGATTCGCCGCTTGCAAAGGGGAAAAATCGGAGTTCGGAATTTGTGCAAGACCGCGCAGAAATGCGGGAAATGATGGATACCGCCGTACAGCAAGCCGCCAGCTATGCGGAGAGCATTCGCGCTGGCACATTCAACGCCGAGCCGTACTCCCCGCGCCATTGCGACTTTTGTAGCTTCGCGCCTGTGTGCCGGATTAAGGAAATGCAGAGTAAGCAGGAGTAACATCGTCCGAGCGGCACAGACAGGCGTGTCTGTGCTACCGAAGCCAGTATTGATGAGTATTGCGTAATACTCTTGTCTGCGCAAAAATTACCCGCGTTGCAACCACGAAAGCGCAGCATTGACCAGCATTGCAGCACCAACGGGGAGTGCGTTTTCATCCAAAATAAATTTTGAATTGTGTAAGCCCGGAATAGTATTCATGCCGTCGGGACGTATGCCGAGCATCCAAAATGTTCCGGGAATTTCATGCGTGTAGTACGCAAAATCTTCGCCCCACATTTTTGGTTCAAAATCTTCTACCTGAGTTTTTCCCAAAAGCTGTTCCGCGCTCAAGCGAGCAAACTCCGTACTTGCAGAGTTGTTCACGAGTGGCGGATAGCCGCGCACGGGCTTGAATTCGCAATAATTTTCGCCATTACCACTGCCATACAACGGCGAGGCGCAGAGGGCGCGTGAATGCTCGGCGATAGCCTGAAGTGCGTATTCACGCCATTCTTGATTCATTGAGCGGAGCGTCCCCGAAAGTTCGACCACATCAGGAATGACGTTATTTGCCATGCCGCCATGCACGGTGCAGATGGACAACACGCCTGATTGAAAGGGATTCAAGCGGCGTGAAATCACGGTTTGAAGCTGCGTAATGAGATGCGCCGCCATGAGAACGGGGTCGCTGGCGTTGTGCGGCTGCGCGGCGTGTCCGCTTTTTCCATGAATTGTCCAATAGAGTTCGTCGGTTGCTGCCATCATCGTACCGCCCACAAATGCTGTCGTACCAACGGTTGCATCGGGATTGACGTGCTGACCGAAAATTACTTCTGGGCGCGGATTCGTAAGAACACCTTCTTTGATGAGCAATGATGCGCCTCCGGGGGACATTTCCTCACCTGGCTGAAATATCAGCTTTATTGTGCCGTTCAACGCCGTAATCTCTGCCTCTCGTGCTTTTAGCATCGCGGCTGCGCCCAAGAGCATGGCAGTGTGCGCATCATGTCCGCAAGCGTGCATCAAACCTTGCTTTTTGGAATGAAATGCCACGCCCGATTCTTCCTGAATTGGCAGCGCGTCAATATCCGCACGAAGCGCGACGCACCGCTCACCCGCACCAATCCTTGCAACAACGCCTGTTTGCGCCATTATTTGAAACGGCACCTGTAATTCGCCGAGCCGCGCTTGAATAAATGCGCTGGTCTCAAATTCTTGAAAGGAGAGTTCAGGATTTTGGTGCAAAGCGCGGCGGAAATCCACCATCCGGGAATGTTCGGCTTGCGCGGAGGCAAGTATTTGTGAGGGTTCGAGCATGTTTTTTTGAATGATGTTTGTCTTGGTACACAACGAAACTCCTTTCATAGCGGCACAGACATTCTTATCTGTGTCACTGAAGCCTGATTTCACGTGCCTTTCAGGACTTTTATCGTGTACAGGGGATTTTTGTAATTGTTTTCCCTAGCGCACCACCACAATCTGCCGCATCACGCGTTTCGCACCTGCCTGAACAGCGCAGAAATACACGCCTTGCTCAAGGTCGGAGGTGTCAAATTCGAGTGTAGATACGCCTTCTGGTACATTTGTTTCGGTGAAATGTCGAATAGCAGTGCCGTTGGAGGCAAAAATGCTTATACCCAGCACAGTTGCTTCGCTGACGGAAATACTGAGGGAAACTTTATCGGAAGCGGGATTTGGTGCGCTGTTCAGCACGGCAAGCGTATTTGGTGTAGAGAGTGTTCTGAGGCGCAATGGTACGTCGCAGCGTGAAAGCGCGAAGCGGTCAGGCGATATGCCCGCACCTTCCAGCAGAATGGTATCGCCGACACAATTTCCCGTCAGAATCAGGCTGTCGCGGTAGTTCTGGCGTTCAGTTGGGGCAAAACATACCTGCACCGTGCGCGATTCGCCACTCGGAATTTCAAGTGGAAACTGCGCCTGAGGTGTAGAAAAGAAACGGTTTTCGCGTGGAGAAATACTTTCAAAACGAAATGGTCTGAGACCATAATTGCGATATCGAATCGTGAGGCACGCATTGGTGCTGCCAATCAGCCTTTCGCCAAATTGCCCAAGCCGCCCGCGCTCACCGATGGCTTCTAGCGTAAAGCCTGGAATGGTATCGGTTACCGTGCGCGTATTTCCTGATGAGTCGCGGACTTGTAGCGTGTAGATGGCATCCTGTCTGGGATTTAGCACACGAAGCTGCGCCAAACTGCGCTCCACACCGAAAGAATCAATCCGAAACGTACAATTTACCAGATTTTGTGCGCTGAGAGCGGCTATCCCCGACGACAACACGCCTGTTTCCAATGCTTCCACGCGGAAATTCTGACGACACGCATCCGCGTTCACGCCGAGATTTGGCGCGGTGCGGTCGGCTGTTGTGCGAAGAGTTATCACCGCCACTTCGCGTGTGGCGCAGGTGGTGACAATGCTTACCGTGTCCGTAAATACGCCATCTTGACGGTTCGTATAGCTAAAGCGCACGGTATCGCTTGCGCCCGCCGCAAGAACAATTGGAAACGTCCTATTCATGCGGATTCCCTGCCTCATTTGCGTATTGAGCTGAAGATTTGATTGCGCAAAGCGGAGCGCAGTAACGGTCTGTGCGGTCGCTCCGTAATTGTTCAGCACCAACGAAAAGATGCGGGTGCTACCTGTGGGAAGCTCGAAACGTAGTTGCGGCGCGGGATTTGTGCTGCCTTGCCCTTGTAAACCCACCGTGAAGCCGTAGATAGGCAATGTGCGCGTGGTGACAAAGCCGATAGAATCTTTTGCCTCCAGACGCAGGCTGCCATCCTGAAAGATATTGATGAGCTGTGCTTGAAAGCGCACAGAATCAGCAAAGGGGCGAAATTGTTCCAATTGAATTTGCACATTTCCTTGAATGCTGATATTTCCTTGCGTGGAAGGCTGCACCTGCACGCGCTCAAGGCGAGAATCGGTGATGAGCGTGTCCAGCACGGTACCAGAAAGCCCGAAACAACGCGGGGTGAGGACAAGTTCGGGTGCGTCGCGGTCGGGCGCAATGACGCGCAATTTCCCACCGCCGATGTACCCGTAGGAATTTGCCGCGCCGTAGCCATACACGTACAAACCGAAGGTAGAATCGCCCCGAGCCGTGTGTACGCCTGCGCTGACGGCAAAGTTTGCATAGACAAAACCAGAATTTACGATTGGTCGAAATGCGGCTGGATTTACCAATTGTTCATCCACGCGCAATGAACTGATGCCGCTTGTAGAGCTGACAATCGTAACAAAATGCTCAATGAAAAATGCTCCGCCACGCACATTGTCGCGGTTGGAAACATTGATAAAACGGTAGCTTTTGTCGTATTGCTCTTCGGTGGGAATAATCATCATAAAGGGGTCGCCGATAAGCTGTGCGCCTGTGCCGCCGCCGCCCAGAACACCAGTGCCACGTATATTGGAGGATTTTTTGAATTGCGCAACGAGAATTTGGTCGTTAGCGGTAATCCACACGGGGGAAAGAAGCTGCCGCTCAAGGAATTCTCCTGCGTTCAGGGTATCAATCACAACACCATTTAAGCGAATAATTGTCCCGTTATATGCCGCTAAAACACGGTACAGGTCTGTGCCAATCACGGCTTGTTCGGAGGGTTGCTGATGTGGAACAACGAAAACACTTTTTCCCCATGTTTCCAAGCTCGGAAGCTGCTCAAGCAAGCAATCACGCGAACTTAGCTCGGCGCGTAAGGTAATAGGCAGGACTGTGCGCTGATGCCCCGAAAAAACTGCAATCGGTTTCGTGGCGCGGACGCGAGAGCCTGTGAGGTCGGAAGTGCCGCCAAGAATGCGCGTATCGGCTTGCACCAAATATGCATCGCCACGATTCAAAATCGCTCGTTGCACAGGTACGGTGCCGTTTGTAGAGAGCATCAGGATAGAATTTGGCGGATAGGTCGGCACACGCGGCGTAACGGTGATTTCCGTGTTATCCTCCGTTGCGACGACGGCAAACTGCGAAGGTGTGTCGCTATCGGGGCGCATATTGAAGGGTAAGCCGCTTCCATCGCTGTTGTACGCCATTATCACGTATTCGCGTCCCAGCGCAGGAACAGGCAGAACGAGCATTGCATCGCTGGTGAAACGGGCTTGGTTGAGCGCGTACACCGTTACATCTTCATTGGATTGAATACGAAAAGTTTGCGGCGCGGGCGTTTCATTTTGAATACTCGTCGTCCGAGAACCGCCAGAATTGAAGCCTTCTAGCTCAATGTCGTCATACGAAACACCAAAAATGAAGAACTGTCTGGGGTCGGTGATGGTGAAGGATTGAGTGAATCTTTCAGCGCGGCGATTGCGATAGGTGATGGTGCCTGATGCAACCTTATCGCACGTGATGTAGATGTAGAGCGAATCGCGTGTATTCGCACTATCGCGATTGACCTGCTCATGGAAATTTGGCGGAAAGCAGAGATAAAAATCCTTGCCGCGTGAGGAACGTGTGTTGTCGTTGCGTGAGGCTGCTGGCTGCGCCGAGAGCTTTTCCTGCTCTAGGAGCAAGCAGCAAACGAGTATCATTGCAAGAAAAATACAGCGAAAAAGCGGTAGAGAGCGCATGGTGGTTGGATGGAAGCGTACAACGAAAAACGTCAAGTAAGTGGTTCAATGGTGGTGGCATTGCTCCATCAAGAAGAATCTGTAAGTGCGGGAAAAGTTACGCGAAAGATTGGGGTTCATGGGACTGTCGCAAAATTGGTTGTGTGAAGCAGTAGCCCTTCAACAACAGGGCTGTTAAGTGCTAGCGATTTTGCTCTCACCCCTCGCTGCGCGAGACCCTCTCCCAAAGGGCGAGGGTAGATTTGAAGGGATTTTCAAAGCCCTCTCCCTCTGGGAGAGGGTTGGGTGAGGGCTTCGTGAGGAGGGAACTTAACAGCCCTGCCCTTCAACAAGCCCAGTGCGAAGACTGTATCAATCCGGATACTGAGCCTGTCGAAGCATTGCTGCAAAACTTTTTCAAGATACTGAGAAAAGCGAGAGTCTCATACCGAGAGTCTCATACTTTGACTATTTACGCAATTCCCATCGCTTTTTTGAAATATTCCATTGTCTTGACCAAGCCTTCGCTCCTGTGGACACGAGGCTCCCAGCCCAGCACACGTTTTGCTTTTTCGATATTGGGCTGGCGGATTTTTGGGTCGTCCTGCGGCAACGGTTTGAACACAATTTCACTCTTCGAGCCAGTTATTTCCTTGATTTCCTGCGCGAGCTGAAGCATCGTGATTTCATCAGGGTTGCCGATGTTTACGGGTTCAGTTTCGTTGGAGAGAAGCAAACGATAAATTCCTTCCACCAAGTCATCCACATAGCACACCGAGCGTGTCTGGGAGCCGTCTCCGAAGACGGTCATCGGCTCGCCGCGCAAGGCTTGTGAGAGGAAGGCGGGAATAGCGCGTCCGTCTTCGATGCGCATTCTCGGTCCGTAGGTGTTGAAAATGCGAAGAATACGCGTTTCTACGCCGTGATAGCGGTGATACGCCATCGTCATTGCTTCCGAGAAACGCTTTGCTTCGTCGTACACGCCGCGCACGCCGATTGGGTTTACATTGCCCCAATACGATTCTTCTTGCGGGTGAACAAGCGGGTCGCCATAGACTTCACTCGTGCTGGCAATGAGGAATCGCGCCTGTTTCGCCTTTGCCAGCCCCAATGCCTTATGCGTTCCCAGCGAGCCAACTTTCAGCGTTTGAATGGGAACTTTCATGTAGTCAATCGGCGAGGCGGGTGAGGCGAAATGCAAGATGTGGTCTAGCTCTCCGGCGAGATAGATGTATTCGGTAACATCGTGTTTGATGAATTGAAATTTGGGATTGCCAATCAGATGCGCGATATTATCAGGGTTTCCGGTGATAAAATTGTCCATACATACAACGTCGTAGCCTTCGCGTAAAAACCGCTCGCAAAGGTGCGACCCCAGAAAACCTGCGCCACCCGTGATGAGAACTCGTGCCATGAGAAAAAAGAATAAGTAAAAAAATGCTTAATTTGCCGAACAACATATCGCGCGAGAAACGATACCAAGATGTGATATTTGCACGTAATTTCTGCAACGATACAGAACGATAGAGAAGGCAAATCTACGCAAAGTTCACAAAATTGTGCGCAAGAAATTACGATACGGAAATGTACGCATGAAGTATTGCTCAAGGCTTTGGAAAGTGCTATATTCGCGGCGTGTTGTGTTTCTGAATATCTTTTTTCCTTTTTGTCTAAAACTTTCTCACCCAATTCTTTTATGATATTTATGCTCCATTTTTCTCTTTCGTGCAGTGTTTGTTGGAGATTCGCGCTTGTCTGCTGCCTTGTGCTGGGGAGCCTTCTGGGAGAAGGCATCGCGCCCGCGCTGTATGCGCAAGATGCCGAAGAGCTTTCCATGCAAGAACTCGACAAACTCAGCTTCGACCAGCTTCTCGACTTGGATGTGCTGCAAGTCGCTTCGCGGAAACCGCTTGCAAAAAAAGATATTCCGGGAACAGTAACGCTCATCAAACGGGATGAAATCGTGCGTTCTGGCGCACGCGACCTGATTGACGTGCTACGTCTTGTGCCAGGTTTTGAATTTGGACAAGATGTAAACGGCGCAACAGGCATGGGAACACGCGGCTTGTGGGGATTCGAGGGAAAAATTTTATTCCTGTTGGATGGTATTCAATTGAACGAAATTCTCTACGCAAACGCGCCGCTTGGGAATAATTTTCCGCTCGATATTATTGAGCGCATTGAGATTATACGCGGTCCTGGCTCCTCTTTTTATGGCGGTTATGCCGAACTTGCTGTTATCAATATCATCACGCGCAAAGCCGAAGATATGGATGGTCTTATGCTGAGTGGCTTTGGAGGCGTGATGCAAGGCGGGCTTGGGCGCACAAATGGCACACTTGCTTTTGGGAAAAAGTTTGGTGATGTTTCCGTTTCCGCTTCTGCCTTCATCGGGCAAGCAAGCCGCAGCGACCGCACAATGCTCTCGGCAGATAGCATGCCTCTTCCAATGTTTGGCAGACAAACGTTGTTACCTCTGAATCTGAATGTGGGAATCACATGGCAAGGCTTGAAACTACGCGCTTTCTACGACCGTTATCATTCCACAACATGGACAGGCTACGGTACAACCATTGGCGATAAGCCCGTAAATAATAATTTCACCTCGCTCGGTATTGATGCTCAATACGACATCCGTCTCACCGAAACGCTTGTCCTCACGCCGCGTCTCAGCTATCTTCAGCAAACACCTTGGCAATTCAACGACCCCGCAACACTCGATGACAACAGCCCATGGGTAGGTGCATTTTTCGATAAAACCGCTACTCGTGCGCTCGGCAGCCTCACGCTTTCAGGTGATATTGTGAAAAACTTGTTTATGACCGTTGGCGTGGAAGGATTTTTAGATAATGCTGTTGCTGCGCCTCGAACACCGCTTGGAGGCTTGTTTCAGAGAGTGTTCGACAATCAAGGAATGGTGCTGCGCGGAAGCAATACCGTGAGCTACAACAACATCGGCGGCTATGTGCAAGGCTTGTGGACGAATCCGATTGTGAACGTAAACGCTGGTATTCGCGTGGACAAGTACAGCGCGGTGCCGCTTGCAGCCGTGCCGTGGATTGGCTTGACAAAAGTGCTAGGTGATTTTAATGCAAAACTTCTCTTCGGACAAAATTTCCGCGCTCCTACAATTGAGAATATCCGCATCAATGCTGGTGTTCGTCCTGAAATTACGACCGCGCTTGAATTGCAACTTGGCTACCAATTGAGCTACAACCAGATTCTATCGGCAAATCTTTTCACGGTTTCGATTGCAAATCCGATTGTATTCACCACTGTAAACGGTCAGGAAAGCTATTTCAATTACCCGCGCACTGGCTCTACTGGCTTTGAAGTAGAGTATTCGGTGAAAGATTTCTGGGGCTTTGTGAATGTGAATTATTCCTTTGCACGCATTAGCGATAATCAAGTGCCAGAGTACGCTGTACAAGGGCGCGACGATATTTTGCTTGGATTTGCGCAGCACAAAGCGACGGTGAATGCGGGCTTCCGGCTTTTCAATGATAATCTTTCCCTCAATCCTTCGGGCATTTTCCTCAGCGAACGCTTTGGCTACGCTGGCACCGACGCAAACGGCAATGCAACCTACCGTCGCTACGATGCAAAAGTGCTGCTGAATGCGTTTGTGCAATGGCGTGAAGCCTTCTCGGTACAAGGCTTGGAGCTGGGCGTGGGAATGTATGATATTTTGGGAGCGAATTACGACTTTATTCAGCCCTACAACGCAGGAAATCAAGTGCTTCCGGGTCCCGGACGCGAGATTGTCTTCCGTGCGGCGTATAAACTTTCTTGGAACTAATTACATCGAAAGGGGCAAATATTGTTATGAATTTCGTACTCAAAATTACCACGACCACAATGATTACTCATTTCTCAAAAGTATTCCACAACGCGCAGCGCGAGGCACAGCACGATGCGCAACGCAAGGCACAGATAAGAGTGTCTGTGCTACCGAAATCAGCTTCTGCACGTAGCGCAGAGGCTCCTGTCTGTGCGTCTTGGCGTACTAGCATCCTCTTGTGCATGATTGCGCTTTTTGCTCTTGCACCCGCTTCTGTGCTGCATGCGCAGGATATGCCTATCCCTGTGCGTATTCACGTTGCATTGCTCAAAAAGATGTTTTCCTTTAATCGCAATTTCCAAAATAATCCCACACCCAAAGTGGTGATTGTCTTCACCGACGCATCGGCAAGCGTGAAAGATGCGGCGCAAAAAGCCTTCACTGAAATTGGTATTCCCGTTACGGCGATGAAACTCGACCAAGCCTTAAAATCGCTCGGCGAGGCAGATGCTGTCTATGTTGCGCCCGGAGCCGAAGCTATTCAAAAAATCTGCGATGAGCGGAAAATCTTGACCATGACGGGCATCCCCGCTATGGTAGAAACGGGTAAAGTAGCAGTGGGAATTGGCGCGGAAGGCGGCAAACCAAAAGTGTATGTGAATATGGCACTGATGAAAACGCAAAAACAAGACCTCACAGCAGATTTATTGCGGGTTGCAAAGGTGATTCAGTAGGTATTTGAATAAAACTCTTTGCTGACCCTACGAAGAAAAAAGCTGCAATGCGAGATTATATCTTGCTTGCAGGAGATTGTTCTTCAAAGCGTGAAAAGTAAAAAACAGACCTCAATGCTTGATAAAATCTTGCCTTCAGGCATATTGAAAAGAATTTATTCAGGACACACACTATGAACATTCCTTCTTCCGATAAACCTCGCATCGTGATTGTTGGTGGTGGTTTTGGTGGAATCCAGCTTGCACGCGCTCTGAACGGCGAAGCGGTACAAGTGGTTCTCTTCGACCGCAATAATTTTCATACCTTTCAGCCCTTGCTTTATCAAGTCTCGACGGCAGGTTTGGAGCCAGATTCGATTGCTTTTCCGCTCCGCAAAGTTTTCAAGCGCAGCAAAAATGTCTTCTTTCGATGGGGTGAGGTTCTGCGCGTTGTGCCAGAAAAGAATCTGTTGGAAACAAGCATTGGTGAGCTTTCTTACGATTATCTTGTGTTTGCAACAGGCAGCACGACCAACTTTTTCGGCATGAAAAGCGTTGCCGAAAATGCAATGCCCATGAAAACAGTTTCAGAAGCATTGAACCTCCGAAGCGTGATTCTACAAGCCTTTGAAGCCGCTACACTCACACCCGACCAAAAACAACGCCAAGAACTGATGACCTTCGTGGTCGTTGGTGGCGGACCGACGGGCGTAGAAACGGCGGGCGCACTGGCGGAATTGAAAAAACACGTTTTGCCGCACGACTTCCCAGAGTTGGATTTACGCCTTATGCGCGTCTTTCTGCTTGAAGCCACGCCGCGCTTGTTGAACGGCATGTCCGACGGCTCTGGCATAAATGCGGTCGAATCGCTGCAAGAAATGGGCGTAAACGTGCTTCTGGGCGCGGCGGTGAAAGATTACGACGGCGCGACGATTCATTTGCAAGACGGTTCGGCGATTGCTGCAAAGACGCTTATTTGGGCGGCAGGCGTTGTGGGACAAGGCGTGGAGGGCGTTGCGAAAGAAAGTATTGTGCGCGGCAATCGTATGAAGGTGGATGAATACAATCGCGTGGATGGCTACGGCAATATCTACGCCATTGGCGACGTTGCGGCTATGCCAAACACGGATGAACGCTATCCAAACGGGCATCCGATGGTCGCTCCAGTAGCAATGCAGCAAGGACAACTTTTAGCAAAAAATATCTTGCGCATGACGAAACACCAAGCACCGGAAGCATTTCGCTATTTTGATAAAGGTTCAATGGCAACAGTGGGACGCAATCGCGCTGTGGTGGATGTTGCCAAGCTCCGCTTCACAGGCTGGATTGCGTGGGTGATGTGGCTAGGTTTGCATTTGCTCATGCTCGTTGGATTTCGCAATAAATTGGTGGTGATGATAAACTGGATTTGGAATTACATCAGCTACGACCGAGGTACACGCTTGATTGTACGCCCGTTCCGGCGCGATGAACAGAAAACCTAATTCGGTTTGTTGTGTGATAAGCTCACATTATTTTTCCACAGACGAGACAAGAACGTATGAAAATTGCTCTCCGTTTTCTCTCACAAATTATCTCGGCAGTTCTCAGCCCAGTAGTATTGCCCGTTTTGACGTATTGTACTTTTTTAGATCTCGACCCCACGCTTGATACGCGGCAAAAACTCCTCTTTGGCGGCATCACGTGTTTGTGTAGTTCCCTGATTGTATCTGGCTTTGTGGTGTATTTGGCAGCAACAAAGCAAGTGGGCTCGGTGGAGCTAGATTTGCGTGAAGAGCGCAGAAAACCTTTTCTTGTGGGACTTGTTAGTTATTCTGTGGGTTTTATAGCACTGTACAAGCTGAACGCCCCGCCAATAGTTGTTTGGCTGATGTTTTCTTCGCTCACAACGACGCTCGTGATGCAGCTTATCACGCGTTGGTGGAAAGTGAGTATTCATGCTACGGGCATCTCTGGAACGCTGGCAGCATGGGCGTTTCACTTCGGCGCGGTGGTGTATCCTTGGTTTGTGCTGGTGCCAATTGTTGGCGCGGCGCGAGTGATATTGCACAAACACACGACCGCACAAGTAATTGTCGGCTCGCTTTTAGGTGCGCTCTTTACGGCGGTGCAGTTGTGGTATTTTGTGCGGTAATTTCACAACGAAAGCGTGAAGAATAGACATTATACTGTATCTACGTTAGAAAAATTACAAATGAGATTACGCTAAAAGCGCGTAAAATCTGCCTTTCGTGGCACAGACATTCTTGTCTGTGATTCTTCAAGCCCTCATACAGACTCACAGACAAGAATGTCTGTGCCACTATTTGAAGAGCAAAAACAGTTAATCTGTATAATTCTAATGGATAGCCTTCCTTCACACCGAGCAAAAAATGCTGTGGAAAAGATTTGATTTAGTCGTGAGCTTTGCGTAATTTTCAATCTCTGTATTCTTGCGGTACATTTTTAAAATGTACAAGGAAGAACATCATAACAACGAGAATTCAATTAAATACTTCATTTTACTGTTTTTTGTTATCAGGAGTAACGTAATGTCGCAGCAAAAAGTGCTTACCTTTCGCCCCGGTGAAGTCATTATTCGTGAAGGCGAGCGCGGTAAAGGGTATTACATCCTTGAGTCGGGTACAATCAGCCTCAGCAAACAAGGGGTAAAAATTTCAGAATTAGCTGGTATCGGCACCATTTTTGGTGAGATGTCGGATATTCTGGATGAACCGCGCACATGCACCGCAACGGCAGAAACGCCTGCTCAAGTCTCGTATTATCCGTTCAGTTTGGATGATATTATTCGTTTGCATCCGGAAATTGCGAAACAGCTTGTGATTGCACTTGCCGAGCGCATTTCTACGACAACCGATGCACTCACACAAGGCAAACTCGCCTTTTTGGAATTGACACGGAAATAAGCAATCATGCGGGATGCAGAGAATGAGCATCCATCGTACATTGACGAATTTTTCCCTTGCAGAATTCTTTTCCAGAATTCTTTTCCAGAATTCTTTTCCAGATTTCTTTTCCAGATTTCTTTTCCAGACCTCGTTTCCAGACGATGTGCATAACAACCCATGCATACTAACTATTTGCATACTACAATTTTGGAGTTTTAGCTATGAGTAAAGCATTGCAATTTAAGCCGGGCGATATTATTATGCGCGAAGGCGACCGTGGCGGCGACGGCTTCTACATCCTTGAAAATGGTAGCTTTGAAGTTATCAAGCAAGGCGTAAAAATTCGTGAAGTGATTATTGCCGGAACAATTTTCGGTGAAATGTCCGATATTTTAGGGCAACCGCGCTCATGTACGATTGTCGCAAAAACGCCATGCGCCGTTACGCACATTACGCAGGGTTTGGACGAAGTTATTCGTATGTACCCTGATACAGCAAAAGAGCTTATTACTTCGCTCGCACGTCGTCTTTCCAGCACGACAAACCAATTCACCCAAACGCAGTTCCTTATTTGGAAGCATAGTCAAGAAGTATAGTCAAAAAGTAGAGGAATCGTGCGTGTATTGCGATGAGCGTATCACGACGAAAAATTATGAGCTGCCCGATAAAACCTTGTGTTCTATCGGGCAGTATTGTATCTTGTTGGTTGGTCTTTATCACAAATTCAATTTCTATTGTTTCGTTATTGTTGGGTGTTTTTATGTTCAACCGTCGTGAATTCCTCCATTCTGGCACCGCTACTGTTTTGGGTGGTCTTGGTGCAATCAATATCCCGTCTCTCTTTCCCGAAGCTGAATTGAACAAGGCTGAGAACGCGCTTGCAGGCAGCAACCGCATGAAACTGAGCTTCAAACCTTTCACGCTGGAATTAAAGCACGCATTTGGCGTTTCGGTGAATACCCGCACCACGACGCCGATTGTGCATACCGTGATTGAGTACGGCAAATACAAGGGGTACGGCGAAGCCTCAATGCCGCCATACTTGGGAGAATCGCAAGAAACGGTGATGAAATTCCTTGCAAAAGTAGATTTGTCGAAGTACGATAATCCTTTTCAATTGGAAACCATCCTTGCTGAAGTAGATGCGCTGGAAGCGGGAAATACTGCCGCCAAAGCTGCGGTGGATATTGCCTTGCACGACCTTGTGGGAAAGCTCATTGGGCAACCCCTGTACAACATGTGGGGCTTTGATAAGAGCAAAACGACGTACACTTCCTTTACTATCGGCATTGATACACCTGAAGTGGTACGGCAAAAAGTAAAAGAAGTGGTGGATGATTTCGGGGTGCTGAAAATCAAGCTCGGACGCGATAACGACAAAGAAATGATAGAAACAGTGCGCTCTCTGACCGATAAACCCCTGACCGCCGATGCAAATCAGGGCTGGAAAGATAAGCAATACGCCCTCGATATGGCGCATTACATGAAAGAAAAAGGGTTTCTGTATATCGAACAGCCCATGCATAAAGACATGGTGGATGAACACGCATGGCTCACCGAGCGTAGTCCGCTCCCGATTTTGGGCGATGAATCCATGAAACGTCTTTCCGACCTCATCAAGTACAGAGGCGCGTATAGTGGCATTGTGTTGAAATTGATGAAAACGACTGGTCTGCGCGAGGCACATAAAATGATAGCCGTTGCACGAGCATTTGGTATGAAGGTAATGATTGGCTGTATGACGGAAACGTCCTGCGCAATTACCGCAGCCGCCCATCTAACGCCGATGGTGGACTGGGCAGACCTTGATGGTGCAATGCTCAGCAAAAACGATAATTTCAAGGGAATGACGGTCAATAAAGGAAAAATTATTCTGCCCGACCGTCCGGGAATTGGGGTTGTTCCTGTTTGATAACAATATCAAACGGCGCGAGTACACTTTTTATGAGTGTGTGGCATATTTTCGGTATATTTTTTGTATATTTCATCAATGCTAGTCCTCTCCCATAGGACTTGCGCAAATGGTTTGTTTGATGGGGCAGACAAGACTGTCTGCTTGTGCCGAAGCCAGATGAAACCGAAATCTGATGGTAGCGCAGGCACTCTTGTCTGCGCTGTTTGTGAAAGTCCTCTTCCATTTTCTTTCGACACACGAAGGTCCTTGATTGTATGCGAACACGGAAAGTTGTTGTTATCGATGATGATGCTACGACGCTTGAAACAATTCAGCGCATTCTGGAAGTCTATCATTTTGTTGTTTTTACGGCAAGTGGTGGAACAGAAGGTGTTGAAGTTGTGCGGCGGACGCAGCCAGATATTATTTTGTGTGATGTTATCATGCAGGATATGGGCGGTTTCGAGGTGCTTGCAGAATTACGCAAACATACCGCAACGGCGACGATTCCTATTCTCCTTCTCTCAGCGAAGCATGAACTTACCGACATTCGGACAGGAATGCAGTTGGGCGCGGATGATTATCTCAGCAAACCATTTTCGGTAGATGACCTGCTTTCCAGCATCAATGCTCGCTTGGAGAAACACGAGCGCATTACACTTCAGGCAAATCAACAGCTTCAACAGCTTCGTGCGAATATTGCATTGGTATTGCCGCATGAATTCCGCACTCCGCTTAATTCCATCATTGGTTTTGGTGAATTACTAACCTCGCAATACGACCGCTTGGGACGCGAAGAAGCCATCGAAATGTTGGCAACGATTGTTTCTTCTGGGCATCGCCTGAGTGTGCTGGTCGAAAACTTTATTTATCTCTCGCGTTTGGAAATTCTTGCCGCCAATCCTAGTGCAATGCTCGAATTATCCGAAGAGAAGGTCATCAATTGCCCAGAAGTTATTATGGAAGTGGCAATGCATCGAATTATACAAAATGGCAATCAACACCAGCTTGAAAGCGACTTGCAGCCTGCTTCGCTGAACATTTCAGATTCATATTTGCGCAAACTTATTCTGGAATTGATAGATAATGCGTGTAAGTTTTCCATCGCGAAGTCCCGTATTCGCTTGCATGGAAGGATAAAGAATGGTTTTTATACGCTTGCTATTCAAGACGAGGGACGCGGTATGCATGCTTCGCAAATCGCACAAATAGGCGCGTACATGCAATTCGACCGCAATATCCATGAACAACAGGGGCAGGGCTTGGGGCTAACGATTGCAAAGCGTGTCACCGAATTGCATCGTGGCAGCTTTACCATTGATAGCGCGATTGGTAAAGGCACAACGGTAGAAGTGCGCTTGCCGATTGTCTTCTAAAAAGGCTGCTTTTATCGTTTCGTCTGTTGTCCTTTGCTGCTTTGTCCTTTGCTGCTTTGTCCTTTGCCATTGGCTTGTATGCTGAATCCTTTCTTCTCCAAAAACGCCGTAATTTTGCTTACGTGGTCGCCCTGTATTTCCAGCGCATTGTCCAGCATACGACCTCCAGTGCCGCATTGTTTCTTGATGTCTGCTACAATACTCTCCAACTCTTGCGGGTTTGATTGAAAACCTGAGACCATCGTTACTGTTTTATTTTTCCGCTTTTCCGTTACAATGCGCACGTGCTGTGCCTTGCCGTCATATCCCAGCTTTGATGCGGCTTGTGGGGCTTTTTCAGCAGTGTAATCGTTTGGCAAAAGTGCGGCTAAATCAGCAAGAGAAGAAAGTTTGGACATAGTAAATGAGGAAAAGAGTAAGGTTTCATGCGCCTTGCAAGAGTGTGTTGCAAGGCGCACAGTGGCGGGAGAAGGGCATTTACTTCAAGGTAGGATATTTCTTCTTGACAAAATACATAAACACAAATAACGCTGCCGATGCGAGAACAAAAATCCAGCCAAGCAAGCTCATAAGCGGCTTCCCGCCGAATGTCCCACCTACAAAAAAGACAGCAGCAGCCATCAAATTACACGCCAACATGATGTAAAGAGCTTTGTACATAAGAACAACAATGGTGAAGGTATTGCTAAAATTCAAGTTACGAAACAAAGCGCAAAATTAGCGGATTTCAGCAGAGTGCGCAACGAAAAGTTCACAGCGACAATCTCACAACAAAAAGTTCATAACAAAAATCTCTTGTTCACATATCTTTCATGCAAATGCAAACACCGCATAATCGCGCACGTGGAGCCGATGCTGAGACTATTGCGGCACAATTTCTGCAAAATAGAGGAATGCGCATTCTGAAGCGAAATTTTCACTTCGGGCGCACGGGCGAAATAGATATTATCGCGGAAGAAGCAGAAACACTGGTCTTTGTGGAAGTAAAAGCCCGCAGTAATGACCACTACGGCTCGCCTGAAGCGGCAATAACGCCCAGTAAACAACGCTCCTTGCGCCGTGTTGCCGAAGGCTATTTGTACACGCACGGCATCAGCAATCGCGAATGCCGTTTCGATGTTGTTACCATTCGCTGGAAGCATGATACAGAGCCAGATGTGCGACATATTCCGAATGCGTTTTAGTTGTCTTGTTGTCTCTTTCTTGTTTCTTCATTTTCTCCTTCTCCTTTATGCGTACTCTTCTTTTTCGCACCATTTCTTGCGGTGCGGCACTCTTTGCAATGCAGTTTTTCTGTGTTGCCGTCTTTTTTGCACAAGATTTTGCACAAGACAATGCAAGTTCGCCACCAGAATTGCGTCTTGTAGGCGTGGATGCTACGGGTAAGGAAATTCCGCTTAAAACGGTCATTGTGACCAGTTCGCGAAATGCTATTGTGCATACCCTCCAGCGTGCAGTGGCAGCCGATTGTGCGCCGTTACGCACAATGTTTTCCGATTCCGCTTTGAACGTGAATTTCGCCTACGAAGCCCGTGGGACAAGGCTTGAGAAGTTTCGTCGGCACGAAACGGTGCAAATCCTTCAAGAACGCCTTCGCCAGAATCCCGCATTAACACTGACGTTGCAGCCTTCTTCTGAAGAACGACCTCAGAAAAATGTTGTGCTATTGAAAGAATGTTTACTTGAGGGAACAAGGATTGATGCTCAGCGCATACGTATTCTCAGTCCACACAACCGCAAAAATGGGCAAATTCTCCTCGAAGGTTCACCAGAACTATTTGCACCAATTATGCGTATTGATACCGTCGCTACTGCCTCGCCTGCTATCGTCCGCTTTTTCTGTACTTCCGCAACAGCAGAGGTGTATGCAACGCAGCAATGGGGAATTGTGATACAACACGTAGAAGAGAACCGCAAGTACAAAAGTATTCGCCAGCCAATTACTGCTGCGGGAAAACTTCGCCCTGTTGTGGACTGGAAACTTAAAGACCCAAACGTTATTTTTTACAATTTTCCCTTCACTAAGCCAGATACCGTGCGCTGTACGCTGGAAATTCGCTATCAAGAGCCAAGCATTGCAAACGAGCGTTCTTTAGCGAAATTTTTCGCCGTACAGCGCGTAAATGCTGTCTCCGACAGCATTCCACCATCTGCCGATATGTGTGAACTAGACTTTGAAGAAGGCGAAAAAAACGCATCTCTCAGTGCTGAAGGCATAGCAACGGTGCGGCTTGTGAAGCAATCTGTACGATTTGGGCAAGGAGGAAGTATTGTTTGTACAATGTATGGGCGGGAAGAAGATGTAACAACGGCAGCATTTCAGGCACGCTGCAAAGCCCGCGTACGCACAATTGCACAGCAATTCGGCTACGCGGAGGACAAGGTCATTCTCCAGAAACAAGCATTAGAAACAGATTCACCAGCAGGATGGCTACTCGCAGCGCGGATTGTGCAGTGCAGGTTCATGGCTGCGCCGTGAGCATTGATGCGCTCAGTACGCGATTCTTGCATGATACAACGATTATTGGAACGCGGATGAAGCCCAGACTATCAGGATTTTGAAGACTTTTTCCCTCCTCATAATCCGTACAGTCCTCCAATTCGCGTTCCTTGCTCACAATCTTCCCACATTACTGCGTAATGGAAGAATTATGTACTGACAAGCATTCAGATTCAATAATGCTCTTTAATGTAATTTTCAAGAACAGCAAGGCTTGGCAAAGATTTCTCGCGCCGCGCTTGTTGGATAAGTGCGTTCAAGTGCGTATCGTGGAGAAGCAAACTTTGCTGCTCAAGCATGGTAAGAATGCAGTCTGGTGAAGTTTCGCCTTTCATTGCCACTGGCAACGAACACGGAACGCCTTTGAGGATGTAGTGATGCGGGTTCACGACGTGTTCTCGCGTTCTGGCAACAAGCAAAAGGAGTAGGTCGTGGCGACGCTGATTGGCAGCATCACGCTTTTTTGCAGAGAGTTGTGCTTGAGTTGAGAGCGAGTCACGGTGGCGTTCTTGCTCGTTCATTTCTACATCAAACGTCGTTTCGTTTTTGTGGTCGTTGATGTTCGCAGGAGAGTTTGTATTGTTGGAATACGGTTCTTCGGCGTTGTCGTAAATCGGTGCATTTGCATTATTGGATAATGCTCCTGTTTGGCTAGGATTGAAGCTACGTTCAGACGTTTTTGCCTCCGTACTTGGGTTCTCTGCTACGCGTCCCTGTTCGATGTTTTGCTGCGCAAATGCGTTTGGTGCGAGAGCGGTGGAATCGGAAGAACTCCTTACACCGAGCTTTGATGCGCCTTCTGCATTGCGTGTGCGTATCTGCCAGAACAGCACGCCCACCACCAATGCGCTCACAAGGGCAATACCAGCCACCAGTGGGAACGCTCCGCCCAGAAATGATGAGGTTTGTACGGTTTCTGCTGCTATTTGACTAGAAAGATGCGACGAAAGCTCCGAAACAAGCTCTGATGAGGCTTCCAGAGGATTCGTATGAACAGGATTGCTTTGCGTGTGAGCATTGCCCGACGGCTCGCCAATACCTTCCAAATGCGCTCGCTCAACTGCCGCACGAATACTCGCACGGAGCGCACCTTCGCCCATGAGCGGCTCCTGTGTACGGAGAAGTTGGTAGTATTGGTCAAGTTTTGGCATTGGTCGAAAGATTATACGAATTAAAAGTTAAGTTAAGCAGTTGATTTTTTTAGACGCAGATGTAATTGATAGAACTGATTTTCACAGATACAAGATGTGAACTGACAGAAAAAAAAATCCCTTCAAATCTTTATTATTCAATCTTTTATCAGTTAAGGTTATGGACACAATAATTTGGCATCTCGTGGCGCAGACAAGAGTGTCTGCGCTACCGCATAAATACTGGCTTCGGTAGGGCAGACACTCTTGTCTGCCCAATTTAACTTAATTATGTCCACAACCTTACATCAGTCTAATCATTTCTTCCATCAGTGTCAAAAGTTATCTTTTAATTCGCATAGATTATACAAAAAGACAGTTGATTGCGGAAATATCGTCACAGAATGGGTTCAACAGAATAAGAACAATTTTTTTACGGGTATTCCTATTCGTCATCATCAGCATCATGCTCTGCGCCAAGAAGTTGTGCTAGCCGCGCTCTGCCACGTTTTAAGCGTTGTTTTACGGCGGAAAGCGAGTCTCCTTGCTGCTCTTGCACGTCGTTCAAGGAAAATCCAAAAACATCGAAGAGTAAAATTGCCTCACGTTGTTTCGCTGGAAGCCGCTCCAATGCTTGATAGAGAAAGTGGACATCCGTTTTGGCATCGGGCAGTGGGTCGGTGTCTTCCCAGAGTTGTTCTGCTTCGTTGTCGTCGAGTGCGTGCGTGGATTTTTTCTTGCGCAAAAGTTCGTAAAATTCGCGCCGCGCAATGGTAAAGAGCCATGATTTTGCTGCCTGTGCTTCGCGCAAGGTATCAAAATGCTTGTAGGCAAGATATAGCGTTTCGCTCACGAGGTCGTTTGTTTGTTCGACATCGCGCGTCATGGCTTGCACGAAACGCTGTACATCTGCCAAATGTGGCATGACAACAGCTTCAAAACGTGCATGACGATCGTTGATATACGCAGAATCTTGGCTCAAGTGGTGATTCATTCCAAAAACGAAGAAGTGAAGGCATGCAATCAAAAAAACTCTGCTGCAAGCAAATATGAGCTTTTCTGCTATACTTTTTTGCTATACTTTTCTGCTATATTTGCACCGATGCTCTCTAAAGAGTACACAAGCGGTACACAAGCATGCAATACACTTCTCCTAAAGAAGAGAAATTAGAAGCCGAAAAGTTACATCAAAGCACTTTCATAAAAAACACTTTTTTCGGTTTCTGCCACAAGAATTCACCACGAAGTATTTTCAACGACACCATGCCATACACTTTTTCTGCCGAGCAACGGTATCGCTTCAATATGCTACAACCTCAGATTATATCACGCCTAGAAGATTTTGCACGTGTTCCCAAAGAGCAATATTTTTACGAATTATGCTATTGCCTTTGCACACCGCAATCGAAAGCGGAGAATGCACACGCCGTTGTAAATATTCTGCAAGAACGCGACTTTCAGGGCGTAGGTTTTCATCCTGTCGAGGTTTTACGCAATCCGCAGCACTACATTCGCTTTCATACCACAAAAGCAGAACGCTTGCTCAAAGCACGAGAGAAATGGCAAGAGATAGCCTCAATGCTCGGTTCTACGCTGGACGACGAGGCAAAGCGTGCATGGCTGGTGGAAAATGTTGATGGTATGAGTTGGAAGGAAGCGTCCCATTTTTTGCGGAATATCGGCTATCGCAATTTGGCAATTTTAGACCGGCACACTCTCAAACACTTGGTTCTATGCGGTGTTTTTGAAGATGTCCCAAACATTAGCGGTAAGGCGCGGTATATGGCGGCGGGTGAGGGTTTTAAGGATTTCGCCGCTTCCGTTGGAATTCCGATGGATGAATTGGATTTGTTTTTTTGGGCATCGGAAGCGGGTTTGATTTTGAAGTGATATTCGTAGAATGCCGATATAATCTTGCTTTGGGGCGAGTTTTGCTATTATCGTTCCGCATTCAACTGTTTATGTCTCAACTATTTCTTAATTATTTATGAATTTTTTTTCATTTATTCGATTTTCTGCTTGAAATACTATACGCTTTCGTAGATTTGTTTTCGAGAAAAGTATTTGGGAATCAAAAAATTCGACGTGGTTGTACAGAATTATACAGACAGAGTTGTACAAAAAAACTGTCCAAAATGTCCAAAAATTATCCTTTTCCTTTGTGTGAATTGTTCTTCGCAAAAACAGCCAGACACGTGATAAAATCTTATTAAAACCTCCGTTCTCAACGCCTTCCAACTCAATTTTTTTTACAATTTTTCCCTTACGTGGAGTTATGAGCAACAACACATCTTCCGGCAGCAATATCTTCTTGGATTTGCTCAATATGCAAATGAACGTCGTAAAATCGGCTGCAAATGCGGCAAGTGGTGTCCTTCCGGGCAACGTAACGACGATGGTTACCGACCTCGCAAATACCATTACCGCATCGGCAGAGAACATTGGTAGCAGCTTTTCTATGCCAAAAGGTCCGGGCGCAGGTAGCTCATCCTCAGGTTTTCCCTTCTTCAATTTTGGTGATTTCGGCTCGTCGTTCAATGCAATGTCGCAGCTGATGTCGTTGTACGACACCTCAAAAAACCTCTACGGCTCGTGGATGGGCGCAATGGGCAAACTTCCTGCGGCTGTTGCTGATTTGACGGCTGGTGGCACAGTTTTGACAAATGCAGTCAATGGCATCAACGACATGGCGCAAATGTATTTCAAACTCTCCGAAGTGCTTACACCCGTGATGAGTGCTATGCAGTCGGCAGGTTTGAACAAAGATAATTTGGGTAAGTTTTTGGATTTTGACCAATACAACAAATTGGTAGGAAGCCTCTTCAATCTTGCGGGTCCAGATGTGATGGAAAAATTCTCCAACCAAATCGTTGGTTTGTTGGGTCAATTGGGCGAAGCAGGCGGTTTTGCTGGTCCGACCGTGAAAGAATTGACCGACCAATCCTTGAAAGCAATGGGCGAAATGGCTTCGGGCAATTACGATTCGGCTGCGAAAATTTATATGAACATGATTGATGGCATTCAAAAGCCTTCTAGCCCGCTTGTAAACATGGTCTTCTTCGGACGTGACCGCGTTGCAATCGAACTCACCCAAGAAATGCTGAAATCTTACGTTCTCTTTGCTGCGCACTACGCGAAAATTCAGCAACTCATCTTGGGAACAGGCAAAGACGCGCTTGTGGACATGACTGGACGCATCATGGATGCCGCAAAATCTGGTAAAGCACCGCAAACATTCGATGAGTTCTTCAACGTCTGGATTCGCGCTAATGAAGCCGCTTTCGACAAAATGTTCAGCACCGACGACTATGCGAAAATTCAAGGTGAAATTGCAACATCATCGGCGAAAGTAAAAGAACATACCGATAAATTCTTTGAATTGATGCTCAGTGAATTCCCGATTGCAAAGCGTTCTGAATTGGACGAAGCATATCAGTCTATTCATCACCTGAAGGCGCAAGTACGCCGCTTGGAGCGCAAATTGAATGAACAAGAGGAAACATTGGATGCAATGAACGGCGGCGGAAGCGCATCCGTTTCGGCAGCAAAAACAGCTACAAAAGCAGCTCCGAAAGCCGTTGCAAAGAAGCCAGCAGCCGCAAAAGCTCCGGCAAAAAAACTCCCAGCAAAGAAGTAATGTAAGGTTTGAAGGCTGAAATCTGAGGGCTGAAGCGTAAAAAACGCAAAGCCTTGAAAGCCGCATCAAATCTACTCAATGAATAAAAAAGCCTGTTCCTTTATGTGAAGGAACAGGCTTTTTTGTTATTGCCGTATTTGTCTGAAGCTCTCGCTGCATCATCTCCTACGGAAATGAACGTGAGACCCTGACTGTGACGGCGTTGCGTCAAGAAGTCAGAGCCTCACTCCAACAAACATTAGCGTTGCTTGACTACTTTCATCACCGTGCGGCGAGACTGCTGCTGAAGCTCCACAAAGTACACACCCTGAGGCAATGTACCCAGCGAAAGCGACTTCGATGCCATGCCGCTTTGGAAGGTCTCTTCCGATGGCTCTACCACAACACGCCCAAGCATATCTTTCACGCTCAAGCGCACTGCTCCTGACTTTTCGACGGGGAACTGTACGGTGATATTCTCATCGGTCGGATTCGGAAATACACTCACATTGCTGAGGCTTGTGCTATTGGCAACATCATTTGCAGATGAGCCAGAATGCGACTCTGAACCGATTTTGTTATTCACACTTCCAATGCCAATGCCAGGACCGCTCGGAGGCGTGAAGAGCGCAGCATCCATACAGTAGCTTGCGCACTGACCATCAATGTTTTGAATGCGGAGTGCTGTGCTTTCGCCTGGACGCGTTGGTGCGGGCGCAGAGCGTGGGTATTCTACCACCATCTCTGTTGATTGCACCATGCGTACTCGCACAGGGCGGTCGTTGATGCTTACGCGAGAAGTAGGATAGAAGCCTGTGCCACGCACGAGGTATTCAATCGTTGTTTCGGTAAAGCGTGCGGGCTGCACACTGCGAATCGTGAGCGGGTCGGCAGCAGTGATAGCAAGCGAGGTTTCAGCGAATTGTGTATCGGCATTAGTGAGGCGAAGCGGAATCGGTGACCCCGGTACATTCATATCGGCGGGAATTTCCACGACTGCTTGATTATTGCTCACAATGCGCGATTTCAAGATGCGTCCATTATCACCCGTAATCACGGCTGGAGGTATTGTAAAGAAGCCACTTCCATTGACAAGTATTGTGAATGCTTGTCCTGTGGCGGTTGTCGTCGGAACGCTGAGTGAGGTAATCACTGGACGGCGACCTGGAAGGATATTGAATCCTGTCGAAGACGCTGTGCGCCCTGCATTCATAATAATACGTTGCGGACCAATTTTACGACTCGCACCCGGAAAGCGCAAAACAGCGCGGTCGGGGCTGATAGATTCTACCACCGCCGGATACGACACACCATTGCCCAACGCTGATTCCACGCGGAAGGACGCGCTTGGCGGCATGTTTTTCCCTGTTACAGTGATGGTATAATCTTCTTCGCTCGTCACAATTTCTTGTGGTGCTGCGCTAATCAACTCGGGCGTGGGGGCTGCGGGACAGCTTGCGCATGAGTTTCCGGATTGCGTTGGCGGCAAAAGAAGCACTGGTGCAATGCGATACGCATATTTTTGTGTATCAGGATTTTGCACTTCCAATACCCACGATTCTTCGGTGGGGGTTGGGCGTTGGAATCCGTCTGGAACCTGCACGGTTAGTTGCGTTGGAGAAGCCTCCAACACACGAAGTTCACGACCTTGCAAGCGGACAATCGCACCTGGCTGATAGTTATTCCCATTCAAAATAAGTTGTTGCGAATTGCCGTTCCATATTGGCGTAACAGTGTTAATAATCGGTGCGGGAAGCGAGTTTACGCGCACGGTTGCTTCGGTGAATTGTCCGTCGAAGTTCGTCAGACGCACACGCACATCCGAGCCGATGATGTTCAAACTGCGCGGAATTTCTACAACAGCACGCATTGAATTAAACACCTCGCCGCGAGCTGGCTGACCATTCACCGTCAGTGATGCCAAGCCATTGGTGAAGTAATTACCACCCGTCAAAACCGTTGAAAATGGGAGCGCACTTGCAACAGTCGAGTTTACACTGAGATTGCTGATGAATGGTGCCGGAGCAGCAATCACCGCAAAGGTCGTGGAAACAGTGTTGTTGCCAAGGGTGTACAGAATGCGATTTGTTCCTGGTGTGCGGCTTGCAACGGGCAAATTCAGCGTTGCTTGTGAACTGTTGAGAGAAGTAACCTGCACCGGTAAACGGAAGCCTGGGCGATTTACTGGCTCAACAGCAAATGAACCAAATGGAGACAAATTCCGACCTTCAACGGTCATCGGATAATTGCCCGGACCAGTAACAATCGGATTCGGCGATGCTGAGAACAACTCTGGCACAAGCGGCTGAATAAAGGTAAAGACATCTGCCGATGACGTTGTACCATTTGGTGTACGGACGGTAATTGGACCAGTGTTTCCATTACCAACGGTTGCGGTGATTTGATTATTATTATCAATCGTAAAGCTCGTTGCTGGAACGCCGCCAATAAGGACGGTTTGCGCATTGCCGAGGTTGTAGCCCGTAATCACAACACGGTCGCCAATGGAACCTGTGTTTTGAGAAATAGCGGTGACAAGTGGGCGTGGCGGACCAACCGTCATCACAAAGGTTGCGGGATGCGAACCGAGACTGTTTGCGGCTTGTACGGTGAAGGTGTACGTGCCTTCTTGCGTTGGCGTGCCACTCAAAACGCCACTTGGCGACAATGTAACGCCTGGAGGCAAGCCGCCACCTGTTACGGAGTAGGTCGGTGCGGGATTACCATTGGCAATGACGGGCAAAGCGTATGGCAAACCAACAGAGCTTCCAATCGGAATCGGGCTTTGACCAAGCGCGAACGCAGTTGGTGGAGCCGGAGGCGCGGGAGTTACTGGCGGCGTGACCACAGGCGGTGTTGGTGGTGGCGCGTTATTGACCGTAATTGTAAATGGTGGAGAAACCGTGTTTCCTGCAATATTCAAGGCACGCACTGTGATAGGACCGTAGGTACCATTCAGTGTCGGTGTGCCAGTGAGTACGCCTGTAATTGGATTCAGCGCAAGCCCTGGTGGCAATGTGCCAGAAGCTAATGTGTAGAAGGGTGTAGGAGTACCATTTGCAACGAAGGTGTGCGAATAGTTTGTTCCTACTGTGCCTGTTGCTGGCGGTGCAGTGCTAGTAAACGCGGTTGGAGCAATGTTTGCGGGGTCAATTTGCAATGTAATGGCTTGCGTTGCCGTACCAAAGCCGTTTCCAGCTTGGACAGTGAAATTGTACGGACCAAGCGCGGTCGGTGTACCAGAAAGTACGCCTGTTGCAGCGTTCAGCGTCAAGCCTGGTGGCAATGCTCCTGCTGTAACAGTGAAGTTATTCGCAAGCGGAGAACCATTGCCTGTAAAGGTGTGCGTGTATGGCGTTGTTAAATTACCTGTTGGCGGAAAAGCTGATGTTACCATCGTTGTACCAGCACCAACGTTAATCGTGAAAGGTTGGTCGAATGTACCTACGCCGTTGTCTGCGCGAACAGTAAAGTTAAACACACCGTTTGCAGCTGGCATACCAGAAACAACGCCCGTTGCTGCATTCAGTGTCAAGCCACCTGGCAATGCACCCGCGGTAACAGTGTAGCTTGTTGGTGCGGGCGCACCATTGGCAACGAATGTGTGCGTGTACGCTGTTGCTGGCAAGCCGTTTGGCGGCGCAGCAGAAGTGAACATTGTCGGAGCCGTGCCAGCACCGATGGTAACGGTATATGCTTGGTCGAAGAAACCAGTGCCTACGCCATTGCTCGCACGAATAGTAAACATGTATGGTCCCGCTACGGTCGGTGTACCAGAAAGTACGCCTGTTGCAGCGTTCAATGTCAAACCTGGGGGCAATGTGCCTGTTTGCAAGGCAAAGGTAGAAGCGGGAGAGCCATTGGAGGTGAATGTATGCGTGTAGGCAATAGATGTAGAGCCATTCGGCGGCATTGCATTCGTAAACATCGTGATTGCATCGCCGAAGGTAACTGAAAGCGGCGTAGTGTTTAGGTTAATAACACCAGCCGCATTATTGCTCGTTACGGCAGCATTCAAGAATGTGAACTGCATCGTCGCAGTGTTTGCAGCAATGGTGTGTGGGGCTGCATTACCTGTGAGAGCAACGGTCAATACTAAGCCCACTTTGTTCACGGTCGCCGTCAAACCTGCTGGTACGTTGGCTACGTTGTAGTGTACGCCAGCAGTAAGCGGTCCATCAGGCATTGTCCATGTGTCGTTCGCAAGTGTAATGGTGCGTGTAGTCGGCACAGAACCATTGTTCATCGGAAAATCTTCCTGGAAGGTTGTGCCAGAATAGGTTACTTGCGGTGTTGGGTCATTAAAGTCAATCGAAAGATTGCCAGGCAAGCCTGTTACACCAGCCGCATTATTGCTTTCCAGCACAGCATTTGTGAAATTCACGAGAATACCTGCCACGTCGTTCGCGTTGGCGTGCGCTCCTGCTGTACCGGTGAAATCAAGCGTTACAACGGTATTGCTTGTTTTCGTAGCGCGGAATGTCAAACCCGCTGGAACAGCAGCACCAGTAAGATTATAGTGTGTACCAGCCGTGAGAACTGTTGCATTCGGAATAGAATTCAGCCAGTTGTCGTTGGTGAGCGTAACGGTGCGGGTTTGGGTAATTGTTCCATTATTTACAGCCGCTTCGGGGAAGATGGTGCCTGAGTACGCCGCCGTTGCTGGATTCAGGAACGTTGCCGTATTCATCACACCGTTAATACCCGTGATGCTCGCAGTGGCAATACCTTCAAAAGCAGCCGTATTCCACGTAATCTGTACGTTGCTGTTTTCTGCGGTCGTGTGCGGGGCAGCCATGCCTGTAAGTGCAAAAGTAGCAGTATTCGCGCCCGTCTTGGTAATAGCGAAGGTATGACCTAGTGGAACACCTGTAACCATATAATCGGCTCCTGCCGCGAACGTTGCGCTTGTGGTAAGCGAAGTGCGGAACATGGCGTTGGTGAGCGTAACGGTGCGAGTTCCCGCCATTGTGCCGTTATTGGCAAAGGTTTCGGTGAACATTGGTCCTGTGTAGGCAGCAGTAGCAGGGTCGCGGAAATCAATGATGAAGACACGTTGAACGCCTGTTGTAGGGTCGGTATTGAGGTTTTCTACACCTGCGGCGTTGTTGCCAATCAAAGCGGCATCGAGCCAGCGAATACCAAGATTGTTTACGTCGTTGATATTGGCATGCGCACCAGCTGTACCAGTAATGCGAACCTGAGCAGTTTTATTGCTCACCTTTTGGATAGCCAATGTCATACCTGGTGGTACTGTGCCACTGACTATTTGGTAATGTGTGCCAAGGGTGAAATCCGAACCATTCGCAACTGCCCCTGTCCATTCTTCAAGGTCGAGCGGAGCGGTGGGGGCTGCTGGTCCGAGTGTGAGATTGAGTACATCGGTGGTTTGACCGTCATTCTGAGTACGCTCTGAGAAGATACGCCCTTGTACATCAAGTGCTGCGGCATACGCAAAGCGAGCAATGCGACCGCGTCCAGCAGTAGTGTTATAGTTTTGAAAACGTCCGCCAACCACCAGTTTACCATCTGTTTGTACAATAAGTTTTGTTACAGAGTTATCAAAACCAGTGCCTGGGTTGAAGCGAAAGTCAATCGCACCAGCGTTACTGATGCGGGCAATGTTTGCTCGTGCTGTACCATTATAGGTGGCAAAACCACCACCCACATACACGCGTCCACCTGGTGTTTCAATGGCAATGGTATTCACTGCCGCATTAAAGCCCGTTCCCGGGTTGAAGGCTGCATCTAATGTACCAGCAGCAACGAGGCGAGCGATACGATTACGTGGTGTACCATTGAACGTCGTAAAATCACCACCGACATAAATATTTGTTCCGTCAATGCGTACTTCCGCTACACGATTGTCAAAACCTGTACCGAATGTGGTGCCGTCATCTGCCCCTGCTGCGGTAAGGCGTGCAATACGATTACGCGTGGCACCGTTGAAGGACGAAAAGTCGCCACCCACGATAATTCGACCCATACCGTCAATAGCTAATGCTTCTGCGGTAAAGCCGCCCGCGAAGCCCGTTCCAGGGTTAAAATTACCGACGGCATCTAAAGCACCAGTTGTTGTAAAGCGTGCAATACGGTTATAAGGTGCAGTAAATTCGCCCACAACAACGGTTCGGTCAGAAGCATCTACCGCCAATGCGCGGACAGTATTATCAAGAATACCAGTATTGACATACGTAGCATCCAACGTACCATTTGCATTCAAACGAGCGAGATAATCTTGGTTGCCGTTTGTGAATACGCCACCAATCATAATCTGTCCTGTACTGGTCAGTCCAACACTGTTCACTTGACCACCAATCACACCAACAGGTGGCGGGGTGAATGTGGCATCCAGCGTACCATCCGTATTGAGGCGTGCTACGCGATTGATAGCAGTCCCACGATAATTCGTAAAGTTACCAACAACGAGTAATTTACCAGCGTCCGCACCGCTTGGAATCTGCAAAACATCGCGTACTTCGGCATTGAAACCATTAAACATACCAGCGAAGGTCATCAGCGGATCCAACACCTGCGCCATACCACGCTGCGGCAAAAACGACGCAAGCGCAATCAGCAACAATACAAACGAATAATGAAGAGCGGAAAAGCTATGCCGAACTTGGGAAGAAGGGTGTGGCACACTACCCGGACGATTGACATTTGCGGGCGAAGAGGCACGCGAAACGTCGGAATACGAGGTATTCATAGATAATAGTGGAAATACAAAAAATGAAAAATAACGAATAAACTTTATGCCGTAAGGATAAACATTACAACAATAGTAAGAATAAAAAGCGGATAACCAATTACAAAAGAAGCGTTTACTGGCACAAGTTTTCGCGAAGTTGAATTCAAAAGAATGAGTGTTTTTGTAAGTATATTCACATATTGAAAACAAGGTGCTAAACTACATATTTTTTAGAACATTATCAAAGCTGTAATTGAGATAAAACGCCATAATTTGTACAAAATCTCGCTCCGACGTTGGAGGCTGCATGATTGAACTCAAGAGCTATATCAATAGCAAAAATAGGAAATAATAGAGAAGCAGAACAGTGAGGAGCATCACCGTTTTTTGTGGGAAAGAGCAGAAAAATTACGTTTCTGTAATGTTCTTGGAGCGCACGAAGTTTGTTTGGGTGGAAAAGACTGTCGTCACGCAGCTTTGGGAGGTTTTGAGGTGGGGTGTTTTAATTGTACTTTATTTTCATTAACTCACCTTACGCATAACCTCACATTTGCCCTCACCCCTCGCTGCGCGAGACCCTCTCCCAGAGGGCGAGGGTTGATGAGAACTAGGTCTGAAGCCCTCTCCCTCTGGGAGAGGGTTGGGTGAGGGTGGTATGCGTAAGGTGAATCATTAAGTATATCAGTACGTGATTCTTGGAGTACACAACGATTATTGGAACGCAGATGAGACCAAGACTATCAGGATATTGAGTCCTCGCATCTGCGTTCCTTGCAGATATTGTTCATAATTACTGCGTAATGGTAAGAATCGTGGAGTCAGCCACGTTCTTAGGGGGCTTGCGCAACGCGCATCAACCCGTATTCCGCAGCCCGCTTGAAATGGCATTTATCGTCATAAATAAATCCATCAGCGACTTGTCTGCGCCTTCGGTGTCGCCTTGTTTCTGCTGTTCGCGCCATTGCCGCAAGAGTGCGGCTTGCTGCCGGTGCAAAATGCCGAGTGCTTGGTCGCGGAGATGCAAGGAAATATGCAGCTTTGGGCGGCGTTCCTCGAATTTCCCACCAAGTAAAATCGTGAGCATTGTGCGAGTGCGGGCGTATTCGCTCAAAATCATGGAGAAAAAGCGTTCACGAATGCCAGCGTCTTCGACCAAATCCGCGTAAAGCCGCATGACATCGGTGTTCACGGAGGCAAGACCAGTTTCGACGTTGCCCAAGACGTATTGCAACAGCGTCCAATTCGGCAAGGCAGTACGCACACGCTCGAAGTAGTCTGACTGCTCGGTCATCAGCATTTCCAAGGTCGAACCAACGCCGAACCAGCTTGGAATGTAGTACCGCGACTGATTCCACGCAAACACCCAAGGAATTGCTCGCAAGTCAGCAAGGGTGCGATTGCCCGTGCGCCGCGAGGGACGGGAGCCGATGCGGTTTTGTTCAAGCGCGTCAATCGGCGTGGCTTGCCCGTAAAAGGTCATAAAATCAGGCGCGTGGATGAGCGATTCATACACTTTGCGGCTGTAATCGGCGAAATGCCCCAAAAACGGGTCAAAGAGGTGCTGCCGCTTCAATCCGTGCTTGTTGCGCAAGGTCGCATTGGTAACGCCCGCGAGCATCAACTCCAGATTATATGCGGCTGTTGGGGGATTGGAGTATTTTTGCGCAATCGTTTCGCCTTGCTCGGTCATGCGGAAATTTCCCGTGAGTGCGAGTGGTGGTGAGGCTTCCAAAAAACTATTCATCGGACCTGCGCCGCGCGAAACCGTGCCGCCGCGCCCATGGAAAAAGCGAATATCCAACGCGTATTCCTCGCCAACCTGCGCGATTGCTTGCTGCGCTTTGTACAAATTCCACTGGCTTGCTAAAATGCCGCCGTCCTTGTTGCTGTCGCTGTAGCCCACCATGATTTGCTGCACGGGGCGTTCGGTCTGAAACATCCGCGTTGGTTCTTTGTGAATAAACGCCAGACTCCGCACCGTTATTGGGTGGTCGAGGAATTCCCGCACAATATCGGCACTGCCACGCAAATCGTCAATCGTTTCAAAAAGCGGCACAACAGGCAAGCGGCAAACCAGTCCCTGTGCGGTATTGAAGGCAAGTCCACTTTCGCGGGCAAGCAAATACACCACGAACAAATCCGACACATTCCGCGTCATGCTCACAATGAGTGCGCCTAGGCTCGCCGCGCCGTATTCGTCGTAATGGTCGCGCACGACGCGGTAGCAATCCAGCACCGCATCTGCTTCCTTGCCAATTCGCGCCCCCGAAAGCGCGAAAGGACGCGGCGAGGCGAGTTCTTTCCGCAGAAAGTTCATCCGTTCATCGTGCGACCATTGCGCAAAATTCTCACCATTGGGAACGCCAGCACTTTTGAGGAGTTGCGCAACAGCGTTATCGTGGAACGCGCTATTTTGCCTGATGTCCAGCACGGCGAGGTGGAAGCCGAATGTTTTCACGGCTCGCAAGGTTTTCGAGACTTCATGCTCTACAAGCCGCTTTGCACCTATGCTTTCGAGCGCGTCCATGAGCAATACAATATCTGCTTCCAGTTCCGATGCAAAGCGATACGCGCCCGTGTGGTCGTTGAGCTGCGTGGCGTGGTCGCGCTGCACATCTACGGGCAAACGCGCCATGATGAGGTTCAGAAACTGGCGTATGTCCTCGTTTTGATTGCGAGCGGCGGCAGCTTTTCCGCGCTCGCCCAGAAGTTCGGTGTATTCAGCAATTTTCGCGCGGAGCGTCTCTACGGGCGTGTGCATTCGCCCCGAAATACTGAGCTTGACAGCAAGGTCGAGAATATGCCGACGCAGTACGATAAAGGCATTCAAACGCAAGTCTCGAAGCGTGTTTCGGGTGATTTCTGCTGTTACAAAGGGATGTCCATCGCGGTCGCCGCCGACCCATGTTCCGAAGGACACACGCGGTGCGCCATTGCGCACGGAAAGCAAGTTCGCATCGAAGCCGCATTCCTGCCAGATTTCTCGAAAGCGAGCATCCATCACGGTCAGCGTTTCGGGAAACATATTTTTCAAATAATGGAGCATATTTCGGTGTTCCGAGCCGACATCGGGCTTTTCCAAGAAAATATCGCCCGTGCGCCAGAGCCGCTCAAGCGCGGAGCAAATATCGCGGCGAATAACTTCGCGCTCGAAAGGTGTCCACATCTGGTTTTCGCGCTTGACGAGCAGCAAATACATTTCGCGGTAATGCTCCAGCACGGTTGCGCGTTTTGCTTCGGTTGGATGCGCCGTCAGCACTGGTTCGATGTGGATTTGTGGGAGAACTTCGGCAATTTGTTCGCCCGTCAAGCCCGCATTTTTCAAGCCGTTCAAGACATTACGCCATAGCCCGCGCCCAGTGCCTACGCCATGTTCACGCTCTTGCTTGCGGCGGTATTGCACGGCAATATTTTCCTCAATCATGTTCAAAAGTTGGAAGGCAATCGAATACATTTGCGGCATTCGGCGGGGAATTTCCACGCGGTGCGTCGCAAGGTTTGATGCCGCTCCAGAGGTAATATCTTGTCCTGCTTGTTGCCATGGGAGCAAGGCTGCAAGCTCTTTTTCACCGAGTTCGGTCAAAACATCATAGAAGCATTCAAAAATGAAGGTTGCGTCCTTCTGAAACTTCTCGGAGGGCGTGTAGGATTCGGAGGAAAAATTCATGGGGAAGTTGGGAAAAGGCAAAAGGAGAAGGGCAAAGGGATAAAGGCTGGTAAGCCGCTTTGCAGCACGCTTTCGCGGGTAAAACTCTTTGCCTATTTGTTGAACATCTCTGAAAGATTTGGCAGGGAATATACGATAAATACGGCTCGGCATCAAGGAAAAAGCAACAGGTTATGGCTTCACAACTTCATCCTTCCACCCTCAGATTGCATCCTCAGATTACACCCTTTATCTTCACCGCCAGCGTCATTCCTTCGCCAATCGGCAAGAGGCAGCCAGAAAGCTCCGGATGCGTAGAAACGGCGTGGTTAAAGGCGCGGATGGCTTGCACGGTTTTATCGGTGGAATCTGCATCGAAGACGTTGCCCCATGCAAGCGTGTTGTCGCCACAGAGCATACCGCCTGTGCGGAGTAGCGGTAGCGAAAGCTCCAGATACCGCACGTAGCCTGCCTTTTCAGCATCAATGAAGATAAAATCGAATGTGTATTCAGGACGAAAATGTTCGAGCAATCGTTTGGCATCCCCCACATGAACCTCGATTTTATGCGCTATTCCGGCTTCTTCTGCTTTTTGGCGAATAAAGTCCGCTCGCTTTGCTTCGCGCTCAAAACATACAACTTTTCCATCATCTGGCAATGCCCGCGCCATGCCGATTGCTGAATAGCCAGCAAGCGAGCCGATTTCCAACACAAAGCGAGCATTTATGCCGCGTAGAAGCGTTTGTAAGAAGGCAAGTTGCTCTGGCGCAATATGAATCGGCGGCATTCCAATCGCTTCACCATCGGATTTGAGGCGGCGCAGGAACTCGTCTTCGGCGGGAAAGGTCGTGCAGATATAGTCGTGGAGCGGTTCGGTGAGGGCGGTGTATTTCATGGCGATACAAATTATGGGCGCGAACCCAAGCGAACATTTACATTCACACCATTGACAGGCAAATTATCCAAAAAGACCTGCAAGCGAGCAATGGTGCTGTCCAGACGATGATTAAACTCCGCATCGTAGATGAACTTGTGAATGATGTTATCCTTGTTTTTCGCATCGCTGATAAAACCATCCACATTTTTCACCAAATCATCCACACCGACAACGGCTTTGTCGCCTGTTTTGATGAGCTTACGCGCTTCAACCAACGTAGAATCGAGCTGTACGACGAGTTTATCTACTTTCGGTGAGTTCGTTTTCACCAAATGCCGTAGTTCGTCGGTCGTGGCAGTAAGGTCGTTCACGATAGTATTGATGCCACTTTTGTTCTGTTTGAGAAGGATATTTGCAGTTTCGGCAACTTCGGTAATATTGGTAACAGCGCGGCGAGCATCGCTCACAACACGTCCATCTGCCAGTAAAGCCGAGCCTTGTGCGGCAATCGTATCTAAATTTCGCACAATATTTTTAAGGTCGGGACCGACTTCGCCAAGAATCGCAATCAAATCAGCAATATCGCCTGTGTAAATGCCGCGAATAGTGTCTTGCGCCAAAAGCGCGTCGTTGCTGGTTCCGGGCGTGATTTCAATTTTGCGTCCGCCCGTAATTTCCAGAATCATAATTTTCGCCAGCGCGTCTTTGCGCAAATCGGCGATGTTGTCAATCGAAGCGGTAATCACCACGCCGCCTTGTACGGGCTGGACAGCAGTAACCGCACCGCGTTTCACGCCATTGACCAAAACGGGAGAAGCAATTTCCACGCCGCCCGATGACTGCATTTTCATCGTGATAGCGGTAAAACTTGTTCGCGCAAGAATTCCTTTCCCGATAATGATTCCCGCAATCAGCAAAACGGCTGAAAGAAGCGTAACTGCGCCAACTTTGACCTCAGCAGAAAGACCTTTATTCACAAAAAACCTATGGAGCAAAAAGAAGAAAAAAGCCCGTTATATGGGCTGGATTTGGTGGGAGTGCCTTTGGTACACGACAAAATTTCCTTCATTCTTTCATAGTGGCACAGACATTCTTGTCTGTGAGTATTGGTGCAGAGTTCAGGTAAAAAACACAGACAGGAATGTCTGTGCCACTGAAGCCTGATTTTATCAATGTTGCAAAGATTTTATCGTGTACTGACGGGAATGCCAATAAAAACGCCGTCAAATCTACGAAATATCGTCCGCACCTCAAACAAAAAAGCTCACGCAAAAAGATGCTTCAAGAACGTGAGAATGCTCATGCCAAGCAAAATACGATACACCACAAAGATAGTTGTGGTGCGGGTTTGAAGAAATTTTAGCAGAAAAGCAATCGAAGCATAGCCGCTTACGCCCGCAACTACTGTCGCAATGCCGAGCGTCAGAATATCACTGCCTTGAAGCGCGGCGGGAGAGCTAAGAACCGTGCGGAGTTGGAGCATTCCGCTCGCAAAGACCGCAGGAATACTGAGGAGGAAGGAAAAACGTGCTGCAACGTCGCGCTGCAAGCCGCAGAACAAGCCCGCCGTAATCGTTGTGCCAGAACGCGACGCGCCCGGAAAAAGCGCGAGAGCTTGCGCCAAGCCCATCCACACGGCATCGCGCCAAGTAACGTCGGCGGCAGTTCTGGTGCGCTTTCCAAGCCGTTCGGCTGCTTCCAACACGAGAGCAAAAACGATGAGTGCGCCGGCAATCAAGGTGGCATCTTTGGTGAGAGAACTTTCAATAATTTTTTTGAGAAGAAGACCAATTGTTACAATCGGGAGCGTGCCGATAATGACGTACCAGCCAAATTTTGAATCCTGCGACTGCGCTTGAAAGCTCGTCCGAGCAAGATTTTCCCTGAAAAATGCTTGCCCAATGCGGCGAATATCCTGCGCAAAATACAGTAGCACTGCAAGCAGCGTTCCCAGCTGCATAACAGCAATCCAAGAAGTCCACGTTTCGGGGTGTTCGGGGGAAATCAGTCCCATGAGTTTTCCAGCAAGCGTCAAGTGCGCAGAGCTGCTCACGGGCAGAAACTCGGTCAATCCTTGCACGAGACCGAGAATAATTGCTTGTATAATCGTCATTAGTGCGTGGTGATAGCGGTGAACGTATCAAAAAGATGAACATATCGAAAAAAGAACACCGCCAGACAGCGAGTATTTGTGCGTACTTCAGCCGTCGGGCGGTGTGGAAATTGACGAAAGGAATGGGGTTTGTCAGGTAACTACCCCGTCGGGCGGTTTCTTGACCGTCCGGCGGGTTGCTCTTGCGCATAGAACTCGTCGGACAGCTACTATCCTTGTGATAACAGCCGCTTGGGCGAGAAAAAGCTGAACAGTTCTCCCAAAAATTACAACGTTGTCGGGACAGAAAGCTCTGATGCGCGTTCGCCAAGATTCAAACGACCAATGTACGCATCGCGGTCTGTTTGATTCAAGTTTTTGTGCGCAATGATGCCCCAGCAGGTAGAAGAGCCTTGTGCAGCAATATCCACCGACCAGCGCAAGAAGAGTTGCCACATACGGAACCACCAAATGCCGTAGCTACCATTGATTTGCTCTTCGTTTTCAATCCAGTTGTAGTACCATTTGTGGATGGTGTGCGAGTAGTGAATACCAAGATTCTCAACGGTGTTCACTTCAAAGTTTGCGTTCTGAAGCGAGTTCGACAAGAAGGCAAGCGGCGTGCTAGCATCTGCGCCCGAGAAAATGTATTCGTTCATGTACAAGCCCCAGATGAGGTCTTCCCAGTGCTGTCCAGGCGTGAAAATACCTGGGTTTGCACGCAAGCCTGCTTGCTGGATGTAGAATTTACCATCATCGGCAAGTAAATCATAAATTTGATTGATAAAACGCTGGAACTTGCGAATACCAACGTGTTCGCCCATTTCCAAGCAGGTAATTTTATCAAATTTTTGCTTTGGAATATCGCGGTAATCCATGCGCAAAATTTTTGCTTTGCCCGTCATGCCGTGGTCAGCGATTTGCTTCACAGCCCAATCGTGTCCTTCTTGCGCAATGGTTACACCTGTGGACTGTGCGCCAAAATGCTTTGCCGAATAGGTGACAAGCGTTCCCCAGCCGCAACCGATGTCCAAGTGGCGGTCGCCAGCTTTCATATGGAGTTTTTCGCAGACCATTTGCATTTTGCGGTCTTGCGCCATTTCAAGGGTATCGGTTTCCATATCCACCCAGAAGCCGCTTGTATAGACCATGCGTGGTCCCAAGAAGGCACGGAAGAAGTCATTGCCACGGTCGTAGTGTTCGCGGACAATGCGCTCATCTTGTTTTTTGGAATGGATAAGCACTTCAGGCAAGAAGCGCGTAATGAGGAACTTGAAGTGGTGCGGTGTGAGCGAAAAGCTGAAGTAATCATGGCGAAGTTTCATGAATTCTTCAAAACTGCCTTGGATGTCGATTTTTTGATTCACATAATCTTCGACAAAATGCCCAAATGACGGGCGTGCGCCGCTTTTGTAGCGAGCGCGTGTTTCGGCGGTTTTTGGTACGATATAGTCCAATGCGCTTTGTTTCATAATCTCTGAAAGGTTGAGGTATGAGAGAAATTGTTCCAAAAAGAACGGTTGATTTCAAATAATTAAGACGCTGAATACGTGATATTACCTACTGTTTGCGTCATTGCGATAAAAATGCAAGAGCCTGACAAACGACAAAAAATTTGCCAGACTCTTGTAAAAATTGCTTCTGGATGTTGCAACTATTCAAGTCTCACGGTAATTTCACTCATTTGCCCCCTTGATAAAGGGGGAACGGGGGATTTTATCGCGTGCAACGAGTAGATATGAAGCGGTATTGAGCCGTTTAATCCCCCGTTCCCCCTTTATCAAGGGGGCGAATGCGACAACATTCTGGCTGCTAGTTTTTGCTGTATTGCTCCTCTAAACAAAAAGCAACCACACGCAAAAACGTTACTTCAAGCTATACTTTTTCTTCAAATAACCTTCCACGCTGGCTTGCTCTGCGGGCGAAAGTGCGCGATTGAACATCACAAATTCTGCCATCTGACCAGAAAAGTGCTGAATTGGACCGTGATTCAAGCGACCAATCATAAAGCGGCGCAAATCCAAGGGCGTAGCGGAAATTTGCTTGTGCAATGTTGGTGGCGTGGGCAATGCCAATGGCTGACCATTCGCATCTTTGTTTGCTTCGGTGCCATCTGGCTCGAAAACGTTGGCATACGCGCCATTATATGCGGGTTGTCCTGGAGGTGTTTTTGCAGCATTTTCGTAGTCTGTTCCCCAGCCGCCGCTTGAGTACAAGCGTTGGTACGGTGTGCCACCAAGACTTGGGCGCGACCACACTGCATAAATAGACACAGGGCTAATTCCGAAGATATTTTCGTAGTAATAGAATGATTCTTTGCCATCAAAATACAATGCTGGCTTGCCATTCATACCTACTTTCGCGAGACGCGGACGTGCCACAGGGAAGATTTGACGGGCATCGTGGCGGTTTTTGCTTGCATCTGGCAAGACGGGGATAAGGTCGCCTTCGCCAACATTTTCCGGCGCAGCATCAGCACGAAGCCAGAGCGTCAGACCTTCGCGGACGGTGAGTCCAGCATCGTCTTTCGGCGCGGGCAAGACAATTTTTGTCAGTTCTTCGATAGATTCTGTCGGTTTCGGGTTTGGCTCGGCAACGACAGGAAATGGTGTCGCCAGAACTGTTTTCCCATAGCGTTCAGGCTTGCCTTTTAGCCAAGGAAAAATATATGCTTCTGCATAAAACGCACTCAGCATAATGCCAAGCATAAACAATAATCCAACCGCTACAAACGCTAGTGCTTTCGGCATATCCGAGCGAACGTTCTCTGTGCTTGTACTCATAGAAGATACTATCAAGTTGATGAAAACAAGAAAAAAAGAATTACAAAACAATTTCTTACAAAACAGCCTCTAATGTACGGAAAAATTTCAACATTACCGCAATCTTCTTCGCAAAACTTCTTCACACCTTGTGGTATCGAATGTGTACGAATGCAATTTTGTCGTTTGATGCTAAATGCGTATCTTTTCTGGGTGCAATGTTACATTACATACGTAATTCTTGAATTATGCAGCAATACTGAACGATGTGAGTAGGGAACGCGGACGTGAGAACCGAGAGGATTTGGAGGATGAAGAAAAGTCCTCAGCATCCTGATAGTCTGGGCTTCATCCGCGTTCTCATAATCGTTACTTATTTCAAGAACCATGTATTAAATGCGATATTGCCCGCATTCATTCTTTTTTATCGTCTTTTTTCATTGTTTTCGTTCACTGTGGAAGCGCAAAATACCATCAAACGTCTCTATTACTCCATCAGCGAGGCAAGCCAGCTCGTGGATGAGGAGCAGTATGTGTTGCGCTATTGGGAAACGGAGTTTGAGCAATTGCGCCCGCAGAAAAACCGCGCTGGCAACCGCATTTACACGGAGAAAGAAATTGAATTGCTACGAGCAATCAAGCATCTTCTCCGCGAAAAACGCTATACGGTGGATGGCGCGAAAGAGCATCTCAAACATTTTTCCGACAACGACTCCGACGAGAGCAATGCGGCACAATTCCTTACCAATACCAACAATAAAGACAGCCAGAAAGATAATCCGCTTGCGGGAACTACTCCTACCACAAGCAACCACGACCATTCTGAGGCGCACACCACCAATGGCAAACAAGAAATAACACCTCACAACACCAGCAATGGACAGCATTTGCACACGACCTTCTCTCACGAAGAGCTGCTTGCTTTGCGCTCTACCTTGCGGGAAATGTTAGCACTCCTCGAATCGTCTCCGTCGGTATAGTTCTGTTGAAATAATTCCGCAAACCGCTCACCAAATCTCGCTTGTAGCCCCACCAATGATTCTGATTGATACCATTCTTCTCGACGAACAACTCCTCTCTACGCCCTTTTTGTGCGACCTCGGTAAGTGTAAAGGTGCGTGCTGCACCATGAAAGGTGGACAAGGCGCACCAGTGCTAGAACAAGAGGTAGAAGCGGTTCAAAGCGCGATTGCACCTGCCTCGAAGTATCTTTCCAAGCGGTCGAAAGATGCTATTGCCGCACACGGCGCAGTGGAGCAGATAGATGGTGAATTTATGACGGTGTGCATTGACGATGCGGATTGTGTGTTTGTCTATTACGAAGGCGATGTTGCCAAATGTGCCATTGAAAAAGCCTACTTTGCCGAAGAAACCGACTTTCGCAAGCCGTTGTCGTGCCATTTATTCCCGATTCGCATTGCTGATTTCAATGGTCCGTATTTATACTACGATGAATTTGAAGGCTGCGAACCCGCTCTGAAACACGGAGAGAAGCATAATGTTCGCATTCCCGAAGCCGTGCAGGACGCACTGGTGCGAGCCTTTGGCGAAGAATGGTATGGAACGCTGGATAACGTTGTGCAAGAACATAAAAAGACCGCATAAATACTGCCTTTACGATGGTAATAGTGTCAATCTCAGCATCATACAAGCAATAAGTGGCACAGACATTCTTGTCTGTGATTCTTGCCTCAATTCCGCACCAATACTCACAGACAGGAATGTCTGTGCCACTGCTGCTTTCGATATACTCAGCCATCTCTCAATAACAATTCATTCTCACAAATACGCTCAATACCGCTATGGAGCTACGCTTTCTTCGCCGACAAATGACCTCCGCCGCGCTTCAACGCGAGAAATTGAAGGATTATCGCAATATCGTAACGATACAAGTTACCGTTATCACGATTTTGATGACGCTGGAAGACTTGCTCGCAGGAATCGGTTTTGTGGATATTCAGAAGTGGGTCTATACGCTGTTTATTGCCTTCGCGGGCTTTTATTTGCTGCTCTTGTGGGATATGATGCGCAATTTCACGGGCAATATGATTGTCGTGCGTGGCTCGCTTGCGTGGCTGATGGTGCTGTTTGTGCTGGGCGCAATGGGTGAAAACCCGTTCCAACGATTGCTCCCAAACCCGCGTCCGTACTACATTTTCATCCATACCTCGCTGACAATTATTCAGGGATTTATCATCACGTTGTCCATTCGAGATATTTTCTCTGGCGCACGCGTAACAAGCGATAAACTCTGGGGTTCGGCGTGTGTGTATTTGATGATTGGCTTTGTTTTTGGGGATATTTTCGACCTGTTGAATCTTCTCAATCCGGGTACTTTTGGTGTGGATATTCCTGTCGGTTTTGCGAGCTATTTGGGGGGTGTATATTACAGCTATGCCACGCTGGGTGGCGTAGATACAGGCTATGAAAACGTTTCGCGTTTGGTGCGAAATATCTCGGTGATTGAATCACTCTTTGGAAATCTGTATTTGGTGTTCCTCATTGGACGCATTTTGGGATTACCTGCAAGCGTGCCTAGCGGTGAAGACCATACACCGCAGAAAAGCGATTCCGCAAAAGCAAACACGCCCTACGAGTAAAGTACGAGTTAAAGTACGAGTTAAAGTATGAGTAAAATTTTTTGGTGAAAATTTTTGGTGAAAATTCCCGCTTCTTCATCTGCACAATCTTGTGTAAATTTGCGCTCTTGAGGGCATTTGTGAAAATAGCATTGTTCTCAAAAGCGCATTTCTATTTTCTTTCATTGATTCTCTCTTCATGGCTTCACAACACGCTTCTGAGACACTCCTTGTAACGGGTGGCGCAGGATTTATTGGTTCAAATTTCATTCGCCGTGTGCTGGCGCAATCCCCCACAACGCGGATTATCAATTTCGACGCGCTCACGTACGCAGGAAACCTAGAAAATCTCCATGATATTGCCCAGAACCCGCAGTATTCCTTTGTTCATGGCTCAATTCAAAACAAAGAATTGCTAGAGCATATTTGTGCAACAGAGGGTGTGCAAACGATTATCAATTTTGCGGCAGAATCCCACGTGGACCGCTCCATTATGAGTGCGCAGCCCTTTGTTGATACCAATATTCAAGGCACACTGACGCTCTTGGAAGTGGCGAAGAAATTCAAGCATCCACGCTATGTGCAGGTCTCGACCGATGAAGTCTATGGCTCGCTCGGCGATACAGGCGCGTTCACCGAAGAAACACCGCTCGCGCCGAATTCGCCGTACTCCGCCTCAAAAGCCGCATCCGATATGCTTGTGCGAGCATTCGTCCACACACACGGCATGAATGCTGTTGTTACGCGCTGTACGAATAATTATGGTCCGTACCAATTCCCCGAAAAGCTCATTCCGCTCATGATTGCCAATGCACTCGCCGACAAGCCGCTCCCCGTCTATGGCGACGGTATGAATGTCCGCGATTGGATTTATGTGGACGACCATGCAGAAGGCGTGTGGGCGGCATATAAGCGCGGTAAAGCGGGCGAAATCTACAATTTTGGCGGTGCATCGGAAAAGCCCAACATTGAAGTTGTGAAAACGCTTCTGGCAATTTTGAACAAACCCGAATCGCTCATTGCCTACGTGAAAGACCGCCCCGGACACGACCGCCGCTACGCAATAGATTTCTCCAAAAGCGCACGAGAACTGGGCTGGCAGCCGAAAGAAACCTTTGAAAGTGGTCTCAAAAAAACGGTGCAATGGTACGTAGATAATGCCGAATGGCTAGAACGAGTGCGCTCTGGAGCGTATTTGGCGTATTACGAAAAGCAGTACGCGGAAAGCAAGTAAACTTGGCATCTATTGGTGCAGACAGGAGTGTCTGCGCTACCAGAAAACACGGGCTTCGGTAGAACAGACACTCTTGTCTGTTCCCTTGAATAACAGAAATTTCTCCCATTATTTTCTCTCAAACACTGATGAAAACTATTGTTCTGGCATATTCTGGCGGATTAGATACCTCGTATTGCGTGAAGTATTTTTTAGCGCAAGGCTACGCAATTCATTCGGTGATTGTAAACACGGGCGGCTTTACATCGGCGGAATTACAACACATCGAAGAGCGAGCATTGATGCTGGGTGTAAGCAAACACGTTACGCTCGACGAAACCGATAAATACTATGCCGAGTGCATTCGCTATCTGATTTTTGGCAATGTGCTAAAAAACAACACCTATCCGCTTTCGGTTAGTGCCGAGCGCGTGTTTCAGTCGTTGGCGATTGCGCGGTACGCAAAGAGCATCAATGCAGATTTTGTTGCGCATGGCTCCACAGGCGCGGGTAACGACCAAGTGAGATTTGATGCGGCATTCAACGTACTTATTCCCACCATTCCCATCCTCACGCCAATACGCGACAATAAACTTTCCCGCGAAGAAGAGATTGAATTTTTGAAGCAACACGGCGTAGAACAAGACTGGAGCAAGGCTCTGTACTCCATCAATAAAGGCTTGTGGGGAACAACCATCGGCGGCAAGGAAACGCTCACCTCCGACCAATACTTGCCCGAAAGCGCATTTCCATCGCAGCTTACCAAGCACACACCCGAAGAAATTACGCTACATTTTCAAAAAGGTGAATTAACGGGCATCAACGGCGCGAACCTCGCACCAGTACAAGCAATTCAGCATCTTGCCGAACTTGCACAACCTTTTGCGATTGGGCGCGATATTCACATTGGCGATACGATTATCGGCATCAAAGGACGCGTGGGATTTGAAGCCGCCGCGCCGCTTATCATCATCAAAGCGCACCATACCTTGGAAAAACACACGCTCACCAAAGCGCAACTCGCCTTGAAAGAACAAGTTGCCGCCATGTACGGAACGCTTCTGCACGAAGGACAATTCCTCGAACCCGCCATGCGCAATGCAGAGGCACTGCTCGCAAGCACGCAAACAAGCGTTACTGGTACGGTAAAGGTTTTTTGTGCGCCGTATCGGTTTCATGTTGTGGGCGTGGAATCCCCACACGACCTCATGCAAGCAAAGTTTGGCAAGTACGGCGAGATGAATAATGCGTGGTCGGGGCAGGATGTACGCGGCTTTGCAAAAATTGTCTCGAACCAAGCAATGATGCACGGTTCAGTCAATCAGGAATAGCAAAAAAATTGTCAATGACATACATTCTCATACCAACATTCGTCCACTTTTCCCCGCACCATGAGTAGCCCCGCTAAACGTTTTGGCTTTGTCCGCACTGCCGTTTGTTCGCCAGAATTGCGCGTTGCCGATGTGCGCTTCAACGCCGAGCGCATTCACGAAGCCTTGCTCCGCGCCGAAGCGCATGGAACCGACCTTGTTGTTTTCCCCGAACTCTGCTTGACGGGCTATTCCTGCGGCGATTTGCTCTATCAGCCATTGCTCTTGGATGCCGCAAAATCTGCGCTCGTGGAACTTGCCGAGCGCACTGCATCGCTCGACACCGCATTCGTGCTGGGTTTGCCAATGAGTTTCGATGGAAAAAATTTCAACTGCGCCGCTTTCGTAACACGCGGACAGATAAAAGGAATTGTCCCAAAAACGTTTTTGCCCGGAACGCAAGAGTTTTACGAGGAACGTTGGTTTTCCTCCGCGCTCGATACCAAGCGAGATTCCGTGCTGCTTGGCTGGCGCGATGTACCGTTTGGAACCGACCTCATTTTCCGTCCCGAAACCATGCCCGATTGCGCGATTGCGATTGAACTCTGCGAAGACGTGTGGGCAGTCGCTCCGCCCAGTGCGGATGCGGCGTTGAACGGTGCGACGGTGTTGGTGAATCTTTCGGCGAGCAATGAAGTTATTGGCAAATACGATTACCGCAAAATGCTTGTGCAGAGCCATTCTGCGCGGTGTTTGGCGGCGTATTGCTATGCGGCGGCGGGTGCGGGCGAATCCAGCACCGACCTTGTGTTTTCGGGGCATTCACTCATCGCAGAAAATGGGCGTTTGCTTGCCGAAACGAAGCGGTTTAGCTTTTCCAGCGAAATGGTTTTGGGTGATATTGACGTAGAACGCCTCAGCGCGGAACGGCGTAAAAACAGCACCTTTGGGCTATCGGCGGCGCGTCGTCCAGCGCGGTTTATCAACTTCGATTTTGAAGATTTCACCCGACCCGATGCGGACGCGCTCGCACAAGAATACGCCGAGCATCCAGAAGGTGCGCTCACGCATCATGGCGTAAATGCTGCAACCTCGCTCTTGCGTCCGCTTTCGCAAATGCCCTTTGTCCCGCGAGATTCTACACGGCGTTCACGCGATTGCGAAGAAATTTTTGCGATTCAAACCACTGGTCTTGCAAAACGCCTCCGCCATACGAACACGAAAAACGTGGTGATTGGCGTGTCGGGCGGCTTAGATTCTACGCTCGCGCTCCTTGTGTGCGTAAAAGCATTCGATATGCTGGGGCTGGCGCGAACAGGAATTATTTCGATTACTATGCCTGGATTCGGCACCACCACTCGCACGCGAGGCAATGCTGAAAAACTTGCGGAATTTTTGGGAACGACCTTGCGGATTATTTCCATCAACGACGCTGTACGCCAGCATTTCCGCGACATTGGGCATGATGAAAACACGCACGACATCACGTACGAAAATGCGCAAGCCCGCGAGCGCACACAGATTTTGATGGACGTGGCAAATCAAGTAAACGGCTTGGTCATTGGCACCGGCGACCTTTCCGAACTCGCGCTCGGCTGGTGTACCTACAACGCCGACCAAATGTCCATGTACGGCGTAAATGCGAGCATTCCGAAGACGCTCGTGCGCTACCTCGTGGAATGGTGCGCCGACCACGAGTTTTCGGGCGAGGGATTTTCAGGTAATGAAGCCGCCGTGCTGCACGACATCTGTGCTACGCCTGTGTCGCCAGAATTATTGCCGCTACAAGCAGGTGCGGTGCAGGCGCAGGAAACTGAGAAAACGATTGGTCCGTATGAATTGCACGACTTTTTCCTGTATTATTTTTTGCGCTACCAGTTCGCACCGCGCAAAATCATGTTTCTCGCCAAACACGCCTTTCGCGGCAAGTATGACGACAAAACCCTCCAAACATGGCTTCAAACCTTCTTCCGTCGCTTTTTTACGCAGCAATTCAAGCGTTCTGTTATGCCCGATGGTCCCAAAGTCGGCACGGTTGCTCTCTCCCCGCGTGGTGATTGGCGTATGCCGAGCGATGCTTCCGCCGCGCTGTGGCTTGCGGAATGCGATGCGATTGGGCAGGAAATTGGGCAGGAGATTGGGCATTAGGCGCGTTGCGGTTTTCAGGGCTTCGGTAGCACAGACACTCCTATCTGTGCCATTTCAAGCGTCAAACGGCGCAGACAAGAGTTTTACGCGCTACTCCCCCGAAGGAAATTACTCGGCATTGCTTTTGCTCCCTCACAAACAGCGCACCACCATAAGCGCAATATCATCCGCTTGCGGCGTGTCGCCGCGCCATTCGTTAGCAAAAATATTCAGCGAAGAAATGAGGTGCTGTGCGCGATTCGGGGCGTTTTGCAAGGATTCGCAGGAGCATTCCTCCGTAAAAAAGCTGTGCAGCCGCTCTGTGCCGAGTTCTTCCATCTCGCCATTGAATAATTCTACCAAACCGTCGGACAAAAGCAAAAGCATATCGCCGCACTCCAGCGTGAATGCGTGTGTGGGGTATTGGGCGTTATTCATCACACCAAGCGCGATTCCCTGCGGACGATGCTCGGCAACGGTTTTTGTGCTTGCCGAATAATGCAGCATTGGCGGCATTCCCGCGCCAGCAAATTCCACAAAGAGCGCATTATTACTGGTGTTTGCCTGTATGTGTTTGCGAATGCGCAAGAGCGTGAGACACATAAACATTCGTTGCAAATTCATCTGCTTAATCGTCTGCGAAATGCTGGTCACGATTGTCCCAACATCGTTTTCCGCAATGAGCGCGTGGAAGCTGCTTTTCACGAGCGACACCAGCATTCCTGCTCGCACGCCGTGTCCCGTTGCATCGCCAATGGCAAGCGTGAGCGTACCGTCGTCGGCGAGAACATAATCGTAGTAATCGCCGCCAACCTCAGTAGCGGTGCGCATTTCAAAGGCAAGTTCCACGTGCGGTAGCGATGGTATTTTCTTCGGCAACATGGAAACTTGGAAGGTGCGAGCTTCCTCCAATTCCTGCGTTTTGCGAGCATTTTCCGCATCCAGAAGCGTGTATGCGCGTTGTAGCTCGGTGCGGGCTTCCTCGCTTTCGTGCAGGATAGTTGCCAATTCCCCATTTTTTTCCTGCAATGCGCCGTTGGCAAGCTGAATTTCAGCCGCTTGCGCTTCCATGAGGCGTGATTGCTCCTTCAGCGTGTAGGTGCGCTGTTCCACGAGCTTTGTCAAACGCTCATTTTGCCGATTGATGGAGCGCACACGCAGTTTGTAGCCGCCTAAAATTGCACTTCCGCCCAGCAAAAATGCGAGACTCCGAAACCACCACGTTTCCCACCACGGCGGCATCACGATAATCGTGAGCTTCGCGCCCTCTTCATTCCACACGCCGTCGCTATTGGCAGCTTTTATGTGAAGAACGTATGTTTTTGGGTCGAAATTCGTTCCCGTAACAGTGCGCCCCATGCCCACATACATCCATTCATCTGTGATTCCTTCTACCTTGTAGGCATACTCATTTTTCGCGGTGTTGGTGAAATCAAGCGCGGCATATTCGATTTCAAAATTGTCGTTGTACTCAAGAGTAATTGTGTCGCCAAGCCGCAAAGATTCAGCAACTTCGCGGTCTCCAAAGATTTTGAAGCGCACAAAACCCAACTTCGGCGGACGCATGTTCGGTGCAATCTGCTCTGGTACAAAATGCACTAGCCCCATACCAACACCAAACGCCATCGAACCGTCGGAAGCAAGCACCGACGCGCCTTGATGGAAGGTATTGCTGTGCAAACCGTCGGAGGCATTGTACACGCGAACAGTGAGATTTGGTGAGGTTTTGAGAGAATCGCTGCGGGAATTGTTGCGTTCTTTTGGGGGGATGTCCATGCGCACAAGTCCGCGCGAGGTGCCAAGCCAGAGGCGTTTACTATTTTCCTGCAAAATGCCGTAAATCGTTTCACTGGGCAAACCTTCGTCGCGCCCGAAGCGTGTAGCAGTGCCGCTTTGAGCATCAAAACGGTATAAGCCGCCACCGAGCGTTCCGAGCCACAAATCGTTACCACTTTTTAGCAAACTCACTATCGGAACATCAGGAATAATGCTGCTTGTAGAGGATTTTCTCTGTGAATTTCCCTTGCGCTGCCACACGGTAAAATCCTGCGTTGCGGCATCGAAACGGCATAAACCATTACTTGTGCCAATCCACACCGCACCATTGCTTGCTTTTGCGGTATCAGCAACAATGGAAAAGACAAAATTGTCGCTGAGTGAGCGCGGATTTTCTGCGTCGGTAAGAAACATTTCTACTGTGTTGGTGCGAGGATTGATGCGGTTTACGCCGCCGCCTTGCGTTCCAGCCCAGATAAATCCTTCGCTATCTTCGGCGAGTGCGCTTACAATGTCGTCGCTGAGGCTGTACGCACCGTTTTCGCTGCCGCTTTGCATGGAAAAAAGTGCAGTTTTCTGTGCGCCGTAAGGGTCGTCCACCCTCACCAATCCTCGCTCTGTGCCAATCCAGAGCGTTTCTCCCATGCGGCTGTGCAGAAGTGAGAGAATGGGCTTATCCGCAAGCATTTGTGCTAATTTGGGCATGCCAGACCGCTTGGGAGCAGCTTGGGAACTCGTTTCACGGCGCATTGTGCCGTCAGAAAGCATACTCGAAAGCCCTTGCTGCGTCGCAACCCAAAGTTCACCGCGTTGCACGGGATGGCTCATTGTTCCACGCTTTTCTGCAAACGCAGTAACGGTGCTGCCTGCAAGAGCATTGCGCCACGAAGTTGGGTCGTACTTAAACACACGAAACGACGCGCTTTGCGGGACAAATTTCGATAAGCCGCCTGTTTGCGTTCCAAACCAGAGAACGCCTGTTTGGTCTTGAAACGCCGTGTTTACGTCGTTATCGCTGATGCTATTTGGGTCGGTGGCGGAATTGGTATGCAGCGTCCATTCTGCACGGTCTTGGTCGAACATCCACAGCCCTGTGCGCGTCCCAACCCAGAGCAATCCTTGTTTATCAACCAAGAGCGTATGAATTGCGCCCCCGCCCATTCTGTTGTCGGTGATGTTGGTATTTGCAGAAGCAAGCATTGGCGAGGCGTTGGAGCTGTTCCCAGTAGCAGCGAGAAAATCCAAACCGTAGCTAAAGCGTTCACTGGTGCGGGTTTTGGGGGAGAATTTGAAAACATTGCCGTCGGTACGCGCACCAATCCAGATATTTCCTTCCGCATCGGCGGTCATAGCAGCAATACCATTCGTTGTTCCGACAACCTCACCTTCTTCTACGCTTGGCGCATCCTCGTCTTCAATCGGAAAGGCAGCAAATTTCATTGTCCGCACATCAAGCGCGTTGATACCGCCCGTGCGCGGCGCAAGCCAGAGAATATGCGGCTCGGCGGGGAGAAATTGCAATGCGAGAATGTCGCTATCGGTCGGACCTTTGCCGCGCCATTGCACATCGGTTTTCTTCTTGTCAGTTTTGAAGAGTTTGAACGTCCTGGAAACGGCATCAAACCTATGCAAACCGCGTTTTGTGCCAATCCAAATATTGCCTGCACTGTCCGACGTAATTGCGCGAATAACATTGCTAAAAATAGTCGCGGAAGAGGCATAATTGCTGGGCGCAGGTGGCAGACTTGCCGTCGGTGCGGGAAATGCCGTATTTGCGCTCATGTTCTGTTCTGGTGCGCGGTAATTGGTAAACGAGCCAGTGCGAGGGTTGTAGCGGCTCATGCCATTTTGCGTGCCAATCCACAGCATTCCGGCTTTATCCTCGTACAATGCAGTAATGGCGTTGCTGACAAGCGAGGAAGAATCGGCGGGATTGTGGCGAAAAATGGTGAATTTGTAGCCATCGTAGCGATTTAAGCCATTGGTGGTGCCAATCCACAGAAAGCCCGCGCGGTCTTGCACAATCGCGCTCACATTCGATTCCGACAAGCCTTGCTCATAGGAAACACGCTCAAAGTATAGCTGCTGCGAGGGAACAAGAGAAAAAGCGGAAGAAAAGTTTTTTGTAAAGCCAGAAGCTGTTTGCAGAGAAGATGGCTGAGAAGATTGTTGAGCAGAAAGTTGAACACAGGAAAATTGACCGAATGCGAGTATTAACGCGATATGCAGGGCGAGGGAATATAACGAAAACAGCGTAAAGGAAAATGTTCCTTCACGCTGCAAAGCGAAAAACTGCTTGAAGTTCTGCTTGAATCTGTCGTAAAATCGTGCTTTCATGAGTTACATTGCTCCAAACAGCACTACGCTGATTATTTATTGGCTGCTTGCTGCACAACGCGCCCCATGCCGCATACATCCTTGCTTACATTCTTTGGTTCGCCATAATAGACCACTTTCGAGACACCCGAAACGGAGGCACAAAGGTTCTTTTCAGCATTGACGATAATTTTCGACGCGCCATCGGCTTCCACCACAATTTTCTCTGCAAGTAAATCTTTTGCATTCACAATACACGCGCCAGAGGCTTCAATGGTGAGCTTTTTTACTTTGCCAGAAATATCCAGCATGCACGCACCCGACATTTCAATATCAAGCTGATTTGCTTGTAAGCGTGCCACTTTCATGCTATTCGCGCCAGAGATTTGAATATCTTCCAGCGTCGCAACGCCTACTTTTACAACGACACCACGCTTGCCAGACCGCCAAGACGAGCCGCTAATTTGCAATTGTCCGTCGTCAATTTCGGTTTCGATGGAGCGCACAGCTTCTGGGTCGCCAATGACTTGTACGCCCGATTCTTGCTGGCAGGTTACTTCCACAACAATTCCGCCGCCAGAAACATCAATCGAGGTAATCGTCTGCGCACCAGCAACAGAGCGGGTTTCAATGACATCGCCATCGTCCAACACAACCCGCGAAATGGTTTTTGCATTAATGTCGCGGCTTGCCAAGTGATTGACGGGTGAGACAAGTTTTGTCGGAAGGAGAGCAATCGCGCCATCAAGACTATATGCGGCTTGTGCGGCAAAGAGTTGTATTCCTGCTCCTAAAAAAGCAAGCATAAAAGCTAACGCAAAAACGGGGCGAGAAGCGGATGAGCGAAACATGGCGGTAAAAATGAAATGGAAGAAGGAATGGTGCGGTTTGTAGCGACAATTATGCGGAGAATTTCGATAGTATTTCCAAAAAACTTCACAAATTGTGTGCTTCCTTCTCTTTGATACGCAAAGATACGCAAAAAGTTTCATTGTTGCGTGGTTTCTTGCCGCGTGTAAATCTTGCGCAACATTCATAAAAAAATTCATTAAATTGCTGTTCTATTGTGCATTTGCGCATGAAAGATGCCCATTGTTCTACCAAGTTTAGCGATATGCCTTTTCAACTTCAACCCACACTCACTGGCAATCTTCTTGCCTTGAAGCCGCTTCAAACCAGCGATTTCGAGGTATTGTATGATGCTGCTGCCGACCCACTCATTTGGGAACAGCATCCTATTTCCAACCGCTACAAGCGCGAAGTGTTTGAGGAAAATTACTTCAACACAGCGATTGAATCTGGCGGCGCGTTTTTGATAACGGACATTGCAACAGGCGCAGTTATTGGCTCGACGCGCTATTACGGCTACAATGAAGCGGCAAGTGAAATTGAAATTGGCTGGACATTTCTTACGCGCTCGCATTGGGGTAGCACCTACAACCACGAAATGAAGCGGATGCTGCTCGACCACGCATTTCAATTTGTTGAGAATGTTATTTTTGCCATTGGTATCAATAATATCCGCTCGCAGCGTGCAGTCGAAAAGATTGGCGGACAGCCTGTGGACGCGCATCCACGCAAAGATGAAACATCGGTTGTGTATCGCATCACGCAAAAAACGCGGTTAATTTAATTTAGCTTGACTTTACTCAATGAAGAGTACCTCTATGCAGCTTGAAAACTACACCCGCGAGCAATTCCGCCACTGGACAACCGTCGAAGTACGCTGGGGTGAATTGGATGCCTACGGACACGTAAACAACGTTGTTTACTTCACCTATTTCGAGTTTTCGCGAACAAAATTTATGACCGATTTAGGCTTGCATGATTTTTTCAATGGTAAAAAATCGCTGCAAGTGATTGTGAATTGCGCTATGAATTTTCGCCGTGAAGTCCGCTTTCCTGCTACGTTGGAGATTGGTACGCGCATTGCGGAAATTGGCAATTCGTCCTACGTGATGCACTGCGGAATGTTCCTGAAAGATTCTACCACGCTCACCGCCGACGGTACAGGGACTATTGTGTGCATTGACCCCGCAACGAAGCGTTCTATGCCGATTCCAGAAGATTTCCTCGAAAAAATACACGCTCAACGATGACACAGAACGAATGACCAAATGCTCCATCTTTCCTTTATCATACCGGCGTACAATGAAGCGGCACGTTTAGGCGCGTCGCTCGCAAAGGCACATGAATACTTCGCTATGGCGGGGTACAGTGTGGAGATTTTGGTGGTCAATGACGGTTCAAAGGACAGAACAAGCGAGATTGTACGCACGTGGGAACAGCAATGGTCGGCAGTGCGTTTAGTGGAGCAGCCCCAAAACGCTGGCAAAGGCGCGGCAGTGCGGCGTGGAATGCTCGAAGCACGTGGCGAGTATTGCATTTTTTCCGATGCCGACTTCTCAACGCCCGTGCAAGAAACGGCGCGGGTTCTGGAGCAGTTACAGATGGGCGCGGATGTGTGTATTGGCTCCAGAGGTATTGATACCAGCCTTGTGAAGAAGCATCAGCCGAAATACCGCGAAATGCTTGGAAAGGTCGTCAATATGATTGTTCAGAGCTTTTTTATTGCGGGAATTACCGATACGCAATGCGGGTTCAAGGGTTTTCGGCGCGAGGCGGCGCAGGCGGTTTTTTCTCGCGCACAATTGAATGGCTGGATGTTCGATTTAGAAGCTCTGTACATCGCATCAAAGCTCGGTTTTCGGATTGTCGAGCTTCCCGTAGAATGGTTCAACGACGAGCGCACAACAGTCAGTTTTTGGCATTCCTTCCAGATTCTACGCGAGTTTCTGGCAATTAAACGGCTCCATAAGCACATTGCGTAAGCATTTGTACCTTATGTAAACGTATGATTCTTGAATAGAGTAATGATGCGAATTAAAAATTAAGCTAAGTTATTGATTTTTTTGACACTGATTGGACTGATTTCACTGAAGAACACAGATTTTTTGAGAATACAGCACTGTTTTGATTTTGCCTAACATATTTGTATATCAGCGTTTATCAGTGAAATCAGTCCAATCAGCGTCAAAAACTATCTTTTAATCCGCATTAATGATGATTGAAACGCTGATGAAACCTAGACTGTCAGGATGGTGAGGACTTCTCTCCGTCCTCGTTTTCATCCTCAAGATCCTCTCATCCGCGTTCTTGACTGACATTTTTCATTCTCAATGCGTATTTCAAGAATGATACACTTTGCTTGCCATTCGCGTTGATTCATTCTCACTTCCAAACCCAAGCACCTCACACTCATCACCTCTACAACAATGGCTCAAATACTTGATGGTAAGGCACTTTCGCAAACATTGCGCAATGAAATTGGTGAAAAAACAGCACACCTGAAGCAAACACGCGGTATTCAACCAGGGCTAGGCTTGCTGCTTGTCGGCGACAATCCCGCATCGCAGGTGTACGTTTCCTCGAAAGCAAAAGCCTGTGAGGAACTCGGTTTCTACTCCGTGATTATCCGACAACCCGCCGACACAAGCGAGGGTGCGGTCTTGCGTCAAGTGCAGGAATGGAACGCCGACCCTCGTATTCACGGGATTCTTGTACAATTACCCTTACCCAAACACATTGACGAACATAAGGTTTTGCTTGCTGTCGCGCCACAAAAAGATGTTGATGGATTTCATCCTGAAAACGTCGGGCGATTGGTTGCTGGGTTGCCCTGTTTCGCGCCCTGTACACCTGCCGGTGTGATGGAAATTCTCTCTCGCTACAACATCGAAACGAAAGGCAAACACGCTGTTGTGGTCGGACGGAGTAACATTGTCGGCAAGCCAATGGCAAATTTATTGTATCAAAAAGCTCCCAACGCTAATGCGATTGTTACCATCTGCCACACCGCCGCACCAGATTTGACAGTATTCACAAAGCAAGCAGACATCCTCGTTGCAGCCGTTGGTGTACCAGAGGCGTTGAAAGGTGCAGACATGAAAGACGGTGTTGTGGTGATTGATGTCGGTATCAATCGCATTGCTGACCCCACCGCACCAAAAGGGACGCGCCTTGTGGGTGATGTGCATTTTGCCAGCGCGTCCGAGCGAGCATCAGCAATTACGCCTGTTCCGGGCGGCGTTGGACCGATGACAATTGCAATGCTCATGCAGAACACGTATCGCTCGGCTGCGGGCGAGGTGTATTGAGGAAAGTATGAAGTATGAAGTATGAAGTATGAAGTATGAAACCATGCAACTTTCTCAATACCGCATGAAAACTTGCCAACAAGCCGAGTGAAGCTCTCAGTTTGTCTGCGCTGCCGAAAATTTTTTGCACAATGCCGAGCCTCAGACCATAGCTTGAATACAAGATTTCCATCTTTTTTTTCTTCCAATGAAACGCAATCCAAAACGTGTTCTTGTCGGAATGTCGGGCGGCGTAGATTCCTCCGTTGCCGCAGCATTGCTTGTTGAGCAGGGCTACGATGTTATTGGCATCACGATAAAAACCTATAAATACGAAGATGTTGGCGGCAATGTCGGCAATGATTCAAGTTGCTGCTCGCTTGATGGTATCAATGATGCACGGCGCGTCGCATTAAAGCTCGGCATCCCGCATTACACCGTTGATTTCACCGATGTTTTCAAAAAAAATATCATTGATTACTTCGTTGATAGCTACATGTCGGGCGACACGCCGAATCCGTGCGTGAAGTGCAATCGTCTTATCAAGTGGCAAGAAATGCTGCGCAAGGCGGATTCGCTTGGCGCGGAATACGTCGCAATGGGGCATTATGCCTATGTTCGTAAGGATTCAGACACCGAGCGGTACTATATTTCTCGTGGCACCGACCAGCGCAAAGACCAATCCTACGCGCTCTGGGGACTGACGCAAGAATCCTTATCGCGGACGCTGTTTCCGCTTGCGGGCTTCACGAAAGAGGAATCTCGCGCAACGGCGGAGCGTTTCGGTTTGCCGATTGCTGCAAAAGCGGAATCTTACGAAATTTGCTTCGTTGCTGATAACAATTACAAACGCTTCTTGCGTGATAACGTCAAAGATTTTGACAATAAAATGTCGGGCGGAAAACTTGTTCTCGATGGCGAAGTGATTGGTGAGCATCAAGGTTTTGCGCACTATACGGTCGGGCAGCGCAAAGGGCTTGGTGTGTCGCATGCAGAGCCGCTTTTTGTTCTGAACGTTCTTGCCGATACGAACACGGTCGTAGTTGGGCGCGATGCGGATTTGCTTGAAGATGGCTTAATTGCTCATTCAGCGAACATGATGAAATTTGAAAGTTTGGATGACGGACGCGACTGCATTGTGAAAATTCGCTACAAAGACAAAGGTTCACCAGCCTTCGTGCAAACCCACGCAGACGGCACCATTACTGTTCGTTTCCACGAAGCGCAACGCGCCATTACGCCCGGACAATCCATTGTTATCTATGATGGCGATGATGTGATTGGCGGTGCGATTATTGATAAGGCTTTGCGATAGAAGTCTTCAATCGCAATAAAGTTCACCGACCTGTAAAGAAAAAATGCTTCAATGCAAGGCAATACCGAGCTTGTAGCAGAATCAGGTGCAAAGTGCAGATGTACAAAAACAGGCTTCAAGACTTGACGGCATCTTGTATTGAAGGACTTCAAAGAGGCGCAAATATGCACAATAGTTTGCTTGGCGGTTTACTCAAGAATTTTTCTGTGCGAAAGTCCGTTGCAAACCGTATATTTGAGGCTGTTTATTGAACGGTAATTGTGCTTTGAGGCACACCATCACAACGAAAATCCCACTCTTTTTACTTTTTTGAAGGACAATTCCAATGGCTCAACATCAATGCGATGTCGTTGTTATCGGCGCGGGACCGGGCGGCTATGTAGCTGCAATTCGCGCATCACAGCTTGGTTTGAAGGCAATTTGCGTTGAGGCAGAACACCTCGGCGGTATTTGCTTGAATTGGGGCTGTATTCCAACCAAAGCACTCATCAAGAATGCAGAATATATGCACTTTCTGAACCATGCAGAAGATTTTGGATTCACAATCAAAGGCGTGGATATTGATTTCAGCAAGGTTGTCGGGCGTTCTCGCGGCGTTGCCGACCAGATGTCGAAAGGCATTGCATTTTTATTCAAAAAGTACAAAGTCCAGTCGGTAACAGGCTTTGGCGTGATTAAATCGGTTGGAAATGTGGAAGTGAAAGATAAATCTGGCGCAGTCACCGACACGATTTCTTGCAAGCATATCATCGTCGCAACGGGCGCACGTCCACGTATGTTTCCGGGCATTGATGTTGATAGAGAGCGCGTCATTACAAGCCATGAGGCAATGGTGCAGAAGGAAATTCCGAAATCCATGATTGTTATGGGCGCAGGTGCTATCGGCGTGGAATTTGCGTACTTCTACAATGCCTACGGCACGAAAGTAACGATTATCGAAATGCAGAAAAATATTCTGCCAATCGAAGACGTAGAGGTTTCCAAAGAACTGGAAAAACATTACAAAAAATACGGCGTGGAGATGCTTACCGAAACCCGCGTATTGTCTGCAAAGACCGTCGGTAAAGGCGTGGAAGTGAAAATCCAGAAAAAAGATGGCTCGGAAGAAACACTCAAAGCCGACCTCGCGCTGAATGCGATTGGTATTCAAGCAAACATTGAAAATATTGGCTTGGAAGCGGCTGGTGTAGCGACTGAGCGTGGATTTATCAAAGCGGATAAATTTTTGCGTACCAACGTAGCAGGTATTTATGCGATTGGTGACGTAGCAGGCGCACCCTGGCTTGCACACAAGGCTTCGGCTGAAGGCATCACGGTTGCGGAACATATCGCCGGACACCACACCGACGGCGTTGATTACAACAACATTCCTGGCTGTACCTATTGCAATCCGCAAGTAGCATCTATCGGGCTTACAGAGGAAAAAGCGAAAGCAGCAGGGCATGAAATTAAAGTCGGAAAATTTCCCTTCACTGCTGCCGGAAAAGCACACGCAATCGGCGAAGCAAAGGGCTTTGTGAAGCTCATTTTTGGTGCAAAATATGGTGAGCTACTCGGCGCACATATGATTGGTCCCGACGTGACCGAAATGATTGCGGAAATGGGCTTGGCGCGGTCGCTCGAAGCAACGGGTCCAGCAATTTTCAAGACCATGCACGCACACCCAACCTTGAGTGAAGCTGTCATGGAAGCGGCTGCCAACGCATATGGCGAAGCAGTGAACTTCTAAGGCAAGGATGAAATATGAGGGATGAAGTATGAAAAGCCCTTGAAACGTTAGTATTGATGCCGCTTGGAGGAAATATATTCTTCAAGCGGCTTCTTTGTATTTCGCTATTGCGTAAATTTTATGCCCCAATGCAGATTAGCAAAGGGAAGCACGGATTTTTGTGTAAATTTGCTTGAGAAATTGGATGTACACTTGAACCTTGTTTACGTTCACCGTTTACGTTCATTTCCAAAAGTATTTCGGCATTGTACCCTTTGATTCCTATCTTGAATCTACACCTCTTTCACCCCTCATTTTTACTTGTTATGCTGTACCGCAATCTGTCGTCCTTGTGTGTGTGCCTTGCCTGTGTAAGTTATTTGCTTTGCGCGGATTGGCACATTGCCCGTGCGCAACAGGAAGTAAATGGCGGGAACATCTACCAACAAATGCGCAAATTCAACGAAGTGATGAATCTCATCAACCAGAACTACGTTGATACAGTGCAGTTGAACCAATTAACCGAAAATGCGATTCGCGGAATGCTCCAAAAGCTCGACCCGCACTCGAATTATCTGCCGCCAAAAGTACGGGACGATGAGCAGGAAAAATTCCAAGGAAATTACTTTGGCATTGGCGTACTCTTTCGCATCGTAAAAGATACCATTACCGTACTTACGCCGCTTATTGGCGGTCCGAGCGAGAAACTGGGTGTGATGTGCAATGATAAAATTGTGAAAATTGACGGCGCAAGTGCCGTCGGGCTATCCACCGACGATGTTCCAAAAAAGCTCAAAGGTCCGCAAGGAACGCGCGTAACGGTTCAGATTAAGCGCGAAGGCTCGCCAAATCTCATTCCGCTCACGATAGTGCGCGATGCCGTTCCCATTCGCACCGTGGATGCTTCGTGGATGATTGACGGCACAGATATTGGCTACATTTACCTGAATAAATTTGCTGCAACAACGGTGAACGAAATCGAGAAAGCCGCACAAAGCCTCAAAGCGCAAGGAATGAAGAAACTCATTCTCGACCTTCGCAACAATGGCGGCGGCTACTTGCAACAAGCATTCGGCTTGGTAGATGAGTTTGTGCCATTTGGCAAAGTAATTGTCTATACGAAAGCCCGTAACGACGCACTCAGCGAGCGATATTACTCCACACGCGCTGGCAATCTCGAAAACATCCCGCTTATCGTTCTGGTGAATTCTGGTTCTGCATCGGCGAGCGAGATTGTTTCTGGTGCGATTCAAGACCTTGATAGAGGCTTGGTTGTTGGCGAAACGAGCTTTGGCAAGGGCTTGGTGCAAGTGCCGTATCAGCTTCCTGATGGCTCGGAATTGCGCCTCACCATTGCGCGATATTACACGCCCTCTGGACGCTGTATCCAGCGTGATTACAAGTCTGGCGACCGCAGCAAATACTACGCGCTCGAAGGTCGGCAAGACGTGGAAGAAGGCGCGAATCTCGACCACAAAAACGACAACGACACCACGCCGCGACCGAAGTTCAAAACGCTTGCAGGGCGCACCGTGTATGGCGGTGGCGGTATTGTTCCCGATTATGTTGTGAAAAATGACACGCTCACCACATTCTTCCGCAATCTCATTGCAAAGGGCGTAGTTTCTGAGTTTGTGGATAATTTGATTTTGCGCGAGGGCAATGCAATCCGCACAAAATATGCGAAAGATATTAACCAATTCCTCCACAAATACACGCTGAATGATGCTGCCGTGCAAGAACTGAAGCGCATTGCAGGTGAGCGCAAACTCACGTGGGCAGATGAAGAATATCTCAAAAACACGACAATTATTGACCGTTACGTGAAAGCACTGACAACGACGTACATTTGGAATACCAGCCCAGAATTTGTTGAATCCTTCGTGGTGCAGAAGGAATTGGAAAAGGCAATCCAGCTTTTCCCTGAAGCAATGAAGATTGCTCGCGCGAAGTAATTTTTGGGTAATGTTGTGATACAATGTGATACAATGTGGTACAATCGGTGCGTTGTAGGAATTCCACAAAAACATTCCACAAAAACATTCCGCAAAAAACATTGTTGCGCTAAAGGGAAACGAGTTGTATCTTGGTCGGCATATTTATTTTCGGAAATCTTTTTTGAAAATTTTAGAACGCGAACTCTATGGAATTAAAAGAGCTACAACATTCCGACCTTATCGCACTTGTTGGCATTATGGAACGTGTCGTGATGGCAGATAAGCTCTTAAACGAGCAGGAAGAAGAATTTGTGCGCTGGCTGATGGAATCAGTCGGCGAAGAACGTTATATTGATGCGCTCGACGAGTTCGATGGGCAATACGGCGATGAGGATTTACGCTCATTGCTGGAAAGCATTACCGATACCGAAACACGCGAGGTGATGTACGGAACGGTACTGGAAGCTAGTTCTATCAACGCGCTCGTGGGCGAAAACACGGAATTTATGGATTGGCTGGCGCGGCTCTGGGAACTGGAGATTCGCATTGAAGAAACAAAGTAGTCCGTTAAAAAGTATATGGGAATGCACGGACAAGAGTGTCTGTGCTACCGAAGGCGCATGAAACCTAGCTCAGATGGTAGCGCAGATACTCTTATCTGCGTCGTTTGCAAAAGTTTGAAGAAGAAAGACCGCATTAAACCTTGCTCTGTTCCAAAGTTTCTAAGATGTGAGGTACAGAGCAATCTTTTTGTTGAATTTTTTAGTACGAAATGGGAATAGTGGAATTACCAAATCTGCCGAATCTACCGATTGTCGAAGCAGCACAGCCTGAGTTTGTGATTGAGGTAGCCCGCGAAGAGCATTGCAGCTATGCAGCAGAAATTTGTGCTGAAATGGAATCTTCCGCAAAAGTACGCGGTACGGGTATTGCCAAGCGGAAGCCAGAATATATTGAGCAGAAAATGCGCGACGGCAAAGCAGTTATCGCCCTCACCACCGATGGACGCTTTGCAGGATTTTGCTACATCGAAACATGGAGCGGCAAAAAATTTGTTGCCAATTCTGGTTTGATTGTCGCACCAGATTTCCGTAAATACGGCTTGGCAACACGCCTCAAACGTCGGGTGTTCGAGCTTTCTCGCGAGCTTTTTCCCGAAGCGAAAATTTTCGGTATCACAACGAGCCACGCGGTAATGAAAATCAATACCGAACTCGGCTATGTGCCTGTTCCATTCTCCGAAATCACCGACGACGATACGTTTTGGAACGGTTGCTCTTCCTGTCCGAACTACGACATTCTCTCGCGTACACAGCGTAAAATGTGCCTTTGTACGGGTATGCTCTACGACCCCAACGAACCACGTAAGGTTGATGAAGAATTTCTCGCACAATTGCAGCAGCATCCACCAGACGACGAGCCGCCGCGCCCGCCGATTGATTTGATTGATAACTTTTAACGACGTACATCCAAGCGATAAGCACTACTTGCTTTTCTATGCTTATTTTCCCTATTTTTTCACTTTCCGAAAGGACACTTCATGCACACACCACGAGTATTTATGCGTATTGCAACGGGCTTCTTGCCAATGGTTGCTCTCGCTTTGTCTCTGGCATTATTCGGTACGGAGCTTTTTGCACAATCATCCAAATCGAAGTCGAATAAATCTTCAAAATCCAAAAAAGAAACAACAAAAATGGAAGCACCCAACCCCAATCGCCCGCAATATCTGATGAGCATTACTCACGGTGGCAAACCGCTCGGCAATGTTACTATCGAAATTTACAAAGACCTCGCACCGAAACATGCTGCGAACTTTGACAGTCTTGTCAGCATTAAATTCTATGATGGAACCGCGTTCCACCGCGTTATTCCAGGCTTCATGATTCAAGGCGGCGACCCGAATTCACGTCCCACAAGCGGCAAACCCAAGATGTTCTGGGGAACTGGCGAACCAGGACAGGCAAAAGTCCCCGCAGAATTTAGCACAACCTTGCGCCACGAACCCGGCATCCTTTCTGCTGCGCGTACTTCCGACCCAAATAGCGCGACATCGCAATTCTTCGTCTGCCACGCAGCAGCACCGAGTTTGGACGGACAATATTCCATTTTTGGTCGTGTGATTAGCGGTATGGAGATTGTGGACCAAGTTGCCCGCGTTCAGTGCGAACAAGGCGGCGACGGCGCAATGTCTAGCCCAGTAGAAAAAGTTGAAATGACGATTGTAAAAAAATAAGCGAACACAGTGCGTTTCCAAGAAGGACGCATCTGCAAAAGAAAAAAAGCTCAAAAGCCTGATTCAATAAGGCTTTTGGGCTTTTTCTTTTTGTAACAACACGCTCTTCTACAAAGAAGATTTCCGTACAAATGCCGTTAGTTCGCGCCATGCAGCGTGGTATTTCTCCAAGCGGTCGGCATCATACGCATTCATGGTATTCAGCCGTTTTATATCCATGTTGTCTTCAAGGTCGGCAATTTTTACCCGTGCTGCTATCGGATGTTGCTTTGCGCGTTGAATGAGCGCGTTGTACGGCTCACCTTTGCGCTGTGTGAGGCAGTCCACCGCGTGTAGCACATCATCGGAAAAACCTTCTGCGCGTAAGTCATCCAGCGTCCACTCGGTATCTTCGACGACATCATGCAGCACAGCAGCTATCATCGCACTTTCATCATTCATTTTGAACATGAGGCGGAGCGGATGCAGAATATATGCGGCTCCGGCGCGGTCTTTCTGGTGCTTATGTGCTTCTGCCGCAAGGGCAATTGCATGGGCGAGAGTGGACATAAAGAAAGGATGAAGTATGAGGACTGAAGGCGGAAGTTTGAAAGCCGTATGAATACGTATGGACGGGGCTTATTTACGAGCTTTTTGTGCTTTTGCTTGTTGCTCCAAGTCTGCAACCGAAATTTTGATATTTTGTACGGGCAATCCTTGTTTCATACGCTCTTGCGTATCGGCGGGTAGTATGAATGCGGCTTCGGGATGCTCTTTCAAATACTGGATTTCGGTTTCCAAGCTGACTTGTTTTTTCTGCGATGTTACCGTCAAGCCAGCTTCCAAAGCGGTTTTGCTGGAAACAAAGGTTTGTGCGGCACTCTGTGGAAGTTGTTGAACCGTGATTTTGCCTGATTCTTGAGCAAAAGCATTATTGGAAGCAGTAAGACAGCACATGCTTACAAAAGCACCTGCGAAAAAGCGAGATACTGTGCGGTTTGTCATGAGATTCTCCATTGGAAAGTATTGGAATTGAAAAAAGAATTATCTCCTGTTACCCATGGATGCTTACGCATCAACGAGTGAGAATACTTCTTCTTTGAGGACAAAACCATACACAATAGTTTAATTCCAACAATCACAATCTCAAACAACATAAGGCGCAACCTGTGATTTATTGCGCTTCTTGAGCGGCAAGCGGTGTGCGCATTGCTTCAAAAGAAAATGGAAGAATTTCGCTTTTCCATGACGCGGCAAAAATTTGAAGCGACAAGGCGAGCAAGCCAATATCTTCGGCAACTTTTTTCCAACCAACTGGTTCGCTTGCTGCGCTCCCTTGTGAAAAGCAACCACAGTCAATTGATAAACCCCGCATCATTGCTGAGGCAATTGCAGCAATGAAGACTATCAGCATAACAGCCGTTAGCGCGGAACTTGCCCGCAAACGTACGCCAAAAATAAGCAATGCACCCGCTAATACTTCCAACCATGGTAGCACAAGAGCCATGATGTTGAGGGCGTTGTAGGGTAAAAGTTGGTAGTTGTTAATAGCTTTGGCAAAAGCATCGGGATTGGCAATTTTTTCAACGCCAGCAATGACAAATACCGAACCCAAAACAAGTCGCGCTGCCAAGATAATAACGGGATGAAACAGTAATGCACTCATGGAAAAACCTCATCAATAGTGGTAGTAATGACAATAGTAATGTTTGTGTGGTGTACAAAAGACAACTCAACAGTTGATATATCAACTGTTCTAAATTACGAGCTTTTTTGAATAAAACCAATAAAAAAAGCGCAGATGAAATGTGGTGCATCTGCGCTCAACATAATATTCGTCAAACATATAAAAAATTTTCTTCTCCAAGCACGTATCTATCAGGCTTCCCGAAGCGCGTGCTAATCCGAAAACTTGCGGAATGATTGCTTAAAGTACATATACGCATTGTTGTATTTTTGTGCGCCCATGCGTCCGCCATTGCCGCGAAAAAGAACAGCAAAAACCAAGCGGCGACGCGCCATAAATGCCTCCGTATCTTCAATCACGCGGACGTAACTGCTATCTTTTGCCCAAATCCGCACCGTGCGAACACGCACACCGCGCTCTTCTTCAATCGTTTGACCCGTTTGATTCTCTTTTGCGCGGTCAATCTCAATATCCGTCGGCTTGCCCGTGTAGCGCGGGCAATAGACGTAAAATTCTGCCAAGCTGTCGGGTGCAATAAAAAACACGCTGTCGTCTGCTTCAGATGTTGGATTTTTCAAGCCTGGACGCACTGTCCAGCCTTCGGGATATTCCACGCCAAACCATTTGCCTTCGTAGGGTGCGTACTTTATGGCGTTTTTTGTTGGTGCTGTTGTTTTTGCTGGCGATGTTTTTTTTGCTCTGGACGGCTTCGTTTCAGGGCTGTCGTTCACTGCTGCCTTTTGTGCGGTGAGAATTGTTGTGCAAAAGAGCATAGCACAAAAGAAGCAAGCGCAAGTATTGAAAAGGCTTTTGAGGTGCATTTACGATGGATGTGTATTTTGAGAACAGTTCATTGAGAAATGTAGTTGAAGAATGGTGATTCTTCTCTATGCAGCACTATTACTGTATTGTTCCATCTTGAGAACACTGTTGTCTGCATGAATCTTGCTGTCTGTTTTTTTGTCAATCATTCAACTTCTTGGAGCGTAGGGGCAGGTATAAGCGAAATCCAATAGCCTGTATCCAGCAGAATATCTGCCGTTAATTCACCCGCATAATTCATCAATTCAACCTCCTCATCATCGCCGAGAGGAGCATCAATGTACACCCACAAATGCTCTTTATCATCAGGATTTACGCCAATTCCCTGCCGAGTAATAGAGGGAAAACGCTTCTGTGCTTGTTGGAAGAGTTGATGTATCAACTCCTTTTGTTTATGGTTCACGTCTGGTGTCTTCATGGTATGAATTCCTTTTCTATACATTTTTCTATACATGAAAGAAAATATTTTGCTTTTCGTACCTGTTCTTTTGCCATTTTTTGCGAGACTTCTTTTTTTGTGTAATCAGCAATGGCGCGAACATCGTGCAGTGTCGAGAGATATGAACGGAGTTCACCCGAAAGATTCTTGGAACGTCGTAAAACCTCACCGTTGAAGACTGCTTGCACCTTTTTATGGTCGCTATTGTATTCAAATCCCTTTGCTTCAATTACTGCTGCTGCTGCATGGTACGCGGCGTAGTACGACCTGTTCGCCGATGCTTTGTACAATGCTGCTTCAAAAAGAAGTTCTGCCGCTTTCACATTTTCTTGCGCTCTATTCCAAAACTCGTTTGTCATTGTTGCTCGTGGTATTTATAGGATAGATAGGATAGAAAAATGAAGATAACCTACGACACAATTTTAATCACACAACAAACCCAGAACCCGCGCCAATGTTTGCTTCATCTCCTTACGATGAACAATTAAATCCAAGAAACCGTGTTCAAGCACAAACTCCGAACTTTGGAAGCCTTCGGGGAGTTTTTTACGAATCGTTTGCTCAATCACGCGCGGACCAGCAAAGCCAATCAGTGCGCCTGGTTCGGCAATGTTCAAATCGCCTAGCATTGCGAAGGACGCACTCACGCCGCCAGTGGTCGGGTCGGTGAGAATGGAAATGTACGGGATTCCTGCTTCGGAGAGTTGTGCAAGTTTCGCGCTTGTTTTTGCCATTTGCATCAGCGAGAGAGCGGCTTCCTGCATTCGCGCACCACCCGAAGCGGAGATGTTGATAAATGGGATGCGTTCTTGCAGCGAAAGGTTTGCTGCGCGGGCGAATTTTTCACCCACCACCGAACCCATGCTTCCACCCACAAAACCAAAGTTCATGCTGGAAAACGAGATTTTACGACCTTCGAGCGTACCGTAGCCTGTGGTGAGAGCGTCGGCAAAGGGCGATTTCGCGTACGCTTCTTGCAAACGCTTGGTGTAGGGCTTCGTATCAACAAACTCTAGCGGGTCGGCAGAGCGCACGTTTTGGTGGGTTTCCACAAAACTATGCTCATCGAAAATAATACCGATGTATTCTTGTGTGGAAATACGGAAATGATTCGAGCATTTTGGGCAGGTGTAGAGCATTTCTTCCAACTGCTTTTTGTAAATAATCTCTCCGCATTTATCGCATTTTGTCCATAAGCCGTCGGGCATATTGGTACTTACTTGCGAACGCTCCGAGAGTGCTGTTTTGGGACGAAAAAACCAAGCCATGATGAAAATGAAAAGTTGGGGAAATTTGAATGTGTCAATGTAGAAAACAAGCGGCAGACTGCCCTCACCCCGCTCTGCGAGCGACCCTCTCCCAGAGGTAGAGGGTTGAGAACGGCTCTGCATCTTGCCCTTCTCCCTCTCTGTGAGAAGGGTTGGGATGAGGGAATAAATCTTACTTCTTCGCGCTCGAAAAATTCTTCACACAAAGGTCTTCAAGCGAGCATTTATCGCAAAAGGGGCGTGTTCGTGCTGTGCAGATAGCGCGTCCGTGCGAAATCATCAAATGCGTGAAATCGCGCCATTCGGTGCTGGGCATGAGTTTCATTAACTCAAATTCAAGCTGCACCGCGTCCGTGCCATCGCACAGCCCTAAGCGGTTCACAAGCCGCGTAACGTGCGTATCCACAACCACGCCAGGCGTATCGAAACAGTGCGAAAGGACAACGTTTGCCGTTTTGCGTCCCACGCCCGCGAGCGAGGTTAATTCGTCCAGTGTTTGCGGTACTTCGCCGTGAAAATCTGCGAGCAATTTCGCGCAGCACGCTTGGATATTTTTCGCTTTTGCTTTGTAAAATCCTGTCGAGAAAATATCCTGCTCAAGCTCTTCTTGCGGCACGTTCAAGTAATCCTGTGCCGAGCGATATTTCACAAACAGCTTTGCTGTTACCTTATTCACACGCTCGTCGGTGCATTGCGCAGAAAGCATCGTGGCAATGAGCAATTCAAAAGGCGACGTGTAATCAAGCGCGATGTGAGGATTCGGATATTCCGTTTTTAAGCGAGTTAAAATCTCGCCAAGCCGCTTTTTTGCTTGCGTGAGCGAAGGAGGTTTGGGCATACATTTTTCTTATGTTTTCACGCTCTGTACACGACAAAATCTTTGAAGAATAGATACAATCAGGCTTCAGTGGCACAGACATTCTTGTCTGTGTTTTCCCATCTGCAACCCGCACTAACACTCACAGACAAGAATGTCTGTGCCACTACTGATGAAATTTTGTTGTGTACTGAGGTTTTTACGAACAAACCGCAATATACGATAGAGTTATTTCCTACGAAAAGATTGATTTTTCCCCGCTTGCAAAAGTTTTTCGTACTAAATCGAAAAATCTTGTAAATTACGGGAACGTGCAAAGTTTGAGAGAAAGTCCGAATACATTTGCTAAACGTTCAGAGAGGCACATTGAGACAAAGCATACCGTCACAAGCACGGTTTCATGCGGACTTTGCGCAGTATGTCCCTATTTCTCCTTCCCAAGCGACCATTATTTTTCATATTGTCCACTTTTTATTTCCAATTATGGCAAAAGCATCTGCGTCGAAAGCAAGTTCCAAAGCGGCTTCTAAGGCTGCTTCTAAAAAAGAGAAAGCGGTAAAAGCGAAAGCTCCCTCGAAAAAAGCGGTAAAAGCAAGTGCCAAAACTGCTTCCAAAGCCGCATCAAGCAAAGCTCCGTCGGTCGCATCGGTAGCAGAAAAAATGGGATTTCCCGTAAAAAAAGCGGCAACTCCGCAAGAGCAGGTGATTCACCGCACGAAAATTTTGTGTACGTTTGGTCCCGCGATTGCCTCCGTCGAAAAGGTGCGCGACCTGATTGCTGCTGGCGCGACGGCATTTCGTTTGAATATGTCGCATGGCTCGCACGAAGTACATTTGGAATCTATCAAAATCATTCGCCAAGTGGAAAAAGAGCTGGGCATTCACATCCCGATTTTGGCGGACATGCAAGGTCCGAAGCTGCGTGTGGGCGATTTGACCGACGGCGCGGTCAGCATTGTAAACGGCACCGATATTTTCCTTGCCGATGAAGCGGTCTGGAACAAGCGCGGACAGCCGAAAGATATTATTCCTGTGCGCTACGCTACTTTCGCAACCGATGTGAAAGTTGGCTCAACGGTGCTGTTCGACGACGGTTTGTTGAAAGTAAAAGTACGCAGCAGCGATGGACAAGTTGTGCGGGCAATCGTGGAAAATGGTGGTTTGTTGAAATCGCGCAAAGGCATCAATATGCCCGACGTTCATGTGAGCCAGCCCGCTATGACCGAGAAAGACAAGAAAGACATCATTTTTGCGATTGAAAATAAAGCGGATTACATCGCGCTTTCCTTCGTGCGCACGGCGGCTGATGTTACGGGCGCGAAAGAGTACATCAAGAAAAATGGCGGCGACCAGTGGATTATTTCCAAAATCGAAAAGCCCGAAGCCTTGAAAAATATCGAAAGTATTCTCGAAGTTTCGGAGGGCATCATGGTGGCGCGTGGCGACATGGGCGTGGAAATTCCCGCCTCCCAAGTGCCGATTGAGCAAAAGCGCATTATTACGCTCTGCAATCACCAAGCAAAGCCCGTTATTACAGCAACGCAAATGCTTGAGTCCATGATTCAAAACCCGCGCCCAACCCGCGCCGAAGCCAGCGACGTTTCCAATGCCGTGTTCGACGGTACGGATGCCGTGATGCTTTCCGCCGAAACCAGTGTTGGTGCGTTTCCGGTGGAAACCGTTGCGTATATGCGCATGATTTGCGAAGCTGCCGAAGCCGAAACCTTCCGCACGCAGGAAATCACGAAAAAACGCGCTGAAGCTGCTCTGGACATCAATCTCCCCGACGCGCTTGCGGATGCTATTTCTGGCGCGGTCGGCACGGTTATTCGGGAAATGAAAGTGGATGCGATTGCGGCGGTTACTTCGACGGGGAAAATTGCGCGGTACATGGCTTCGCGGAAGTTCGCCTTGCCAATTTTCGCCTTCACGCAAAACGACAAAGTTTCACGCAAAGTGAGCTTGCTCTGGGGCGTGAAAGCCGTGCAGATACACGACTCGGAATCAACCGACGATATGATTGAAGAAGTAAAAGAAACGCTCGTAAAACGTAAGTTTTTGCCCGCAGGCGCGACGGTCGTTATTTCGATTGGTCGTCCGCTCAAATTGCGCTCAAAAACGAATATGTTGTGTATTGAAAAGTTGTAATTATTCTGAAAAATCGCCCCAATGCGAGGCTCTCACTTCTTGACGCAAAGCCGTCAGTGAGGGTCTCGCTTTACCGCCGCTTTACTTTAGACTTTAGACGCAAAAGTGAGAGCCTCAATAAGAATTGAGACCCTCACGCTGTAAGCTCTCATGCCAAATCTAATCATGTCCACTTGAGGGAGAAAAGTTGTATGGCTTTAACATGGAAAATGCGCCGCGAAGCAATGCGCGAAGTTGCCAAGACGGTTCGTCTGATTCACGTACCGCCGCCGCCGAAGCCTCGACGCGGCTTTCTGCGGGATTACGTCATCAATTCGCAAAATTTCTTTTCAACGCTGTCCATTTTTGGATTGATTGCGTTGATAGTTTTTTCGCCTGGAAACTTTGAAATTTTTGACCCTATCAAGTACGCGCTGAGTGATTTTGAGTTCAAGGATATACAGTTTGGCGATTACAGCGAAGACTTTCCTGTGGACCAAGATATTGCACTGGTGAATATCGGGCGGAATAGGGCGGAAATTGCCTATCAAATCAAGGTTTTATCAGCAATGCAGCCGAAAGTGATGGCGGTGGATGTGCTGTTCGCTTCTGAAAAAGAGGCAGATATGGACATACCGCTCATGGAGGCACTTGCAGCATCAAAAAATGTGGTTCTCACCTCGAAAATAAGTGGCTTTGTGAAAGACACGTCCAAGCCGCAATACACTCAGCTTCGGATGCCGCATGAAAAATTCCGCTTGCCGAATGTTTCTTTCGGACATGATATTTTCATTCCCGACGAGGATAACCGAGACCTTCAGACGATTCGCCTTGTTGAGCCAAGCGTTCCGTACAAAGACACGACCATCAATTCCTTCGCGTTGGAGGTTGCCGAGCGGTATCAGCCAGGCATTGCCAAGCGTATCAAATATCGGAATAACGGCACAGAGATTATCAATTTCAAGGGCAATTACAACAAGTTCGTGATGCTCGACATCGAACCTGGAATGCCGATAGATTCTGCTGTTGCGATGTATGCAAGTCTCGTGCGGGATAAAATCGTGATTCTTACCTACATGGGGCAGCCCTTCGACAATCCCAGCGACATTCGCGGAAAACTCTACACCCCAGCAGCCACCAAGTTTATCGGCAAAAGTCCGCCAGATATGTACACAGGCGTTATTCAAGCAAATACGATTTCCATGTTCATCCACGACCAAATGATTGAGAAAATGCCGGAATGGATGGAATTTCTGATTGCGGTGATTATTTGCTATTTCAACATGGCACTCTTCCACTGGATAACCGTGCGCTTTCCGAGCTTCGCCGGCGGTGAAATGAAAATCATTCAGTTGATTCAATCTGGCTTGATTACACTCGGCGCGATGTACGCTTTTTACCTCATCAATTACAGCTTCCAAACGGGCTTGATGCTTGCGGTGGTGCTGCTTGCGTCCGACGTGTTGGAAATTCACGAAAGCTCAATAAAGCGACTTATTGAGCGGATTCGAGAAACGATGCGGTAATTTTTCCATCACCAAATCATTCAAAAAAAATCCCTCGCAAGGAGCAGCACATGACCACGATTCCCTCTCGCTTTACAGTCGTTCATGTGCTGCTCCTTGCGTTTGTGTCCATCGCGTCGAATTGCATCGTGTTTGCCCAAATGCAAGCAAATAAGCCGTTCGCAGAACAAGAATATACCATTACCTTTCTTGCCCCGAAAAACGCGCCTGTACCGCCACTTTTCCTGCATCACGTAGAAATCATGCTGGATTCCGCCACGTACAATGCCGTAAAGCAATCAGACTTCTGGCGTACAGAATTTGGTGCAAATCCTACAACAACCTTCGCAACCGCCGAAGAGCGCACCACGCCTCAGTTCGCGCCACAAGCCTTTGAATGGCTTTCCTTCAAGGTTTTCGGGCAAGATACCTATCTACAACTGCACAACCGCGATGCTCTATATGCACCACCCGCACCGCCACGCGGCAAGGATTCACGCGCTTCGCAGGCAATATCATTTCCAGAAGCAAAGCCTTTTTCGCAGATATTTCCTGAGCGCAGTCATATCGTTTTTGGCATTGAGCAAGAAGGCGGCTCGGCGGCATTGCTGTACGCCCTCCAAAGCACCGATAAAACCTACGCTTCCAGCACCGCAAGTTTCCTTTTACCGCGCCGCATTGGTCTTGCGGCAACAAAGATTCAATCGCTTGAGCAATTATACTCAACTCCCGCAAGCCCTTGGCAATACTTCACCACCATACGTCATGAACAGCAGGCTGAACGACGTTTCAGAGCTTTTGCGGTAGAATATCATCCTCTCTACCAACGCGCTGCAAACCCGAACTGCCCGCCCGAAGAAGATGGAATCATGCGTAGGCAGCATCTTGCCCGCGACTACGCACCTCAAAAGCTCTTGCAAAATATCACGTTTGTTTGCGTTGCATTGGATTCTCTCGAAACACAAGGTTTGGTGCGGCTTTTGAAAGCGAGTTCTTATACACTGCAAGAAGGTAAGCGCGAAATCAAAGCGACCTTGCAAACCAGCATGGGTGAGCCTTTTCAAATACGCATTGTTCCCGCAACGGCATCCCGTCAGGGAATTATCGAGCTTCGCATGAAACTTCACCGCTCTGTGCCGCATCATATCACCACCTTTGGCGAAAATTCTACACTCATGCTTGATGGCGAAGAGGCGGTGTGGACGTTTTAGGAAAGGCGAGCGATACGCAAAGCAGACAGAGAACCGATACCATGTGAGGCTCTCACTTCCTAGTGAGGGTCTCACTCAACTCACCCAATTCAACTTACTCAAGCATTCAACTCAAGCATTCAACTCACTCAATTCAACTTACTCAAGCATTCAACCAACTTCACACCACCAACACCGCATAAAACCATGCTTTACAGACTTATTCTTTCTCTAGCAATATTTTTTCTCGTCTCAAACATTTCCGCACAAGACAGCGCAGACGTTCTCATCACCAACGCCCGTATTTACACGGTGGATGGGCGTTTTTCCGTGCAGGAAGCCGTCGCAATAAAAGGCGGGCGAATAGCAGCCTTGGGAACAACCCGCGACATCACAAAAAGCTGGAAAGCCGCAAAAACACTGGATGCAAAAGGGAAGTTCGTATATCCGGGTTTTTACGATGCTCATGCGCATTTGTATAATTACGGGCAAATGTTGCAATATGCGGATTTGCAAGGAACAACCTCCTACAAGCAAGTATTGGAGCGGCTTGTGGCATGGCGCAAAACAAACCCGAATGCACGATGGATTGTGGGACGCGGCTGGGACCAAAACGATTGGACAAATACAACCTTTCCCACCAAAGAACCGCTTGATTCCTTGTTCCGAGACGTTCCCGTGTGCTTGACGCGCATAGATGGACACGCGCTTGTGGCAAATTCCAAAGCACTCGCGCTTGCGGGAATTACAGAGGAAACCCGCGTAGAAGGCGGCTTGGTGGAAAAAGTGCAAGGGAAACTGACGGGAATTGTGCTGGATAATGCGATGGATAAAGTGTATTTGCGCATTCCCACACCAACGCAACAAGAGGTAGAAGCGGCTATTCTCGCCGCAGAAAAGCGTTGTTTCGCCGTTGGATTGACGAGCGTTGCCGAAGCAGGAATTTCGCATGAGTTGTGCGAAACCTACAAAAAAATGTATGCAGAAAAACGCCTGAACATGAGAGTATATGCGATGCTCACGCCAACAGATGAAAACGTAGAGCGGTATTTGAAAGCGGGTGTGTATCAAACGGACTATCTCACCGTGCGCTCCTTCAAAGTGATGGCAGATGGCGCACTTGGCTCACGGGGCGCGTGTTTGCTTACTCCGTACAGCGACAAACCTTCTACACGTGGCTTTCTGACGATTGATTCTGCATGGATGGAGAAGTTTGCGGCACGGGTGAGTAAAACTCCTTTTCAGATAAATACGCATTGCATTGGAGACTCTGCAAACCGCTTCGTTCTTGATGTCTATGGGAAATATCTCGACATTTACGGTAAAACCAAGCGTTGGCGCGTAGAACACGCACAGGTGGTGAGTAAAGCAGATATAGGAAAATTCCGTGAATACGGCATCATTCCTTCGGTGCAGCCAACGCATTGCACGAGCGATATGCCCTGGGCAGGAGAACGCTTGGGCAAAGAGCGCGTAAAAACTGCATACGCATTCAAAGAATTATATGAACAGCGAGGAATTATCGCACTTGGCAGTGATTTTCCTGTTGAAGATATTAACCCATTGTATGGCTTTCACGCTGCCGTTGCCCGTCAAGATGCAGCAAACAAGCCCGATGGCGGCTTCCAAGCAGACCAAGCCCTTCCACGCGAAACTGCCTTGCGCGGCATGACAATTTATGCCGCAATTGCTGGTTTTGAAGAGCAGTTGAAAGGGAGCTTGGAAGTTGGGAAAATCGCTGATATGGTCATCTTGGATGGTGATATTATGACGCTTCCTGCGAACAAGTTACGTTCGGTGAAGGTTCTGCAAACGCTCTCTGGCGGGCGTGTTGTGTTTGAGCGTGGGCGGAAAAACTGAGTTGCTCCAAGCAGTGTTTCGTTCATGATTCTTGAATGAAGCAACGATTGTTTGGAACGCGGATGAAGCCCAGACTTTCAGGATGTTGAGGACTTTTTTCCGTTCTCAATATCCTCTTCCGTCCTCACATCCGCATTCCTTTCTCGCCTCGTTCATTATCACTCCGTCATGCAAGAATCATGTATTTACTAGAGTTTATCCATGTCAGGCAAATTACAAACGAGATTACGCTGAAAGCGCGTAAAATCTGCCTCTCGTGGCACAGACATTCTTGTCTGCGATTCTTCAAACCCGCATAAAGACTCACAGACAAGAATGTCTGTGCTACTGAGAAGAACGTAAATAATATCTATTGTACAGGTTTGATACTCTGTCAATTTATGATTATTTTTGCCGCCTATCGTCTTTTTCCATTTTTACCTATTCCATGAAATTCCCTCGCACTCGTATTACGCGTATCATCCGCATCATTGCTACGTTCTTGCTTCTCGCTATTTTCCCAGAATGCTTTTTTAGCCAGCAGCTTTTTGGGCAATCTCAGCGTCCGCTTTCTCCTGCCCAAAGCGTGCCACCGCGCACACCAGAACGCACAACGCTCACCGTTACGATTGCCACCGCGCAGGGCGTTACGGGCGCGACAATGCCAGTGCGGAATTGGGTCATTGCGACCAATGCCCAGAACGACGCACCACAAGGCGTTGGGGGGCAACAAAACGTCAATATCGCGCCTTTGTACGCTCGCACCGAAGCGGTAGCCGCAAATGCCGCCTTTGCACAGATTCCCAAAGAGAACCATTTGGAGCGGGCGCAAGCAATGTTTACGCTGTTACGTTTAACCGAATACGAGACAATTACCCGTGAATTTGACACAAGCATTGTAAAAATCACACCTCTCCAACTTGCGAAAGAATGGCGCAAACGCGAGGAATCGCTGGGCGCGTACAAGAGAATTCTCTCCACAAGCGCAGAGCAGTTTGCGACGGGCGATTTGGTGACGATTGAAACAGAATTCGCGCTATTACCATTGGATATAAAATTTTCCTTCACTGATAAACACTTGCTCAATGGCATTGCTTTTTCTGGTGCCACGGCGAAGTATAAAATGCCGCAGTATGTCCGTATGGATAGTATCGAAGAGCGTTCTATTGTTATTGGCGCAGGAAGCGCGTATCCGCTTGATGGTGTGCTGACCTTACCCAAAAATCGCAGCACAACCGCCACACTGCCGATTGCTATCTTGCTGCATGGCGCAGGAGCAGAAGACAAAGACCGCACGAGCGGTCCTCTGAAGCCCAGTAAAGACCTCGCTTTGGGCTTGGCAATGCGCGGAATTGCGAGTATTCGCTTCGACAAACGCACCAAACGTTATGCACTTCAAGGCGCAGAAGCGACAACTTTCACCGTGCGCGAAGAAGTAATTGATGATGCCGTTGCCGCGCTAGAAGCCGCACGAATGCTTGCTGGACAGTCATACAATATTGATGAGAAAAATATCAGTATCATTGCACCGAACCTTGCCGCGACGCTGCTTCCACGTATTTACGACCGCGATGCTGAAAAAAATCCCCGTCAAGCCCGCATAAAAGCTGGTGTTTTGCTTGCTCCGCATGCGCAATCGTGGTTGGAGTCTATCCGTACACGCTTCAAGCGAGCATTTATGCTGGATGGGAATATCAATGCCGACGAACAGCGCGTGATGACGACCTTAGAGCGCGAAATCAAAACCGCAACAAGCGATACACTTTCACGCAAAACCCCACTCAATAAACTTCCCTTCAATTTACCCGCAAGTTTTTGGATGGATGTACGTGCGTATAATCACATCAAAGCCTTGCAGAATGCGCCTTTCCCGATGCTGATTCTTCATGGCGAGCGCGACAGCTACATGAGTTTTGCCGATGAATTTCCAAAGTGGAAAGAGATTTTTGCAGCAAAAAAGAATGTGGAATGGAAATCGTATCCGAAACTGGTGAATTTGCTCGTGCCGCAGCCCCCGGAGAAAGAAATCGTGGAGCGTCCAGCGAATATCCCGCAGGAAGTAATACGCGACGTTGCGGAGTGGATAAAAAAGCAATAGTGATGCCAATTAAAAGTTAAGTTAATTCGTTGATTTTTTACACTGATTTGACTGATTGAAATGATTTTCACAGATACATGATATGGACTGTAAGAAAAGAATCTTTTCACATCATTGTTTTTTCAATCTGTTATCAGTATGTATCAGTTCAATCACTTTCATCAGTGTCAAAACTATCTTTATAATTCGCATTAGTGCTTGACTTCAAGATGCTTGAATACAAGATATTTGCAACGAATCACCGACCTTGATGATAAAAATGCTTGAAGTGCTGATTATAGCGAGCTTGTAGGGGATTGTGTTGGAATGGGCAGAATTGCAAAAACAGGCTCAAAGCTCAGGAATAATCTTGTGTACAGGTGTGTTGAAAAGGATAGCAATATCGTTGTTGTGCATCTTTAACTTGCTGTCTTGGCTTATTTCCTTGCTTTGGGAAGAGTAAAGGAAAACGTCGAACCTGCGCCCTTTTCGCTGTGGATAGAGAGCATGCCGTTATTTCTTTCAGCAAGTTCGCGGCAGAAAAGAACGCCAAGTCCTGTACCTTTTTCACCAAACGTGCCAAGCGTGGTGAATTCGCTTTCTGGCTGCAAAAGCCGCACAATATCGTCCTCGCTGATGCCAATGCCCGTATCGTGTACTGCAATACGGACTTTATCGTCTTCGTCCTCATCGTTGGCAGCAGAAATAGTAATAGAACCGCCACGATTCGTGAATTTAAGTGCGTTGTAGAGGAGATTGCGTAAAATTGCCTCGACCATGCGAGTATCTGCCCATACAAACATTTCTTCGGGAATAGCATTGACGACTGCGATATTTTTATGCTTTGCATTTGCCGCGAGCAAGGACAAGGTGCGCTGTCCAATGAGGTGAATATCGAATTTGCTCGGCGTGGCATTCATACCGCCAATTTGCAAGCGCGACCATTCTAAGAAGGAATCCAGCAAACCGTAGGTGGATTGGGCGGTTTCATTCATCAAGGTAATCGTTTCGTTGAATTCCTCTTGCGCCATGCCGTGATGCTTCGCACTGAGCAATTCCGCCAGTCCCAAGATGCCCGTAAATGCACTTTTGAGGTCGTGCGTCATCAGCGACAAGAATTTATCCCGCGTCAGGGAAACGCTTGCCAGAGCCGAAATTTTGCCCGACAGAATGCGCTTGGTGGTTTCGTAGCGGTCGAGCCGCGCCTCAATAGCTTTTAAGAGGTCTTCCGTGCTAAAGGGTTTCCACAAATAGTCATCCGCACCAAGATTCATCCCCTGCCGAATGTCCTGCTTTTCCGCCTTTGCAGAGAGAAAGAGGAAGGGAATATCTGCCGTCATTGCATTGCCGCGTAGCATACCGAGTACGCCGTAGCCATCCAATTCAGGCATCATAATATCGCAGATAATCAGGTTTGGCATTACTTCTCGTGCGGTTTGTACGCCTTCGGTGCCATTGGAAGCCATGAAGGTTTGGTAGCCCTCGAGCTTCAGCACAAGATTTATCTGTGTGCGAATATGCTTGTTGTCATCAATAATGAGAATGCTGTTGCGATTCATAGAAATTACTCAAACAATAGAAAAAATCACGACGCACGAAGCTACATAAAATCGGAAGAGGCTACAAATCTTTTTCGGAAAAATGTGCTACAAAACGTGCTTTTTCGGTAAAATGTGTTTGCCTCAGCAGAATAGCGATAGTGATTCCCTTCAACAAAGATGCTCTCTAGGCAAGAATATTCTTTGTTTGCAGAGAGAGCATTGTGCTACCAAAATTCAAAAAAACTAAAATTCTTTGGAAATATCATAGAGAAACACCCAAGAAACTTGCGCAAAGGCTAAAAAAATCGTATATTTGTGGCTGTTTCATTCCGTATGTATTGCGAAGATAGGCATATCCTCGCCAATAACATACATTTTCATACTCAATCGCGGAGCAACTCGTCTATGGCAGCAACAGCTACGGCTACACCTCGCAAACGTCGCAGTCGGAAAAATAAGTATATTACGCTCCATTCGCCCTTCCTGATGAAGGAAACAAAGCATGAGTTGATAGGTGATCCAATAGAAAATAATGGTCGTCGGCAGCAATGGGCGCGTTGCACACGCACGCATCATTCGCAGTTGGTAGATTTAGACGAATTAGAGGCAAAAGCGAACAGTAAAGACGACGATTTTGTTATCTCTCGCGAGAATGCTGTTTCGTATAATCCGCGCCACGAGTACGGCATTGGCGATACGATTTCTCACGAGGTGTGGAACGTGCTTGGTCGCGTTATCCGTAAGGAAATCACCAGTAATGGCAGCCACGCGATTGTGGTACAATTCGAGGATAAAACCGAGAAACGCCTTATTGAAAAATTAAGCGTGTAACTTCAGTGTACTATCTACTCAGTGTACTATCTACTCAGTGTACTATCTACTCAGTGTACTATCTACTCAGTGTACTATCTACTCAGTGTACTATTTACTATGTACCGAGCGGTTTCTCCACGAGAATATAACTTTTCCAGCGTAAATCACATTTTTTTGTTTTAATTATTCAAGGACTTTGCATCGTGATTGGTGTAACAATTCAAACCAGCGAATCTATCGACAAAGCACTCCGCCGTTTTAAGAAAAAATACGAGCGCAGTGGTGTTTTGAAAGAGTTCAAAAAGCGTGCATTTTTTACCAAGCCTTCTATCCAAAAACGCTTGTCGAAAATGAAAGCTGTGCGCCGCCAAATGCGCATCACTATGGAACAAGAATAAGCATAGGCAACGCATTTGCGACCTAAAGACCAATAAACAACAAAGGCGACTACAATGTGTAGTCGCCTTTGTTGTTTCTATCCATGTCTTTGTTAAAACCCAATGCGTGCTTGCGGCACAAGACCGCGTATGCGCTCAATTTCAAGCGTTTGCATCGGATTCTTCCCGATACTGAGCTGTTGTAGTTTGCTGAGTTTGGCAATCTCCGAGGGCAACGTAATAAGTTCGTTGTACGCAACATTGATAGCGACAAGATTTTGACAAAAGCCAATCTCCATCGGGATAGCAAGTAAGCGGTTTCCACGCAATATCAGCACCTGCAAGTTCGCATTTTCGCTGATTTCATTCGGAATTTTGCTCATGAAATTATTTCCAAAGTCCAGCATTTCCAAGGCTCCGAGCTTGGTGATAGACTGCGGAAACGTATCAAATTCATTGCTGACTAACGTAAGATTTTTAAGGGCAATGAGCTGGGCGAATTTCTGTGGCAAGAGTTTTAAGAAATTGCTGCTTGCGTCGAGATTTTCCAAGCTGGAAAGCTCACCAATACTAGCGGGAAGCTCCGAAAGACGATTTTTACTCACATCCAAGTCGCGCAAGAGTAGAAATCCTTGTAAGCTGTCGGGCAGAGATTTGATGCGGTTTTTGCTCGCGCTGAGTGTGCGAAGTTTGCTGAGATTGCCAATCATTGCGGGGAGCGCGGTGAGCTTGTTGTTGCGCACGACAAGCGTTTGGAGCTTCGACAATTTGCAAATATCGTCTGGCAAGGTTTGAAGCTGGTTCGAGCCGAGTTCGAGCTGTTGGAGTTTCGGGAGCGAACCAATTTCTGCTGGAAGCGTGTAGAGCTGATTGCTACTGAGGTCGAGCGTGAGAAGATTCTGCAAATTCTTGACACTCGCTGGAAGCTGTGTGAATTTATTGCTGCTGAGGCTCAAATCCTGCAATTCAGTCAAGCCAAAAAGCTCTCCGGGAATAGTAGTAAAGCCATTCCCAGCAATATCCAGCACTTGCAATGTTTTTAACTGTGTGATGACCATTGGAAATTCGCCGAGTTTATTGCTGGCAATATTCAGCAAGCGAAGTTTTTTCAAATTGCTCAGGCTATCGGGCAGTTTCTTGATTTGATTGAAAAGCAAGGTGATACTTTCCAAATTTGTCAAGCCGCAAATCTCTGGCGGCAAGGAATCAAGCTGGTTGAAGCTGAGGTCGAGATGCTGAAGATTTTTCAATTTACTGATGCTCGTCGGCAATTCGGTAAGCATCAAGCCGCTTAAATTCAAGCGCACAACCTTTTCTGGCGTAAGCAATGCACGCTCAAGAGAACGAAACTCCGTTGGTGCGGTGCTGGACTTTGCCGATGGCAAAGAACTTTGTGCTTGTACGCTTTCCGTGCGAGCAATGATGCCGCTTCCAAGAAGACAGCAGAAAGCAAACGTGCGAACAACAGTGGAGAATGTATTGGGGGTTTGATTCCAACAGCGAAGCATAGATATTCAGAAAATGTTGAAAAATAAAGTACGATGATGTTGCGATGTGTTTCCGTACAGATTCTTTTCAAAAAACGTGCCAGCAATCTTGAGAAGAGCCTCCATTGGCAAAAAGGTAGGTTTTATCAGCTTGCTCGCGGTCATAGGTGTTGTTTGGGCAATCACACAAACTATCACCTCTTGTTCAAAATGATACATTTTCAGCATCTGAGCAACAAAGATTATCCAATTCTCTCGGGGCATTTATCACAGGATTCTTGAAATAAGCAACGATTCTTGGAACGCGGATGAGGTCCCAGACTATCAGGATGTTCAGGACTTTTCTCCGTCCTCCAAATCCTTTTCGTCCTCAAATCCGCGTTCCTTACTCATAACATTCATTATCACTGCATAATGTAAGAATCAGGTATTTATTTCTTGGATTCCCCAGCTTTCGGCTGAAGATTCGCTGGTGCGGGCGTTTTTGGCGCGTTGTCGTTTTGCAGAGCAGTTACTTGTTTTTTGAGTGCGTCCAGTTCACGGCGAAGCGTCTGCACAGCTTCTTTGCTGATGTTGCTGAGAAGCTCGCTTTGCGTGGCAATTTCTTTTCGTTTTGCTTCCACGTCAGTTTTGAGGCTCGACAGATACTCATTTTTTGTGCTAAGGTCGTTGCGCGAAGCCTCCAAGGCAAGGCGGAGTGCGGCAATGGTGTCGTTGCGGTCTTGTAGCATTTGTGTGAGCGAGGACACTTCGCTTTTCCGCATCGCCAGTGCGCTATCGCGTTGGGCAATTTCCATGCGGCGCGTTACGAGCGTGGCTTGGAGCGTGTTTACGGTGGTGTTCAAATTGACAATATCGGTTTTGCGAGCAACAAGGTCAGTCGAGAGAGAATCTACCTGCTTTTCACGGTCGTTTACTGTTGTTTTGAGTTTTTTGATGCTGCGGTCTTGGTCGCTATTTTCTTTTTTGTACGCATCCAATTCCTTCGCGCATTTTGTGGCAAGTTCGCTCATGCGATTTAATTGTGATTGACAATCTTGCGCCCGAAGAGAAACGGCAATACCAAAAAAGGCGATAATGCTAGCAGCTAAAAATTGAGACAATGTTGCTTTCATGCGATGTTGAAATGATTCAAGGTGAAACAATGGTGTGTGAAAAGAACGCTTGAAGGGCGCATTGAGCTTATTTTGCAAAAATCATACCGAAGTTTGCGGTGAGAGCTGAACGTGGAGAATTCTTAGGAAACATACCGCGAACAACGCAAATATAACTGGTAATAAAAACGCCCAATGGTCAGCGTTTACGGGTGTTGCGTTACCATTGGGCGAAAATATATTCGTGCTTTATATTCGTGCTTTATATTCGTGCTTTTGCAAGGTCGGCGGATTTTACAAGCACACCTTCAAGCAGATATGCTACTCCAACGCTTGTGCGAGGTCGGCAATTAAATCTTCGTAATGTTCTAACCCCACCGAAAGGCGCAATAATCCTCGCGGCGTGGGCGATTCTGGTCCTTCCACCGATGCACGGTGTTCCAGGAGGCTTTCCACCGCACCAAGACTGGTTGCGCAGGTGAAGAGTTTTACCTTGCCACACACCGCAATCGCTGCATCCCATCCGCCCGCAACTTCCACCGAGAGCATGCCACCGAAGCGTGCCATTTGGCGTTTTGCAAGCTCGTGAAAGCGATTTTCCGCCAAGCCCGGATAATGAACCTTCTCAATTTTTGGATGCGCTGCAAGAAAGTGTGCAATTTTCTCTGCGTTGTCGCAATGCGCCGCCATGCGCTGCGGCAAGGTAGAAATACTGCGCAGCACGAGCCAGCAATCGAAGGGTGACGGTACGGCTCCTGCCACTTTTTGATATACTTTCAAGCGTTCAAAAATTGCACCGCGCTCTTTCAGAACCAAGATTCCACCAAGCACATCGCTGTGTCCGGCGAGATATTTTGTGGTGGAGTGCATGACAATATCGCAGCCCAAATCAAGCGGCTTTTGCAAGAGCGGTGTTGCCCATGTATTGTCGCAAACGCAGATTGCACCTGCTTTGTGGGCAATTTCCGCAACGGCAGCAATATCGGTGAGAAATACGCCCGGATTTGAGGGTGTTTCCGTCCAGACAAGGCGGGTATTGGGCTGTATGGCGGCGCGGACAGCATCAAGATTGCTCATATCCACAAAGCTCGCTTGCAAGCCCCATCCAGCGTAGAGTTCGGTTAATTGCCGGCGCACCGCAAAATAGCAATCGGCGGGCGCAAGCACGTGGTCGCCAGACTTCAAGCCGTGAATCACTGCCATAATAGCCGCCATGCCGCTTGCAAAGGCAATTCCCGCTGCTCCGTTTTCCATGCCCGCCACGCATTCTTCCAATGCAGCACGGTTCGGGTTGTCGTAGCGCGAATACAAGAACTGCTCGTAGGTGCTGTCGGGAGCGTGTTCAAAGGTTGTCGAAAGGACTATTGGCGGCGCGACGGCTTTTGTTGTGGGGTCTATCCGCCGTCCAGCGTGTATGGCGTGTGTTTGTGGGTGCATGGGTTTTAGGAAATGTGCGAGGTTATTGTAGTGCATTCAAACAAGTAGTGCATTCAAGCAAGCAAATGGTCGCATCGAAAGGACTACAAACAAAAATGCCCAACTATCGGGGGGATTTGATAGCTAGGCATGCAGCATAAAGAGGATTTCGGTGTCAAAACCGAAGAGCGGGAAACGAGACTCGAACTCGCGACATTAACCTTGGCAAGGTTACGCTCTACCAACTGAGCTATTCCCGCTTGATTTTTCAACTACTTACTCTTTAATTTCCGCTATTCTTGCAATGATTATAGTATCATGCGTGGGGCATTTGTTAAAGAAGCGACACAAAAATACGGACTTTGACAACACTATGCAAATCTTTTTTACAATTTACTCAAAATATTTTTGCTTCGCTTTGTGAGAAATGTGCCTCAAATCGTTGTTGGCAAAGGAGTTGTACATCAGAAAAATCCGGTAAAAAAAGTGTATTTTTTTTTGCTTCATTGTGCAACGATGTTACGGCTTTGTCCTGAATACCACATGGAATAATGTGAGAGAATTCGCCTATGTCGTTACAAACATTAAGCGCAAAACCATGTGCCGTCACCCAACGCGAGCAATGAAGCCCAATAGCGCATATTTTGCGTGCATCTTCCAACCAAATTCCCGTCAAACCCGCTACGCGCCCGCCTTGCAGACCAAATGCTGCAATCGTTTCAATAATACATTCTTCAATTTCGCGAAGAAACCAGTGTAAATCGGGCTTGTAGTCTGTCAAGCGAAATAACGTGTAACCGACGAGCTGCCCAGCGTTGTGCAAGGTGACATCGCCTCCGCGATTAATATCCACCACCTGAATACCGCTTCGCGACAGGCTTTCTTCATCTGCAACCACATTTTCGCGGCTTCCTGCCTTGCCAATGGTTATCACGCTAGGATGCTGGCAAAACACCAGCGTACTATCTCGCTCGCCTGATTGTATCAAGGTTTGGAGCGTTTTTTGGCGTTCCCATGCGGCGCGGTATTCTATCATTCCCCAATCTTCTATGTGCAGCATGAGTGTTTATGCGGTTTGGTGGTGAATAATGTGGGGAAACTGAATGAAGAAAACTGAATGAAAAAAACTTGCAACTGGTCAGGTGTTCCCTCGTCGGGCGGCTGAGGAGTGCAGAAACGCTGCCGTCCGGCGGGTACTCTGTGAGAGGTAACCTGCCGGACGGCTACCGTGCTTGTGACAACAGCCGCCCGACGAGGAGACCTGACCAGTTACGGAACTCGAATGAAGAAGATTTAGCTTTTCTGCGCCATATACCATTCCACAACCTGCTGAATCCCTTCGCGCAAGCCGATTGCGTGCCGCCAACCGAGTGCGTGCAAACGTTCTACATCCATGAGTTTACGCGGTGTGCCGTCGGGTTTACTGGTGTCCCACTCTATGCGCCCAGTGTAGCCGACAATCTCCGCAACAAGCTCTGTGAGAGCTTTAATGCTGATGTCCTTGCCCGTACCGATGTTCAGAAAATCGCGTCCCTCATAGTTTTTCATGAGGAAAATCATCGCATCGGCGGCATCGTGGGAATGGAGAAATTCGCGGAGCGGCGCACCCGTTCCCCAGGCTGTAACGCTCGCCGCACCTTGTTCTTTGGCTTCAAGGAATTTGCGGATGAGCGCGGGCATAACGTGAGAATTTTGCAAATCGAAGTTGTCGTTTGGACCATACAAATTTGTCGGCATACAAGAAATAGCGCGGAATTGGTATTGGTCGTACAACGCCTCGCAGAGCTTTATTCCTGCTATCTTCGCAATTGCATACGGCTCGTTTGTTGGCTCAAGAAGTCCCGTCAGCAGACTGTCTTCACGAAGCGGCTGCGGCGCGAACTTCGGATAAATACAGGAACTTCCGAGAAAAAGCAGTTTTTTCGCGCCATTGCGATAGGCAGAATAAATCACATTGTTTTGAATTGCCAAATTTTCATAGAGAAAATCAGCGCGGTACGTGTTGTTTGCATAGATTCCACCCACTTTTGCGGCTGCATCGAAGATGTATTCGGGCTGCTCGCTGGCAAAGAAGTGTTCAACGTCCGATTGTCGCCGAAGGTCGAGTTCTTGCGAGGTTCGCGTGATAATGTTCGTGTAGCCTTGCTCGCGTAAACGATGCACAATTGCCGAGCCAACCAAGCCACGATGCCCTGCGACGTAGATTTTACTTTGAAGTTCCATTGGTAAATTTCGATTGATGAAATGTTGTGGTTACATGTAACGCACGATAAATTTCTAAATAACAGATAGAATCAGGCTTCGGTGGCACAGACATTCTTGTCTGTGTTTTTATTATACTCAACAAGGGTAGGACGCTCTTCTCGTCCGGCGGCTGAGGAGTGCGAGAACGCTGCCGTCGGGCGAGTTAAACGCATGCGATTTTTACCCATTTTCAGTACAGCTGAGTTCTACACTACTTTCACAGACAAGAATGTCTGTACCACTATTGGAAGCATGTTGTACAGTATTGAGATAATGATAATTGAACCCCAAAAAACACTTTTACACAAGCAACGATGCGGCTTCCTCGCCAAGAACGCTTGCCAGCGCAACGCCCATGCCATTGCAACCAAAAGCAATACTGCTCCGTGCCGATATTCTGCGCACTTCGGGTAATTTATCCTCGCGAAAGCCCATAATTCCTGACCACTGGTGTTCAATGTCGTACTGCAAGTTTGGCGCAATCGTTGTCCGCAAAAGCTCTTCCAATGCCGCTTGTATGCGGGGATTGAGCGAAAGCTCGCTTGATGTTTCTTCCTCAAACGCGAGATTTCGTCCGCCGCCCAAGAGAATACGCTGCCCTTCAGGCGTGGCGAGATTCCGAAAATAGTAAAAACCTTCGTCGTAGTGAAAAACACCACGAAAAGGTAAGTTGTGGATTGGCGTAGTAACCAGAATCTGACCGCGAGCTGGTTTTATGCGGCTTTCAGGTAATAATTCTTGAGTAAACGCATTGGTCGCGACGACGCATTGGTCGCTCACAAAATCAACCGTGCTGCTTGATGTCGTATTGCCCAAATGCCGCACCACGCAACGTATCTGGGTTGGTTCTTCATATACGGCAAGCACATCTGCGCCCGTGAGAATGCGTACACCACGCTGCACAGCGAGTTCCGTGAGTGCTTGCATCATGCGTCCCGAGTGAATTTGCCCCTCAAACGGACTGTACAAGAGAGCTTTTACGCGGTTTTGATTAAATCCAAACTCTGCAATGCGTCCATTTTGCACGGAAAATACATTCTGCGCGGCAGTATTTTCAGAAGCAAAAATGTCACGCAAAGCAGTATTTACGCGCTCCAGAGAATCTATCGCTGGTAACTGCTCGGCAAATAATGTTTCGTAGCCGCCATGCTGTTCAAAGCCAATTGCGGTATCGCCTACACGCTGACGAAGCATCTGTAAGCCTCGCCAACGCTGCTCTACAAGGCGCACCGTTGCTGCTTCGCCATTTTTTTGTATATCCGACAAAATCTCCGTAAGGCTGCCAAAGCACGCAAAACCTGCATTGCGGGTACTTGCGCCGCTTGGGAGTATGCCGCGCTCCAAAACGAGTACCCGTGCCTTCGGCAAGCGTTCCTTCACGGAAATTGCCGTTGATACGCCCATAATTCCTGCGCCAATGATGATAACATCAGCGCGGGTGAGGGCATCGTATTCCCAAAAACTACGCATAAGAATTACGCATAAAATCTACGTACAGAGTGCTGTATTGTTTTTTTACTCTTGTTGAAAAATGCTTGTGCTATTGCGAAAGGGTTAGAAACAAGGAGTAATCACATCTGCTGCAAAATTTCTACCGCCATCGAATACTTTTTGAAGGGTGGCATAAGATACGCTCCAGCGACCATTGTTTTTGCTTTACGTAAAAAATCTACTGTAAGCCTGATACCTTCTTGTGTTGCGGCTTCTACGCCTCCTGTGTCGTTGGCGGAATGAATACTTTTGCGCACCCAATCGGGGATGTACATTCCTGGCACTTCGTGATGCAGGAAGTCCGCATGGCGAGCCGAGCGCAGGGGAATCACGCCGAGCATAACGTGTATGTTGATGTGCTTTGTGCGCTCCAAAAAGCGCGTCAGTGTTTCTTCGTCGAAAACGGGCTGCGTGAAGGTAACATGCGCTCCCTGAGCCGTTTTTTCTTCCAAGCGGCGTATTTCGCGGTCGAGGTCGTACGCGGCGGGATTACTCGCCGAACCGATGCAAAATTGTGTGCGCCCACCAATCGGATTTTGCATCAGGTCTTTTCCCTGATTCATCTGCCCCATTGCGCGAATAAGCCCGATAGAATCTACGTCATAGACCGATGTTGCATAAGGGTAGTCGCCAATTTGTGCGGGGTCGCCCGTAACGGCGAGGATATTTTTCACGCCCAGCGTATGTGCGCCCAAAAGCTCGGACTGCAAGCCAATCATATTGCGGTCGCGGCAAGCAAAATGCGCGTGGCATTCAATCCCGATGCGGGTTTGCACGGCATGAGAAATGGCAATTGGGCTGAGACGCAAACGCGCACGCGCTCCATCGGAAATATTAACCGCATCAATGCCTTCCTTTTTCAGATACTCTGCGCCTTCCAAAATGCTTGATAAATCCAAGCCGCGCGGCACATCCAATTCAACGGTGGAAAGAAATTTTTTGCCTAAGTTTTGGAAAAATTGCGTTGGGGCTTCGACAGGAATTTCCGGCTCTGCGTGCGCACTTACTTTCGCTTGAACCCGCTTACTTCCTATCTCTGCGTCCTTTACCGCCGCCGCAATTGCTCGCACGTGCGCCACAGTGCCGCCGCCTTCGCAGCCGACAATCTGTGCGCCCGCTTCCACCAAACGCCGCACCGAGCGGGCAACATAGGCGGGGTCGGCGTTGTAGATAGATTTTCCATCCACAAGCGTAGGAATGCCCACGTCTGGCTGCGAGCAGACGGGAAGCGCGTCGGTCATAAAATTTTTCAAAATATCCAACATGCGCTGCGGACCAACCGTACCATTGGTTCCAATCGCCGCAACGCCTTTGCTGATGAGCTTTTGGACAATATCCGACGGATAGGAAGTCGCTAACACCGCGCCATCTTCGGGGAAAGTTTTTTGGGCAATAATTGGCACGTCCGAAGCAACAAACTGGGCTGCATCTATCGCAATTTCAAGCTCTTCCACATCAATAAACGATTTCAGCATCAGCACATCCGCACCGCCATCAACGAGCGCGATAATTTGGTCAATAAATGCTTGGCGCACATCCTCGCGGCGCAAGTTTCCAAGCGGTGTGAGGAATTTTCCCACTGGTCCGACAACACCCGCCACATACGCCCTGTGTAAGGCAGCACACCGCGCCGTCCACACGCCTTTGCGGTTCAATTCATACACTTTTTCGGCAATACCATATCGCTCCAAGGTCAGACGGTTTGCGTGTTCGGTATTGGTCTGGACGAGCATTGCACCAGCATCAATAAACGCGCGGTGGATTTCTTCAATCAAAACAGGATTCTTTGCATTGTACACGCAGGGCGGAAATTCATTAAATCCGCGCTCTGAAAGCTCGGCAGCAATTGAGCCATCGGTGATAAATGGTGTTTTGTGGGCAAGGCGTTCAAGGAACGAGATTTTATCAGAACTTGTGCGCGTCATAGTGTGATTTTTGGTCGTTAATTTGTAGTTGTTGGTTGTGTGAGGTCACTTGGCGTGAGGAGCAGCACTTGGCGCGGAAGCAGAACGCTTAAAAAAGAGCATCCGAAAGACAAATATTTCGGGAATAATGAGCAACACGAGCGACATCGTATCTGCCGTGAGCCAAGGCGTAAAGCCGCCTGTGGGCGTAATAATGCGAGCCACACCACCAGTAATTGCCCAGCCAATCATAAAAATCAGCCCAATCAAACCAACAGCAAGTAAGCCCTCTTTAAGGCTGTCTTCTTGCCAACGCAGCGTAAAAGCGTACAATGCGCCAACGATATGCACATGAAAAATAAGAACTTCTATCATCGTAAAAAGTGTTGAATGGTGAGTTTTGAGTGCTAAATTGCGTGGAAGCGTGTGATGACCTCATGTAGCACGGTTGTACCCAGATTTATGGGGCTACAAATCTACGTTTTTTTGCTGCCGAAATCAAGCAGAAACACCGCAGCAAAGCTACAACTCTATGCTTCTGCTTGAAATCATTGACAAGCCAGTTTTTAATGGCAACTCACGATACTTTTTGGAGAAAACGTTGATGGCGTACTAATTCGGAAGAGAACAGTGCGCCAAATTCTTGATAACTTTCTTCCGAAGGATGATAGCCGTCGGGCGAGAATTTATGCGGTGCAGGTTCAAAATCAAGTGGCACGCGGACAGTACGCGGATGCTTTTTGATAACACGTTCAATGACTTCATCGAAGGAATCTCCGCGCAATCCAATAAGGCTGCGTAAGGGCGTTGGCAGAAGTGGAAATCCACGCAAAGGCGGTATGCCCGCCACGCCAATAACAGCCTTGGGCGAATGTTGTTCCAGTGCCGTGAGAATTCGGTGCAGGTTCTTTTCATATTTGGGTAAGGTGAGCAATGACGTAACGTCATTCACACCAACCGAAAGAGCGATAAAATCAGCTTCGTAGTTCGGTAGCTGTGGTAATAGTGCTTCTTCCACTTTTTTGGTCGTTGCTCCAATTTTCCCTATTGCACCCCATTCGATGCGGCAAGAGAGCTTTTCTGCTAGTCCTAATGCGGTCTGCCCAACTAGCGCATTCTGAAGTGTACTGGCTCCTACTCCAGCGATGATGGAATCGCCGATAGCAAGAAAACGGAGCGATGTTCCCTCACCAATGCTTCCTGCTGGAATGCCGCTCGCAGCAGGAAAACGCGGAGCATTTTTACGAACTTTATAGGCTTGAGGGAGCGTGAAGGGAAATAAGCTCCAAAAAACGATGCTTCTCATATTTTTACCTTTGATGTGGTGGTAGAATGGTGGTTAAATTTTATAGAACAAGCGCACTGGCGGTATCGTCAAGAAGGACGCAATGATGAGAAAAGAATTGTTCTCCAATGCGCTTTGAACTGCAATGATGCACACGACCGCTATGACTTTTAGTCATGTGAGAAATGTACTTTTTGGCACTTTCCCAGTTCATAAAAATTGACGAAATTTGCTTGTTGCAATTATTCTCCATTGCCAGCATTTATTTGTCGCTTCACAGCACCCGAACTGCATTTCTTGGTACGGTCTTCTTGAGATGTTCTCCTCTTGAGATGTTAAGATTGTCTCAAACAACGGATGCTTTCGGAAAGGAAAATTTATCATGTCTTCTCAATTCAATATTTCTTCTCATAAACGCCTCGCAGCTCTTGTAATGACGCTGCTTGTCGGCATTGCGCTGTGCATTTCGCACAACGACGCTTATTCACAAGAGCGTGGGCGGTTTAGCCTCACGGGAAATGTCGTTCTGCCCGCAACGGCTTCCACACTCATTGGTACGCTGAATGGCGTAGAATTGCGCCTTGTGAGCAGTTCTGGTGCGACGGTGGATGTTGTCAGCCTTGGCTCAAGCGGAGCGTATTTATTCTCGAATGTAACAACAGGCGTATTTACCGTGATTCCGCGCCGTGTTAGTGGTGGCGTATCGGCAACATTTTTCCCAACGTCCGCCACGATTGAGATTTCAACAAATTCTACCAATCCTGTACGTTTTCCCGATGTTCTTATGCAGCCCGAACTGCCCGTCATTTCTGGGCGCGTCGTTATGCTGCATGATTATTCCATTCCTTTTCCCTTTGCAAATATCACCATTCGCGGTGGTGGTTTCGTGCTGCGTCCGCGTGTGGACAGCCTTGGTAGATTTAGCGCAATTGTTTCAACAGCAGGAACGTACAGTATTGAACCAGAAGCCTCGCGTTTACGTGAAGGCGTGGTGATTACTCCGGCAGGAATTACCAATACCACGAATGTTTCGACCACCGTTTTTGTTGCATTAAACGGTGAAACAACGAATAATCCGATAACCTTCACCGCAACTACGCCCACCTACCGCGTGAGTGGCAGCGTGCGATTCGACTACGAACCCAGTGCGGCGATTGTCAGTATCGAAACGATTTCCCCGCAAACAGGCGCAGTTATTGGCGAGCGGCTACGAAAGCTCGTTCGGGTTGATGGTAATGACCTCTATGTTTTTCAAGTAACAAACGGTACCTACCGCATTACATCTGAACTGACGACGGGAAGCGCACCACAGTACACAAGTGTACCGACGCAGCACACTATCAATGTGCGCACTGCCGATACGACGAGGCTCAATTTCCTCTACGAACCGCGTATTATCCAAGTTCGCGGTCGTATTGTTCGCATTGTCGGGAATATGCGCTTGCCAGTGTCGAATGCGCTGTTGCGTTTGTCGCAATTCAATACGAATGTTCTGTACGATAGCGTAAAAACTGATACGAATGGCGCATTTACCCTCCGTTTGCAAGCAATTCGCAGCACCTTACCCTTGTATGTGCTATTGCCTGGACCAAGCGAATTTACGTTCACCTACAATGGTGCTGCGGTGCCGACAAGTGAAAATATTCTCCCGCGCCTTTCGCCCACGCAAGCGCAAATAGTGGCATTTGTAGATATTGGTGAAATTAGGCAAAATATTACCTTGAATGACATCATTGCAACGCCCGCACCGCCGCGCGAATACACGGTTACGGGGCGCGTAACGTATCGCGGTTCGAGTTTGCTCAGTCAGCCCGTGCGCGAACCTTTGACCATTGAAATTGTAAATGAAACAAGTCCTGGGTTTCTCATAACCGAGCGTCGGCGCGTTGTCCTCAGCAATGATGGCACGTACACGCTCAGCCTCACAAGCGGTAGTTATCGGATACGGTTCTTTGCGGACAGGCATATTATTCAGCCCATGCTGCGCCGCTTTGATGTGCCACGCGAGACTGAAAATGCCACGCAAAATTTCCAAGCGGTGCTTGAACCCATCACGCTTACGGGGGTCGTACAAACTATCGTCGGAACGCCGCTAGCAGGTACTCGTGTCAGTCTTTCAATTGTCCAAGACGATAACAGCACTATCACCGATGAAAATGGGCGGTATCGCCTTGTTGCACGCGAACAAGTGCCAGACGGACGCTTTTTCATTACGCCTGTCACAACAGCAACAACATTTTTCCCGCCCTCGCGCCTTGTGGTGGCAAACCCAGCAACACCCGCGCTTTCCAGCATGGATTTCCGCGCTACGACCACCATTGCAACCTTGCCGCTTTCCACAATTTCGGGGCGCATCACGGTTCGCGCCGACAGCCAAGAACGCGCTGTACCAGGCGTTACCATTAGCGATGGAACACGCACAACGAAGACCGATGCAGACGGAAATTACGTCTTGGAAAATGTTCCCAACGGACGATACACGCTTACGGCATCGCTGGAAGGCTATGGATTTATCCCATCGAGTTTGAATGTAAACTTGATTGGCGGCACGCGTCCGCGCAATCAAAACTTTGCAGCACAATTTTATGGCACAGGTCCAAACCGCTCACCAGTGCTGGTTTCGCGCCCGAATGATATTCCCGTGATTGCGGCTTCCACAACACGTGTTCCTATTTCATCGCTGTTTATTGACCCCAACGGCGACCCGATTACCTTTACGAGCTTCGTGGAAGACCCAACCATCCTCCGCACCCGCATCATTGATGGCTTCTTGCTCATTGATGCGCTGACCGAAGGCAATACCATGATTACGCTTATTGCCAATGATAATCGCGGTGGCGCGACGACGACTTCCTTCCGCGTAACGGTGAACAGCCCTGTGGTATCGCCAACGATTTTCACGCGCTCCAAGGGCAATGTAAACACGAACTACAACGCTGCGTTGGTGATTCAAGCACAAACCTTTATGAACCTCCTTGCGCAAGCAACAGCAAGCCCTTCCAGTGATTTCGGTGGCAAAGACCACAGTCTTGCCAATAGCTTCAATGGTGAAGTTGGCGCGTTCAATACTGATTGCGAATGCGTTGGTTCGGTGGTCTGGACTGGCTCGGATGCCGTCTTGCCTGTCTGGGCGGAAAATAAGGAAAATGGTATTCCGGGGATGCGCCACAATGAACCGCTCGATATTCGCTTCATTGACAACATTGAACGCAAGTCGCGGCGCGGGATTGGCTTTGTTCTCTTGGGTGGTGGTGGCTCAACCGTTCCGCTTTGGCCCATTGACCAAGGCATTTTAAGCATTGCTGATTTGAAGATAGACCCGTGTGTTGCGGCATTTACTTCGGTGGTGAGCGTACAAAATTCTACAAAATACGACGCGCTCCAGTCCAGTATTCAGCCAAACCCCGCAAACAGCCGCGCACGACTTACCTACACGCTTACATCGGGTGGGCGCGTTACGGTTGAATTGTGGAATAGCTTAGGACAAAAAGTGATGCAGATTTTTGAAGGAGTTCAATATGCAGGAGAACAGCGTGTTGAGGTAAATCTCGACGACGTGCCAACTGGAATGTATCTCTGCCGTATTCGCCGCGAAGGAGCGGCTTCGCAGGAGACCTCAACGCTGAGAATTTCCGTGATTCGTTAAAACCTACCTATCCGTTCGCGGAAAAGGCGCGTGGGCAGGGAGCATTACCAGTTCCTCCACGCGCTTTATTATTTTTAGGGCAGAATCATCCCAATTAAATTGCCGTGCAAAGCCGATTGCGCCGTGTGCGAGGCGTGTTTGCAGCGCAGAATCGGTCAGGACGCGGCGGAGAAGTTCGGCAAGCGCGGGAATATCGCCGTAGTCGTAGAGCAAACCGCTTACGTCGTGCTGCACCGCGTCGCGCAGACCTGGCACATTTGCCGCAATGACGGGCGTTCCACAGGCATTTGCTTCGATATTGATAATTCCCCAACCTTCTTTCATGGACGGATTCACCACACAATGCGACGAGCCAAGCAATCCCGCCTTTTCCTCTTCGGCAATAAAACCATAGAACCGCACATTCTCTGCAATATCTAAACGTGCCGCCAGAGCGCGCACATCCTGCTCTGCATCGCCTTTGCCAATAATGCGCAATTCCGCTTTCGGAAATTCATGCTTCAAAAGTGCATACGCTTCGAGCAAATGATGCGGACTTTTGTACCGCTTCAACCGCCCAAAGTACGTAATAACGGGATGCGCGGGCTTTTCCTGCACGGCAAATGGGAATTGTTCGTGAGCAATACAATTGGGAATAATGGTCACATTCTGCGATGGAAAGCCATGCGCAAGCAATTCCTCGCGTGTACTTTCGGAGACCACCGCAAACGGCGTATGTTTGTATGCGCGGAACATGGCTTGCTCTGCGGCATAGACGTAGCTTCCTGCCAGCACGCCAGCCTCCGTAAAAATGCTTTTGCCAAAGAAATGATGTGCAATCGCCAGAAGTGGCTTGCGGACGTAGAAAGGCGTAAAAAAGGGGATTTTATTGATGTCGTCAATCACCACATCGTACTGTTCATGCTGGAATTGGCGCAGATAGCGTTTGGGAACGTAGGCATTGAAGGTATTGCGTGCGCCCTCGCGCAGAACCGTGATTCCATCAAGCATTTCGCGTTCTTTCGCGCCCTCAAAATGCGAGCAATACAGCGTTACAGCGTGTCCTGCTGCTGCCACACGACGGAAAATCTCGTGCAGGTGTGTTTCCGCACCGCCTGCGAGGGGATTGCGAATATCTTGCCAATTCAAAACGAGGATGTTCATAATTACTCAACAAAAGTAGGACGTTCGCAAATGGCGCGGACAGGAGCGTCTGCGCTACCATCAGCCTCAATTATTGCGGGGCTTTGGTAGAGCAGACCTTTGTACACGACAAAACTTCTTCAGCAGTGGCACAGACATTCTTGTCTGTGAGCGTTGGCGCGGGTTTTAGGTGAGAAACACAGACAGAAAGTCTCAAGCCACTAAAGCCTGATGTACGAGCTTTTCAGAGGTTTTGTCGTGTACAAAGAGAGCAGACGCTTCTTGTCTGCTCAAAAAAATGCCCTCTGCGAAAATCCTAAAAAGTGGGATTTTCTACCGCACAATCGCAATACGCTGCGAAGCCGTTTCGCGGGGAGACCGCACGCGCACAACATACACGCCAGGCGGCAAGTCGCGCACGTTCACACTGGCTTCATTGCCTGTTTGCGCTGTTGCCATCACGGTTTGTGTTTGCACGACGCGCCCGTAAATATCAACAATCGTTAGGGTGAGACTTTCTACAAAAACATTGTTGAAACGTATTGTAAACTGGTCGTTCACGGGATTTGGTGCGATGCTCGTTATCGTGAGGCGGCTTGGTGGTGCGAAGTACAAATGCGTTCCGCCAGCAAGCGAGGTAATAAGCCGAAAGGTTGCGCTGGTCGCATTTATACTGGCTCCGGGCGGGTCTATGACTTCTACGTTCAGGCGCGTTGCGGTGGTATTTCCCAATGCAACATCGAAGCATAAATTTTGCAAGGGACGAGTATCTAAGCGGCTTATGGAAGCATTCGACGAAACGGGAAATAGATTCAGCGTTATCGGTACGTAGCGAATGCCGTTTGCCACCACGCCTTGCGGAGTCATGCCCTGCGGCGCGAGAAGGCTTGCGTTGAAGCTCACCAGCACTGTTACACTCGTGGAAATTTCCGATGGCGCGGAGCAAGATTGTATTAGCGACAAGCAAATACGGTCGTTGGGTCGCGCGGATGTGTCCAAAAGGCGCAGTGTACAAGGTGGTGGCGGCAATGATGCCACACCCTGCCCGAAAAGCTGCACCACAACGGGGTTTCCACTGCCAACGTAAAACAATAACGAACCGCTTGTGCGTCCAATTTCTGCGGGAGAAAAGCGTACCTGCACTGAGCGCGTTTCGCCCGCAGCCAGTGTGAAACCTGATGTGCCAGACAGCAGGAAAAACTGCACGCCATCTGGTCCGCCAAGCGCGATGCTCGTAATAGTAACAGGAGAATTGCCTGTATTCCGCACCACTGCTCGCACGGTAGAGTCTCGCCGTGTTCCGACAAGGACAGCACGGAAGTCAATAATGCGCGGCGAAATCTGCAAGCCGCCAACCACGCCAACGCCGACAATGCTGTATTGCAACACCGTATGCTGCAATGCGATATTGATAACTGCTCGCCGCTCGCCTGGTACGCTGGGGCGAAAACGAAATTCTACATATTGCCCTGCTCCAACGGGAATACTTGCGGGAACGCCCGATACTACCTCGAATTCATTGGCATGTGCGCCCGTAAAAAAGAGCGAATCCACGCGCACAGGATATGTACCTGTATTTCGCACAAAGACACGCACAACAGAATCCTTTGCTTCGCCAACTGTTACCGCGCCCATATTCACCGAATCCGCAACGGCATCTGGCGCGACGATAGACCACACGCGGTCGGAGCTATCGCTTTGCAATGGAAACGGGTCGGAAAAGGTATAGAAAATACCAACATCGCCAGAGACCGCGAGAAAGCGTCGTCCGTCGGGGTGAAATTCTGCAAAGCTCACGGGAGCGCGGAAACGTACACGCTGCTGTGGCGAGGTGCCGCCAGAGGAAAGATTCCACAAGCTCACACCATTGGCATATCCAGTAATGATGCGGCTTCCGTCACGGCTAAAATTCACACTTGCGATATTGAGCGCGGCAGGAAATTCTACCAACGTCCGCACTAATGCTTGTGTTTGGCGATTCCACACTTCGACCGACGAGCGTGCATTATTCACCACCGCAATTGCAAGCAAATTCCCGCGCCGCCCGCCTGATTCCTGTTGAAACACGCCATCGCGAATGCTGCGAGCAGCCGTCCCCCAAGGAGCATTGATACCGCTTGTGGTAATTGTTCCCAAGCCAGTTCCCATGCTGCTCCCAGAGCTTGCTACGCGCACACGCCAAAAAAGCATTGTGCCATTTGCCCGCACCAAACCAAGTGTTTCGCCATCGGGAGAAAAGGTGAGGCGGCGCGGCGCAACCATACTTGCAGCTCCGCCTTGTGCTATTATGATAATATGCGCCAATTGATTCGTCCCCGCTTCGTAGAAACGAATCGCATCCGCGCCCGCAACAGCAAGAATGCGCCCGTCAGGGCTGTACGTTACCACGCGCCCGATATTACCCACAATCCCGCCTGTGAACTGCCCCGTCCGAGCATTCCACGTAACAAGTGCATTGGACTCGTCGGTCGTTGCAAGGCTCGTAGAATCTGGGCTGAAAGCAATATCTGTGATGGTGTTTTGATGGCGTTGCGCTCCTGCAACAAACTGAATATTGGGCAAGCTCCAAAACAGGGTTTGCGGTCCGCGCGTGGAAACGATGGTATTGCCAGACACATCCAACCGCGCAAGCGTTACATCGGTTGGAATTTGACGAATCACATCTGGCTGCGGCGAGGCGACAAGCTGCGTAACCCGCATCAAACAACGGTTGCTGGGCAAATTCGGAATCTGCTCCCATTTATACACCAAGCCCGTTGCTTCATTAGTAATCGTTTGCCACGTTCTGCCGCTATCAATGCTAAATTCCAGACGCACCGTATCAAGCGGCGACACGCCTGTCCAGCGAATCAGGCTGTCGGTTCCAGCAAGAAACTCCTCGCTGCCATTTGGAAAAATAAGTCGTATCGTTGGAGAACTCGGCGGTGTGGTAGAATATACCGAAGCAAACAAGCGCGGTGCAGGGCAGGTATCGGTAAGAAACACAAACTCGCCAAGCGCGTACCCGCCAATAGCTGGACGCGCCGTAATGCGCACAGTGAGCGTGCGCGATTCACCTGCTCGGAGCGTGAAATTGCGCGGCGAAATGGAAAATGCACTGTCGCCGCTCAGGACAATATCACGCACGGTAAAATTTGCGTTCGATGCCGTTACTGTAACGACGCGCTCTTGCGGCAACGTGGAAGCGGAGTCGGGAAATTGAATTTGCGAAGGACTCACGCGCAATGCCACTTGTGATGCGGGTGGCGGCTCGTAGCCAGATTCTGCACGTAGAATCGTATTCATCCCACCATTCATCCCGCCACCCACCGTTCCTGTGCTGGTATTGGGGCGCACTGAAATCGCTGGGAAGCTCATTGTTACTGGTCTGCGAGGAACAGCGCAGCCGGTCGCGCTTTCCCACGTTACAAGGCAAGGTGGCGTACCGAGTGCTGTTTGCAAAATGTTCAGAAATGCAGTCGTGGTCTCATCGGCGGATCGCACATTTTCAAAGCACAAGCCGCCCGTACGCTGGGCAATATTGCGAATGACAGGTAACGCCTGAACGCCAAGCGTTATCGTGTAAATCGTGATGTCGTTTTTCACCGCCGCTTCCACGATGTTGTCTTCCGAGCCAAAGCCAAAGCCATCGGTGAGAAAAATAACAATACGTTTGTTTTTGCCCGTGCTGGCAACATCGGCGGCGGGCGATGGCGGCTTGAGAAAACCTGCATCGTAGTTCGTGCCGCCCTGAGGTTGGAGTTTTTGGATTGCGCTCAGGAGCTTGGTTTTATCGGTTGTCCAGTCTTGATTGAGGTAATTTTTATCGTCGAAACTGGTGAGTGCCATTTCCGATTGCGTTGCCGATGTGCCAAGTTGAATGGCATTCACAAACTGCACCGCCGCTTGCTTGGCGATTTGCATATTTGTGAGCATGGAATTTGGCAATTGTAACGACATCGAACCAGAAACATCTATCGTCAGCACGACCGATAATGCGCGTGGTGGCAGCACATCGGGGCAAGAAACCGAGATAACACGCCGTTCCGCGCCTTCTTCGGCAATGCGCACATTGGCGGGGGAAAAGGTACGCACACTGCGTCCGGCACTGTCAATCACAAAGAAATTCCCCCCAACACGGCTTGGGAACTCGTTTGTATTGATATTAAAGAGGGCGGCTGTTTGCGCCAAAAGGGAAATGTGCGGCGAAAACAGGAACGCGAGAAGTGTGCAGTACAAGCACAAGACAAAAGAAGAACGGCGCATAGAACCAGAGTTCGTGAAGGGAAAATGTTCGTAGAGAAACAAGTAAAGGCTATTGGCGTTTCTATCTGCTTGAGGAACGAAAAGTAAGAAAAAAATCAGGAAAAATGGTGAACATTTCTGCTCGGAGCGGGGGAATTGCATCAAAAAAATGCTCCCAACTTACCGCACAGAATTGTGAATCCACACTAAAAATGGGTCGTAACCGTGTTCAATGGGGAGCGCGACAATGCACGGATAGTCGTAGCTGTGGAGTTCGGCAGCGCGTTCGGTCAAGGCGGAAAGCCGTTCTTTATTGGTTTTTGCAATGAGAACCGCTTCGTCGGAGCTTTGTAGCTCGCCTTCCCACCAATACATGGATTTCATCCCATCAAGAATGTTCACACACGCTGCAAGCCGCTCCTCGACAAGCGTTCTGCCAATTGTTTCCGCTTCTTGTTTTGAAGATGCGGTGATATACACAAAATACACTGCTGCCATAGACAAAAGGAATAATGCGGGGTTTGGGGAAATAAAATTTCTCGCTTGAATTTTGATGTTCGCGGAATTGTTTGTATTTTATCTTGTTCTATTGTCTGTTTTCGACTTGCATTGCATTACCACAAGACATGTAAAAATACCGCGCGAAACACAAGAGACAAAGCGTAAGATACTGAAATGTACGATATGAAATCTAAGATACAACGTCTAAGATACATGATTCGTAGGAAAAAAGTTCGGTTTGAAAATGAGAAGATATTTTTAGTGCTGTTCTACGATTTTTTTGAAATGAGTTTGAATATGACCACCACCACGACAAATTCCGCCGCAAGCCAAGCAAACGACTCCTTGCGTACCACTCTCGCGCATACCGCGCTCTATGCCTCATTTGCAGGTAATATGCTCCAATCGCTCCAGCTCGTGCGCCAACTTCTTGCGTACTATGCGAATTGGCGAGCTGCTTCTCGCGTCTTTGAGGCTGCCGAAGAAGCAAGTTCCGTAGCCGCGCAACGCGAAAGCATGTTGTCATGACAATGATTGCTATGACAATGATTGCTATGACAAGAGATTGCTGTGCTTCTTCGTATAGAACTGATGTAACCGGTCAGGTCATCCCGTCGGGCGGCTGAGGAGTGCAGAAACGCTGCCATCCGGCGGGTACGTCGCTTGCACAACACCCGCCGGACGGCTACTGCTCTCGTGATAACAGCCGCCTGACGAGAAGACACCTGACCAGTTACGAACTGATTACAGAGAAGTTCTCGTAGAAGTTCTCGTAGAAGAAACATTTTCTTCTCAAATGCTCTTGCTCCATTCTTTGTAACGTTTTCCCGAATAAAGGCTCTTTTACAAGAACGAGCCTCGTGCGGAGGTGTGAAATGGATACAATGATTTCCATTTCACTCGTTCTGTTTTTTCTCTATCCACACCGCGCACGTGCTGATAATTGCTTGATTCTTCACACTTCCTTCTTTGATTTGTATTATGCAACGTACCACTCTCTTTCTTCGCCGTCGTACTCTCAATGCCTCATTATTTCTTGCTTTTACGGTATTTGTCTGTATGGTTTTCGGTGTGGCTATCACATCGGTGCGGGCGCAAACAAATCCGCCAAACGTTGATTGGAACAAGGTTCATACAACGACGATGGACGCAATCAATAGTTTGTATAATTTACGCTATCAAGAAGCTGAACAGCGTTGCAATGAAGTCATTACAATGGCTCCAGCCGACCCGCGTGGGCATTTTGTGAAAGGTATGACCTACTTTTACAAATACCGTTTGCAGCAAAACAAGAGCGATTACAACCGCTTTATGCAATTGCAGCAGAATACGATTTCGGTCTGTGAGAATATCTTAAAATCAACACCCAACGATTCCAGAGCCTTATTTTACTTGGGTGGCTCGTATGGCTATCGTGGTATTTGTCGCTTTTTTAATCCTGAAGAGCGCATGAAAACTATCACACAATCGCTCTGGGATGGCAAAAAAGGCTACGATTATTTGAACGATGCCGTAAAAGCCGACCCGAACAATGCTGATGCGCAAATGGGTTTTGGGCTGTTTAATTGCCTTGTTGCCCAAGCTCCTGCTATTATCAAACCCGCAATAAAGCTCGCTGGATTCACTACCGACCGCAATTTAGGATTAAAACAATTAGAAAATGCTGCGGTGAATGGCGTATATACTCGTGCTGAGGCGCAGTATTGGCTTTCAACGTTTTATCAGGAAATGGAAGAAACCGCGCCGCGTGCGCTGTATCATTTGAAAAATCTTTCCACGCAATACCCGCAAAACTATTTTTACAAGCTCGTTTCGGGGCAGATTTTGATGAATGTGCTGCGCAAGCCTGACGAAGCCGCTCCATATTTTCAAGCCCTTGTGCAGATGCCCGATAAAGTCGCACAATCGCGTGGAAACCTGCTCTTGGGCGCGTGCATGATGTATCGCTTGAAGTTTGCAGAATCAAGCCAGTATTTACAAAAATGTCTCGCACTTGCCGCCGATTCTAGCAATATGCGTAATGCGCTCTACTTGCAAGGTTTGATGCAGGATATGGACGGGAATCATGCACAAGCAATGCAATTTTACCAAAAAGCCTTACCCTTCAAAGCCGCCGCCGACCTTGTGCAGAAGCCACTTTCACCCGAACAGGCGGCATCGCGCCGTGTTTCGATATCGTTTCGCGGAGCAGAATACGCAGAAACGGTGCGCCTTACCGATGAATTACTCAAAAAGCAACTCACCGACGACGTGCGTGGACAAACGCTCTATCTCTGTGGTCGTGCGCTTGTGGAATTGGGCAAACTCGCCGAAGCCGAACAACGCTTCTTGCAAGCTCTTCAAGCAAAACCCCAAGAAGAAAAATGGATTACACCTAGTGTTCATCTGCGTTTAGCGCAGGTGCAAGCAAAATCAGGAAAGAAAGCGGAAGCCAAGCAAAACCTCGAATACGCACTTGCCTATAAAGATTACGACGATGAAGATACGATTCGCCGTCAGGCGCAACGTGAAATGGCGCGGCTTGGAAAGTAGTTGTACAACAATTACTTTTCCTGAACACATGTAACTTTTCTTGCGTAAAACACTCTTCCTGTAAGTGTTTTCTTTGGAAACACGTCCTTCGTACATCATTCTTGAATGAAGTAGCAATAATGAAAAATGCGAACAAAGAACGCGGATTTGAGGACTTCAGAAGATGTTGAGGATGGGAAAAAGTCCTCAACATCCTGATAGTCTGGGCTTCATCCGCGTTCCAAGTAATCGTTGCATAATTCAAGAATCATGGTCTTGCAATAGTATTTTTCACTTTTTTATTGTGCATTTATGAATCGTTCTCTACGTTTTCTTGCTTCTGTTTGCACCTGTATTCTTGTGTGCTTCAGTGTTCGTGGTCAAGCCACTGCCCAACAAGTGTATAATCCTTCCCTCTGGACGGAATCAGTTGATAAAACCTGGGGCGAAGGGCGACCAACTGCCGAAAAACTTGCTCTGTTTGATAGCGTCTGGAATATTGCCAACCGCTCTTTTCCCTACTTTACAACGAAGCCGCCCATAAACTGGGATTCCCTGCGCGACCGCTTCCGTCCTGAGATTGCGCGAGGTGTGAGCCAAGGCAGATTTATGGCGTATATGTCGCGCCTCGTCTATCATTTGAATGATATTCATGTTGGCTTTACCGACCGATTGTTTATCAATAATGCGAATGTTGGGAGTATCTATCTGAATCGTGTACCAATATTTGTTGTCAGCCCATCGGAAACGTTGGGAATATGCCTCACGACGCTTCCTGATGGCTCGGCAATGGTCTATGAAGCAGATAGCACAAATCCGCTTAAACTGCGGACAGGTGATATTATTTTGGGGTACAATGGCAGACCTTGGCGCGAGTATATTCCGATACTGCTCAATTCTGATTTGCCGATTCTTAGTTCGGCTGGCTCTACTGCCGAGCATCAGCGCAATATCCTTTTGGCATCGGTTCTCTCAAATTGGCACTTGTTTGATAATATCCAGATTCTTCGGGCAGACGGGCGCATGATGACAACACTTTCCACATCCTTGATGGTGGGCTGGTACGGGCGGCAAACCTTCTGCCGCGATGGATTACCGGTTGCGGGCGTTCCAAGAATGTCGTGGACGAGTTTTTATCAGCAGCGTAATGAGGCGATTTGGGGTAAGGTTGCGGGAACAAATATCGGCTACATCTATGCGCATCGTTGCACGGACAGCTTAGGGCGGCAGTTCTACAATGCTGTGAAAGAATTAACACAAGACAATCCCTCCGACGCGCTTATTCTCGACCTTCGCCGCAATGACGGTGGCGGAATTTTTGCCTTTAGTCCTGGTTGGTCGCAGTTGTATAATCAATCCGTACGCTGGCTTTCGGTTGCCTTTCGCGATACTGCTAAACCAAATGACCGAACGGCAATGTTGCGCCTACCCAGTGCTGAACCCATCTACGAACAATCCCTCACAACGTCTCCAGAACGTTCTTTGACGTGGTATCGCTATCAACCAAAATTGTATGATAAGCCTATTGCGGTGCTTTCGGGACCAGGTTCGGTCAGTGCGGGAGATTTATTTGTTCATGCAATGCGCTATCATCCGCAAGTACGTATTTTCGGCAAGCCTTCCAACGGCGCGTTTGGGTCGCGTTTGCCATGGCGGATTAGCCGCGACACGGTGAATATCAACTTTACCATGCCGAATGTCAATTTCTACGATGTACGCACGGGAAACTGGCTCGGAGGCAGGAATTATCCCATTGATGAGGAAGTGTGGCTCACGCAGAAAAATGTTGTGATGGGGAACGATGATGTTGTGGAAGCGGCACTGCGATGGATTGGCACAAAAAATAAGAATGCACTTGCAAGCGTGATTTCATCGCGTGTGTATCCGAATCCATTTGTGGAAGAAGTATCGGTACGCTTTAGCATTGCCCGTGAAAGCGAAGCTGTACAAATACGGTTGTCATCTGTACTGGGACAGGAGCTTACTTCGTTTAATGAGACTTTATCCAAAGGAGAGCATATCATTGTGCTACGCGCACCAAATCTTGCTCGCGGGGTGTACGTGGTAACAATCCAAACGCAGGATAAACGCGAACTTCATCGTCTTGTGAAAAATTAAAATTCCCTTTGTACACGACAAAACCTCTGAGAAGCTGGTAGAATCGGGATTCAGTGGCACAGACATTCTTGTCTGTGTTTGTAGCCCGAACCTCGCACCAATACTCACAGACAAGAATGTCTGTGCCACTATGAAAAAAAATGTCGTGTACAGAGAAAAATCCCAGTAAATGCGGGAGTGCGTTTGCCGCTCAAAGCATGTACCCATGCGGCTTTCACGCCTCATACTTCAGATTTCATCCTTCATCCTTCCTACTTTCCTCTCACGCTCCGTGCGGACCCACACGCGGCAAGGGCGCACGGTCACGCACGTACAGGTTTGTCCACGCACGCATGTCGGCATTGCTTTCTTCGCGTCGTCCAGCAAGAACGTGGTCGGCGTTGTCGTAGATAATGAGCTTGTACGGATGCAAGGATTTTTGTAGCCCTTCGCCCAAACGGTAGGCGTGGTCTGCCTCCACGCGACGGTCGCCGCTTCCGTGCAGAACAAGGAGTGGTGTTGTTTTACAGAATTTTTCCGTAAAAAATGCCACCGAGCGTTTGCGTAATTCCTCTTCTGAAAATGGCTCTGGCAAGAATTTCTCGGCGAGGCTCATAATGTATGCGTCTTTCGGCAAGCCCACAAAATACGTGGGTGCGCCAAAGGTAATGGCTGCTTTGAAGGCATTGGTGCGAGCCAGCATTTGCAATGCCATCATGCCTCCACGCGAACCGCCGATAATGCCAATGCGCTCGGTATCAACATACTCCAAGCCTTGTAGCAATGTGAGTGCGTTCAGAGCGTCCTCCACATCGCCTGCGCCCCATTCTTCCGTGCCTTCCGAGCCGCCGCGTCCGCGATATTGGCTCGCAATGACCACATACCCCCAGCTTGCGTACAAGCCAACGGTTGCAGCTGCGGTCATGCTAGAGAGTGCGCCTTTTTCGCCCGTTCCACCAGCATTGAAGACGAGTGCCGGCATTTTTGCCGCCGTTGCTTGCGGCAATCCCAAATATGCCTTAATACGCAGTCCTTCACTCCAATACGTGAGTTCGTGCAGTTGTATGGCAGAAAAGGAAGCAAAATCGTCGCTCGTCATTGACCGCCGCGACATGGAAAGGATATTATCGGGAATCGCGACGGGACGAGAATCTATCAGTGTTCCATTAGTCATAGCGGCGTAAAAAGAGGGCAAATTACAAGAGAATTTTTTTCTTGAGTTCGGCTAATTCTTCGGGCAAAATTTCCGTAACGCGATAAATCATATCATCGGAGCATCCCTCACGAAGCAAGCGTTCTGCAGTAAAAAGAGTGCTTTCTTTTTTTTCACGCTGAACACCAAGTTGCATGCCTTGTTGCAGCCCCTGGTTGAAACCGCGCTGCATAATATCTTTGTAAAATTGCGTTTCTTCAAATGCCGGAAGATTCAAATTTAGAAGCATTTGCGCCTCCTCGTAGCTGAGAGTGGAAAATTTTTGTGTTAAAATTTGCGTAACCAATTTGAAGATTTCATCCTGTTTATATGTGTCTTGTACCTGCGCAGACCTTGCCAATGCTGCTCGCGCCTTTCCTGCCACTAGTTCAGTGTTTTCTGGCAAGACAAGTAATTCCACAATATCAATCGGATGCTGATGCTTTTGTTCTTCGGACAAATTATCCAAATATACACGATGCACCTGCCCTTCCAAAGCGCGATATTGCTGCGGAATACCTGTATCAAGCTGTTTCTCCGCAAAGACAACCACCGCTTGCCAATCGTAATCGCTTGCATTACGGCGTAAATATACGAAGATTTCTGCAAAGAGGCGTGAATAGAAGCGTGGGTCGTGCTGGAACTGCAATTCAACGAAAAAAAGCGTTCCTTGCGGAGCTTTAGGAATAAATACGCCATCCAGCCGAAATGCAGTTTCTTTCACTTCTGGCGAGGAAAACTCGTAGTCTGCACTTTCCTTTGCATCGCGTCCGATAAGCACGAACAAGAGCGATGGCAATTGAACAAAAATTTGATGCAAAATAGTATCGGTGCGCATAGGAACGTCTTTAGGAACGCTTTATCAAAGCAAAAGGAAGTGCAGATGAGTATGGCAATCCTTTTTAACATGCCTATACACAAGTTTCCATCAAGCCTTGAGGTTGTTTTTTTAGATTTCGCATTTTGAAGACGTATCTGCTACAAGCAAGGTATAGTCTGATGCTTGAGCGTTTATCTCTTCAAGGTCAGTGATTTTTTCTGCAATCTCTCATCGCACAACGGTTAATGGCAGTGTATAGCTTTTGCCATTTATGCGCACGGTACACAGGAAAACGCCTGTTTGTGCGATATTCACAGGAAGAGCATGCTCACCTGCTTGTAACTGCCCGCTCCACACATTCTGCACCACGCGCCCTACGGTGCTGAAAAGCGTAATGTCTGCTTCAGCCGCTTTGCGCAGCGTGAAACGCAGTGTTGATGCGCCCGTCGAAGGATTAGGATATATCGAAAATGCTTCCGTGTTGCTGAGGAAAGCGAGGTCGGATTGGACGCTGGTTGTGCGCGATTTTACCACACCAAGCGGCGCAAGACGCTCGCCCAGAATCGCGGTCGTGTCTGCTTCCGTCGCACCAAACCAGGCTTGCAGGACGTTGGTGTAGATGCGGCGATAGTCGTATTGATATTGCTGGTCGCCGTTGCGGGTGAGATTTTGCAAGTCTGGCACATTGCCAAAGGTATTGCCGTTTACATTTGTGCCAAAAACAAATTGCACCGATGCCGCGCCGTGGTCGGTGCCAAGCGAGCCGTTTTCCTGCGGTCTTCTGCCAAATTCGGACAGCGTCATGCCGATGACGCGGTCGGCAAAACCTTGCTGGAGAGCATCGGTTTGAAATTGCGCGATTCCTGTTGCTAAAGCACGTAACAACGCAGGATGTACGCCGCTTCCATCGGGCTGTTGCTGTAAAACGTGCGTGTCGAAGCCGCCCAAATACACGAGATACACTTTCGAGCGCAAACCGCCAGAGATGAGGCGAGCAACCATGCGGAGTTGCTGCGCAAAGCCTGCTGCGTAGTCCAGCGTATTGCGTCCTTTGTCGAAGGCTTGTTTGACAAGCTGCGAGTACGCATCGGACTTCTGAGCAATCGTGCGGACGTAGTTGTATTCGCTCGCAAAGGTGGAAGCGTCGGTGAGAGCCTCGTCGTCGGGCGACAAGCCTTGCCCCAAACGGAAAAATTGTTCGGGGTCGGCGAGTGCGATGCCCATATCGCCGCGTCGGTCGTCTTTCAGTAGCATGGAAAGCGTTCCGCCAATCTGCACCGAGAGCGGATAATCAGGGATTTGCGAGCCTTGTGGAGCATGCAACCGTGCAATCGAGCGTCCCATCCAGCCGTCGGTAAATTGTGTCGTCGGAAGCGAAGAATTGATGCCAGAGAGCCAAATATCAGTCGAGCGGAAATGGGATAAATTCGGGTTTTCGTAGCCCACGCCTTGAATCAGTGCCAAGCGTCCGTCCTCGTACATTTGCTGCATTCCGCCAAAAGGCACGCCGCTCGTGAGCGCGGGATGCAAGTACACTCGCGAACCGAAAAGCCTCGTCGCATCTTCCTTGCGAACGGCGAGCTTAGGACGCAAACGGTAGTAATCCGCACTATCCGCCGGAATGATAGTATTTAAGCCATCATTGCCGCCAAAAAGCTGGATAATGACCAAGATATTGTCGCTGTTATGCGCTTCCGAGCCGAATTTATCCTGCAAAGGTGAGGCAGCAAGCACGGGCATTCCGCCCAGCATGCTCGCCCCTACACCAAGCGTTGATGCGCCTAGTACCGATGTGGTTTTCAGGAAATCGCGCCGAGACGCATTGCTGACATTGTTCACGATAGCGGGAGCAGAAGAGGATGGTTTCATGGTGTTTTTAAGAAAAGGTGAATCGTGCCGCAGGAGGCGGAACATGTAGGTGTAAGAGAGAACAAGTGCAATAGTATTAGACATTATACAGATTAGCTGTTTTTGCTCTTCAGATAGTGGCTTGAGACTTCTTGTCTGTGAGTGTTGGTGCGGGGTTCGGGCGACAAACACAGACAAGAATGTCTGTGCCACTGAAGCCAGTATTTATGCTGCTCCCAGCCCCTCAATGCTTAATCTGTATAATGTCTATTTGTTTAGGATGTTCGCAACATGGTACCTTTTAAGGAGCAGACAAGAGTGTCTTCTCTACCGAAACCGCATGAAACCTAAGCCCACTGGTAGAGTAACACTCTTGTCTGCTCCATTTGCGAAAGTCCTATTGTTTTTCTACACTTCCGATTCTCGCGCAATTTTTCCGCTCAATTGTTCGTGCAAAAGCTGAATATCGGCATCCACCATAATTTGCACTAATTCTTTGAACGATGTTTTGGGCTGCCAACCAAGTTTGGTACGGGCTTTGGTGTAATCGCCAATCAGCAAATCTACTTCAGTGGGACGTAAATAGCGTTCATCGAGTTTAACAAAGTCCTGCCAATTCAATCCAACATGCGTAAATGCTTCCACCAAAAATTCACGAACAGAATGCGTTTCGTTGGTCGCAATCACGTAATCATCGGCTTCGGACTGCTGGAGCATCATCCACATTGCCTCGACATATTCTTTTGCGTAGCCCCAATCCCGCTTCGCATCAAGGTTTCCAAGATATAATTCTTTTTGCAGCCCCGCCTTGATACGTGCCACCGCACGAGTAATCTTGCGGGTTACAAAGGTTTCGCCACGACGAGGAGATTCGTGATTGAACAAAATGCCGTTGCACGCAAACATATTGTACGATTCGCGGTAATTCACCGTCAGCCAATATGCGTACACTTTCGCCGCAGCGTACGGGCTACGCGGGTAGAACGGCGTTGTTTCGTTTTGCGGGACCGCCTGTACCAAGCCGTACATCTCGCTGGACGATGCTTGATAAAACTTTGATTGCAAGCCCGTTTCACGCATCGCATCAAGAATGCGGAGCGTTCCTAAGCCCGTGACATCGCCAGTATATTCGGGTGTGTCGAAGCTGACCCGGACGTGGCTCTGTGCGCCTAAGTGATAGATTTCTTCAGGGGCAATTTTCGCCAGAAGTCGGCTTAAATTTGAGGAATCCGAAAGGTCGCCATAATGCAGAAAAAGCCGCACTCCGGCAGCATGCGGGTCGTTGTAGAGATGGTCAATGCGTGAAGTATTGAAGGTCGAGGCACGGCGAATGATACCATGCACTTCGTAGCCTTTTTCCAGAAGAAATTCTGCTAAATACGAACCGTCTTGTCCTGTAATACCGGTAATGAGGGCTTTTTTTGCCATTGGAATAAAAATGATGAAGAATGAAGATGTGGTGCAGTTTGTAAGGTTTTTTTGTGCAAAATAGCTGACAACGAAATAGTTCGCAGTAAAGCATTTGTACGGCGCAAATATACCAAAGTTTTCTGGAGAGCGGAGGTGAAATTTTTGAGGAACATCGAACCGATGTTATTCTTCATCCGCCAATAAGTATTTCTCAGTTAATTCCTCTGGCAATCCGTCCAGAAAACGTGTTACTTTTCCTAGCACCATGCCTGTTTCACGGTCGAAAATGTTAATGGGATACGTAAGAAAAAGCCGCTCCTTTGCTCGTGTGCAAGCAACGTAAAACAAACGCCGTTCTTCTTCCAAGCTCTCTTCCGTATCGAAAGCTCGCACGGGTGGAAAACGCCCGTCAAGCGTCCAAATCACGAACACAACGCCCCATTCTAAGCCCTTTGCAGAGTGAATGGTGGAAATGGTCAAGAACTCATCTTCGCTGCCTGTTGCGGCAATATCCTCGACGGATTCTACGGGCGGTTCGATTGCCATATCCGCCAAGAGCGCGTTAATACTGCGATACCGCTCGGTGATGCCGCCAAACGTTTCAATATCTTTTGTGCGTTTTTTGTAATCGTCGTACTTACGCTTCATTTGCGGGCGATAGTGGTCAATGATTTGCCACGTCTGCTCGGACGGCGTGAGTTTCTCGGTGTTCAGGCGAGCAAGTAAATTGAACAAGCGGCGGATTTGCTCATCGCCGCGTGCTATTTCGCCCAGATTGTGTGCGGTCTCCAGCGTCACATTGCCCGCAACAATCGCATCTATCACCTTCAGCGCAGTTTTTGGTCCAACGCCTTCCAGCAGCAACAAAATTCGATTCCAACTCACGGCATCTTTGGGATTGACTAACACCCGCAAATGCGCGATAATATCTTTGATGTGCGAGGTTTCGACGAACTTAAATCCGCCAAATTTTTGGTAGGGAATATTGGCGCGATTTAGCTCCACTTCGAGGTCGAAAGAATGAAAGCCAGAGCGCACCAGCACAGCAATATCGTCAAGCGGTAAGCCTTCTTCGCGGTATTCCAAGATTTGCTGCACGATAAATTGCGACTGCTGCGCCTCTTTGTCGCATTGAATGACCATCGGGAAAGTGCTGCCCGATTTGCGCGAATACAATTCCTTGTCGTACCGATACAAAGCGCGGCGGATAATCTCGTTCGTGAGGCTTAAAATGGGTTGTGTGGAGCGAAAATTTTCTTCCAACTTAATCAAGCGACAATGCCGAAATGAATCGGGAAAGCGCATGATATTTTCGTAGTTCGCACCGCGAAAAGAGTATATGCTTTGCGCGTCGTCGCCAACTGCCATGATATTTTCGTGGATTGCCGCCAAACACAGCACCAATTCATGCTGAAGCTGGTTTGTGTCTTGATATTCATCCACCATGATATAGCGATATTGCTTCTGCACATCGCGCCGGAGGTCAGCATTGGTGCGAAGTAGCTCCAAAAATAGCACAAGCAAATCATCGTAATCCACAAGGTTGTGTTTGCGTTTGTAGGCGACGTAGAAGTCGCGTAGTTGCTTGATTGCAGGGGTATCTTCCTCGAATTGCGGGTAATCGTCGTGAATAATGATTTCAAGAGCTTTGCGGCAATTTGCTTCCGCACTAAACATGGCAAACAGCGTGTTCTTACGCGGGAAGCGACGTTTTTTATCATTGCCAACAAGCTGTGAACGCAGGAGATTCACCACATCTTCGGCATCGGATTGGTCGAGAACGGTGAAATTATTGTCCAAACCAAGCGCGGTGAGGTGTTTGGGCAAACGGCGCAGATAGCCATGCGCAAAGGAATGGAATGTGCCGCCAGAAACCGCTTCACATCTGCCGTCGAGCAGTTGTGTTGCGCGGCGAAGCATTTCGGCGGCAGACTTGCGCGTAAAGGTAAGAAGCAGGATTGATGCGGGTTCTATACCATCCTCAATGAGTCGTGCCACGCGGTACACGAGTGTCCGTGTTTTTCCTGTCCCCGCGCCCGCGACCACGAGTGCTGCGCCCGTGTCGTGCATGACGGCATCAAGTTGCGCCTCGTTTAGCTCTTCGGCATAGTTTATTTTGTACACCTTCGCAGATTTCCCCGAAGCCGCATCAAATGACGTTTTTTTGAGAACAAGTTTTTTCATGTGCAATCACTTCAACAAACGGGAAAAGAGGGACATCTGCGCTACCAGTGCTGCGCTATCAATTTGCGTTACCAATGAAGATTTTTTTCTCATTATTTTTTGTTGAAGTTGAGATAAAATTCTACAACCCGCATAAAAACTTGCGTCCATGCTTGCCCTCACCCAACCCTCTCCCAGAGGGAGAGGGCTTCAGAAGCGCTTGATTCTCTTCGTTTTAGCTCCTTCTCCCTCTGGGAGAAGGCGGGGGATGAGGGCGAAAACGGGCAAGTTTATCTAAACTTCAATTTTGACTAGCTGCGGGTAAAAATGCTCAAACGTTGTCCGTACACCCGCGTCATAGCTTGTTGGTGTGAAATTGAAATGCTGCTCGAATTTGCTCGAATCAAAAATATAATCCTGCTCATTTTGATACGCCATTTCCGCAATTTCCTTCACAACTGGCACAAACAAACCGACTGCACCCAGCATAAAACGGCTCATTGCTGTTGCTTCGGCTTTTCTGCCAAGCACATTGCCTGCAAGCGCGGTCAATTCTCGTCCGGTGAGCGCAGGATTTTTTGTGGGAACGTGCCAGACCTGATTCCACGTGCTTTCGTCCTTTGCCAGCAAATACAGCGATTCCGCCGCATCCAGCGTATAGGTGTAGGAGTGCTTAAAATCAGGGCTGATGAGCCATTGTGCCTTTTTACCTTTTGCCAAATTATCAAACGCTAATTGCTGCGGAACGCTTGTTCGCTGGGCAAACGGACCATAAAAGTCTGCCGAGCGAGCAATCAAGCCTTGTACCGAGCCACCTTTGTACGCATTTGTAACAAACTCCGCCACCTTTGCTCGCACTTCACCTTTGTTGCTGCAAGGATTCATCGGGGTTTCTTCAGTCATTGTGCCATGCACACGACCGTACATATACACGTTGTCGAAAAAGACCAGTCGCGCCCCGTGATGCTGACACGCCGCCACAACGTTTTGAATAAGCGGAAGCCAGTGTGTACGCCAGATTTTGGTGGAATACTCCAAGCCAACCAGCATATACACGACCGAGTTTGGCTCAATTGCTGCCTTCAATGTTGCCGCATTCAAAACATTCACTGCAGCCGAATCCGCACCGAGTACGGATTTACCAGAACGTGACAGTAATTTTAATGGCTCTTTTTTTTGCAGAATCAAGTTTTGAAGCGGTGTTCCGATAGAACCACCCGCACCTAAAATGATATGTTTCATGAAAAAAATAGACAATGAGAATGAAAAAATTATGCAGAGGTAAATCAAAATCCTACTGTCTGCCAAATCCCCGACATAACAAAATACTTGTTTCTTGGGAATTGTGATACAACAAAGTGCGTGCCGAGCAAAGAGTGCAAGCCGAGCAAAGAAGGCTGTACCTCATTTTCAGTGCTGTACGTCTGCATTTGGATTAGCCACAAAAAGATTGTACATTTGCTCGCTTCAACAATGCGAAACACGTCTGGGCGACGTGCTGCACACCGCATCAAAACTTGCCTTTCGTCATCGCTGCTTTTTTATGATTTAATTTTTGGCTTATCATGCACTACATGAATTTCAGACGCTTCTTTTCCCTTTTTTGTACGACAGCAATATGTCGTGTGTTTGCTGCTTGCGTGTATTTGTGCGCTTTCTGGCTCTTGCTGAACGTCTTTTCTGTTCCAATTCTCACAGCACAAACCATCCAAAAAAGCAGCGCACAAGCCGCCGTACAGTTTGAGTATATCGGCGCAGAACAAGGAATGACGCAGGGAACAGCCATGACGATTATGCAAGACAGCAAGGGGTTTCTATGGATGGGAACATACGACGGACTTAGCCGCTACGACGGGTACAGCTTTACGAACTACCGCCACAATCCAAAAGATTCCTCCTCGCTGCCCGATAACGTTGTGTATGTTATCATCGAAGACAAGGAAGGAATGCTCTGGGTTGGGACGGATAATGGTCTTGCCCGCTTCAATCCTCGCACGGAGAAGTTTACTCTTTTTCGTCATCAAAAAGGAAATCCGAAAAGTTTGCCAGAAAATGTGGTCTTTGAAGCACTGTGCGACGATGCAGGGCGCGTCTGGATTGGCACACTTTCGGCAGGACTTGCCTTGTACAATCCCGCGAGCAACGACTTTACGAGCTTTGGCGTGGATGCAAAAAATCCCGCAAAACTTCCTTCTAGCGATGTACTTGCTTTAGAACAAACAAACGATGGCAAACTGTGGGTTGGCACGTCTGGCGGTCTCAGTTTGTTCGACCCCACAAGCGGCATGATTACTCGCACGTACAAGAACGACCCCGCGAATCCGCAAAGCCTCAGCGATAACATTGTGCGTTGCTTGTTTCGGGATTCCGAGCAAAAAATTTGGGTAGGAACATTTGCGGGCGGTGTGTGCCGTCTCGACCCTACAAGTGGCGTATTTACTCGCTTCCCAAATGACCCCGCCGGCAAAGCTGGTCCCGCAAGCGCGTCGGTGTGGTCGGTGGATGAAGATGCCGAGCGCAATGTCTGGATGGGGACGCAAGGCGGCGGTTTAGTGCGATTCAATCGCGCAACAAATGATTTTACCACGTTCAAATTTTCCCCAAAACAAGCAAAAAGTCTTCGCGCAAACAGCGTCATTCGCGTTCTCTTCGACAAAGGCGGCACGCTCTGGGCGGCATTGAATAACGGTATTTGCACCTACAATCCGCAAGCAAAGAGCTTCACGCTCTACCGCTCGAATCCCTTCGACCCGACGAGTCTTCCCAACAACAATATTCGTAGTATTTGCGAGGGCGCAGATGGCACTGTTTGGGTCGGAACAGCTGAGGGTTTATCAGCTCTCGACCGCACAACGGATAATTTTACCGTCTTCAAAAACAACAGTGCCAATAAAAAAAGTTTACCGAAAAATGATGTGCGCTCGCTCTTTGAAACTCGCGACGGCACGCTCTGGGTTGGCACAAACGGCGGCGGCTTGGCGCGAATGAGCAGCAAAAATGGCGAATTTACCACCTTTGTAAACGACCCCGCGAATCCGCAAAGTCTCTCCATGAACACCATTTGGCGCATTTTCGAGGATAGCAAAGGCACGCTCTGGATTGGCACCGCAACAGGCGGTTTGTGCAAAGTTCTCGACCGCACCAAAGGCGTGTTCCAAACCTACAAACACGACCCCGCAAACCCGCGCAGCCTCAGTCTCAGCTCGGTGCGCTCTTTGTATGAAGACGCAAACGGCGTGTTGTGGGTTGGCACCTTTGGCAATGGCTTATGCCGCTACGATGCCCCAACCGACGATTTTACGCGCTATCTGCACGACGAAGCAAATCCAAAAACACTCAGCAACAATAACATTCTGTGCATCGTGGACGACGGCAAAGGCAACTTGTGGCTCGGCACCGACGGCGGTTTGAATCTCTTCAATAAAGCGACAGGCGAGGTGCGGAGCTGGCGCGAGGCAGACGGCTTGCCAAATGATGTGATTTATTCGGTCATTCCCGACGCAAACGGCAACGTGTGGCTGACGACAAACAAAGGAATTGTGCGCTTCAATGCTGATAAAAACAGCATTCGCACCTACACTATGAATGATGGCATTGCAAATAATGAGTTCAATCGCGGTGCATTTACGAAACTGCGTTCTGGCGAAATTATTGTTGGCGGCGGCGAAGGTTTGACGCTCTTCAACCCCGCACAAATTCAGGAGAATAGCTTTGTTCCGCCTGTTGTGTTTACGGGATTTAAGAAATTTGGCAAACATGCTCTCGTGGACACGAGCATTACCTACGCGCACACCATTGAAATTCCTGAGCGCGATAATTTTATCAACATCGAATTTGCTGCGCTGAACTTCCTCAACTCCGCACGAAATCAGTATGCCTACAAGCTGGAAGGCTTCGACGACGACTGGAACGATGCGGGCGCACAGCACAGCGCGATTTACACCAATCTTGCTGGCGGTACCTACACCTTTCGCGTAAAAGCCTCGAACAACGACGGCGTGTGGAATAACGATGGAGCCAGCGTGCGCCTTGTTGTCGTGCCAATGTTCTACAACGCATGGTGGTTTCGCGCTTTAGTCATTGCCGCCGTTCTGGGTGGCGGATTTTATGCGTATCGGCGCAAGGCAGCCAGCGTGGAGCGGCTTAAAACCTTGCTCCGCGAGCAAGCCCGCCAAACAACGGAAATCCAACGCCAGCAAGAAACTGTTGAAAATCAATCACGGGAACTGCAACTTTCCTCCGAAGCCACGCGGTTCCTTGCCGAGCAGTCCGAGCAAGAGCGCGTGTATTTGAGCGAAAGCGTAGAAACGATGCTGGAAACCATGAACCGCTTCGCTTCTGGCGATTTGACCGTACAGATGAATATTACCCGAAAAGCAGAGGATATGGACGACATCAGCCGTCTCTTCGATGGCTTCAATTATGCCGTTGCGACGATTCGCGCCCTCGTAGAGCAGGTTGTACGCTCGGTAGAAACGATTGCCGAAGCCAGCGACGACATTACCACTGCCACCGGCGCACTCAATGAAGGCGCGAAAGCACAAACTGTGCAGATGAGCGGAGTGAGAGAGCAAACAGCTCTTATTTCCGAAAATATCACCGAAACGGCGGAGCAGATTGAGCGAGCAAGCCATGTTTCGCGGGAATCAGGCGAACTTGCACGCACGGGCGGCGAAATTGTGTTCAAAACGGTGGAAGAAATGAACCGCGTAACAGAATCTATGCGGGTTTCAGAGGCAATTCTGAATGAATTGGAACAAAGCGGACATCAAATTGGGGAAATTGTCGAGGCAATTCGCGGCATTTCCGACCAAACGAACTTGCTTGCCCTGAACGCGTCTATCGAAGCGGCTCGCGCAGGCGAGGCAGGACGCGGCTTTGCGGTAGTGGCAGACGAAGTGCGCAAACTTGCCGAGCGTGCGGCAACGTCCACGAAAGAAATTGCCAGCGTCATTGGCTCGACGCAGCGTGGTATTCAGCAGGTGATTGGTTCGATGCACACGAGCGTTCAAGGGATTCAGAATGTACGCGGTTTGGCGCAGGATTCAGGCGAGGCATTGAAAAATATCATCACTGCAACGTCGTCCGTGATGACGATTGTGAGCGACATTGCAGACATCAGCAAGGAACAAGCCTCCGCGAGCAAGGCGATTGCGGGCGCGATGGAATCTATCAGCGCAATCAGCCGTACCTCGTCCGAAAGCATCCACGACATGGGCGCGACTGCACAAACGCTCAATGACCTCACGCACAACCTTGATAAACTCGTGCATTTGTTCGCGTTGGAGCAGAAGAATTCGCAAAATACTCCAAAAACCTTAGCGTGAGGCTCTGACTTCATAGTCAGGGTCTCACTTTCGGCAAAGTATGTGGCATGAAGTATTGAAGAAAGTGAGAGCCTCGCGAAGAAGTGAGACTCTCACATAGAAATTTTTCGCACACTGGGGAACAACAACTATTCCCCAAAAACACGCCGCGTACCGCTATACAACTCATATTCCAGCAAACGGCACTCAATATCTGCATTGTAAAATTCATGCCGCCGCGAAGCCTTCAAGCCTATTTTTTTTGCCAAGTGCATATTTCCTGTGAACACATATCCGCGATAACCGCCGCATTGTTGCTTGAAAAAATCGCCAATACGCTTGTAGGTGTCTTCCAGCTTGGCTTCCTCGCCCATACGCTCGCCATATTCAGGATTCAGCATCACAACAGGTGATGCGCCGTCCGATGCCGATGGAACCTCGGTTTCTGCAAAATCACACCGTTGGAAACGAATGTATTCCGCCACACCCGCCGCTTTCGCATTATGCTCTGCCGCCGCGATAGATGCGCTGCTGATGTCGGAAGCAGTAACGAGAAACGGCTGATTCTGTGCGGCTTTCGAGCGACTGAGCATTGCCCGCGCTTCGTCGCGGAGATTCACCCATGTTGTTGGCGAATAGCCGCACAGGTGCATGAAGGAGAAATTTTCGCGCAAAAGCGCAGGAGCTTGCCCCAATGCCATGAGTGCCGCTTCGATAGCAATGGTACCGCTTCCACACATCAGATTCACAAAGGGCGATGTTCTATCCCATTTCGTTGCCATGAGCGTTGCTGCCACCAGCGATTCCCGCATGGGAGCTTGTCCGGGCATGGAACGGTAGCCACGTTTGGACAAGGATTCGCCCGATGTGTCCAAGTACACGTTGCAATGCAGCCCTTTCCAATACACGAACACGACGGCTTTGCTTGTATCGGAGCCAGAATCAGGTCGGGAGCCACATTTAGCGCGAATTCTATCTACAATCGCATCCTTGCATTTCACATTGGCAAACATCGTATTGGAAATTGCTTCGGTTTCGACCGACGAAATCACGCTCACATAGCCATCGGTCGGGATAATATCTTCCCACGCAATTTTCGACAAACTTTTGTACAAATCGTCGGGCGTACGCACGTAAAAGCGAGCAAGCTGAAACAAGACGCGATGCCCTGTGCGGAGGTGAAGATTGAGCTTGTAGCAATCGTGCATCGTGCCGCTCGTAAACACACCCGCCGGAGCAATTTCAGCAATGGGAAAATCCAACGCCTCCAGTTCCTGCGCCAGATACGGCGGAATCTGCTTCGGGCAGGTAACGAGGATGCGGCTTTTGGCGGTGCCGTTCAAAAGTTCGGTATCGCTGCTGTGAATTGCCATGAAAATGGAGAAAAAAAATGAGAATGCTGTTTTGGTGCAATGCTATTTGAATGTGAATGCAGAGCCGCACAAAGATAGCATGAAAAGCGGCGGGGAAAAACTTTATGTGAAAAACTTTATGTGAAAAACTTTATGTGAAAAACTTTATGTGAAAAACTTTTTACGTCATCTTGCAACTAAATATTTTTTTTACCAAACAAACGTTTGGTAAATTATCATCAATAATTTTTTAAACCAACATTCATTTGTTTGCATGACCACAGAATCACCTTCTTCGGAAAAGCTCAATGTTCCATTCCTCGCGCTTCTGAGCGGCTTGACGGCGTTAGGGCAATTTGCTACAAGCGTGTATTTACCGTCGCTGCCGTCCATTGGGCGCGATTTTTCGGCTTCGGTGCAAATGGTACAACTGACGCTGCTTGCATATTTGGTGTGCTTCGCCGTTTTTCAATTGCTCTGGGGACCGCTTGCTGACCGCTTTGGACGCAAACCCATTGTCTATGCAGGTATTATCGGCTTTGTGGGCGGTTCGGCAGTGAGTTTTCTTGCACCAACGATTGCGGTGCTGATTGCAGGACGCGCTCTGCAAGCCGTTGGCGGGAGCGCGACGATTGTTGCCGGACGAGCAATCGTGCGCGATACGCATAGTGGCGGAATGCTTGCCCAAGCACTCGCCATTATCACCATTATCTTTTCCGCCGCGCCCGCGCTTGCGCCGCTTATTGGTGGCGTGTTGGAGGTGTTTTTTGGTTGGCGTTCGACGTTTCTTGCCGCCGCCGCACTTGGTTTGATATTACTTGCATTTGTTACTTCTTCGCTCAAAGAAACGCATCGTGTTCGCCCAGCATCCATGAGCGTTCAGAATGTATTTGACCTCTACGCACCGCTTCTGCGCTCGGCGCGATTCCTTGGGTACGTGATTACATCTGCCTTTGCGATGGGTGGACTGTATGTATTTTTTAGCGGTGGTCCGCAACTTTTTATCAATGAACTGCACGTTTCTCCGGCGGAATATGGCGTATATCCGACCTTTACCGTGCTTGGCTTTGTGGCAGGTGGCATCATTGCTCGGCGTATGACTCTTCGCACAAGCGCACCACGCCTTATGACGCTCGGTTTGCTCATTTCCCTCGTGGGAGGCGCACTCATGCTTGCCTTCCCCATGCTGAAGGTGATTCATCCCTTCGTGTATAATGCTTGTATGTTTGTGTTTGTGTCGGGTTTGGGCATTACGCTCACCATTGCGATTGCCGAAGCACTCCGCGATTTCCCCGAGCGAGCAGGCGCGGCATCAGCAATGGTGGGCTTTCTGCAAATTATGGGCGCGTCATTAGGAACAGTCTTGGTTGGGCGTTTGGCGCATATTGAATTTCTCGCCGTGCCAATCGCAATGGTGGTGATGAGTGTTTTAGGACTGGTGTATTTCCTTGCCATGTCGCGCCATGTCTAGTGTTTGGAAATTCTTTTGTAACTGGTCGGTTCTTTCGTAAGGGAACGCGGATTTGAGGACTTTTGAGGACTGGTCAGGACTCAAGACTATTCTGAACGTATTGTTGAGTCCTTAAACGTCTTCTTCTGTCCTCAAAATCCGCGTTACCAAATCAAGACCTGACCAGTCACAATTTTTCTACAAAAAACATCATGCCAATCCAAAAAATCACCCGCGAAGAAATCATCAGTAAATGCGTGGAACGCTTTCGCACACACGGCTTCCACAGCAGCACAATGAGCGACCTCGCCGAAGTATGCGGTTTGCAGAAAGGTAGTTTTTATCACTATTTCACGAGCAAAGACGAGATTTTGGAAGAAGGTTTGAAGCAGATGAGCGCGTATTTTCAGGAACACATTTTTGCCATTGCATACAACGACCATTTACCGCCCAAAAAGCGCATGAAATCTATGCTTCAGAAACATACTGCCATGATGCTCCATAAGCACGGCGGTTGTATTGTTGCCAATATTGCGACCGAAGCATTACACACAAATCCAGACGTAAAGCCGCTTCTCGTGGAAGTGAGCGACAATTGGCACGCTGCCTTGCGCTATATTTTACAAAGCTCGTACACCGCCAAAGCCGCAGAAATACGTGCTTGGCGGATTATTCAAGACATCGAAGGAGCAATTATGCTGACGCGCTTGTATGGCAAGGAAACATTTATCAAGCAAGCATTACAGCGGTCGGTGGAATACTGCGATGGTGAAACTGCTGAGAGCGCGAAACGTGTTTAAAGTTCGATTCAGAAAAACTTTTTACATCTCTCAATCTTGTTGTAGATTACTTTTCTGTATTGCTCCTTTTTGTTGCAGACTCATTGCAGAGCAATCGTTTGTGTGTGATTTCTCATGTCATTCAAATCTAGTAGTATCACTTTATTTTCCCAAGATTATGCAACGTAAAACCATTGTAATTTCTGGTATCGGCGCGATTACACCGATTGGTGTGGGCGCAGAAGCGTATTGGCAAGGACTTGTCGGCGGCAAAAGCGGCGCAGTGCCTATCTCGTACTTCGACACAAGCGAGTACCACTGCCGCTTTGCGTGTGAAGTGCAGAACTTCAATGCGGGTGAATTTCTTGACCGCAAAGTGCTGAACCGTCTTGATAAATACTGTCAGTTCGGCATCATCACCGCAGAAATGGCAATGAAAGACGCAAAGATGCACCTTCCAGACATGGATACAAGCCGTATTGGGGTTGTCTATGGTTCGGGCATTGGCGGGATGATTTCCTACGATGCGCAATTCCGCGAGTACATGAAGGGCGGTCCGCGCCGCGTCAGTCCGTTCTTTGTGCCGCAGATGATTCCCGATATGGCTGCTGGCATGATTTCTATTCGCAATGGACTTCGCGGTCCAAACTACGCGACAGTTTCTGCCTGCGCAACTTCGCTCCACGCCATGATTGATGCGTACATGATTTTGCAACATGGCATGGCGGATATTATGATTTGCGGCGGCGCAGAGGCTTCGATTACGCCAATGGCAATCGCAGGTTTCGGCAATATGCAAGCTCTTTCCACGCGCAACGACAGCCCCGAAACCGCCTCGCGTCCCTACGACAAAGACCGCGATGGCTTTGTGATGGGCGAAGGCGCGGGCGCGTTTGTGGTGGAGACGTTGGAATCAGCGAAGGCTCGCGGAGCGCATATCTACGGGGAATTGGCGGGTGTGGGAATGTCGGGCGATGCGTATCATATGACCGCACCACATCCCGAGGGCGAAGGCGCGTTGCGTTCAATGCAAATGGCGTTGGATTGTGCGGGCTTGAAGGCGAAAGACCTTGATTACATCAACACGCACGGCACTTCTACGCCGCTTGGCGACGTGGCGGAAATCAACTCCATCAAGCGTCTCTATGGCGAAGATATTGACGCTATCAAAAGTGTAAACATCAGCGCAACGAAGTCTATGACGGGGCATTTGCTGGGTGCGGCGGGCGCGATTGAATCTATCGCGTGTCTGCTCGCAATGCAGCATCAAACCGTGCCTCCAACGATTAATGTCTTCAACCAAGACGAAGCCGTTGATGTGAACGTAACCCCAAACACCGCACAAAAGCGCACGATTACCAACATTTTGAATAACGGCTTTGGTTTTGGTGGGCATAATGCGACGCTGGTGTTTCGCAAAGTGGCGTAAATGCTGGGCTGCATGACTTTTTAGCAACAACATAATTTAGTGCAATGGCGCATATTACCTCCTTCACGGCCCAGAATTTCAAACGCTTCGAGCATTTTGAAATGCACAATATCGGGCAGTTCAACCTCATCGTTGGTGATAACAATGTGGGGAAGACGAGTGTGTTGGAGGCGTTGCTTATTACAAAATCTGCGGAAGTTTGGCGATGGCGAATGCTGACAGCATTAATGGTTTTTAGGCGATTTGACCGCATAAACACTTCGTATTTGGACTACTTTGCGAATCGTAATAACCCTGAATGGAAAAAAGGTATTACAATAAAATTTGCTTGCGACCCTAGCTACACGGTAGAAATAAAGTATGATTCAATCAATGGAAAAGCAGAATGGTCGTGTGAACCGCCTTTTTCGCAGATTGAAGATAAGTTATCTGTCAGTAATACCTATGGGAGCATCCATGCTTTCATCATGCCATACCTACCATTTTTCAATGGTTATGAGCATTATTTAGCAAAAGTTTTTGAGGATGAAATACAGACAAGGACGACGCTCCGTGAGCAGTTAATCCAGGATATGAAAGTGCTATTGCCCAAACTCATCAACTTTGATATTCGCACGAAAGATTCTGCTGACCCGTATTTGATTGTCTATCAGCATGGCGTAGACCCCGCATTACCACTTGGTGTTTTCGGTGATGGCGTTATCAAACTCTTCCGTATTTTGATTGAAATTATCGTGCATTCTGGCAATCGCTTAATGATTGACGAGATAGATTCTGGTGTGCATATTGACCACTTCAGGGACTTTTGGCGCACTGTTCTGAAAGCTGCTATCACACATGATGTCCAACTCTTCGCTACCACCCACAACTGGGAATGCTTAGAAGCCTTCAAAGAAGTGCTAGAAGAGCCAGAAATGCAGGAGTTTCAAGCGCGGGCGCGGTGTTTTACCTTGATTGACAGCCCTGTTACAAAGCGTGTGGAAGCTATTTGTAGCACCTTTGAGCAATTTGAAACTGCCGTAGAAAATGGAACAGAATTGCGTGGAGGGGCGATTGTATGAGGTCTGCCGCGTTATTTGTGGAAGGTATTGCCGATGTGAAATTTCTCCAAGATTTTGTGCAATACCATTTTGGACAAACCTTAAAAGAAGGTCAGGGTATTGTCAAATGTACGGGAAATGGCGGGCTTGCAGCACAAGCAAGTACATTCACACAGTTTGCACTGCAAGGACTCACAAACTGCATTATTTTTGATGCAGATGCCGAAGAGCAAGGAACAAATTTTGCTGGAACAAAAGACCGCATTGCCAAAGAATTAGCCAGCATCACGGAGACAATACACGCAGAGCGTCCTGATTTACCTGTGCAGTTTGATATTTTCTTGCTCCCAAACAACCACGATAATGGTGATTTAGAAACCTTGCTTGAACGCATTATCAATCCTGAAAATCAGCCCTTGCTTGACTGCTGGAACGCTTACGAACAGTGCATTTTGGCGCAACAAGAGCGCATCTCGTCGCGTACATTGAGTGTTCCCATTCGCAAGAGCAAGATATACAGTTACATGGAGATTTTACACGGCTCATCGAATAAAGAACGCGAGCAAGCAAAAGAGAAAAACCGCGACTACACCAAGCCGGAAGATTGGTTACTGAATCACAACGAAGCGCACAATCTCTACACGTTTCTTGCCAGCTATTTCTCCTCCATATCAATCCCAAGTACACCATGATTCTCGACCTCGACGCAATCCCCTTCTTCCTCGACAAAGACGTTACGAACGATGATTATTCGCTCTTCAAGGGCGCGTATTCGTCTGGAAGTTCAGGAATTATGCGCTTCGAGGACGATGCGCTGGTGTTGGAATTTGTTACCGACATCAGCGAATATTCCATGACAAGTTTTAAGCAATCCCGCACGGACATTCAAGTCCGCACGATTCCTGTGCACTTGATACAATCTATCGAATGCAAACGCTGGAAATTCCGCAATAATACAGGCGATTGGAAACATATCTGGAATCCGAAACTGCTTATCACGACAAAAAGCCTGAAAGTGCTGGAAGGGATTCCAACCGCACGAGGCAATGAACTCATGCTCACGCTGGAACTACGCGGCTTTCAGACCGCACGTGCCTTTGCCGCCCAAACGATGGCACTCGTGGCAGAAAACCGTATGCAGCGCATAGAAGCTGGTGCAACGGGGAAGCTCAAGGCGAAGGATGAGGGATAAAATCTGAGGGCTGAAATCTGAGGGCTGAAACGCGCTCTCATACTTAAAACGCAACATTCAAAACGCAACATTCAACACTTCCTTCATGCACATTATTCCCGCGATTGATATTATTGACGGCAAATGCGTCCGTTTGCAACAAGGCGATTACGGCGCGAAAACCGAATACACCGCTTCGCCAGCCGATATGGCATTGCGTTTCCAAGATGCAGGATTAACACGCTTGCACGTTGTGGACTTGGACGGCGCGAAAGCAAAGCGCGTGGTGAATTATCGCACACTAGAGCAGATAACACGCGCTGCCGAGCATTTGCACGTGGATTTTGGCGGCGGCTTGCAGCACGCCGACGATGTGCGGATTGCCTTTGAGTGCGGAGCGCGTCAAATCACGCTTGGAAGCATTGCTGTGAAAAATCGTTCACTCTTTTTGGAATGGTTGGGAGAGTATGGCGCGGAGCGCATTATCCTTGCCGCCGACGTGAACAATGAACGCATTGCGGTGAGCGGCTGGGAAGAAGTAACCGAAATTTCGCTCATGGAATTTCTTGCTGAATACGAGGCTGCTGGCGTGAAATATGCCATGTGTACCGACATTAGCAAAGACGGCATGATGCAAGGAACGGCGGTAGATTTATACCAACGCCTCCGCGAAGAACGCCCCAAAATGCACTTTATCGCGAGCGGCGGCGTAGCCTCCATGCAAGACGTGGAGCGCGTTGCAGAACTTGGTATGTTTGGTGTCATTATCGGCAAAGCCTTGTACGAAGGCGCAATCACCTTGGCAGACTTGCAAGTATTTATGCGGGGATAAAAGACAAATGTAGGCTGCAGACTTGTATTGATGAGGCTTTCAGATTTCACACTTCAGATTTCATACTTCAGATTTCATACTTCAGATCTCATACTTCAGATTTCATACTTTTCTTCATGCGCATCGCACCACGTTTTTCGATTGCTTTCGGACCATTGGCAGCCTGTTTGCTTTTGGCGGTTGCGTTGTGGCTGTATGCGAGTATGCGTGAGGAATACAGCACCATTCTTGATATTCCGCTTGATATTCGCTTGCCCGAAGGACGTGCGCTGGAAGCAGAACCGTCGCCCGTGATACGCGCACGGGTGCAAGGCGCGGGCTGGCAGCTTGTCAATCATTTTCTCTCGTCGGCAATACGCTGTGTGGTGGATGTTCCCGCCGTGCGCATCGTGCAAGCACAGGCGCAGACAGGCAATCCGAACCAAGTATTTATCCCCGTTTCGCGGCAAATGCTTTCACAGGCAATTCAAGCTCCGGTAGGCGTTCTCGTGCAGCGTGTGGTGTCGGATTCGCTCACCTTAGCGATTGGATTTATTGCGCAAAAGCGCATTCCTATTCGCGCTGTGCTAGACGTAGAGCCACGCGAGGGCTTTGTTGTTACCATGCCATACCGCCTCACGCCAGACAGTATCACGATTCGTAGCAGTAAAACCATGCTCGCCCGCATTAGCGCGTGGCAGACTGAGCCAATCTCGCGGCGCGATGTCTATGAGCCAATCACGGCGCAAACCGAACTTGCGGATACATTGGCGGGTGTCGTACAATTTCCCAAACTCACCATTTCTTGCGACCTCAACGTCCAGCAAATGGCGGAATTACTGGTGGAAGATGTGCCAGTGAATATCATGGGATACGGTGGAAATAAGGATGTGTCCGCATTGCCAGCGCGAGTAGCTGTGCTGCTGCGTGGCGGGATAGATGACATTGCAAAATGCTCACCCGAACAAATCCGTGTCAGCATTGATTATGCACAACTTCGCACCAATACAACTGGTCTCCTAAAACCGAGTGTTTCTGCGCCTTCTGGCATCAATGCCGTTCACGTGCAGCCGCGTAATATCCGCGTGGTGGAGCGTACACGCAAAACGTCTTCTGCACAAGCATTGATGCGCCCTTGACGCTGAAAATTATATAAACATTGGTTCCAGTGGCACAGACATTCTTGTCTGTGTTTGTCGCCCGAAACCCGCATTAACACTCACAGACAAGAAAGTCTGTGCTACTATCAATGAAATTTTCTCGTACAATGAGGTCTCGAACCCTCCAAAAGCAGAACGGCACCAAGCCGCATAAAAGCTGGCTTGGTGCCGTTCTACTTTTAGAACAAAGGTTTAGATAAAGACGCTATTCCTTTGTTTAAAGCTGTACGTGCTGTTTCGTTTTAAGTTTGGTGAGTTGGCGAACCATTTTTTCCGAGCCATCATGAAGGCTTTTGAAGAAATCATCGCTGGATTCTTTTGCAACAAGGGTATGGTCGTGAACATGAACAACAAATTCCGCCGTTTTGATAGAGTCGTGCATTTTCTCAAAGCTCAGTATTACCTCTGTACTGATAATATGACTGTAAAATTTCTCGAACTTTTTAGCTGAATTGATGGCATCTTCCCGAAGGTCGGGTTTTGCATCAAAATGGCGGGCAGTTACCTTAATCTCCATAAATTCACCTCGTGTTGTGATGGTACAACGTGATAGAAATAGTTGCTGTCGGAGATTCAAAATACAACCTCCAAGCACAAATAAAAATGAAATAACGTTAATCCGCAAAAAAATGTAAAATATTCTTTAACTCTCGAATATGTTGTTTTACAACGAGTTATCTGCTCGAAAGAAAAAAATATCTTTGAAAATAGCGTACTCTTTACAAATTTAGTGGTTTGTCAGAAAAAATCCGCTCGAAATGCACCCTTCAAGTTTGTCATTCATAAGCAAACGGAGACCGTAATATTATCGTTGCTACACCGTTAAGTGTTCATGCGCTTTGTAGCGTGAAATTGTCTTGTAAAGTATTGTATTTATCATGTGTATTTATCATGCTTCCGCACATTTCAATATCGCAAGCAAGCGCAGAAGGCTTTTCTTCATACTCCAACACCTGTAATCATCACGCTTGTACGCATTATGCTTGCGCCGTGTTTACGCTTGTGGAGAACGTTTTCTTCATTGTCTCACTTTTAGCTTATGCCGAAACACCAAATCCTCTGGGTTGATGACGAAATAGACCTCCTTCGTCCGCACACTATCCTCCTCCAGCAGCGTGGCTACGACGTTTTGACCGCTACCAACGGTGAAGATGCAATTGAACTATTTAAGCAACATCATCCTAATCTCGTCTTTTTGGACGAATCCATGATTGGTATGAGCGGCTTGGAAACCTTGTCGAAACTGAAAGATATTGATAATTCCGTGCCAGTGGTGATGGTTACGAAGAACGAAGCCGAAACGGTAATGGAAGAGGCAATCGGGCGGAAAATCAACGATTACCTCACGAAACCCGTGAACCCCGCACAAATCCTTGCTGCGTGTAAGAAATTTTTGGAATCAGATAAAATTACCTCGCAGAAATTCACGCAGGATTATTTGCAAGGTTTTAACGAGGTGACACGTCGCCTCATGGAGCCGCTTGAATGGAGCGATTGGGTTGATATTTACACAAAACTCGTGTCGTGGAGCATGGAATTGGACAAATACCCCGATTTGGGCTTGTCTGAAACACTCGCAAACCAGTGGCGCGAGTGCAATGCAGAGTTTTCGCGCTTTGTGGAGGATTCCTACAAAGGCTGGCTAAAAGCTCCCAACGACGTAAATACGCCGCTTCTCTCGCCACAAATCCTTGATAAATTCGTCACGCCGCACCTGAAAGACCAAAAAGAAAACGCACCCGTATTTTTCTTTGTGGTAGATTGTATGCGCCTCGACCAATGGCAGCTTATGGAAGAATTGCTGCGCCCGCATTTCACGGTGCAGAAGGACTATTACTGCGGTATTTTGCCGACAGCTACGCCGTATGCGCGAAATTCCATCTTTGCAGGCTTGTATCCATCAGAGATTCAGAAGCATTATCCCGAAATGTGGGTGGATGGAAGCGGCGACGACCATGGACAAAATCGCTTTGAGAAAGATTTGCTGAATAAGTACATGGAACGGCGTAGAATCAAGCTCCGCAACGATATTAAGTACGTGAAAATCATTGATACCGATTTCGGGAAGAAGATTGAAAACGAGATTTTGAGCTATGCGAACAATCACCTTAACGCAATTGTCGTGAACGTGGTGGATATGATTGCGCACTCGCGCTCAGATTATCCAATTTTGAAGGAAATCGCACCGAATGAAGCTGCGTATCGCTCGCTGACGCGCTCGTGGTTTCAGCATTCAAGCCTTTACGGTATGTTGAAGGCATTGGCAAGCATAAAAAATGCAAAAATTATCATCACCACCGACCACGGCTCTGTGCGCTGTATGCGTGGCGCGAAGGCACTTGGCGATAAAGACACCTCGACCTGTCTGCGCTTTAAGTTTGGGCGCAATGTGAAAGCGGAAAAACGCAACGCGCTCGTGATTGAACGCCCCGAAGAGTATAATTTGCCCAAGCACAGCGTTACGACGAATTATATCATTGCGAAAGAAGATTTTTATTTTGTTTATCCAACGGATTACAATCATTACTTGAATCATTACCGCGACAGCTTCCAACACGGCGGCATTTCGCTTGAGGAAATGATTTTGCCCGTTCTTAGCTTGGAAGCAAAGTAAGCCTATTTTTTATCCCGCCGGAACGGCTTTATTGCTTGTCCGGCGGGTTTGTTTTCTTATCTACTGCTGATGGAATACCACTAGATGGAACACCACTACCATATTACACATACCAAAACCGAAACGCTCGACCTTGCCAAAGAATTTGCTGCAACGCTGATGGCGGGCGATGTGGTTGCTTTGTATGGCGACCTTGGCGCAGGCAAAACTGAGTTTGTACGCGGGATTTGCGAGTATTTTCACGTTGGCGATATTGTTTCTAGTCCGACCTTCACGATTATCAATTCCTACGAAGGCGTGATGCCGCCTGACGAGGAAGAGTTGAAATTGTATCATTTGGATTTGTATCGCATCAATTCCACAAAAGAATTGCAGGAAATTGGCTTCGATGAATGCCTCGCCGCGCAAGATTCTATCAAGCTCATCGAATGGGCGGAAAAGGCAAACGGCTCGCTGCCGCGCAAACGCTATTCGGTGATTTTTACGCTCGACGACAAAGAAGAAGATATGCGGAAAATCGAGATTCGGCGCACCTTTCAGGATGATACAGATGAAGTGGTGAATATTGCTCAAGCATCGTAAACTTTCGGCTTCGGTAGCACAGACACTCTTGTCTGTGCCTCTTCAATACCGCAAAGGCTCGCAGACAAGAGTGTTACGCGCTACAAATGAAAGAATTAAATGAGGTATTGCAAAGGCATTCTGACTATCAACCACAACAACGCAAATTTTCATGGCGAATAACATTTGGCGATACATCACTGGTACACTGCGGTTTTTCCTGCTGGATTTTGGTGTTTCCCAGCTTCTGCGCGTGTTCCAGACCAAGCGCGGCGACACGCTAGAAGTGCGCTTGCCCAACATTCCAGACACGCTGAAAATTCGCCCCACGAAAGCTGATGTATTGGTGCTGTGGCAAACCTTTGGATTAAATCAATGCGTTCTGAAGCACGTTTCCTCACCACAACTGATTGTGGATGCAGGTGCGAATATCGGTTGTACCGCATTGTTTTTTGCAAAGACCTATCCGAATGCTGCGATTGTTGCCGTTGAGCCAGACGTACAGAATGCTGAATTGGCGCGGCGAAATTGCAGAACGTATCCAAATGTGCGCATTGTGGAAGGCGCGGTGTGGAATCAAGCAAAAATGTTAGAAATTGAAAATCCGGATGGCGAAAGCTGGGCATTCCGAATGCGCGAACGCAGCATTGATGAGACTTCCGAAGGTATTCGCGGCTATACAATAGACGAACTCTCGAATGGCGCGAGCATTGACATTCTCAAGGTTGATATCGAAGGCGGCGAAAAACAGCTTTTCCAATACGACACACACTGGCTTGAGCGTGTACAAACGATGCTGGTGGAAGTGCATGGAAAAGAGTGTCGTAGTGCTGTTGTGCAAGCCTCGCAGCAAGAGGGTTTCAGGGCATTACCGCCGCAGGGCGAGTATGTTGTGTATGCTCGGTAAGTATCTACAAAAATCTGAGAAAGGGTACAAAATCAGGCTTCAGTGGCACAGACATTCTTGTCTGTGTTTTCCACCTGAATCCTGCACCAATACTCACAGACAAGAATGTCTGTGCCACTATTGAGAAAAAGCGATGAAACATTGGCACTTACATTTTCATCACTTTAACATCAATTAACACAAACACAAGAATCTATCGGCACTTCACGTCGTAGATACCAACAAACGCTAAACTAACATCTTATATTTTACTTTCGTTTTTTTACAAAAAACTATGGCAAAATCAGCAACAGCGCAGAAAGCAGCCCGCGCAAACATTGGCTCTGCTTCTCGGCGCAATGGTACGGCGAGCGGCTTTTTCGCCTCCAACGACGACGAGACATCGCTCCAACTGTGGATGTGTATTCCACTACTCTTAAACCCGCTTCTGCTCATCAACAGCCTCGCTGGAATGCCCTTTAGCGGTATGATTATCTGGACGCTCCTTGGCGCAGTGGCATGTTTCTTCACGATTCGCGCTCCTTGGACGCTTATCGCTGCAAACCCGCTCTACATCATGAACGGCGTTCATACGGTGGATTTTTACATCAAAGCGATTTATATCGCGATGGTCTTCGCGTTGACGTTTTTGTTCACGAAATCGCAGCGCAAAGAAAATGCGCCGCTTACCTTCTCCTTACCTGAAATTCTCTGGCTTGGCTACATGATTTGGGGAACAGTCGCACTTTCATGGTCAATGAACCCAACGCTTGGCTACGAGCGTCTTGTCTATTTGCTTTCGTACGGAATTGGTGGCTACATTTTGGGTAAACAAACGCAGTTCTGGAAATCGCGCATGTTCTGGGATGTGTATGCGGCTACCGCGCTGATTGTCGGTCTTATCAATATGTGTATGTACTTCTTTGGCGTGGATGCAAATGTTCCGATGCGCCACATCCAGCTTGATAAGCCGTTCTTTGATATGGAATGGAAATACATTATTTCGTTTGATTGGATTATGTCCGCAGGTCGTCCGTCTTCAACGCTTGCGTATCGTGCGTATGCGGCGAGCTACCTCACGACAGCCTTGCCGTTCCTTGCGTGGTATATGTTCTCGCGCCACATTCAGACCGTTGGGCGTTTCTTGTTTGCGTCATCCGCGTTTGCGGTTACGGTAATTATGCTCTTCCACATCCGCGCACGTTCTGGCTGGATTAGCTTTTTCGTTACCTTCGGCGTGATGGCAATTATTTTCGTTTTCCAAAAACGTTGGAAAGAAATCAAGTATTTGCCGCACGCGCTTGCTGTTGCGGCGGCGACGATTGCTATCAGCTTTTTGCCACCAAGCCAAGAATCGCTTAAAAACGACACCAATCCACAGCACCTTGCTGGGACAAGCAAAGAATTTACGCACACCGCGCTCGGTACGCTTGGACGCGTGGCAACAGCCGACCACAACGACCGTTTCGACTTTTGGAGTATGTCGCGCCGAATTGCCTTTGAAAAATCAGCACGTGGAAAATACGAACATCCCTTTGGCATTCCCGCATATTTGCTGGGTGTAGGCATTGGTCAATTCCCGCTCTACGTGCCGATGTACACGCCTATTCTGCACAATCTCGGTGCGGAAATTCACAACGACTGGATACAATCTTTCGTCGAACTTGGTCCAATTGGCTTTATTTGCTGGAACGGTTTTATGCTTTCGCTTTTGTACTACGCATGGCGCGAACGCAAGAATGGCTTGATGTATGCGTCTATCGGCGGTATTATTGCATGGGTATTTGTTACCCAAACAGACTTTGCTACGCCGCGCGTCTATGCAGCAGTGTGGATTGGCGGCATGGCGGCAATGATTTGTTCCGAAGCTAATGCCCGTGCGCTTTTCACGCTGAACGTGAAGTGGTTCCCGTGGTTCCGTCAGATTGCTGGCGTGTTCTACATTTGGGTTGCTGTTTCGTGGGGAATTACCATGTGGGGCGACCGCCAAATCTACGTGATGCTCACCAAAGGCGAGCCAGTAGATATGGTCACAGACCGCCTTTTTGGTCCAATGGCGGGCGACCGCAACTGGAATACCCTGTATAGCGGCTTTGGTAAATACTTGATTTTTAGTCCCGTTTCCGATATGCAACGTGCTGTGGATCAGCAAATTGACCGCATGGCAGCTGACCCCGAAGCAAGCAAAAATCAGCAAATGGTACGCTCTATGCAGGATATTGACAAGCGTGTACTCAAAGAATTGCTCATCATGCACCCAACGAACTATCAAGCAATGGGACGTTTGGCGGAAATTAACTTCCGTCAGGGCGAGTACAAAGAATCGTTTGAATGGATTAACAAATACATTGACTTGAAACGCGACGACCACAATTTGTTCCTCTTCAGAGGGCAAGTGCAGTTAGAATTGGGTGATAGTATCGGTGCCGCAAAATCCTTCTATCGCGCAGTACAGCTTGCTCCGCAGCAACCGCTCGTACAGGATTTCTGGCAGCGTCGCATTTCGCGGAAGACGCAAGCAGAAGTTATCCAACTCATGCAGGGTCAGGCAAATAAGAACGATTTTATTCCGTAAGAATAGCTTGAGCGGGGAACACCCCCGCCAACTCACAGCAGGATAAACAAACACCCCGCCGAAACTCTTTTCAAGTACGATGCTTGGAGAGTATTTCGAGCGGGGTGTGTTGTTTTTAGGTGGTTTGTAGGTGCGCAAATGTGCAAAGTAGTACAAGTATGCTTGCCTGTGCCGTTTGCGGTAGTCTTGTATTGAATACCAATAATAAAAAACGCTTTTCCCCTTCAATAGCAGCAATGTTCATCAATGCTACTATTTGTTTGAGGGAAAAGCGTTTTTTATGCAAGGTCTGAGATGTATTGCCCCTTTGTACACGACAAAACCTCTGAAAAGCCCATTAAATCAGGCTTCAGTGGCTTGAGACTTCTTGTCTGTGCTCGTTGCTTGAACCCCGCACCAACACTCACAGGCAAGAATGTCTGTGCCACTATGAAAAAAGTTTTGTCGTGTACAGAGGTATTGCCCACACCTTGCATGATTGTCTGCGTCATTACTTACGATTTTTCTTCTTATCGTCGCCTCGTTTGTCGTCATTTCGCGAGGGCAATTCGGGTGCTTGTCCAGGAATTGTGCGTCCTTGCGCTGCTGCAATGTTTTGTGCTTCTCGCATTTTCTTTTGCAGCCAGCCTTCTTTTTTGGGTGCTTTCTTGAGGTCGGCAAGCGTCATTTTATTTTTAGAAAACTTCGTTACCCACACCTGCTGCGCCACGCTCAAAATGTTGAACATGAAGTAATACAGCGTCAAACCAGCCGGAAGGTTCGCAAAAGCAAAGGTCATCAGCACGGGCATCATATAGACCATTGCGCGTTGTTGCGGGTCTTTGACGGTCATGTATTGTTGTGCAAACATTGTCAAGCCCATAGACAATGCCAGACCAGAGATTATATCAATGTTGATAAGCGGCAGCTTGAACGGCAATCGCAAAAGTTCGTCTGGCACGGATAAGTCCGTAATCCACGCAACAAAGGGCGTTTGACGAAGGTCAATCACCGACGAAAATACATTGTAGAGCGCAATAAGAATCGGCATTTGCAAGAGTAATGGCAAGCAGCCACCCGCAGGATTGATGCCGTATTCGCTATACAACTTCATCGTTTCCTGCTGTTGCTTTTGCATGTCGTCTTTGTACTTACTCTTGATTTTCTCCATTTCCGGCTGCAAAATTTGCATTTTTTGCATGGATTCTGTCTGCGAAGCGGTGAGCGGCTGCAAAAGCAGCTTCATCAAAAGCGAGAAAATGATAATTGCTAAACCATAGTTAGGAATGAACTTATACACGAAGCGCAAGAGCGGCAGAATCATGTATTCACCAATCGGACGGATAATATACTGCAAGCCTAAAATCATTTGATTGGCGAAATTAAACGCCGATTCCAGCTTGTATTCTTTCAAAATATCATACTCAATCGGACCAATGTACACCGAGTACGTATCCACGCGGTTTTGCGAGTATGGAACGTCAATTTTCATGTCGTATTTTTCGACATTGCCTTCATTTGGCATAGGCTGTTTGTAGCCTGTGAGCGAGGCTTGGAGCATTTCATTTTTGAGTGCGCCCGTTGGCTGAATTGCCGCAACAAAATATTTCGATTTAATTGCTGCAAAATCCAACGTCCCGTTTGCGTTCACGGGATTCGGCTCTGCGCCAGCATCCACTTCCGATTGTGTGCCATTTTGCGCCAACCACGCTTTTGCTTGGCTGGATTCCTCTACGCTGTTCTGCTCTTGATATTGTAAGCCGTTGCGCCATTGGAGCGAGTATTTATCGCCCATGATGCCGTTCATACCGTTCAGGCGCACAGCAAGGCTTGTGTGGTAGCGATTGCCATAGAAGGTATATTTTTTCTCAATTACACCGCCATTTGCCAACCTCACACTTGCCACAACAACGAGCGAATCATTGCCAGAAACCTTGTTTATTGCGCCTTGTGGGCTTTGCAGGGTGAAATTCAGCTCACGGGTGTCCACGATATTACTTTCGCGTGAGGTTCCTGCTTGTCCGTCGTTCATATCGCGGAAACTTATGCCGAGCGCGCCAAACGTATTCTCGAAAGGAATAAGCTGGACGCTATCGCCATACCACGACAAGTATTTTTTCAATCGCCATGCACGCAACGTGCCGCCACGCGAGGAAATACGCGCTTGGAGGAAGTCGTTCTCGACCGTAATAATCTCATCGCGTCCGCCGCGAAAGGGTTCGTAGAGCGCACCAAACTTGGAATGGTTCGGATTACTACCATTCCCTGATTGCACCTGATTTTGTGCTTGATTTTGCCCAGCACCATTGGGAGTATTTGCTGTGCTATTTGCTGTGCTATTTGCAGAAGGAGTCTGCGAAGCCTGTTCTGATGCGGCTTTTACGCGAGCAAGCGAATCTTGCTGCTTTTGTTGCGGCGTTTTCGGTGGTGCTTGCTGCACGGATGTCCACGTCATGTAGCCAGCGATAATAAGCCCAATGAGCAAAAATCCGATAAATTGTTTACGTTCCATACTGCTTGTGGTTCAACTGTGAGAAGAGGTTGAAGAGAAGAGATTGAAGATTGAGAATTGAAAATGTACATTTGCCGTAACTGGCTAGGTTTCTGAACGCAGATTACCATGATTTCCATGATGGAGAGGATTTCAGAAAGGAATATCCCTTCTTCTTCCCAGTCTTCATCTGCGAGAATCATGGCAATCTGTATCCTAAAAATTATGACCTGACCCTCTGTACACGACAAAACTGTTTTCACAGTGGCACAGACATTCTTGTCTGTGAGTGTTAGTGAGGGGTTCAGGTGACAAACACAGACAAGAATGTCTGTGTTACTGAAGCCTAATTTTACGCGCTTTACAAAGGTTTTGTCGTGTACAGATGACCTGACCAGTTACCATTTGCCTATCGTTTTGTGTCTATCGTTTTGTGTCTATCGTTTCGCTCCGCAACGGCAGGGCGTAATGCTCTCCGGTACAGGGTCGAAGCCGCCAGCGTGCCACGGATGACAACGCCCAATGCGCTGTGCTGCAAGCCATGAACCCCGCATCACGCCGTGCTTTTCGACTGCTTCCATCGCATATTCCGAACATGTTGGATAAAACCGACACGCTGCCGGAAGCATGGGCGAAAGGACGAGTTTATATGCCCGTAAGATGAGGAGAACAAGCCACTTCATATCAAAGGATGAAATGTGAGCATAACGCTCAGTGAAGTCTGAGGAATGAAGCGATGTTAGAGTTTTTCTTTTGCCGCATTGCTATTGCCATGCCGCGAAGAGTAGTATTTATCAGCATTTTGGATGATACGCCGTACAAGCGGCGCAATTTCATCTAGCATCAACAAGGACGGCTTTTCGGGAATAATGTTGCAAATAAGAACCATTGCCGCAATGCCGCGTGAACGCTGACCTTCGCGCTGTATTGTTTGATGAATACTTGTCCGAAGGAGTCGTTTTATTCGATTTCTCATCACCGCCGGACGTGTGCGCCGCTTTGCCGATACGCCCACGAGGAGCGCGTGAGAAGCCTCATCATTGCTTGTGCTTCGAGAAGAATATCGTTGATAATGGGCGTAGATATTTTGAAGAGCGTGGTCTTCGGGCGAGCTTTTCTGCGCCTTTGCCAGCACATCTTCAAACAAAACAAACGCCGTAACGCCTCGATACGCAAACCGCGCACCATGCCGAAACACCGCATCGAAGGCTTGAAAGCCCTTCAGAGGCAAAACCGCACGTGGCGGCGATTCTATGCGCTGTGGAAGCTGTTCTGAGGCGGAATCAGGCATTGGCGGTACATCGTGAACGGAGCAAAAATCGTTCAAAATCAAACGAGAACTATTCAAAAGAGAATTACTCAAGAGAGAATCACTCAAAAAAAAAGCGCATTGATGCGAACACCATGCGCTCTGTAATCAAGCATTGTAATCATCAAGCGAGGCAAGAAGCCGTGCCGTCATGGAAGCAATTATCCGTTGCGTGATTCGTCGCTGACGGTCAATTTATGACGACCTTTTGCGCGACGTGCCGCGAGGACTTTGCGTCCGTTTTTGGTTGCCATACGCGCACGGAAACCGTGTACTCTGCGACGGCGAATTTTGCTGGGTTGAAATGTACGTTTCATTGGGAAGAATGAGAAAACGCCGCGTTTGTAGGGCAGCGTATGAAACAAGAAATTGAATTGCAAAAGTATATTGTCTGCTCTGCATACAAAATTTTTGTGTACAGAATCGCAAATATAGGTATTTTTTGGGAATGGAGAAAAAATATTTTTGCACATCCGCAGAATAAATCAAAAACATATCACGTTTCCCTCGTCCAATCCATCCAAAGTATGCGTATTCTTCATCTTGCTATTGAAAATTTTGCTGGCATTCCCATCCGTCTTGTCAAGGAAGAGCGGCGATTGGGGCATGATAGCCGGCTTATTACCTTGCTTTCGCCGATGCAAAATTATGAGGAAGATATTGCTTTGCGTTTGCCTGCCCTGAACGCACCCTTTGTACCGCTTTTGCGGAACATTATCCGTTTAGGGCATACGCCAAACATCATCAATAAGCGGCATGAAGGCACGGTAAAATACTGGAAACCCGCAAATGCGCTGGATGCAGCACTTTTTCGCCTCCGCGATTGGTATTGGCAGCCCAGTATTCATGCGGCATTGCAGCAAATTGGTGGATTAAATAGCTTCGACCTCATTTTTGCAGACGGCGGACACGATTTTACGCGCTTTCCGCAGCTTCTCGCGGAAACGCCTGTGCCGATAGTGAGCATGTACTACGGCTCGGATATGCGTACACGCGGCATCATTACTGGTGTTCAGGAGAAAGCTCGTGCTACGTTTACCTTTGAACACGACCACACCTTACTTTTTCCCGAAGCGCAATTTTTATTTTATCCCTATGAAGCACCTGTGTACGCGCCTTCGCGCTCCTACTTGCCTCCGCAAGAAGGTGAAACACTCCGCATCGGGCACGCGCCAACGAATCGTGCCGCCAAAGGCACAGACCTGATTCTCTCAGCTTTAGAGAGCCTCCGCGATGAATTTCCAATAGAAATTATTCTCATTGAAAAACTCCCGCATCCGCAAGCAATGGCAGCAAAAGCACGTTGTCATGCGTTTATTGACAGTATCGGCGAGATTGGGTATGGCGTAAATTCTATCGAAAGTCTGCTCATGGGAATACCCACCGCCGTAGAAATCATGCCAGATTTCGCGCTTTTTTTGCAAGAGCAATGTGCTGGCGAAGCGCATCCTTTCTTCAATATCCGCCGTGCGAATTTACGCGAGGATATTCGTGCAATGTTGCTTGCACGCCAGAATTGGTCAGGTGTTGGGGAATATGGTGCATCGTGGGCGGCGCGGCATCACAGCTTGCAGGGTGTGGTCGCGCGATACATGCAATCGGTGCTGGCTGTGATATAGCCTCTAATTATAGCCTCTAATTATAGCCTCTAATTATAGCCTCTAACGAGCCTGTGGAACAGCTTATTCCAAAATTGTAAACGAGCCTGAAAGCCTGATATTTGTTGGATATTGCGGATAAAAGCCTACCGTCGTGGCAGGAACACTGAGCGCGTTTTGGTACGTTGCGCGGAGGTACGCATTGCCCACACGTGCCGCCGCGACAATGTCTATGCCGTTTCCTGTCAGTCCTTGTGTGGGGTTTGTGGTAAAATCATTGTCAAAATACGTCCACGTTGTCGGCATAAAACCTTGTGTTTGCACCGTCGTCATCATGCGGACGCGAATGCCTGCTCTGAGAACACTTCGCCCCACAACGTACTCATACTGCGCGGTACAGCCCGCCGAAACAAGCGGAAACCGCTCTGGAACAAGCTGTGTCAGGTTTTGCGATATTCTGGAAATTGGCACCGTACAATTCGCATATCCAGAAAATACAAAATTCCCTCCAAAAAGAACATTTTGCACATACCAATCCGCCATGAGCGATGCGCTAAGAAGCGCGTAACTACTCGTGTTGTTAGAGGTCTGCATTGTGCGAAGACGGTTTGTTGCTTCCAAATTTGCCGTTGTCACCACGTGCGGAAATGCCTGAAACACAGGCGTAGCGCGGATTTCATTCTGAATAGTGCGCAAGGCTGCTGTAAAATCACACGAAAAAGCACTCTTTGCCGCTTGCTGACGAAGACGAAGCCCACCAAGAATGAGCGTGTGGTCTTCAGCACGAAGCTCTGGAAGCTGCGTCGTTGCTGCTGTTGAGAAGCGTGCTGTGGCGGCAACATTCATGCCTTGCTCGGAAAGCGTTGGTGCGCGGGAACTCTGGGAAAAATCGCCCCAAAGTTCGAGCGTCGTGCTGAAAGTCCCATTGGTACTGGTCTTGTGTTCATCAAGCAACAATGTTGAAAAACGCGCTCCAACGGCGAGGTATGGTCTGCCATTCAGAAGCGTAAACCGCGCTCCACCACTGGTGTTTACGCGGTCAAGGAGAGTGAATTGCAATCGCCCAAAGCCTGAAATTTCACCAGACACAGTATCGCGAGCAGGCGGATTAACTGTACCTCGCGTACTCTGCTGCCACGCCACTCGCCGCATACTCTCATCCCAATACACACTTGTCTGCACATTCGAGGCATTGATGCTCCCACCTGCCGTGAGAGCGGCATCCAGCGCGTTAAAGAGCCTCACCCGTGTTTCTACGCGCCCTGTAACGCCCACCGTGAAGGTATTTGTGGTGGATTCTGCAATCAGCGTATCGGGAAGCACACCAAAGCCGCCGCCTCCACGCTGACCATTCAGCCCCGTTCCTTGCCGCAATGCCCGTTCGAGGCTACGCTGGTTGAGGCTGGCATAGCCCGTCAGACTGGCTGCTATGGCGGAATCGCGGGAAAGATAGGCACTGGCGGTGAGTGTGAGGTCGTGCCGGAAGGTATTTTCCCGAAGTTCGTTGAAAATGGTCGCGCTGGTGTTGAAATCAAAGAAGGTTGCTGTGGTAACGCCGCCGCTCAGTGCGCTTCGGTGTTGCGTCAGCAAATAACTCAGCGACACATTTGCCGACGACGACACGTTCCAATGCAGCTTTGCGCGGGCATTCCACGAGGAAATGCCTGTGTTGTTGTAAATGCGGCTGCCGAATTGCGTTCGCGCTCCCAGCGTGAAATTGAGGTTTGGTGCGACGTTGTGGCTAAAATCCACATCGGCGGCGGTGTATTGTTCGTTGGATTGGCTAATCCACGCTCGCGTGTAGAAATCCTTCACGTTGTGGCGTATTTCTTGTAGGTTTATTGCGGCTCCTGAGGCATTATTCGCCAAAATCACCGCGTCCGAACCGATGTAGATTTCCGCTTGTTCCATCATTTCTGGCGGTAAATGCTCCAAATGCGCTGCGCCCAGCGCAATATCATTCGTGGGGCGACCATTGACCATGACCGCAATATCGCGAACCGAGCTTCCAAAGAACGAACCATGATTAAATGCGCCTTGCGAACCCAAAAAGAGCGGAAACATCGGCGTTTTCGCGGCAAGGATTTCCGCAAAACCGTTGTAATCTAGCCAAGGAATATCCTGTTTGCCAATCGTGATAAATGCGTGTGTAGCATTCAGAAACAAGCGTCCATGCGCCAGAAGCGGTGTGTAGAGCGGCACTTGCAGCGTGGCAAGGCTCGCCAAAGCGTTTTTTTCTGCCAAAAGCGCACGGAGTGATGAGGTAGAAGAATTGGCAGTTGTGCTATTTTTTAGAAGAGAAGTCCTTGCAAGCGTGATATTTGCTTGTGTTGTGGGCAATGGCGGTACTGTGGCTTTTGGTGCGGTGGGCAGGGAGGTTTGTGCCGTAAGGAATGACGGCACAAGGAGCATCAGAGCAAGGAATGATGCGCTTTGCAAGGAATATTGAAGCTCCTGACGCAGCGCGTGTATTGCCCTCACCCCTCGCTCCGCGAGACCCTCTCCCAAAGGGTGAGGGTGTTCTGAAAGCCCTCTCCCTCTGCGAGAGGGTTGGGGTGAGGGGCTTTTGCACATAGGAAAGAAATCACTATTGCTCAATATCATACCCATAACTTTTCAAAATATTCCGCGCAAGCACGGTTTTATGCACCTCGTCGGGACCATCGTAAATGCGGGCTGCTCGCTCGTGGCGATACCAATACGCCAGCACGGTGTCGTCGGTAACGCCGAGTGCGCCGTGAACCTGAATCGCTCTATCCAAGACGTGTTGGAGCATATTTGCCACAAAAAACTTAATCGTGGAAATAGATTCTTTCATTGCTTGCGCCCCGTTTTTGTCAATACCATCTGCGGTGTGCAGCACCATATACCGCGCTGCGTCTATCTCGGCGCGACTTTCTGCAATCCACATTTGAATACTTTGGCGGCTTGCAAGCGGCTTTCCAGGCGCGAGGTGGCGGGAAATGGCGTACCGGCACATAAGCTCCAACGCCCGCTCGGCAATGCCGATGAAGCGCATACAATGGTGGATGCGTCCAGGTCCCAAGCGGTGTTGCGCGAGTGCGAACCCAGCTCCCTCGTTCCCAAGCAGATTTGCGGCGGGTACACGGCAATTTTCAAAGCGCACCTCAGCGTGGCTTGCGTAGCTGTCGCCTTCGTCGCCCATGATTTTGATATTTCGTACAAGCGTGTATCCCTCAGTAGTTGCGGGCATAATGAGCATACTTGCGCGTTTGTGCGGCGCGGCTTCGGGATTCGTGACTGCCATTACCACAAGGAACGACGCGCCATCGGCGGACGAGGTGAACCATTTATGACCATTCAAAATATACTCATCACCCTCGCGCACGGCTGTTGTCGCCATGTTCACGGGATTTGACCCTGCAAATTCTGGTTCGGTCATCGAAAAACACGAGCGAATTTCCCCGCGCATAAGCGGCTCCAGAAACGTGTGTTTCTGGGCTTCTGTGGCGAATTGATGCAGCAATTCCATATTGCCAATGTCGGGTGCTTGGCAGTTGAAAACGTAGTGTCCAAGCGGGCTGCGACCCAATTCCTCGCTCACAATACCAAACTCGGTGAGCGTGAGACCTAAGCCGCCATCGGATTCAGGCAGATGCGGTGTCCACAAACCTTTCTCTTTCACTTTGCTGCGAAGCGCGTGTAATCTGGGTTCGAGGGCGCGAAACGTGCCATGGAGATAATCTTTTTCAAGCGGAATAATTTCCTCCGCCACAAACGAGCGAATCTGCGGGAGTATAGATTTTATGCGGTCTGTATGGAAAATATTCATGGCGTTTGCAGCAACAAGTGGCAGTGGAAATGGAAAGGATAAAAGCCGAATAAATCTAGGTGGAGGCTAGTATTTATGCGGCTTTGGTGTGTTCTTCAAAGGTAATAGTGCGGACATTATCCCGTCCAAGTGGCTGAAGAGTGCAGATACGCTGCCGTCCGGCGGGTGATTCGTTTGCACAAGTACCCGCCGGACGGCTACTGTGCTTGTGATAACAGCCGCCCGACGGGAACAGAATGGCTATGAACGTTAAATTTTCGTATCATTCTTCATGCTCTTCCAGCTCTTCTGCGGCTTCAAAGAGTGCGCTCACAAATTCTGCTGGATGAAATTCCTGCAAATCTCCAACCTTTTCGCCAACCCCGATGTAGCGGACAGGAATCTTGAATTCATTGGCAATCGCAATCACCACGCCACCTTTAGCGGTGCCGTCGAGCTTGGTGAGAATTAAGCCCGTTACGGGCGCGACTTTGGTAAATTCTTTTGCTTGTTGGATTGCATTTTGTCCAGTCGTCGCATCCAGCACAAGCCAGACTTCATCAGGTGCTGAGGCTTTGAGCTTTTTCATCACGCGTCCCATTTTTTCCAATTCTGCCATAAGCCCTGTTTTGTTGTGCAAGCGTCCTGCTGTGTCAATTAGCACGATGTCTGCTTCGCGGGAAAGTGCGGCTTGGAGCGTGTCGAAGGCAACGGCGGCGGGGTCTGCGCCTTGTTGCTGCTTGATAATTTCCACTTCGGCGCGTTCTGCCCACACATCAAGCTGTTCGGTCGCGGCAGCACGAAAGGTGTCCGCAGCACCGATGATAACTTTCTTGCCGTCGTCATTGTAATTTCGCGCCAGTTTGCCAATGCTCGTTGTTTTGCCAACGCCGTTCACGCCCACAACCATCACCACAAACGGCTTAGAATCTTGCATTGACTTGATATTGTCGCGCCCTTGCAGAAGGATTGTCAAAATTTCTTGTTTGATAAAATCGTACAATTCCGCAGCATTATCCAAGCCTTCCTTACGCACACGAAGGCGCACAGCAGCGAGAATAGCGGTGGTTGTTTTTACGCCAATATCTGCGGTGATAAGAATTTCCTCAATTTCGCCCATGAGGGCTTCATCAATCTTGCGACCAGGTAAGAGTGCGCCCGCCAAGCGATTGACAAGATTTGTGCGAGTTTTGTTCAGCCCTTCGCGCAAACGCTTGAATTTGAGCTTTTCTTTGGTGTTCTGAACCGCCGTACTCATCTTTTCCCGTGTTTCCGCCATTTTATCGGAGACTTTTTCACGGGCGATGCTAACTTTTTCTTTGAATTTGTCGAAAAGTGCCATAAATATCGTGCTTGTGGTTGGAGGGGGAAAGAGTGAATCTATTGCATTAAGTTAAGTGCTTTTCCCTCACCCCAACCCCTCTCCCAAAGGCGAGGGGCAAGATACAGAAACATTTCCATAACCCTCTCCCTCTGGGAGAGGGCAGGGTGAGGGCATTAACGTAATGACGTTGATAGTGTAGTCTATTCAAAAAACATCGGTAGCGTAGAGGAAAGTACGCCATTTTGTGGGCAATTTCCTCTACGCTACCGTAGAATAATCGTCAGTGCCGAAATGTAGATTGTATGCGCCCTTCAAGGTAGCATTTACTTCCGCGTCGAATCTTTGCGTTCCTGCAAAGATTTCCGCAGAATTTCCGGAAACTTTGCTTCAAACACCAAAAACTCTGCGTACTGCTTTTCGGTCAGCACACCGCGAATAGACTTCAGCATTTCGTTGGTGGCATCTTGCAGACCTTTGTGCTTTTGCAACATCGTTTCGGTTACTTGCTTGATTTTATCATTGTTGCCGCTTGCTTTTGCCTTGTCAAGCTCGTTGGTGGCTTCGTCGAGAGCTTTGCGGGCTTCGTCCACTTTTTTCTGTCCGCCATTGTAGCGAACAAAAAACTTTTCTGCTGTTGCGTCGTCAAGGTCAAGTTTTTCAATAAGTTTGAGCTTTTTTAATTGCTCAATTTTTGCTTTGCCGCCTTCTTGTTGCTTTGTTTTAGGTGCGCCCGTAGCAATCGCAAAAGCATTTCCCCAAACAAAAAGGAATGCACTCACAAACACAAGACAAATGCTTGGTATTCGCGGCGAAAAGGCAGAAAAACGTCGAAAAAAGGTCATACAAAAATTCTCCATGAAATTCGAGAGAGTAGGTAGTAGTCTGATAGAAGTATTTTGCGCGTCTTGTGGCGCAGACAAGAGTGTCTGCGCTACCCCGATGGGGTAGTGGTAGCGCAGACACTCTTGTCTGCGCCACAAGTTAGCATATATCACATTTCCGTGAGTGCCGCAGCAACGTTTGCCACATCCTCATCGCTGAGGTTTTGCATATCGGTGGAATTATCAAAATAATCGTGGAAAGCCGATGTGTTCTGGGCAAGAGCTTTCATTGTTTCCTTGTGGAGCATTGTAGAAGCCATCGTATTTTCGTGCGATGAAAACGATTTGTCCATTGCCTCCGCGAGTGCTTTGTCGTTCACACCAGCATCGGCATCAAGCAAGCCAGCTTGGAGGGCATTTGGTTCTGAAATGGCGCGTATTTGCTCAATTTCTTCGGGTTTCAAATCTAATGCGCTGTCGCTTGTTGTTGCACCCGCAATGCCCAAACGCTCACGAAGCGCGTCGGAAACACGATTTGGCACAACGACGACCGCAAGAACGGCAGCAGCGATAACACTCGGAATCATAATCCGAAACCACTGCCAACGCCGCTTGGAACGGAGAGTTTCCTCACGCAAACGCTCTTGCACATGAACGCTGAGATTGCGCAAGCGTTGAGCATTGGCACGCTCTATGGTTTCCATCGCCTCTTCGAGAGCCGTAAAACTTTCTTGGATAAGTGTGAGTTCTTCTTGAAGGTCGGGGAATGCTGGAAGCGAGGCAATAACGCGTGCTGCGTCGTTCTCGCTCAGTTCACCGAAGGCAAAATCGGGCAAAAGAGCCTCTAGCTCGTCGCGTTGCAGCAAAGGCGCACCCGCAGGTGGCGATGCCGCATGGGAAGTATCGGAATAGATAGCCATATTATTTTTTCTCCTCTTTCAAGAGGTGTGCTAATTTTTTCACCGCTTGAAAATAGTTTGCTTTAAGTCCACCGACGCTTGTGCCGAGAGCTTGGGAAATTTCTTCGTAGGACAATTCATCGAAGTAGCGCATCATAAAGGTTTCGCGCTGTTTGTCGGGGAGTTGTGCCAAAAGTTTTTCAAATCGTACCTTGAAATCATTGTTTTCTGTGGCTTGTGCAGGGGTGATGGTATGGTCAGGTTCAATTTCTTCAATCACATCCAAGCCCACAAACTGACGGACTTTCTCTTTCCGCTTCATGCCAGAGCAGACGTTCTGCGTGATGCGATACAGCCACGTTGTAATGGAGCTTTCTCCACGAAAATTTTTGATACTCTTCAAGGCTTTAATGAACACTTCTTGTGTTGCATCATAAGCATCGTCCGACGACTTCAAATACCGAAGTGCCGTAGAATACACGAATTTTTGATGCTTCCGCACGAACTCATTTGCCGCCGCACTATTAGATTCGGTGGCTTCTCGCAAGGCGGTTAGAAGTGCGTCATCGTTCTTCACAGCAAGGGCGTAGCTCATGGTTATTTAGCAAACAAGAATTATACATTTGTAATTTACGTTAATTTGATGATTCGTTCAGGGAAAAAGTTTAATCACGGTCGGATTGTTGCTGGAAAATGCTGTTTTAAAGCCTTTATCTTCCCGTCTTACCGTTTCTGAACGGTGGAACGGGTTTCACCGAACAGCAATCACGGGAAAACGTGAGTAACAAGAAAATCCGCACTACTGTAACTTTCCCTCAAAAAATCCGTATTTTTGCCCTTCCTTTCTGATTATTGTATCAAGCACTCACCCACTATTCACCTTTCAACCACCCGTTCATGGAGAGAACACGATGAAACATCGCAGCAACATTGCACGATTACTTGTTTGGGGCGTGATGAGCCTTTCCGCCGCGCATGCGTACGCACAAGCACCCGCCACCTCGCCGCCGCCGGCAAACCCAAATGGAATCAAGGCATTCAAGGATGTGATTACCGCACAAGCAAAGTCCGATGAGGGCTTATTTACGGTGCATCGCATTGAAGAAAAAGTTTTTTATGAAATCCCCAATAAGCTCTTGGGGAAAGAGATGCTCCTCGTCTCGCGCCAAGCAAAAACGCCGCAAGACGGCTACGGTGGCGAGCAAGCGCAGTCGGAATCGGTCATTCGCTGGGAACGCAAGTTTAATCGCATTTTGCTTCGCGCTGTACCGTACACCAATGTTGCATCGGATTCTCTGCCCATCGCAAAAGCCGTAAAAAATGGCAACTTTGAGGAAGTGCTTGCTTCCTTCACTATTCAAGCCTACAACAAAGATACAACGGGCGTAATCATTGATGTTTCCTCGCTTTTTACGACCGATGTTGGTTTGCTTACGCCCGCAAAAGCGAAGCGCGATGCGTATCGCATTTCCGCGCTGGACGGCAGCCGCTCGTACATTGATTATGTACGGAGTTTTCCTGAAAATATTGAGGTTGAAAACGTTCTGACGTATTCCGCCGACAACGCGCCGCAAAATCCCGCTTCGCGCACGATGTCCTTTACCATGCACCATTCAATGGTGAAATTGCCCGAAAAGCCGATGATGCCTCGCTTTCAGGATTCGCGCGTTGGCTATTTTTTCATCAATCAAACCGATTACGGCATGCCGACGCAGCGTGCAGAAAAGCGCACCTACATTCGCCGGTGGCGGCTCGAACCCAAGGACGATGCGGCATTTGCACGTGGCGAACTTGTTGAACCGAAAAAGCCTATCACGTACTACATCGACCCCGCAACGCCCGCACAATGGCGACCCGCGCTCAAAAAAGGCGTAGAGATGTGGAATGTCGCCTTCGAGCAAGCTGGTTTCAAAAATGCCATTCGCTGTATTGACGCGCCTTCTGCGAAAGAAGACCCTGAATGGTCGCCCGAAGACGCACGCTATTCCGTCATTCGCTATTATCCCTCGCCGATTGAAAATGCCTACGGTCCAAACGTGATTGACCCGCGCACGGGCGAGATTTTGGAATCCGACATTGGCTGGTTCCATAACGTGATGAATCTGCTCCGCAACTGGTATTTCGTGCAAGCCGTCGCCGACCCGCGCACGAAAAAATTGCCCTTGCCAGACAGCCTTATGAGCGAGCTTGTCACCTTCGTTTCAGCGCATGAAGTGGGGCATACGCTCGGCTTCCCGCATAATATGAAGGCTTCCAATGCGTATCCCGTTGATTCCTTGCGCTCAAAAACATTTACCGAAAAATTTGGCACTGCGCCCAGCATCATGGATTATGCGCGTTTCAATTACGTTGCTCAACCAGGCGACGGCGCAGCAATGATGCCGAAAGTAGGTCCCTACGACCTGTTTGCAACGAAGTGGGGCTATCGTCCTATACCGAGCGCGAAAACGCCTGATGAAGAGCTGGATTCGCTCAACAAATGGGCGCGTTTGACCGAAACGAACAAAATGTACCGCTTCGGCGCACAGCAATTTGGCGGCGTGCTTGACCCCTTTTCCCAAACGGAAGACTTGGGCGACGACGCGATGAAATCTACCGCCTACGGCATTAAAAACCTTGAGCGCGTGATGCAAAATCTCGTGGACGCGCCAGCAAAAGAGGGCTTGGATTACGACGAATTGAAAGAATTGTATAATGAGGTGTTGGGACAATGGCTGCGCGAAATCATTCACGTGGCAAACTATCCGGGCGGCGTGGATGTTGTCTTCAAGACCTACGGACAAACAGGCGACCAATACACGCCGCTCCCGAAGGCAAAGCAGCGCGAAGCCGTGCAGTTTGTCGCGGAAAATGCGTGGAAAGCACCGAAAATGTTTTTGCGCGACGATGTTTTGCGTAAAATTCAGCCCTCTGGCGCAATCAAGCAACTCATGGACGCGCAAGCCCGCACGGTGCGGACGATGGTGAGCAATGATAAACTTTTGCGCCTCGTCGAACATGAAGCCACAGGCGGCGCAAATGCGTACTCGGTAAAGGAATTATACAACGACATGGAAACCGCGCTCTTTGCGGAATTGAAACAAGGCAAGCCCGATATTGACGCATACCGCCGCAATCTTCAACGCGCCTACGTGAACGAGCTTGGCGCGAAGTTTGCGCCCGTTGCGGCAACGCCCATTCAGGGCTTTCCGCAAAACAAAATTTTCAGCCTCATTTTGCCGCCAGATGTCTCGAATACTGATGTTCGCAGCCTTTCGCGTTTGCAATTGGACAATCTGAAAAATGCGTGCCAAAGCGCGTCCAGCAAAGCCGCAAACGACGCAACAAAGGCGCATTTGAAGGATATAGCAGCAGTGATTGACAATATTTTGAATCCGAAAAAATAAGCACAAATACGCTGCAAAGCTGATACATACTTGGTTTACAATGAGGGTCTCACTTCTGACGGAAAGCCGTCAGCGAGGCTCTCATTTTTTTGTCTGCACTGTCTTGTAAAGATTCTCTTCCGAGATTCCTAAAAAGCGCGTAATTTGCGATTCTTCTCACCCCAAATTGCCTTCAATTCACCTTCATTTTTATTCTCATTCAACGTAGGTTTGTTATGAAAATTACCGTAATCGGCGCAGGAAACGTGGGCGCGACGGCTGCTCAGAAAATTGCATATGATGAACTCGCACACGAAGTTGTTATCGTGGATGTCGTAGAAGATTTGCCGCAAGGCAAAGGCTTGGACATGTTCCAAGCAATGCCCGTCATTGGCTCAGATACGATTGTCACTGGCACCAATACGTATGATGCCACCGCAGATTCCGACATCGTGATTATGACCGCCGGACTTGCTCGCAAGCCCGGAATGAGCCGCGACGACTTATTGTTTAAGAATTCGGAAATCGTAAAATCGTGTATTGAGCAAGCGTATGCAAAATCACCGAATGCGTTTTTTATCGTTGTTTCCAACCCGCTTGATGTGATGACCTATGTTGCACTGAAAGCAACAGGTTTGCCACGCCACAAAGTTATCGGCATGGCTGGCGTACTTGATTCGGCGCGGTACCGCACGTTTATCGCGATGGAACTTGGCGTATCGGTCGAGGACATCAACGCCTTCGTTTTGGGCGGACACGGCGATACAATGGTTCCGCTTCCACGCTTCACCACCGTAGCAGGTGTGCCGCTTTCAGAGCTTATGTCGCAAGAAAAAATTGATGCAATCGTAAAACGTACCGCAAATGGTGGCGCGGAGATTGTTGGCTTGCTCAAAACAGGCAGCGCGTACTACTCGCCATCGGCTTCGGCAGTGGAAATGGCAGAATGTATCATCAAAAACAAGCGTCGTATTTTGCCATGCGCGGTGTGGTTGGAAGGCGAATACGGCTTGAAGGATGTTGTCTGCGGTGTGCCGATTGTGCTTGGCAAAAATGGCATGGAGCGCATTTTTGAAATTAAGCTCTCCGCCGACGAACAAGCAGCATTGAACAAATCTGCTGACGATGTACGCTCGAACATGGCGAAATTGACAGCGAATGCGTAATGTAAGGCGTAGTTAGTAGCCATAGGACTTTCATAAATGGCGCAGACAGGAGTGTCTGCGCTACCACTTGATGCAGGTTGTTCGAGCCTTCGGTAGCACAGACACTCTTGTCTGTGCCACAAAACGAGCGTTTTGTGAAAGTCCTAAGACAAAATAAGCGGGGCGAAAAATGGAGAAGTTTTTCGCCCCTTTTTGTAATTTGACGTTGAATACATTTTCACCACAGAACAATTTTCCCACTTCACAACCATTCAAGGGAATCGCATGAAACCTCAGCAAATATCCCGCAAACAATCACGTTTGTCTTTCCCACTTGTGCTTGCAGCCCTGCTTTTGACGATGCTTGCAAGCTCGTGTGAATTATTTCAGCCCGCTCAAGCAGATAAATTCGGCTACCGCACGGGTGATTATACCGTCTATGACGCAGCCGAACTCGACACGAACAATAACCCAACTGCACGCACCTACCGCGTAAGCCGCACCGTTGTTCGCACGGGCGTAACCGTTGGTGGACAATCCGATGCCGTGTTGCTGCGCGATAGCACCTTCACCTCTGGCGCGTCGCCACGTCTTGCAAGCGTTGATACGCTCTACTACCGCGTTGCAAATGATGAAGTATTCTACTATTTCGACATCAACGCCATCGGGCGCATTATTCGACGCATTGCTTCTAGCTTTGGTACCACTGTTGATATTAACGCGCTCGGCGTTACAGGTTTAGAACCAAAATGGATTAAAATTGCTGAATTACGCGACGCAGCTGGAATGGATTTCCCCACCGCCGATTTCTCTGCATCTGGCATGATTCCTATGTTTGGCTCGTTGAGCGTTGGCTTGAAAATTACGGGCAAAAATCAAGGCGTGGTAACACAAGCCGTTGGTAGCAATTCCTATCGCGCACACCGTCAAGCGCAGAGCTACGCCATTAGCACGTCGTTACCATTTATTGGCACAATTCGTTCCTCGTCAAATCTGGAAACCGATTATGGCATTCCAGCACAACAAAACACGCCACGCACGATTATTCGCCTTCAAGAAAATACGGTTGTTTTACCGAACATTCCTGTTGTCGGGCGCGTCATTGCTCCAGGTGAACGCCGCACCATTTCAAGTTTCCGAGCAGGAACAACGTTTTAATGCGGAACGTTTTAATGCGGAACGTTTTAACTCACCTTACGCACACCCTCGCGCCGCCCTCACCCCTCGCTGCGCGAGACCCTCTCCCAGAGGGCGAGGGTTAGTGAAGACTAGCTCTGAAGCCCTCTCCCGCTGGGAGAGGGTTGGGTAAGGGTCTTATGCGTAAGGTGAGGTTTTAATGCAAAAAGTTTGAATGCGGTTTGCAGGTAAAAACACTATTCAAAAAAGAGGCTCTGACGAGCAGTACGTCAGAGCCTCTTCTGTTGTTAGCACAATAATTCGATGAGCCAAACATGATATTGATAGGACTTTCGTAAAGGGCGCAGACAAGAGTGTCTGCGCTACCATCAGGCTTCGGTTTTATCAGGCTTTGGTAGGGCGGACACTCTTGTCTGCCCATGAAACAAACCGTCTGCGAAAGCCCTCATTGGTACCCTATGGCGTTTACGCACAATACTCCCGCAAACGCTGGTATAATCGCTCTAATGGCAACCCCACAACGTTGTAATAGCATCCGCGAATTTCCTTCACAAAAACAGCTCCAAAATCATCCTGAATGCCGTAGCTACCTGCCTTGTCGAGCGGTGAACCACTGGCAATGTACGCAGCAATTTCCTCGTCTTCAAGAGCGCGAAAACACACTTCTGTGCGCACAACATCTGTTACAATGCGCTTCACGCCAGATTCCACCAGCGCAATCCCCGTAAACACCTCATGGGTGCGATTACTCAGCAAACCCAGCATTCGTGCGGCATCGGCGGCATCGGTTGGTTTATTGAGAATTGTTCCATCCAAAACGACGGTCGTGTCTGCGCCAAGAACAATTGCGGGAGACGTGAGTGTTTGTGCGACAATGGAGGCTTTCGCGCTTGCTAAGGTCGCTACATACTGGCTTGGGTGCATGCTCCTCGCGGAAATGCTTTCCTCGTCGAACGCCGACACCTGCACGCGAAATTCCAAACCGATTTGTTCCAATAATTTCTTACGGCGCGGCGATTGCGATGCTAACACGAGCGGCGCAGAAAGCGTTAGAGTACGGCTCTTGGGAGTTTTTATTTGAGACATATTGTGATGAAAAAATAAAGGATACAAAAATTTACGTGTCCGAATGAGAAGAAAATTTGCTAATCAGAATACCCACAAGTACCACCGAATAAAACTGCCCCGCGATACCAAACAATGCCGTAACCAGCTTGGTGTGAGGCGTATTCGGAGTTATATCACCAAAACCAATACTCGTAATGGTAATACTGGAAAAATACACCAAATCAATGTAGGAAGCGGCAGTGCCAGTAGGGTCTATTCCCTTAAATGACAATGGATTATGATAAAAGTAGGCTTGCAGCAAAAAAGCACTTATTTCTACGAGTAGCAAGTACCCGCAAGCGGAAGCGGAAATCACGTCGGCGTTGATATAGCTTGGCTTTATGAGGAATCGTACGACTTCCCAAAAAATAAAGGTAAAAAATATCACATACGAAATGTTCAGTGTCAGCATAAAATAGGGCAAGTTACCCAAGAATGGCAAACTCAGAGGAAAGGCGAGAACAAGGAGAACGAGGACAGTACGAATAGCATTTTTCCATTTGCCTTTTTCAATAAAAATCCCGACGCTGGCAATGCCCAAGACAAGCATATTGATGGGCCAGATAACCTTTGCATAAAACTGTAAATCCTGAAGAACAATACCAATGAACAAATGCTGTAACAATGCCAGCAAAAGGACTTCGTACTTACGTTTGTAGAGAAATAATCGGAAAGTGCGCATAATTCTTTGGAAGCAAATGAAAAATTACTGGTTCACAATGATTTCAAATGGAAATGGTACTAACAAACAGCAACTGCTACAACCCAGTAATAATGCGGCTTTAATTCATTATCGTTATCACGAAAACGCACAATGGGTCAAAACTCAGTGTCATCAAGATAGGAGTAGATTGCACAAAATACTTTTTATTTCAATGAGTATTGGGGTTTCGTTAAAATTGAAGTTGAGCTACAATCTTGAAAGCCGCATAAAAACTCATTCTGTACGAAGTCCTCCTCCAAGCGTACCGAGAGAGAAAAGAGCTACGACGAGGGGAAAATCTTTCGGTTGATACCATTGCCTCAAAGCCTCTTTTTACATCATCGCACATTCTCTCTTTCATCAAACAACACCGCATAAAACCGACACGTTTGGCTGAAAATTGCTACTATCTTATTGCACTTTTTCGCTGATTTTTTTTGTTGTAGATTCGCCCTACAAGTGCTGAAAAAAGGTCAATTTCCTTTTCTTTTCAGATTTCTTCTTCAGACCTTGCAATTACTCTCCTTCACCACACTTATTCCCAGAAAAAGCGGAGGCTTTTATGTCTCGTGGATTTAACCGTGTTGTTCTCATCGGGAACGTTGGAAAAGACCCGGAAGTGCGCTATACGACAAGCGGGGTTCCGGTTGCAACCTTTGCACTTGCCACATCGGAAATGTGGAAAGATAAAGACGGTTCGCCACAAGAGCGCACCGATTGGCACAACGTCGTTGCATGGCGCAAACTTGCAGAAATTATTCAAGAAATTGTCAAAAAAGGCTCACGTCTTTTGGTGGAAGGCAAGATTCAAACGCGTTCCTATGAGAAAAACGGTGAAAAACGCTACGTCACCGAGATTGTAGCCGACAACGTTTTGCTTCTGGATGGACGCAAAAACGCGGATGAATTTGTCCAACATTACGCCGAAACGTCTTTGAACAGTGCGAGTGTGAATGATTCCAGCCCGTCCGACGAAGAACTGCCTTTTTAAGACGAAGTTTTGACGACAGAAAAGTCGTGCATAAAAATAACGGAATTTCCGTAGATTTGCGGCTCTGATTGCATTATTTCTGCTCTCAGAGCCGTTTTTTTATGTATCTTTTCGACTGTGCGATTTTTACCTCTCTCACCTTTTTTCCCGACCGATGAACATAGCGACAAATACCGAGTTCAATGCCGATACGGAACTCAATGCTGATACTGGACTTACCACCGCAACACAAAGCGATACCGCATCCGAAAACACTGAGAATATTTCCGAAACTGCTGCTTTGGAGAATTTCATACCTTCGGAGTTTCTTCACAACGCCGAAGCCGCCGCAGACAAGGAAAAACCAAATGCGCAGAAGAGTGGCACCTTGTTTTTGGTCTCTTCTCACATTGGTAATAGCGAGGATATGACTGCCCGCGCTGTGAAAACACTGAAAATGGCGGATGTCGTGGTTGGCGAAGAAGGTAAAACAGTGGCGCGACTTTTGCATGAGAATAAAATTACCAAAAAGCTCGAAGAATTAAACGAACACAACGAAGCTACACAAACAGGTGCATTGCTCACGTTGCTTCAGCAAGGAAAATCGCTCGCACTCGTCTCCGATGCTGGCACGCCGCTCTTTGCTGACCCAGGCGCACAGCTTGTTCGTCGCTGTATTGAAAAAGGTATTGCGATAAAAGCAGTGCCAGGCGCGTCTAGCATTATGACTGCCCTTGTTACAAGCGGTCTGCCGATGGACTCCTTCGTTTTTGCGGGCTTTGTCAGCCGCGAGCCAGCCGAGCGCATCCAAGAATTGAAGCGGCTTGCAGACGAGCCGCGTACTGTTGTATTGCTCGAAACGCCATATCGTCTTGTTCCTTTGCTCGAAGCCGCTCGGCAAATCATGCCCACGCGCCGTGCGTACTTGGGGTGCAATCTTACGATGGACACCGAAACGCACCATTACGGCACAGTCAGCGAATTGTACACGAAATTTCTTGTTTTGCGTTTCAAAGGCGAGTTTGTCTTCTGTTTTGAAGGCGATAAAAATGCAACGAAATCCAGTGCGAAATACTCCGCACCTGCAGAAGCTCGCTCTGAACGCCGCTTTGAACCTCGTGGCGAGCGTAGCTTCGAGAAGAAAAGTTTTGGAGATAAGAAATTTGGTGACCGAAAGTTTGGAGATAAGAAATTCGGTGACCGAAAGTTTGGAGATAAGAAATTTGGCGAGCGGAATTTTACCGACCGCAAATTTGAAGCAAAACGCTTTGAAGACCGCTCCGAACCTCGCGGCGAAGCTCCCGATGGCGAGAAAAAATTTGGCGATAAAAATTTTGGAGATAAGAAATTTGGGGAGAAAAGGTTTGGGGAACGCAAATTCGAGGATAGACGCGGCGACCGCAGTTTTGGTGAGAAAAAATTTGGTGATAAGAAATTTGGCGATAAAAAATTTGGAGAACGCAAGTTCGATGACAGACGCGGCGACCGCAGTTTTGGTGATAAGAAATTTGGGGAGCGAAAATTTGATGATAAAGGCGGCGACCGTAGTTTCGGTGAGAAAAAGTTTGGCGACCGAAAATTTGATGATAAGCGTGGCGACCGCAGTTTCGGCGATAAAAAATTTGGTGACCGAAAATTTGGTGATAAAAAATTTGGCGATAACAAGTTTGGCGACCGAAAGTTTGGTGATAAAAAATTCGGCGATAAGAAATTTGGTGATAAAAAGTTTGGTGACAAAAAGTTTGGTGACAGAAAATTCGCCGATAAAAAATTTGACAAACCAAATGACAAACCCAGTAATGATGCGCCCGACGCAAAAGATTAAGCAATACGTTTACGAAGCAAATAACTCAATTCTTACTTACATTTTACGCAATTTCCAGAGAGGAACTTGGCTATGGATTTTAGCACAAACGAGGTGAGCAGCCTGATGCAGTCGGTGGTAGCGCATTTAGAGGGCTGTGTGTATAGTTGCAAGGCTGATGAAAGCTACACCATTCAATATATTTCCGACTCCGTGCGCCATCTGACGGGCTTTGAAGCAAATGACTTTGTTAATGGGCGCAATCGCACGTTTTCATCGGTAATTCACCCTGAAGACCGCGTAATGGTTGATAGCATGATTTCATCGGCAATCAAAAGCAATGTGGATTGGGATGTGGAATATCGTATTGTTCGCCGCGATGGCTCGCCAGCATGGGTGCATGAACACGGGCGCGGAGTGTCTGAGGGCGGCAAACTCATGGGCTTGCAGGGGATGATTCTCCGCATCCACGACCGCCGCGAGGGTGATAATTCCGACCTCTTGCGTACTCTTGCTGCAAAAAGCGCGGAAATTGAGGAATCTGGTAACGAAATTGACCGTATTTTGAAATCGCTGAACTTGCTTGCCGTAAATGCCACGATTGAAGCTAGTCGTGCTGGCGCACAGGGCGCAGGTTTCGCGGTGGTAGCAAATGAGGTACAAAACCTTGCCGTACGCTCTAAATCGTCTCTCAGCCGCATTCAGAGCCTTATGCGCGAATTCCGTAAACTCTTGCAATTCTAAAAAATTGTACGCAATTTTATTGTAAAGATTGCAAAAACAAAAAAACCGTAAAGACAGTCTTTGTGCTGTCTCTACGGTTTTTTTTTATGTTCATTTTCAAATGCTGTTGATTGGATAAAGGAACTACCTTTTCCCATTTGAAAGTCTAGTATTTACGCCGCTTTCGGCTCGTAGTATTGGTGCGTCCGCAAATACTCCAAGCGGTCTTGCAACTGCGCCACTGGCACGAGTAGTTTATCCTTGCCCAAGATAGCATCTTCACGGTTTTGATAGACCATTTCATAATCTTTGCTCATCACGATTGCCTCTTCGGGGCAGACTTCCTCGCAAAAACCACAGAAAATGCAGCGCAACATATTGATTTCAAACTTTGCTGGATAGCGTTCTTTGTCGCGTGTGAGCGTTTCGCCCGCTTGCACTTCGATAGCAAGTGCTGGACACACCCGCGAACACAAGCCGCACGCCACACAGCGTTCGCCTTCTTCTTCCAGCACCAGCACTGGACGACCACGATACGACCCCGTTGGCTCAAAGCGTTCTTCGGGATAGGAGCGGGTAATTTTCGGCTCGAAAATTTGCTTAAACGTCAGCGACAGACCTTTGGCAATTTCAGGAAGATAGATTTTTTCCCAAAACGTCATTTTCTGTGCGCGAGTATTGATGTTGATATTTGCCATAGTGCTTGAAGAATAGTATTTACAAATGGTTGCAAGGTGTGATGAAAGTTCGTGTCATTTATTCAATCTCTGTACCAAGGAGCGTTGCGGCTTTGAAGGAATGATGTGGTAATGCCGCAAGGTGAATAGTCTCGTCGTTGGCAATGATTCTGCGCTCTGTGAAGCCTTTATTGGAGGGCTTGCGGCATAGTTCCAGTTGTCTCCGCCGCACATCAACAATCCACAATTCCGAAATGCCCGACATTGCATAGCGTTTCGCTTTTACGCCGCTATCGTATTTGAGCGTGGAATCAGCGACCTCAATAAGCAGCAAAACATCATTCGCTGTTGGTAATTCATGGCGATAAAAATCGTTGCGAAAACGAAGAATGGCAATATCTGGTTCTGGTGCAGAACGAAAAAGCGGAAGTAAAATCGTGCTTTGAACGGCAATACACGCCTCATTCCCAAGTGCTTGATGCAAATGATATTGCAGCATTGCGACGGCTGCAAAATGGCGGCTTCCAACTGGACTCATCGTAAGAATATCTCCATTGAGTAGTTCTGTGGCGCGAGTGCTTGACGGTAGAATGCCTACATCGGCAAGCTGGTAATATTCCTCAATCGAAAAGCGTTTGCGTCGTGCGCCAAACATAACATCACCACCGACAAGCTCAACGCCACGCTGAGGAATCATGCCGAGTTTCGCCATTTTCTGCATATCGTTCACCGAGAAATCAAATCGCTTGGGCATTGCTACGTCATTCAGCGCAGTTTTTTTTGCCAAAGAGCGAGTAATGAAGGCTTCTTCAGCCCTTTTACCCGATTTTTTTTGCCCTATAAACGATTGAGCGATGTGCATAAGGAAAGCCTCAAGCAATTTACTTTGTAAAATACACCACAATCGCTGTAATGATGATGTTTACAAGCGAGAGCGGCAACATTACTTTCCAACCCAAGTTCATAAGTTGGTCGTAGCGGAAGCGCGGAAGCGACCAGCGAACCCAGATAAAGAAAAACATCATTGCCAAGACTTTCACAAGGAATGAGCCGAGTTGCAGCAGAACCATTGGAATTGAGCCATCGTAAATGCCGATAGCATTCAAAATAAACGTTGGAACGGGAATCTGCCAACCACCCAAAAACAGCGTAACAATGATACACGGCGCGATAATCGTATGCACAAATTCCACCAACATAAACAAACCGAACTTCATGCCCGCATACTCCGTGTGATAGCCGCCAACCAGCTCTGGCTCTGCTTCTACAAGGTCGAAGGGTGCGCGATTGGTCTCGGCAAAGGACGCAACGAGGAAAATCAAGAAGCCAAGCGGTTGATAGAAGATATTCCATTTCAAATTTGCTTGCGCATGGACAATATCACCCAAATTCATCGAACCTGTCATCATAATAATTCCAATCAGCGACGAGCCGAGCGTAAGTTCGTAGGAAATCATCTGCGCCGAAGAGCGAAGTGCGCCCAAGAGCGAGTATTTATTGCCCGACGACCAGCCCGCAAAGGTAATGCCATACACTGCAACCGAACTCACTGCCAAAATGTACAACACAGCAAGGTTGATATTTGGCGCGACCGCAATATCTATACGGGTTCCGTTTATCATCACGTAGTCTGCGAAGGGAATGACGGCAAAGAGCGCGAGCGTGGTGGTACACGCAATAAGCGGCGCGAGCGAGTGAAAAAATTTATTTGCTTCCGACGGCACAACATCTTCTTTGAAAATGAGCTTGGCAACATCGGCAAATGCTTGCATCAAGCCGAATGGACCAACGCGGTTCGGACCCAATCGCTGCTGGATAAAGGCAGCCACGCGCCGCTCCGAATACACGGAAATAATCGCGCCCGGCAGCATGACGAGAAACAACACGAGTGCGCCTTTCAAGAGCGACACCAGACAGAGTGTGAGGAAGTCCATAGAAGCAAGTATTTATGCGGGTGAGAAGAGTATATTTTGCAATATCGTTGAGTTTCATCGCAATAAAACTCTTGAATGGTCGTTAAAATCAGGCTTCAGTGGCACAGACATTCCTGTCTGTGTTTCTCTCCTCAAACCTTCACTAACACTCACAGACAAGAATGTCTGTGCCACTACTAAAAGAAGTTTTACTGTAATTTGAATTTTTACAACACATCCCAAATCGTATCAGCATCGAAATTTTCTAGCGATACTGCGCGGTTCAAGAGTGCTTTTTTCAAGAGCGTATCTACCGCGCCGCCCACGAAGACGAGGAGCCACATCCAGAGCCACGACGTGCCGCCTATTTCGCGTAAGGTGCGCCCGATAACGGCGGGGTCGTCGGTGCTGGCGGTATCGGCTACATCCGCGATTTTGCTTGATGTATAGGCATAGTAAATGTAATTACCAAGCATCCCGATTGCGACCGAAAAAAGAATGGTCGTCAGGCGATAGGCGCGTCCACCGCTGAGGGCAATCACGTATTTCACGATGCGGCTTGCAGCAAAGACAGCAACCGCAGGAACGTACATTCGGCGGTACATCATCCAATACGTGGAAAACAAAAATGCCGACCAATTCCACGAAATTTTCTCCGAAGAACGCTCGAACAATTCCCATTTACCCAAGTAATAATCCACTTTCTTGGTAACAAAGGCGGCAAAATTTTCTTCGCGGTTGAAATCCATGATGAGGAGAAAATAATTCAAAAATGATGGAAAACTGCGGGATAGTTACAATGCTTACAATCGCGCTTCGAGAGCTTTTATGCGGCGTTCATGGTCATCAATTTTTTCAAAGCCTACGCCAGAACCTTCTGCAACCTGCACCAATGCTTTGCGCAAACGCCCAAGTTCATCAATCATTGCATCTTGTTTGATATTTGTAATTTCTTGCTGGTGCTTTAGTTCCGAAATTTCATGCTTCACGCCTGAAAGTTCGCGTTCAACACCTTCTAAACGCTGATTTGTCTGACGTTGCTCAATGAGCATTTCGCTTAAAAGCTCAATAATTCTTGGGTCGTTACCCATATCACTTCTCCAGATTGTAGGTGAGAAATCCTGCAAAGATGCGACAAATACTTGTACAAAAAACTTTATTCTTTTGCCTTTATTCCTTTGGCTTAATTCGGCTTCAAGGTATGCGATTCGTACTCAAACGCGGGAGCAAATTCCTTCTCCGTTTCGCCTGAAACCACGCCTTTGCGCTCGCCAAGCAAGGTATAATCCAATCCGCTAAAGAATGAGATTTTATCAGCAATTTCTTCAAACACATCTTCCGAAGCGCGGTACCGCCACGCATCAGCACTTGCGCCCAAACCTTTTGCGAGGCTTGTGATAACGCGCCAGCTTTGGCGGCAGTTGCGGCGTTCGCCTTGTGTCCAACGGTCGTTGTGTGCGCCGAATTTATCCAAGCGGCTCATTTTCATGCCCATTTTGCGCTCGTTTTCGGTGGTAACGATGAACGGCTCCACGTGCTGTACGCGGTTTTGGAAATTCGTGTACGTGCCTTCCAACTCAGCATACGTCGCGCTTGCAAAAACGACGTGCGCTTTTTTCGCCGTTGCGGTGTGGTTGTGCGCGTGGACAATCAAAACGCTGAGTTTATCAAGCGCGGAAGCCAGTTCGGGGGAAATTGCTGCAATGTCGTCATCCAACACGTACAATGCTTTGATTGCGCCAGAGGAAATTTTCGCTGCCAAATCTTTCGCCGAAATGCCGCCTGCGCCAGGTTTTACGCCAACTTCTGCTGCACCAATGCTGTTGGGCGACATATCGCTTTTGCGCAGTTTTTCATCGCCAAAGGATGGGTCTTCAAAGCGGAAGAAATCAAGGTTGGGTGTGTTCAGCACTTCTTTTGCGAAGCGAGCAAGCGCGTAGTTGTCTTCGTTGGTGGCACGTGATGAGCCAAGCACCGCAATTTCACTACCACTCACGCCTTTGAGCAATTCCGCCGCTTTTTGAATGGCATCGTTCCAGTCTGCTTCGGCGAGTGTGCCATTTGTGCGGATAAGTGGCTTGGTTACGCGGTTTTGATTCACAAAGTCGTATTGCGTCAAGCGTCCGTGGTCGCACATCCAGTATTGGTTTACGTCCATGTTTGTATTCGGTTCAAGGCGCAGAATCTCGTTGTTGCGTACGCCTACCTGCGTGTTGCAGCCACGCGCACATCCCGTACAGACGGATTCATTGAACGACATATCCCAAACGCGAGCTTTGAAGCGGAAGTCAGGGCTGGTGAGTGCGCCGACAGGGCAAATTTCAATCACGTTCATCGAATACGGACTGTCAAACTGCGTACCTGGAAAGGTTTCGATGGTAACATGGTCGCCGCGCTGAACAAAGCTCAGAACGGGCTGCTGTGCTTCTTCTTTAGCATAGCGAATGCAGCGCGAGCAGGAAATACACCGCTCGCCGTCGAACAGCACGTTTGGACCCAAGGAAACACGCTTGTCTTTGTGATTTTTCGTTTCATCGAAACGGCTTGCGCCGTTGGAGTGTTTGTAGCCGTATTCTTGAAGTTTGCACTGTCCGGCTTCGTCGCAAATCGGGCAATCAAGTGGGTGATTGGCAAGGAGGAACTCCATAACGGAATTTTGCGCTGTTTCTACTTTCGGGTGTCCCAAACGCACGACCATTCCCTCCGAAACCTGCGTAGCGCACGCAATCTGGAGTTTTGGCATGAACATAATCACGGGATTGCCGTTGTCGTCGAGCGCGGGCGTGCGGTCGGGGTTCATCTTGGGCGTACCCACGTCCACAAGGCACATACGGCAATTTCCCGCTACCGACAAGGACGGATGCCAGCAAAAATGCGGCACATCCATACCGTTTTCGAGGGCAGCTTGGATAATAGTTTGTCCGGCTTTTGCGTCAATTTTGCGGTCGTCAATGGTAATCGTTGGCATAGTTACTCGCTTGGATTAAACAAACAGTGAGAAACAATAGGTTATATGCGGTATTTGGAAGAACGGTCGAAAGAGTGCAGCAAAGCACGTGCATTTTCGCTCTTGTAAAATACCAAGAATACAATGAAATATGCAAAAAAAGTTCCCATGCACGGGCGGCAGAGGAGAAATTTTCGTCCTTGAAGCAAGTGGCGTTGGTTTCTTGCCTTGTTCCTTTTGCATTGCGAAGTCAGAAAGTCTGGAAATACGTTTCTCCAAAATTATTCTGCGCTACACAATTATCTGTGAGATAGTTATCCTTGAGATATTCTTGAGATATTCTTGAGATATTCTTGAGATACTCTTGAGAAAACAGCACGGTTGCAGTATTTGTGCGCCCTTCAGCTTCGCCGATGCAATCGCATGGAAAGCCACCACCGACTCGGCTCTATCTTTACAAAAACTTCTTGTATAATCCCAACTTCTTGATGAATTTCGTATCTGAGATTGTAGTGCGATTTTTCTCCAGTGAAGAATATGAAAAATAAATACAATGCTTCGACAAGCTCAACACAAGGTTTGACGCGCTTTTTCGCTTGAGTTGGTCGGAGCATTCTCGTTCATGTCTTCTACGGCATATCAAGGAACAGTATGACATTTAGTGATTTTACGTCAATTGGGCAAATACAAGAGCAGTTCCAAATAAACATCTCGTCTGCAAGTCAGATGTTTCCTCATGTTCAGCCTATTGCCGTACCAGAGCATTACGCCGCTACACGAGAAGAAGATATTGCTCTTGCGTTGGCGATGAATACCGAAAAAGCGCGGTCGGAGTTTATCATTGCGCCGTTGCTTATTGAGGCATGGCGGAGCCAAAAGTCTCATGTGAGCTTGTTTTCAGGCTGGGAACTCAAGGTCGAACCCGAACACGGCTTGAGCGGACGCTGCGATTTTCTTTTTACCGCCTCTGCACAACGCTTGCTTATCGAAGCACCGATTTTAAATATTGTGGAAGCGAAAAATGATAATGTTCAAAGCGGTTTTGCGCAATGTATCGCAGCGATGATTGCGGCAAAAAGATTCAACGAGGCAAAGAAACGGAGTATTCCTGCGGTGTTTGGATGCTCCACAACTGGCACAGAATGGCGTTTTTTGAAACTCGAAGGTGACACAGCATATATTGATTTTGACGATTATCTTATCGTCGAACCCGCACGAATACTTGGTGTTCTGAGTCATATTCTCCAAATAGCCCACACCATCTCGCATTCAAACTAAAACAACGAAATATTTCCCCTCACTTATTTCAACATTCACACTATGGCACAAGAAACAGATGTTCTCGAAATGGAAGTCTCCCAAGCGGAGCTTTCTACGGCGGTTGATGCAGGTAATTACTCCGAAGATAGTATCAAAGTCCTGGAAGGCTTGGAGGCAGTGCGCAAGCGTCCGGCGATGTACATTGGCGACATCGGCGAGCGCGGTTTGCATCACCTCATCAACGAAGTCGTGGACAATTCCATTGACGAAGCATTGGCGGGCTATGCGCGGAATATCTTGATTACGCTCCACAGCGACGGCTCTTGCTCGGTGCAGGACGACGGACGCGGCATCCCTGTTGGTCCGCACCCCGTCAAAAAAATCTCCACGCTTGAAGTGGTAATGTGTACGCTGCACGCGGGCGGCAAATTTGAGAAAAATGCGTACAAGGTTTCAGGCGGTCTGCACGGCGTGGGCGTGTCCTGCGTGAACGCGCTTTCGGCGGACTTGTACGCGGAAATCCGCCGCGACGGAAGAGTCTTTCGCCAAGATTACAAAAAAGGTGCGCCACAAGGCGATGTGCGCGAAATCGGCGAAGCAAAATCCACCGGAACAATGGTGCGCTTTTATCCCGATGGTGAAATTTTCAAAACGCTGGAATTCAAAAGCGACCGCGTTGCTGACCGTTTGCGCGAGTTGGCGTTTTTGAATCCGCAAATCGTGATTCGCCTCAAAGATGAGCGCGACGGACGCGACGACGTGTACCACTACCCAGGCGGCTTGGTAGATTTCGTCAGCTATGTGGACGAAGGCAAAATGTCGCTCATTAAGCCGATTATGATTTCATCGGTCTTCAAAGGCGATGACGGCTCGGAAACGCCCGTTGATGTGTGCTTCCAGTACAATGGCAGCTACAACGAAACCGTGCTTTCCTACGTGAACAACATCAACACCATTGAAGGTGGAACGCACGTATCGGGCTTCCGCTCTGCGCTCACGCGGACGCTGAACGCCTACGCAACGAAAAATAATTTGGTAAAAGGCGATAAAATCCAGCTCACGGGCGAGGATTTTCGCGAAGGCTTGACGGCGGCGATTTCGGTGAAAATTGGCGAGCCGCAATTTGAAGGACAAACCAAAACCAAACTCGGCAACGGCGAGACCGAAAGCGCGGTACGGACGATTATGAACGACCATTTGACCGCGTATCTGGATGGTAATCCGAATGTGGCAAAGCGCATTATTGACAAAGCAATTTTGGCTGCCGAAGCCCGCATTGCGGCGAAGAAATCCCGCGAAATGGTGCGCCGCAAAAACGCGCTGGAATCCAGCTCGTTGCCCGGAAAATTGGCGGATTGTTCGCTCAGTACGCCGGAAGATTGCGAAATTTACATTGTGGAAGGTGATTCGGCGGGCGGCTCGGCAAAACAAGGGCGCGACCGCAGATTCCAAGCCATTTTGCCGCTTCGTGGTAAGGTCTTGAACGTGCAAAAAGCGCGATTAACCAAAGTGCTGGAAAACGAGGAAATACGCTGTATTTTCACCGCGTTGGGCGTTGGATTTAGCGAAGATTTCGACATTGCAAAACTCCGCTACGGCAAAGTGATTTTGATGGCGGATGCTGACGTGGACGGTTCGCACATCCGCACACTACTTCTGACCTTCTTTTTCAACTATATGCACCCTCTCATTGAGGCTGGTAAAATCTACATCGCGCAACCGCCCTTGTACAAAGTGAAAAAAGGCAAAAAAGAGTATTACGCCTACAACGATGCCGAGCGCGACGAGGTTTTATCACGCATTCGCAAGGAATCGGGCGGAAATCTTGAAATGGTGACGGGCGAGGATGTGATTAGCCCGACAGGCGTGGTCATTTCTCGTTTCAAAGGTTTGGGCGAAATGAATCCCGAACAACTTTGGGAAACCACCATGAACCCCGAAACCCGCACCCTTCTTCAGGTTTCGATTGAAAGTGCGGCTTCAGCCAGCAAACTCTTTGAAACCCTCATGGGCGACCACGTAGAGCCACGCCGCGAGTTTATTGAGCGGAATGCGCAGTATGTGAAGAATTTGGATATTTAAGGTAAAGGCAAGGTATCATGCCGACGTTAGGCTTTTTATCTCCAGTATTCACCTTTGCTTTTTACAGTTCTGAGGCGTAGGGCAATCGTTTGGAAAAGCCCCACGTCCACGTTTCTACGGCGGATGCACGTGCAAAGTTTTGGATTGAAAATGCTGAATGCGTTTACAATTATGGCTTTTCAGGCAAGGAAGTACGCCACATTCAAGAAATTATTCGCCAACAACAGGCGGCAATTTTGGAGAAATGGAATGAACACTTTAACCAATAACGACTTCACACAAGGACGCGACGGCATCATTCAACAAATGCTGCAAACATCCCGCATTCGGCAGGTAACCTTTGGTGCGGAAATGTTTATGGTGCGTCTCCACGATGGACGTGTGATAGAAACGCCCTACTACTGGTTTCCGCACCTCGCCGAAGCAACGGCGGAGGCACGCGAATCATATGTCTTGCACGGCAAAAGCACCATCATTCTATGGGAAGCCTTGAACGAAGCCATTTCTATCGAAATGCTCTTGCTTGGTATTCCTGACCAAACCACGTCAGCGCGGGCGTGGAGAGCGCGTCATGGCTTTGCTTTTATGGATGAAGAGATTGTTGCGCAAGCGGCATAAACAAAACACGCATGAATACTGCAGTGTAACGATTTTTATCAGAGATTATACGCTCACGTTTTTCTCATTTTTTACCCAATTTTTCAGCACAAGGAAATAGTATGGAACTGTATTTAGATTCCGCCAACCTTGAGGAAATCCGCCATGTTGCGTCGCTTGGAATTATTAGCGGCGTTACGACGAATCCGTCATTGTTAGCAAAAGAAGACCCGAAAGTAGATGTTCGCAAGCGCATTTTGGAGATTCATCAGCTTGTCGGCGGGCATTTGTCGGTCGAAGTTATTTCGCTGGATGCCGATGGAATGCTGCGCGAAGCAGACGAAATTCTCACGTGGTTCCCCGAAGCCACGATTAAAATTCCGATGATTCCCGAAGGCTTGAAAGCCGTTGCAAAGCTCGCTGACCAAGACGTAGAGACCAACGTAACGCTTATTTTCAGTGCAACACAGGCTCTCGCGGCAAACAACGCCGGAGCCACCTACGTGAGCGTATTTGTGGGGCGTTTGGATGATATTGGCTACGACGGCATGGAAGTCATCCGCGATGTACGCGACATTTGGGACACGCAAGGCTTGTCGTCCTTGATTTTAGCGGCATCTATTCGCCATCCGATGCACATTTTGGAATCGGCAAAAGCGGGCGCGGATATTGCCACTTGCCCGTACAAGCCACTGTTACAATCGCTCCAGCACCCGCTTACCGACAAGGGTGTAGCAGCATTCGTGGCTGACCACAAAAAAATGCAAGACGAGATTGCAAAGCTGAAAGCTAACTCGAATTAAGAAAAGTATGAAGTCTGAGTACACGACAAAAATTTTTCAGCAGTGGCACAGACATTCTTGTCTGTGAGTATTAGCACGGGGTTCAAGCGATAAACACAGACAAGAAGTCTCAAGCCACTGAAGCCTGATTATATGAGCTTTTCAGAGATTTTGTCGTGTACAAAGGTATGAAGTATAATGATGAACTCACCTTACGCATAAGACCCTCACCCAACCCTCTCCCAGAGGGAGAGGGCTTCAGAGCTAGTCTCCACTAACCCTCGCCCTCTGGGAGAGGGTCTCGCGCAGCGAGGGGTGAGGGCGGCGCGAGGGTGTGCGTAAGGTGAGTGATGAAGTATGAACTCTTGAACGCTCGTATTCATCAGCCTCCTGTGAGGGTCTCGCTTCTTGACGCAAAGCCGTCGGCGAGGCTCTCACGTTGTTCTTCGCGGGTACTGAATTGTTTATTTCGCATTATTCCTTCAATCACAATGTCCTCCACACAAGATTTTGTGCGCTTTTTCAGCCATCGCACTCCTTCGCTTCGCTCGCTGCTGGTGTGCTGTGTCGTATGCAGTTTTCTTTTTGTTTCGTGCAATGAACCTGCCGAAGAAAAGCCTATCCATGCGGGTTCTGAGACGCGGAGTGTTCCTTTTCCTGTTCCTACGGAATTGGCTTCGCGCAAAATTGACACGCGCCGCGCCGATATTAGCAATGACGGCTTCGAGGATGCGCTGGTAACAATTTACCCGAAAGATTCTTTAGGTGCGAGAATTGGCTTTGAAACCCTGCGCATTTACGAATACGATAGTGCCAAAGCGCAGTTCCAACAAGCCTTTGAAGGAAAATACTACTACGGCACCATGCTCGACCTGCGCGACCTCGACCGCGACGGCACAAACGAACTCTGCATCCGCACCGATGGCGGCGGCAATAGCGCGGTGGCAAGTATTGGCATGACGGTTTTGAAAAAACGCGCAGGAAAATATACCGTTGCGGCAGGATTCGATGTCGGTAACCCAGATTTTATCACGCTTCCAGACAGTACGCTTGCGCTGCTTGCCTACGACGAATACTATCCCGAATATCTCGCGCCAAACGAAGTTGTGAGCGTACCAGATTCACTCGTCGTATTTGCGGCATCGCCAGAACGCGCACAGGAACTACGTTCGCGCTATTTTGCTGATGCTGCCGCAAAAGCACAAACACGCTACAAAGAGCGTCAAACCTCATTGCAAGGCAATCGCAACACACAAAATCTTTTCGAGGTGTATAGTTCCGCGCTTGTAACGGTGCGGCTTCTGGCGAAAGGGAATGATGCACAGGCATTGAATAACTTTATTGCAAAAGAACGTCCCTATTGGCGAGCAATGCTTCCCAAGCCGCTCCACAACGCGCTTGATGACGTTTTTCGTTCGCATCCGTAAGGAGCTGATTTCCATTACGTTCTTTACCGCAGCATATCCCACGCCAGTTTCGCAATTACACCACCGACAACCACTAAAAACAACACACGCACAAAGCGGCTTCCTTTCTGCACCGCCAAACGCGCTCCCACAAACGCTCCTGCGATGTTGAACACGGCGAGTGGAATGCCAATCTCAAAGCGCACATTTCCTGTCCAAAGAAAGTACCCAAGCGCGGCACAGCCCATTGCGAAATTTACCACCTTCGCTGAAGAACTTGCATCCAGAAAACCAAACCCCAGAAGTCCGATAAAACCAAAGATGAGAAAACTTCCCGTGCCAGGACCGAAGAATCCATCGTACAATCCCAGCGTTGCTCCGAGTGCAATGCTGATAGCGCGTTGCTCGCCCGCGCTGCGGTGTGGTGCATGAATACTGCCAAAATCCTTACGGAATGCGGTGTACAGCGCAATAGCAATGAGCAGAACCACAATCACAGGACGAAGGATACTGCTATCCAGCACCGTGAGTGCTTTCGCGCCTAAAAGTGCTGCACAAAAACCCGCCGCCGCCGCAGGAACCATGCTGTGCCAAGGAATTTGAACCGTGCGAATGTACTGCAGCGTTGCCATGCCCATACCCTGCACGGCAGCAAATTTATTCGTGCCAATCACGGTTGGAATGGGCATCTGCGGGAACAAGAGGAGGAGTGTGGGAATGAGAATTAGCCCGCCGCCGCCAACCATAGAATCCACCAAACCCGCACAGAATGAACTTCCGCAGAGAATTATGAGTTTGAATAAAGGGAGGTCGAACATGAATATCTTGATTTTGGAACGCGGATTTGAGGACAACGAGGATTTTGAGGACTCAAAAATTTGTTCAAATACGCTAGAGTCCTGACCAGTCCTCAAAAGTCCTTAAAATCCGCGTTCCCTGTCGAATGACCTGAATAGTGCGTTACGATGCGCTTTGTGGCTCTTCTGCCGATTTCTTCGCCGAAATCTTTGCAACAATAATGCTGATTTCATACAGCACGTACAAGGGGCAAGCAAACAGCAGTTGATTCACAGGGTCGGGGCTGGGCGTAAGAATAGCAGCAATGATGAGAATGACCACAATCGCGTGGCGGCGGTATTCGCGCATGATTGCAGAGGTAATCATACCGATAGAAGCCAGCACGAAGGTAATCATTGGCAGCTCGAAAATAAGCCCCGCGCCAAGCACCGTCATGGTGATAAAACCAAAATACTCGTTTACGTCAATGATGTTTTTAATAGCGGGATTACCAAACGAAACGCTGAATTGGAGCATTGCGGGAATCATCACAAAATATGCAAAACTCACTCCAAGCAGAAAACAGAGCGTCGTAAAGACCGTGATTTTACCCGCCCACTGCCGCTCGTGCTTATACAAACCAGGTTCGATAAATTTCCAAAGCTGGTAAATGACAAACGGAAACGCGACGACAATGCCAGAGGCAAACACGACTTTGAAATATAGAAAAGGTTGTCCGAAAGGGCGTAGATTCTGGAGTTCGAGCTTGGCTGTGGTGGCAGGTTTGAGTAAAATCCAATTCATAATGTCGTTCACAAACACGCCCGCAAGGACGCAGCCGAGCAGAAGGAAAATAGCCGCTTTGAAAATGCGCTGGCGCAATTCTTCCAAATGCCCCAGAAAACCTTGTTCCTGTTCGTTTGGATTCTCTTCAATACCAGCTTTATTGTCGTTGGAATTCTTCGTAGAAAGGATGCTCATGGTTGCGGAATGATGGCTCAAATGGTGGGTGGAAAGGCGTTTGTGCTTCCATTACAATAACGAAGATATAACAACATAAGGGAAAAAACAAGATTCTCTTGATGCTGCGCTGTGGCGGAAGCTGTGGCGGAAGCTGTGGCGGAAGCTGTGGCGGAAGCTGTGGCGGAAGCTGTGGCGGAAGCTGTGGCGCACGAAGGGGCAATAAAAAAAGTGAGACCCTCAATAAGAATTGAGAGCCTCACAAGAACATACACATAAGTACATAATGAAAAGTTTTTCGGCAATTGTTTGGAAATACGGGTTAAAAATGGCAGATTCCTGAAAAGAACATGAATATACGCCATTTTTCGCCACTATTGCCTTTCCTCAGCTATGTTGT
>JAAFIV010000059.1 GCA_013298775.1 Ignavibacteria bacterium | reverse complement strand
AAAGCATTTCCCAAGAGAATCTTCAACGCGGGTTTTATCACCCTCATCGCTACTACCAAAACTCCAACTGTCAAAGAACTGAGTAGTATCTACTCCACAGCGCGTAACAGGAGTGTCTGCGCTACCATCTGAACAAAATTTTATGCGACTTCGGTAGAACAGACACTCTTGTCTGTTCCATACAATAAGCGTTTTTATGAAAGTCCTATTTGATTAAAAGTCTCAGTACCAGCATAGATACGCGCTTTGCTTACATTCCAGCATATTGTCGCCACAAAAAGTACACCGCAAAGGAAATCATAAACGTTCCGTAGATACGCTCAAGTGTTTGATTGCGCAAGCGAATAGCTGCCTTCGCGCCAAGAAATGATGCGGGTGTAGAGGCAAGTGCAAGCACGCATGCGGCTTTCCAGTCAATATGCCCTAAGTACCAGTGTCCGAGCGTGCCGGGAATGGAAAGAATTGCGACGCAAAAAAGCGAGGTTGCTGTTGCTTGTTTGAAGCGCATTCCGCAAAGACGAACAAAAAGTGGCACCATCACTAAGCCGCCGCCAATGGCAAGAAAGCCAGAGAGGAAGCCAGCTATAACGCCAATAACCAATAATATCGCTGGAGAGGTGTTCTTTTCTCGCGTTTGCTCTTGTAATAGCCACGAGCGTACAAAAAATGTAACGCCAACAAGCATCATAAAACAGCCTGTGTACAGCATCATTGCTTGCCCACTTGTAAATTGTGTGAGCCATGTTCCGAGCAGATTTGCCGGCAGTGCGCCCGCAATCACAAAACGCACAATACTAAAATCAATCAACTTCGCCTTGTAATATGCCACTGTTCCTGATATGGACGACGGAAGCGCAGTCGGAAGCGGTGTCGCCAAAGCCAGCATTGGTGGCATTTCTACCAATATTTTCAGGAGCGGCGTAGCAATCAGCGCACCTCCAATGCCGAATAAACCTGCACAAAAACCAATCACCCCACCAATACCGAGAACAATCGCATACCACATGAAATATTCCTTGAAAAGTATTCCTTGAAAAGTATTCCTTGAAAAGTATTCCTTGAAAAGCATTCCTTGAAAAGCATTCCTTGAAGAGTATTTCTTGAAGTCAAGTTTCTTGGAAATGAATGAAAAACGCACAATAAACATTGCTCAAAAGCCGCTCTGTATCACGCTTCTGGCAATTCTACAATAAACGTCGCGCCCTTGCCGTGTTCGGATTCGCACCATACTTTGCCATTCATTGCCTCCACCATTTTTTTGACAATGCTCAACCCCAGACCAGTGCTGTGTTCGCCGCCTGTTGGACGTGCGGTTAGGCGCGTGAATTTACCAAACAATTTGCTCATATCCTCATCCGAAATTCCTTGTCCTTCATCAGCAACCTCAAGGCGAATGCTTGATTGATGCTGCTTGGCGGATGGTTGCTGTGGAGTATTCCTTGGCAAATGATGTTTTAATCTCACATACACATTTTTCCCGTGCGGCGAGTATTTAACGGCATTAGAAACGAGATTATCGAGTATCTGTGCGCTGATGTTCGGGTCGGCGAAGGCAGTATTGGTGCTGCTTTCAGAGGAAAAGCGCAGTGTGATATTTTTCGCTAATGCCCGCTCGCGGTAGTGTTCAAGCGTTTCTTCCGCTAGTGTTGCGAGATTGAATATCTGTGGAGCGATATGCAATTTTCCAGATTCGATAGCGTTCGTGTCAAGCAAATGAGTGATAATATCGCTCATGCGCCGTGATGTTTGCTCAATCGTCATCAGGCTTTTAATGCGGTCTTCTTCACTCATGCGTTCGCCAAATTTCCGTATCAGTCCCGCGCTTGCCATGATGCCAGCGAGCGGACTTTTGAGGTCGTGCGCGGCAATACCGAGAAACTCATTTTTTTCATTATCCAAAAGTTCAAGCTGAAGATTGGTTTCATGGAGCTTTGCGTTTGCGAGTTCAATTTCCCGTGCTTGTTCTTCCAAAATACTTTTTTGGCGCAAAATCTCTGTATTGGCGGTCGTTTTCTGACGATTGAGCCACACCAAGACCCCAGCAAATGCAGCGACAATCACCAATCCCGCACCGTATAATGTCCGGCGGCGTGTTGCTTCTTCCTTTTCTACCTGCAAGACGTGTATTTCCTTATCTTTTTCGTTTGTTTTGTACAATGTCTCCATTGCACTCATTTGCGCAGCGCGTTCGGCAACGTAGAGCGAATCCTTGATTCCTGCATACCGCTTCATTGCTTGTGTTGCATCGTCCATTTGCCCCAGTGAGGCGTAGGTTTCCGAAAGAAGTGAAAAAGCATTTTGCAACTGGCTGTGCATTTTCAGCGAATCTGCAATCTGAACGGCTGAACGTAAGTAAGGAAGCGCGTCGGCGGGGCGGAGCATATCTTTGTATGTCCAACCGATGTAAAAAAGTGCAAGCATTTCATTGCGAATATTCCCCAAGCGACGATGTATGGCGACAGCTTTATATTGATACTCCAAAGAGCGCGTAAAATCTCGCTTCGATTGATAACAAACACCAAAATTGATATAGGAAATAGCAATACGGAGGCTGTCCCGATGCTGTTCGGCAAGGCGTAAAGCCTTCTCATGGTACGCAAGCGCACTATCAAAGGCTTGTAAACGCCAAAGAACATAGCCCATATTATTCAAAGCGGTTTGTAAGGCTGTTGTATCGGCAATACTTTCGGCGTGGCGTATGGAGCGAGCAAAATAGCCTTGTGCGTCGTGGTAGCGGTGTTGTTCGTTGTGCGTCGCGCCAAGACCATTGGTGTTCATACTAAGAGCGGTCGTATCCATGCGCTGTTCAGCGATGTTCAACCCTTTCAAAAAATTGTCCACCGCAAGCGAAAACATACCGCGATTTTTGTACGCATACCCAAGAGCATGATGCGCTCGCGCCAGAGACGAGCTGTCGCGCAGGTTCTGAGCAATACGAAGAGCGTATGTGGCAACGACAATAGCGGAATCTGGCTGGCGGTCGCGAAGTTCTTTTGCGAGATTGTAGGTAAGGGCAAACGAGGCTGTATCGCTTGTCATTCCTTGTGTTTGGCGACGATTGTATTCTTCGTATAAACTATCAGCGTAGCGTTTTGGGGATAAGGATTGTGCTTGCAGGGCAGAATAATCCAGCAAGGAAAGGAGTATGAAAACAAAAGGGGGAACGTATCGCATAGCACTTTGAGCAATCAAAGATGAAAAATCAAAGATGAAAAAATTACGATAAAAAAAATTACGATGAAGAAATCTCGAAAGAGAATTGCGTGAGGCTGTATGGTAATTTAGCGAAAAGAAAAGCGGTTTACAATGCAAGACTGATGGAATGGCAGGAGCCTATCCGATGTGGTCGTTACCTTGTAAGGAAAATGAGTGCAAAGAGAGCATCAATCCTCGCTTGTCAAGTATTTGCGCTATCGAAAAGATGGTGTTTGATTTACCCTTCATTCCCAAAATTTTCTGGTAACTATTGGAAGAAAGGAAGAAAATGAGGAAATTAGAGCATGAAATCAACGTTCTCCGAAAAATTATTGCAACAACAATGCAAACAACAATTCTTCTCTTTCAACAATATCGCCGCAAAGCATGTCAATATGCCGTTTATACAGTCACATTATTCTCCACAATATTTCTTTGCAATGCCTGTACGGTGGTGCGTTTTCACCACGTTGGGAAACTCTTTCCCCCAACCCAAAATGTGGATGTCTTCTATGCTCAACGCGATGTGAAGGCGCAGAAATACGAGTTTATTGGTGAAATTTTGATGGAGGTAAATAATGGCTTTATCAGTTCGGAAATGGAAGAGCAATTAACAGAGCAAGCACGAATGCGTGGCGCGAATGGCGTGATTGTCGGCAATTTAGATATTCGGTACTTTGCTAACGACGTACAAGTGTATCCAGGAATTGGTCTTGTTTCTTCAGGAGAGCAAGTAGGAGTGCGCATTGTACGTGGTTATTTACTTCGGTATTTGCCATGATGTTTGCGAGAATTGCGATGTTCCCTTCACGGTACTTTTCTTCAGTTCATATATTTTCTGCACTCCTGTTCGAGGTAAAAATGCTTCTTCGACAAAAACCCTCTCTGCCGCATACAATCTTGCTTTTTGGGATTTTCTCCTTCCTACTCACAAGTAGTTTTTCTTGTCTGTTGCACGCCCAAACAGCACTCTGGAAGCCACTTTCAAGCCCACCGCCACGTCTTTCCAGTATGGTAGCAAATTCTACTGGAACGGTGCTTGTTGCTGGTGAAAGTGGTGCATTTATTTCTATAAATACAGGTGCAAGTTGGACTGCGCTTAATGCCTTTCCTCCCGGACGGCTTACTATCACGTCTTCTGGTGATTTTTTCGTGTATGGAGCAGGCGTGTGGCGTTTCAATACAGCACAGCAACGCTTCGATGCACTTCGCCTTGGAAACGCCCTTACTGCGCCATCCTCTGCCGCAAACGTTGGTATTATTCGAGACTTGGAAACAAGTACGTCGGGAACAATTTTATATCTTGTCGTTGCAAACAAAGGTATCATGCGGCTTCCAGCGATTATTGCCAATACTTCCTCAACGAATGCAAACCTTACCACGGCTACCGTCCGCGCTACAACTATGTTCTCTTCACAAGCGACGTGTATTGCCGTACATCCCGCAACAGGACGCTTGTACACGCTTTTGAACGGTGCGCTCTGGATTTCCGATAACGACGGCACAACATGGCAACAACGAAATGCGCTTGTAAGCACCACCAATGCTCACATCACCACCAATGCTCAATTTAGTACGAATTCTAGTACAAATTTCGTGGAAGAAACAATACTTGCTCCAAATGCACAACGTCTGCGCATAGGAACGACACGCCTTTTGCAGTTTCGGGGTGATATGGAAGTAGGGAGGAACACCCTGCAAAGCGCACAAAATCTTGATTCCAGCGATGTAAGATTACGAGCATTTTCACCTAGCGACATTTCTGCAATGCTGGAACGTGAGGAATACACACTTTTTGCAACCTCGAATGCTCTGTGGGCAGAACGGCGCGACGATGCGCGGCAGACGGGTACAATGTGGTCGCTGGACACCGCACAGTTACGCGCTCGTGTTCGTTCTGTTTCACAAACGCCCTTTTCCTTGCCACTTGCCGAAGGCGCACAAATACTCGATTTACAGACTTCTGGCTCGACAATTCTTGCCCTGACAACAAAAGGCGTATTTTCTGCAACGGAGGAATCTGTGGGAAAAGCAAATCCATTTCTTCCAATCCCGCAGAAAATCTTGCGTTGGCGGTCGTGTAACGATGGTTTTCTCGCAAATATTGACAATTTTACAGTCATGGATAATGGCACGCAACGCGGCATCATTACTGCTTCTGCTTGGCTTGGTGCATTGGCAATCGGCAGCACGACGGCAACAAATTTTCCTCTCTGGAAAAGCCTGTACGTCTCACCGTTGCTCGCGGAAACGGATTCGCTTTTGTTGCAATTTCAGAATATTCCCTCACGTTCAGCAGTAGTTTTTGCACAAAATATTGGTCGCGAGGCTCATAGTATTCTGCGTTCACGCCCGCTCGATTCCTTGCTTGCTTCTTCAACAAGTTCTATAACGACCATGAATACTGGTGTGCAGCGATATTTTACGGAAGCATATCGTTTGCCGTTGGGGTCGGTCTGGTTGGGAAGTGTTGCGCGTAATAATCGTGGAAGGCTCTCCAATGCTGGCACGCAGCCGATTCTTTTTTTGCAAAATGGAACAATACTAGCTTTTGCCCGCGATACAACGCAAAGTCGCATTACTCCCACGCACGTTATTCGTTCTGATAATAGCGGAATAAGCTGGCAACGCGAGGAAATACGCCGCATACCAAGCAATATTGCGCTCGGAAATATCCGTGCAACGGGCGAAGGAATTTTGCTTGGCGAAGATAGAGCTTTTCCAAGAAATCGGCTGTTTCGTTCCGATGACAAGGGAATTTCATGGTTTGAACTTGGAACAGGACGTGTGCCAGCGTCATGGGCAGTACATCCCACATCAGGAACGGTGCTGCTTGCGGGCGCACCGCCACTGTATTCGCAAAATTTTGGTGAGAGCTTCGAGCAAACAAAAGGGTTGCCATTCCGCACCAATGCTCGCTTTGACGGAGCTACTGCATTTGCATTTAGCACACAATCGCAAGCAGTGGTGATGCTGGTTCGCAATCTTGGTGTGTATTATTCCACAAATTCTGGTGCAAATTTTATTCCTAGTAGGTTTCCCGAAAACGCTGCACTTGGTACACCACCCTTTTCGAGTTTCACGGCACTCGAAGCCGCACCAAATGGTGATTTCTATGCTCTTTCTCAGAATGCAGTGTGGCAATCGCGAGATGACGGCAAAAACTGGCAAATGCTTGCACAAGGCTTGAATGGCGCATCAACAGGCGATTTGAACCTACATCGTTTGCGGTTCGACCCATTGAGTACGGCGTATTTGTCCACCTCGCGGGGCATATTTGTTGTAGAGCAAGAACAAAAAGCTCCTGCAAAAGAGCTTGCAAACACGCATGAGAGCTTGTTCCCCGCCGGTAGCAGAAACGCAGAATTGCAAGGAAATGGTATCAAGAATAGTATTGATGGTAGTATTTTTGAACCAACGATACAGATTGCTCCAAACCCCGCATCGGAACGAGCTTGTGTGAAATTTACGATGAAAAGCAAGCAATTATGCCGTTTGGAGCTGTGGTCATTGCGTGGAGAGCTTTTGAAAACGCTCTTTGCAGGAACGCTCACTCAAGGAGCGCATGAAATCTGGTGCGAGGTGGGGGAATTGCCGCAAGGCGTGTATCTCTGCCGCATACTGCGTGGCGAAAAAAGGGAAAGCGTAGAAGCCGCACCAATACAAGTTCTTCGGTGAAAATTTGTCTATTCAACGCATCATTGACAGAACAAAAAACGCCCATTTTCCATGTACAGAAAATGGGCGTTTTTTTATGGGCTAAAAAGCCTGAAACACCTGATTATTACTTGCCTTGAATGCTTGCAAGCACTTCAGCCGCTTCTTTTTTACGGGCATCATCGCCGTACTCAGAATTTTTCAAACCAGCTACGCGCTGAAGCTGTTGGCGAGCTTCATTGAACTGATTGTTGGCAGCAAGAGCTTTACCGTATTCGAGCGGAATCATTACGAAATCAGGGCGGAGTTCGTTTGCACGCTTCAAATTAGAAAGAGATTCTTCCAAATTACCCCAACCCAAACCAACCATCATGCGTTTTGCTTTCGCGGTCTCGGTCAGTTTCAAGTGCATCCGACCCAAGATATAATGCGCCGAAGCAAGATTCTGAGGGGTGGTATTGTTGAGCGAAATTGCTTTTTGAGCATCCTCGCGAGATGCTTTCACCATGTCTGCTGCACCGATAACGCTTTTCACTAATGCTACTTTGCCAGACGCAGCCGCACGGCGCAAATAGCCCATCATGCCGTTACCATTCATTTTCACCGCTTCGTCAGCCAAGCGACGAGCTTCGTAGTAGAAGCCTTCTTTTTTTGCCGCATCGCTCGTCATATCACCCATGAGGATGTGAATACGCGATGAACGCCATGTCCATTCGTAATCCTTCGAGCCAGTAGCGTAGGCTTCGTCCAATACTTTTTTTGCCTCGTTTACTTTACCGTCTTCCAGCAAATCATCAATCTTTGCACAAGCAGCCTTTACATCCTGAGCTTGTAAGCGAGGTGTAGGCATTGCAAGTGCGACAACAAATACAGCGCAAAGCGCGAGAACCATTGATTTAAGGGTTGTTTGGGACAACTTCATAGAACCTCCATGAACACAAAAAATGAAAAAAATTGGGGAATGTACAATCTTCGATATTGCTTTTGCATAATATATCGTTACATTTGTGCAGCACGCTGAGAAACGCTTGTGCAGCCAATATATTGATATATGATTAGATACTTCTCGATGCGGTTCAAGTTTAATTGTTTGACGAAGAAGTTTGTGTGAAATTTTGTTTTTTTTGAATAGCCTTGAAAATATCGTATTCCAACTATTTTACCAACAGTTTTTTTCGGAGGTTTATTATGAAATCCATTTGGATTCGTTTTGTGTGTGCAGTTTGTGTATTTGTTGGCTTTTCGTCGGTAGGCTTCGCTCAACGTGAGCAGGCGGGTATTCGGTATGAATTTTTTGGACCGCGAGCAACAGCAAATTCTACCCCAAGCTCTTTAAGTGGCAGCCAAATTGGAATGTCGCTTCTGACGGTAAATGGCGGCTTTCAAACGCAGCTTGATAAAGAAGGTTCAAGCGTTTTGAACGTACAGTTTATTTACCGTAATGCTGCTGCACAATTTGGTGTTCCGAAAGCTGGTGGTACATTTGACCCAGCTTCTATCATGGGCCATGGCTTGTATTCTGATATTCTGTTTCTGCAAACATTGTCAGATAAATTTCAACTTGCGGTGGCAGCGCGGGCGGGTTTGTTCTCAGACTTAAACAATATCAATCTTTCGCATTTCCGCGTTGAACCGCTTTTCTTTCTTGATTATTTCTTTGATGATAAATTTATTGCAGGTTTAGGGTTTGTGTATAATACCAGTAATTTTGGTCGTTTGATTTCCGTTCCATTGCTGCATATTTACTGGATTCCAACACCAGAAATCTTGGTGGATGGTCTTCTGCCGACACGTCTTGATTTTTGGTATTATCCTTCTAAACAGTGGGATTTAGGTGTCAGTATTGCCTTGAATGGTTCACAATTTCAACTTGGTCAATCACCTACGGCACTTGCGGGATTTAGTCGTCTAAGTACAGATGGTACAATGAAAAATGGAAAAGATATTAACCAAATGTTCTTTGCCAATGCAACCATCGGACCGAACATTCGGTATAATATTTTTGATAAAACTTATGTTTCTCTTGAAGGCGGGTACTCGATTGTGCGCCGTTTTGGGTTTGATGCCGGTTCTCCAGTTGGAACAGGCTCTATCCCCTCGCAAAATGCCGCAAAAGCTGCGTATACCGATTCGGACTATATTGCAAGTTATTTGCGCGGCTTTGATTTCGGCATCAATACGTGGTTTATACGGGCTGGTATTCAGATAATGTATTAAAAATAAAGCGTTCTTTTGAAGTTGCTCCTCAAAGACAGTAACAAATTGATAATAATGATGTTACTTTCGTTGAGGAGCATTTTTTATTTCATTTTCTATCGAATAATGCACCACACTCCATTACAAAACTGTATTACCGTTCAAATCTCTGAGCGAGTCCGCGTCCACGCACTACGTTCAGGCTGGGTGCAAGTGCGTCCGCCGCACCGTGAGTATTCTGGCATTGAGGCATTGCGCTTTCCTTCGATTTTGTTGAATGGTGAATGGACTGAGAAACTCCCTGTGTGGATGTGGCTTATTGAGCATCCTGACGGCACGTTTTTAGTGGATACGGGCGAGAATACTCGTGTCCATGAACCAGAGTATTTCGGTGAGGCAAAAGGCGATGCGTGGGTAAACAGGAAAATTCTTCAGTTTGACATACCACAGGAAGAAGAACTTTCCAGCCATCTTGAGCGATTGAACATCCCTGAAAGCCGCATTGATGCTGCTATTCTCACACATGGTCATCTCGACCATACCGATGGCTTGCGCTTTCTACCAACATCGGAGATTCTTTTTCCCAAAATTGAGTGGGAAAAGCCTTTTGGTGTTGCGAAAACAACGTTTCCGTCATGGCTGAAACCCCGCTTCATTACTCACGATACTGGTACAACTCTTGGCGATTTGTCATTGAGTGATAACCCCTTTGGAGCAGCACATAAGATTGCATCGGGCTTGTACATCGTTCCAACCCCAGGACATACGCTGGGTCATCAGTCTGTTGTACTTTTTGAGAATGGCATTTGCTATTGCTTTGCTGGGGATGTCTCCTTCACTGAGCGGCAGTTATTGGCAAATACTCTTGCAGGAATAGCCATTAGTCCAGAAGCGTCACGCGAAACGTATGGGCATTTCAAAACACTTGCTGCCCGCATTCCTCTTGTGTACTTGCCTTCGCACGACCCTGAATCTTCGGAACGCCTACAACGCGCTCAAACGCTTGTAGTATAGCTCATGGTATAGCTTGTGGTATAGCTTGTAGTAGAAAATGAACATAAAAAAGCCCCGAAAGCGCATTATTGCTGCTATCGGGGCTTTTTGTTATTTTCAATACGAAGCGTTCTTGCCTTACTTCACTTCTTTGTGAACGGTGTGGCGGCGAAGGAACGGATTATATTTTTTAACTTCCATACGCTCAGGCGTATTGGTTTTGTTTTTCTCGGTCGTGTAGCGAGAAGCTGTTTTGCCTTCTTTTTTCGCTTCGGTACACTCGATAGTAATAATCATGCGGGCAGTTTTCTTAGCCATGATGCAATGTGAAAAAAAGTGAAAAAGTTGTTGAATTGTCGGAGAATAAAAAAGCCTGAAATGAAGCAGTGCGGACTGAGGATTTATTAGAAAATTCCTTTTGCTTCCGATTCTTTCACCATTGCGGTATAGCCTTTTTTGTCTAAGGTGCGCAAAGCGCGGGTAGAAATGCGAAGCGTCACAAAACGCTTTTCTTCGGCAATCCAAATACGCTTTTTCTGCAAGTTCGGCAAGAAACGACGATTGGTTTTGTTGTTTGCGTGCGAAACATTGTGTCCGTATTGAACGGTTTTACCGGTAAGTTGGCAAACTTTTGACATAGCTTTATGCTGATAATACGTGCTTTCTTTCGTTGCTTGCTGTCTCACGACGCTAGATTTGAAGAGGCTTGTAGCCCCTACCAAAAGAAAACACTATGAAAAGAATATTGTAATTTTGTTCTACGTGTATCGCACAAAACAATAACATTTTGGCGTGAAAATTTTCTAACAAGACCGCTAATCTACTACTTTTCTATAACATTACCAAATATTTCGTCATGTTTTTTGCACCTTTACCAGATTTTACCACCATAAACTGCTCCTGTACTCAAAGAGACAATACAGAAAGATTTATTTTGTTCTTGCTGGGAATGCAAGTATCTTTGCGGGATTGATGCTCTTTCAGATTCACTTTTACATAAAATTTTACATTGAAAAATGATGTAACTTGATGCAAAATTTTTCGTGTATGTGTATGATGCTCGCACAACGCTCGGTTATCACCAATGAGCCTTCATACGAGCCTTCAATGACGATTTTTACTGATACTTTCTACGTTTAGGAGAATTTTTTATGATTGAAATGCTGAATGCGCAGTTTGTCTTGCGCTTTGTTCCAGATTCTTTGCGCCAAAATAAAGATGAATTCCGTCGCGCACGACTGACCATCACGATTTCGTGGACAACGTCTGTTCTTTCTTTCTTTTCATTTCTACAAAACGCTCTCTTTGGCGGTAATCTCTACGCGGAAGCTGGGCTGGTCATTGCATTCATTCTCTCGATTCTCAATCCCTTTTTCTTGAGAAAAAATGGCAACCTGAATGCCGCGCTTTTTCGCCTTCTTTTTACCTTTGTCATCGTTGTGAGCTTGCTTTTTTGGGCGTATGGTGGAAGTATTTCTGCCGTACAATATTTCCTGCTCTGCGTACCTTTGCTGGCATTCTCACTATCTGGTTTTCAAATGGGACGAATTGCTACACTGTCCATGATTGTTCTTATTCTTCTTCTGCTTGCAATCGAATCGCTACAAATTATTTCTTTTCCACCCGTAACCTTCACTCCGAAGCAAGCCACGTATTCTACAATGATTTCTCTCATTTTGCTTATGATGTTTATGAGTGCAGTACAGGGGCAAACAGCACTCGCAAAGCAAGCAACCGACACGCTTTTAGAAAAGACCCGTGTGGAAAGTGAGCAACAAGCGCAAGAGGATTATCACCGATTAGAAGAACTCAAAGCAGAAAATGAACGCCGCGCAGCAGAAGACTTGGCACGTTCAGAAGCGCAGAAGCAATATCTCGCAAGCAGCATTGATAGGCTCTTGCACGATATTCGCCTCATTGCCGAAGGTGATATGACGGTTCGCGCCGAAGTGCAATCCGACGACGATATTGGTAAATTGGCGCATTCCCTAAACCAAACCGTTGAAACAATTGAGCAAATGCTTGCTCGTGTAGTCATGAGTGCAGAGCGCACCGTGAGTGCTGTTCGCGACATTACCTCCGCAACCGAAGGCTTGGCAGTGGCTTCCAATAAACAATCGTTGCAAGCCACGCACGTTGCTGGGGCAGTTGAGGAAATGTCTTCTACGATTGAAGAAACGACGCAGCAAACTTCTGTCGCGGCGCATGAAGCCTCGCTTGCCAACGACGATGCGCAAAATGGCAATGCTGCTATGTCGTCCATGATTGAGAATGTGCGCCGTGTTGCAGATGTGGTGATTCAAGCGGCAGACAAAATCTCGACACTTGGGAAATCCAGCGAGCAGATTGGCGAAATTGTGGAAGTAATTGATGAAATTGCCGACCAAACAAATCTTCTCGCGCTGAATGCTGCTATTGAAGCTGCCCGCGCAGGCGAGCAAGGACGCGGCTTTGCGGTCGTTGCGGATGAAGTGCGCAAGCTCGCCGAGCGAACACAAAAAGCCACAAAAGAAATTTCTTCTACTATTCGCATTATCCAAAAAGAAACAACCGAGGCTGTTGGTTCAATGCAAGCAGGGACGCGCCTTGTACAAGATGGCGAAGCAATTATCCGCAAAACTGCCGACGCGTTTCGTGCAATTTTGAACCGAACTGAAAGTGTGTCCGATGTGATGTCCCAACTCGCAACGGCAAGCGAAGAGCAATCCACCACGAGCAATACGATGGCGGAAAGCGTCAGCGTCATAACGGGCAGTATCGAAGAATCAGCCCGCGAAGTGCAAAACATCGCTCACAACGCATCTGGTTTGCGCGAACAGGCTGATGAGCTGCTTGCGCTCATTGGGCAGTTTCGCATTGGTGAGCAACGTGTTTCCGAGCGAACATTTGAAAAAAGCAAGCAAATACGCGCTCTTCGGGCGTAAATAGCATTTCAAGGATGAGCCGTTGTCCTCTGAAATTCGTATTGATATTATTCAAGAACATGCCCAGAGGCTCGAGGAATTCATGTCTTTGCTCTTTGTACATGACAAAACTTCTTTAGCAGTGGCACAGACATTCTTGTCTGTGAGTGTTGGTGCGGGTAGTGTTGGTACGGGTAGTATTGGTGCGGGTAGTATTGGTGCGGGATTCAGGTGACAAACACAGACAGGAAGTCTCAAGCCACTAAAGCCTGATTCTACGAGCTTTTCAGAGGTTTTGTCGTGTACAAAGGTCTTTGTTGCTATTATTCCCTTTCGGAGGATAGAACCGTAGTTTCCGCCCAAGCGGTTTCTTCCGATGCTCACTCGCCGGACGGTCAAGAAACCGCCCGACGAGGCATTACAATCAAGACATTATACCGTTTTTACTGTATTTTGAATACTTTGATTTTAGCAAGGCAGCATGCTGCCTTGTTTCGGAGAATTGAAACTATTCATTTTACAATCGAAACGGTATTACAATCAAGGCATTACAATCTTTTACCCGAAAGGGAATAGTTGCAGAATCCCTGTCATCTTTCCACTGAATCTAACAAGCACTCATTATGCCAAGCGAACCCCAGCACGACAGAATAGATGAATCACCTAAACCCCGCACAGAATCGCGTGCGACGCTCCGTGCGGAACATCTCGTAAAAACCTACAAGCAACGTTCTGTGGTGCGTGATGTATCTTTAGAAGTGCATCAGAGCGAGGTTGTGGGCTTGTTGGGACCGAATGGTGCAGGAAAAACAACATCATTCTACATGATTGTCGGTGCGGTACGCCCTAGCGAGGGGCAAGTTTTTTTTAATGAGACAAACATCACCAAAGCCCCAATGTACCAGCGTGCGCGGTTGGGCATCGGCTACCTGCCGCAAGAAGCCTCCGTGTTTCGGAAATTGAGCGTCGAAGATAATATCATGGCAATTCTACAACTTCAAAAGCTCTCCAAACAGGAGCGAAATAACCGTTTGGAGCAGCTTTTGGAGGATTTTGGCTTGCAACATATTCGCAAGAGCAAAGGTTTTATGCTCTCTGGCGGAGAACGCCGCCGATGCGAGATTGCACGCGCCCTAGCGACCAATCCCAAGTTTATTCTGCTGGATGAACCTTTTGCGGGAATTGACCCAATCGCGGTCGAGGAAATTATTCGCATTGTGCGCGGCTTGAAACAGCGCGGGATTGGGGTTCTTATCACTGACCACAACGTCCATGAAACGCTCTCCATCACTGACCGCGCCTATATTTTGATTGACGGGCAAGTGTTCTATTCCGGCACGGCAGAGGAAATTGCGGCAAATGAAGATGTCCGCAAACGCTATCTTGGCGCGTCGTTCAAGCTAGAACGATTTGAGGTGGAAACCATACCAGAACATCCTACAAGCACCATTTCACCATAGATACGGCTCTGGACATAACTACGTTACATTGGGCAGACAAGAGTGTCTGCTTGTGCCGAAGCGAGTATTCATCAGTAGCGCGTAACACTCTTGTCTGCGCCACGAGATGCCAAATTATTGTGTCCACAACCTTATATCCTGAATCTTTACAAAAAGCAGAGCTTGAATTCAAGAAATATTATCCCCCAGAAAATCTCACAAAAAAAATAGCCCTCGCAGCCGATGAAACATCGTACACTGTGAGGGCAGTCCCATTGTGGTGGTTAGGGGCTTTCGTGTTTATTTTCTTGTCATGTTTTGTTTCTCGTGTTTTGTTTCTCGTGTTTATTCTACTGGCTCATACGTTTCTTCATGAGCATCGAAAGGAAGCCATTTTCCGCGCCAGTCGTAGTATTCGCTTGCGGCAAAATGTTTTTTGTAATCGTAGAAAGAATGCTCTTCGTGAACGTACCCTGTGTAGAGAAATTCTTTCCCGCTATGCCGCGCAAATTCTAGCTCCGCAAGCAAAGTAAAATTCCCCAAACCTCGTGTGGATTCATCGGTATCGAACATGGCGTACACGCTGGATACTGCATTTTCGCCAATATCCAAGAAACTTACCGCTATCAGTTTGTTATCAGCATTGCTTACACGGCACTCATAGGCGAGACATGGCGTAATTGCTGGTTCCTGTGAGAGAAAATCGTGGAGATTTTGCGGCTGATTGGACGTAAAACGTTGTTTGTGTTTTTCAAACAAGACTTCATGCGCTTCGGTAAGGCGAATAGGTTGAAATTCCACACGCACATCGCTATTTTTTCGTAGAATCCTGCGCTGCGCCTTGCTAAGAGTAAAATCGCGCACCCGAATTCGCATGGAACGAATGTGCATCGGGACGTTGTCCAGCAAATCAACGTGCGTCCGAAAAAAGTAGGTGCCAAAATGCCGCCAGCCGTCTGCCCAGAATGCGTCCATCATTGCGGGAGTGGCGCGGGAACAATAAAAACTGTCGTATAACTGCCCGTCAATGTTGTCATCGCGCCAACGCTCCTCGTACCAATCGCGAGTATTCATCGCGTTGGTCGTGAGCTTTGGTCGTGTGAGAATGGGTTGAGGTTTCATCGGGCTTTCCTTTGTATGGAAAGTTATGAAGCTAAACGAAGAAAAAGGGAATAGACAGAGGTTTCTTTTTGTAGAGATTCCTGTGCAGTATTCTGTGCAGGAGAATTGAGGGAAGATGCTCCTTGTGAAGCATATTCGCCAGAATGCACACGCGCTCTGTCCTGTTTTTTCGTTTTGCTTGCTCGCTGTCGGTTGTCAGTGTTAATCTCTACAATGGCTTCGCGTTCGAGAGTCGTCAAAATTTCCAAAAGCCACTGTTCCCTTGCCGTCGTTGAAAAAAGCGATGCAGAAAATAGTTGATTGTAAAGTTGTTCGCCGGAGTACCATTCAGAGGCTTCCAAACCGCGTAAAATCTGAACAATACGTCCTCGCCAAATTCGGTTAGGTTTGCCTTCAAATGTTGGCTCCTGCTTTTTGATGCGCACTGCCTCGCGGAGCTGATGCGAAGAGGCACAAACACTTTGAAGCGGACAAAGTGGACACTTTGGCGCACGAGCCGTACAAAAAAGCGCACCAATATCCATGATTGCCTGATGCCACGCCGAAGCCTTTCCTTTGGGATATATCCGCTCTGCAAATGCCGTACAGTCCGCTTCGGGCATAGTATCGGCGGTTGTTTCCAGCACTGAGCAGATACGCGAATACACACGGCGTATATTCACATCCACAACCGCAATATCCTTGTGAAAAGCAAACGCTACCAGTGCTGATGCCGTGTACGGACCAATTCCAGGCAAACTAAGTAATTCCTCATAATCCGAGGGAATAATGCCAGAAAACCGCTCCACAACTGCCTTTGCACAATCTCTCAGGCGCAAAGCACGACTATTGTAGCCTAAACCTTCCCACGCCTTGATAATCTCAGCATTAGTGGCTTCAGAAAGCCGTTCAATGCTGGGAAATGTTCGGTAAAATTCGGGTAGTTTTTCTTGGATGCGTGAGGTTTGCGTTTGCTGGAGCATCACCTCGGAAAGCAAAACCAAATACGGTTGCGGAATAAAATGATTGTGAGAATCGGCGTACTCCCGCCATATAAATTCTCGTGCGTGTTTACCATACCAATCTAAAATCAGACCTTGCAGTTTTTTCTCCCACGCGCTTGGGGCTGGCGTTGTTTCTTTCTTCTGAGCTATCTTGGCTATCGGCTTCATTAAAGTTTTCATATTAAGAATGCACTAATATACAACATTTTCTGTTTTCAGACAAAGATACCTTATTTTTGACCTAAATGTTCCCCATCATAATCAAGCAGAATTCTTACTCCAAACCGCGCAATATTTCCTCAAAATGCCGCAACGCCAAGCCCCGATGCGAGATGCGATGCTTTTCTTCGGCAGATAATTCGGCAAATGTTTGGGAATATCCATGCGGAATAAAAATGCTATCGTAGCCAAATCCCGCATCACCACGCTCTTCTGTGGCAATGCTGCCTTCGCAAACGCCTTCAGCAAATAAAGTTCGCAGGTCGTCGCGGTAGCAAATAACCGTGCGGAAGCGGGCTGTACGCTTATTTTCAGGAATATCTTTCAGCGCAGCAAGCAGTTTTGCGCGATTATCGGCATACGTGGCATGCTCTCCCGCATAGCGAGCGGTGAACACGCCTGGCGCACCCTGCAAGGCATCTACCTCCAAGCCGGTATCATCAGCAAGGCAGGTTTGGAGCGTGTTTTCGTATATCGCCATGGCTTTAATGTACGCATTTTCCTCTAAGGTGCTGCCTGTTTCGGCAATTTCATCAGGAAAATTCACCACATCATTTGGCACAAGAATCTGCACCAATCCTCGTGTTTCAAGGATTTCTTTCATTTCTTGCACTTTGTGTGCGTTGTTTGAACCAACAAGGAGAGTTTGCATGAAAGGAAGGAAATATGAGGGCTGAGGGATGATGAACAAGACAATAAGACTTTGATAAAATGGCAACGTTACGACACAGACAAGAGTGTCTGTGCTACCGAAGCCTGATGAAATCAGCTTTAATGGTAGCGCAGACACTTTTGTCTGCGCCATATGTGAAAGTCCGAATACAACAATAAAAAAGCCTACAAAGCAGATTATACCTGCTTTATAGGCTTATCTACTCATCACGATTTAATGTTCGCCTGGGCGTTTACCTTCTTTATCGGTCATTTTGACAATAACGAAAAGGACGCTTCCAATAAAGACTGTTAATATGCTAAAAACAACTCCAGCATACACAAAACCATTCTCAATCATGGTAATTCCTCCATTTGATGACGATGCAATGAAAATAAAGTAATTGAATAATTGACGTGGGAACAGCGACGAATGTACGACTATTTTTTTATTTTTCCATGAAAATTTGCGAAAGAATATGCTGCTTCTGCGCCTTCCACACAGGGCATGAAGCCTCACCACAACAGGTAAAATTGGGGAAAGAGGTGAAATGTTCGTAATTTTGCAGCCGTATTCTTCGTGTATAATTTTCATATCTAATTTTCGTGTATAATTTCACTTCCATCTATCGCATTCTTGAATCGCCGTATGCACACAAAATCTCACCCAACAAAAGTAGCTGATAAAATTGCCGATAAATCGTCTTCCCTGCGTACAAGCCGCACCAATGCTCGCATTGACGGCGGCGAAACAATAACAAAAAAAGCTCCCATTGAAACTGTTTCCGTCATTACGCTTGGATGCAGCAAGAACACGACCGATTCCGAAACACTCATGGGCATGATTCAAGCGCACGGCATGAATTTTACCGATGCGCGGAGTGCTGATGCGGTTATCATCAACACCTGCGGTTTTATTGACCGCGCAAAAGAAGAAAGTATTACCACCATTTTCGAGGCAATCAAGCAAAAAGAAGAGCTTGCCGCCGAAGGGAAGGCGCAAAAGCTGATTGTTGCGGGCTGTTTGTCGCAGCGATATGGCGAGGAATTGCGCAAAGAAATGACGGGCGTGGATGAGTTTTTTGGCGAGTCGGATTTTGAAAATGTGGTAAAAGCTCTTACGCCGAATTTCAAATATAATTTACTTGGAGAGCGCGTCCTTACTACGTCGCCGCACTATGCGTATTTGAAAATTTCCGAAGGTTGCGATAATCCTTGCTCGTTTTGTGCGATTCCGCTTATTCGCGGTGGGCATCGCTCGCGTCCGGTAGAAAAACTCGTGGAAGAGGCACAGTTTCTTGTGTCGAAGGGCGTGAAGGAAATAATTCTCATTGGTCAAGACCTCACCGATTATGGGCGCGACCTCTCTGGAAAGCGCACCCTTGCTGACCTTTTGAAGTATATTTCCGATGTGGATGGCGTTGAATGGCTGCGCCTCATGTATGCTTTCCCCTCGAAATTTCCCAAAGACATTCTGCCCGTTCTTGCCGAGCGAGCGAACATTTGCAAATACCTCGATATGCCGCTTCAACACGCTTCCACCAATGTTTTGAAGTCCATGCGACGCGGCATTACGCGAAACACGACGGAAAATCTTTTGGAGGAAATTCGTGCAACCGTTCCCGGAATCGCGCTTCGTACCACGTTTATCGCGGGCTATCCGAGTGAAACCCAAGCAGACTTTGAGGAACTCTGCGACTTCGTGCAAACCCAGCAATTCGACCGCGTGGGCGTGTTCGAGTATTCGCAAGAAGATGACACGTATTCGTACATTTTAGGCGACCCCATTTCTGCCGAAGTAAAGCAAGACCGCGCTGCAAAAATCATGGCAATCCAGCGTGAAATCTCGCTTGCAAAGAACGAAGCAAAAATTGGCACAACACAAAAAATCCTCATTGACCAAGCATTCACCAACGAAAATGGCACGATTGAGTATCAAGGACGCTCCGAATCAGACGCGCCTGAAGTAGATAACGAAGTATTTTTGCAGTCCTCACGCCCGCTTCAAACAGGCGATATGGTGCTGGCAAACATTTACGATGCGGCGGAATATGACCTTTTTGGTGAAGTATTGAGCTAGAACTATATCTCTCTTGAGCGGTCAAAAATGAGTATTCATGCGGGTTTGAATCCAACAGCCGCCCTACAAGCTGGTGGCGAATATGAAGTCTTAGAAACTACGCGCACCTTTGCAGACACCTTCAGCACTGGTGCGCGGTACGTTTATGTCCATTCGGTTCATAATTTTCGCGATGGAATTTTGGGCTATGTTTTTTACAACCCCAGCAATGGAGCCTATTCCAGCTACGATGTGGACGATGAAAATCGCTACAACATAGATGAATACAATGATAGTTACGATGAATCATTAGCCGAAGGGCGCGTCATTCCTGCACCAGAGCGTGTGATGCGGCTCTGTGGTGGCTGGATTCGCCCAGCAACGATGCCGCACGATGCACCAGACCTCACAGCACCCGCTCTCGGTATAGAATCCCCTCAGATGCGTGTGTTTCTGCCATATTTACAGGATTTGCTCGAAGGCAAAGAAGGTATTGACAATTGGTTTGATTGGTGGGAAAAGAATGGTACAGTGCTAACAACTATCCTGAAACGCGCAGAATTTCTCCGCTTGAAGCATACACCGCTCCGCGAAATAGAGCGTATTTTTACTGTACTCGATATTCCTACCCGCCGCAATCCGCGCTACGGCTGGCTTGGTTGAATGTTGTTCACTCATTCTTCTTGCAAATTTCATCCCTCGGATTTCATCCCTCGGATTTCATCCCTCAGATTTCATCCTTTCCTCAATTCCACCGCAGCAGCAATGATGCGCGAAAGGCGCGTGTTGGCATGGGAAAATTGCGAATCACGGTATAGCTTTCGTTGAAGCAATTATCGCACAGAAGCCTCATCGTTACTGATGTTGCGCCGAAAGTGGGAGAAAGATTGGCGAGCGAGTATTTTGCTTCAGCAAGAATATTCACAACCACAAACGCCGCGAGGCGAGAATCGGCGGTGTTTGCGGGCAAGGAAAAGCGTTCTCCTGCGTACTGCGCATTCAGGCTTGCGGCAAACCATTCTTTCTCGTAGCGCAAGGAGCCAGATGCCAGATGCTGCGGCGTGTACACGAGTTGCTTGCCTTCGGCAAAACTTCGCGGCGTTACATTTTCCACGCGTTGAAATGTGTATTGTCCTAAAAATGACCACAATGGTAACACAGAAGATTCTCCAAACACCGCTCGAAATGACGCTTCCACGCCAAGCGTCCGCACTTGTTCAATGTTTTGTGCCGATACCGTAAAGGGTGAATTCTGCACGGCAAGAATTTGATTGCGTGTAAAATGTGCAAAGCCATCAAGCGTGAAGGTAAGTATTGGTGCGTCATTCAAAAGATTACTCGTAAACATTGGTCGAAAATCTGCGCCAATATTCCAGCACTCAGCACGTTCTGGTTTCAAAGCAGCATTGCCAAAATTGAGATAATACAGTTCATTGAACGATGGCGGGCGAAAATTATAGCTCCATTGCGCACGCACGCTCAGGGACGAATCCAGCAATAATGCGCTTCCTAGCAAAGGTGAAATTGCGCCGCCTACGTCGCTGAAGTCGTCCACACGGAAAGACGCATTGAGACTGAGTTCTGGGGTTGTTGCATCGTTGTTTGGGAGAGCATTTCCCAACCCAATTCGCGCTTCGCCTTTTGCCGCAACGCCAATACCTGTGCGCCGTACACGGTTTCCTATGCCTGATTGGAACATATTTCCACGCAAGACTGATTGCGTTCCTTCCAATTGCCATTCATGCTGTAAAGCTCGAAACGGCGCACGGACGCTCTCTTGAAACAAGACTTTCGCCATACCCGACCAATCTTCCGAGAGAAAGCGTTCATTGATGCCGTTTACGCCAAATTGCCGTGCGTCGGGGTCGAGATACAGAATATCTCCAAAGCGGCATGAACCCTGCGCTGTAAACAAACTCTGCTCGGTAAATGCGTGGTTTGCGGAAAAGGTTGCCAGCCATTCTTGCTCGCGAAGTCGCGCTCGCGCCATTTCTACGCTGCCCTGCACGACAGCTCCAGGCGTGCCACGCTCGGAGAAGCGCGTCATAATGCGGCTTTGGAGTTTCCATTGCTTGATACTTGCAAATCCCATGAGCGAGGCATTGATGAAGGTCGCATCAGCATTCATGCGCTGGAGCGTGGTATCGCGTCCAAATTCATTGAAGCGAAAGGGATAATTCCCCTGCCCGCGTTGCCATTCGGCATGTCCCCAAATACCGATGTTTCCTTGTGTTTCCGCAAATGCGCCAAACGGGATGCCGCCGGAGAGCATGGCACGAAACTCCTCAAACGAAGCAATTTCCCCTTGTGCGGCAAACTCTGGTGCGCGGAGTTGTGTTTTTGTGCGGAGATTGATTGCACCTGCCATCGCGCCTGCACCCAGCATCGCGCCGGCTCCGCCGCGTACAACTTCGAGTTCCTCAAGCATGGAAGCGGGCAGCGAGGCAGCATCAAACTGACCATTTTGTGATGAATTGACGCGCACGCCATCCAACAAAACAAGTGTTTGTGCGGCATTCGCGCCACGCAGCGAGAGTGATTTTAATCCACCAACACCGCCATAATTCCGCACAAATACGCCTGGCACAAAACTGAGCGCGTCGGAGGCTTGGCGTGCGCCCAAGCTCTGTATTTGAGCGGCATTCAGCGTGGTGACGGGCGCAGTTCGTCGCTCAAGACTACTCGTAATACGATTCGCAACAACATCAAGCGGACTGAGGCGAATGAGCTTTGATGCAAGTTTTGATGCGGGTTTTGAGCGATGTGAGTCAAGGTGTGTTTTTGAGCGATGTTGTTCGAGAGAATCAAGGTAAAGTGCGCACGTTGCAAAACTGCGAGGAGAGGAAAGTATGCAGACGATGTTCGCTACCGCAAACACAAGCAACCACAAGATTTGTGGCAGAATGTGCCTACACAATTGAAGTATGCGAGTAATGCTGTTGGTGAAAATATTCATGGCGCAAATCTAGGAACTTTGAGCGTCTTCTCGGAAACTTTTTCAGGAAAAAATTTTGGAAAAAAATTTCAGGAAAAATCTCAGGAAAGTTTTTGGAAGAATCTGTAATTTTACCGCATGACACACACACTTAACCTCTTCGATATTGAGCAGCACGCGCTTCAAGTGTTATCTTCAAACGCCCGTGAATACTATCTTGGCGGTGCTGCCGATGAAATCACACTCCGCGCAAACGTTAGCGCATTTCAACACATTTTCCTCCGACCCCGCATCCTTGCTGATGTTGCGGAGCGTTCCCTCCAAACAAGCGTTCTTGAGCAGTCATGGACAATGCCGATTGGCATTGCCCCAACAGCAATGCAAAAATTAGCGCACCCAGAGGGCGAACATGCCACGCTCAAAGCCGCACAAAAGCTCGGTGTTCCCATGATTTGCAGCACAACCGCCACTGTCGCTATTGAAGACCTGATGCACGCGCAAAAAGGCGCGAATACGTGGTTTCAGGTATATGTGTATAAAGACCGCGAAGCAACACGAGAACTTGTCCAACGCGCTCGTGATGCGGGCTGTACGGCAATCGTTCTCACAGCAGATACGCCCTATTTGGGCAAACGCGAACGCGAGGCGCGAAGCGGCTTTCACCTGCCACCAGATATGGAACTTCCGAATTATCGGGGACTGGGAATTGGCGCAATGAATGTGAGCGAAGGCAAGGAAGCATCAGGCTTAGCACAGCATTTTTCACAAAATATTGACCCCGCATTATGCTGGTCGGATATTGATTGGCTTGCCGCGCAAACCGCATTGCCACTTGTGGTGAAGGGTGTTTTGCGAGCGGATGATGCAATTATGGCATGGAAGCACGGCGCGAAAGGTGTAATTGTGTCTAATCATGGCGGACGGCAGCTTGACACCGCAATTCCAAGCATTCACGCGCTTCCTGCAATTACCGATGCCGTTGGCGAAGTCATTGACGTAATGCTTGATGGCGGAATTCGGCGCGGTACGGATGTGCTGAAAGCCTTGGCATTAGGCGCGAAAGCCGTGTTTCTTGGTCGCCCAGTGTTGTACGGATTAGCATGGCAAGGCGAGCAAGGAGTGGAGCGGGTTCTGGAGATTGTACGGGAAGAATTCGATTTGGCAATGGCACTCTGTGGCATAAAATCGGTGAAGGATATTCACCCCGATATTCTTGCTCTGCCGCATCAACACTAACTGTATCATTCTTGAATGAAGCAGCAATCATGAAAAATGGGAACAAAAAAACGCGGATTTGAGGACTCAAGAGAACTCGGAGGATAGAAAAAAGTCCTCAAAATCCTGAGGGTCTGGGCTTCATCCGCGTTCCAGATAATCGTTACATAATTCAAGAATCACATACGAACCGCTTCAACGCTGGCATGTAGTGTACATTTGCGGCATAGTCTTTGCAGAATATTCTGGGGAAATATCATGCAGAATTTTTCAGAAAACTCTCACTATTGCACCAAATGTATATCGTCATGTATATCGTCATTTTGCTTCTTTTTACTCTCAACGCCGCGCAAGCACAGCCCTCGAAGACTATTTCGCCGCCTCCGTATTACAACATTGTTCGTTACAATGACCGCGATTTTTCGTTTCTTCGGACTGACACCAGCGACCACGATTTTTTTAATGCACTCAAGTTTATACCATTTTCTCCACAAGGCTCATCATACCTCACGTTTGGGGGAGAATTGCGTGAGGAATTTCGCTATTATCAAAACGAAAATTGGGGCGATATTCCCACCGAGCGTATTGATACAGACGGTTTTCTCTGGCATCGCTTTATGGTACATGCAGATATGCGGCTTGGCAAGCATTTTCGCGTTTTTGGGCAATTGAAAAATTGTTTCGTCTTCAGCCGCGCTGGTGGTGCGCGTCCTGTGGTGGATGAGGATTCGCTGGATGTACATCAAGCATTTTTGGAAATAAGTGGTGAATTTGGAACACGCGGAGAACAAGCATTCGCGCTGCGTGTAGGACGACAGGAATATAATTTTGGTGCAGCACGATTGCTCACCATGCGTGATGGAATCAATGTTCGACAAAGTTTTGACGCGCTCACGATAAAATACCGTTCACCAAGCGTCGTCGCAGATGCCTTTATTGGTCAGGGTTTGGACACAAAACGCGGTATTTTCGACGATGAACGAATGCGCACCGAAACCACGTGGGGGCTGTACACAACCACAACCTTGCAACAACAACCAGAGCGAACAACAAGTATTGATGCGTATTACATCGGCTTTGAGCGCGAAGCATGGCGATTTGCAGGTGTACTGGGAAAAGACCAACGGCATTCTTTCGGAGGGCGCATCAATTCTCGTGCGAAAGAGGGTTTGAATGCAGAAGCGGAAGCTATTTTCCAAACGGGAACATTTGCGAAGGAGCCAATTCTCGCATATTTATTTTCAGGCTCGGTGAATTATACATTCGCGATTCCTTTACAACCAGCATTAGGACTGGGCTGGAGCATTGCAAGTGGCGACCAAAATCCTACCGACCGCGTTTCTAATACTTTTAATCCGATGTACCCAAAACCAGTTGTAACCTTTGGTCAAGCACTTGCCTCGACGAATTTGAGCATTCTACAACCATTCCTGAATCTTTCAATCGCCCCACCTCTCCAACTCCAACTTACCGCATATCTCCTTGCTTTGACAAGCGTTCAGGATGGTTTGTATGCAGTTTCGACGGTGCAATCTCGTCCAGCACCCGCCCTCAAACGCCAAACCGACCCAAACGCAGAAACGAAGCGGCTTGTGGGGAATCAATACTCCGCACTGGTAACGTGGAATATCCAGCGTCATTTGCGCTTATTTGTAGAAGCCACCTACTTTACGGCGGGAGAATATCTTCGTCTCACAGGTGCGGGACGTGATATGCTCTACGGTGCGGTGCAGTTGCAACTGACTTTTTAGAGATTTTCTTTTATTGAAATCCCTACCTCACGACATTGACCCTAACGGTCTTGACCACGCCCGCCGCCTGCAAACGCAGCGTGTACGCGCCATTCGGCAACGTCCGTTGGAGGGCAGCTTCTAGGCGGTATTCCCCCGCCACTTGCTCTTCATTGACCAGCGTTTGCGCCACTTTTCCGCTCGCATCCACCAAATCCATATGCACAAAACTATCCTCGCGTACCGTGTAGCTCACCGTGAGCGCGTCTTTCGCGGGGTTCGGTGCAA
>JAAFIV010000058.1 GCA_013298775.1 Ignavibacteria bacterium | reverse complement strand
AAACAACATAGCTGAGGAAAGGCAATAGTGGCGAAAAATGGCGTATATTCATGTTCTTTTCAGGAATCTGCCATTTTTAACCCGTATTTCCAAACAATTGCCGAAAAACTTTTCATTATGTACTTAAGTACATGATTCTTACATTATGCAATGATACTACACAATGTGAGAAAGGAACGCGGACTGGAGGACGGAGAGGATGGTGAGGACGGCAAAAAGTCCTCAATATCCTGAGAGTCTGGGATTTCATCCGCGTTCCAATAATCATTACGTATTTCAAGAATCATGTACTAATGGTCGCGGTGCAATTACTGACAAGCATATTTTTCTGATAAAATCAATGATGAAGATTGTCATTATCGAAGATGAAGCACTTGCGGCAAAGGATTTGCAAAAGTTGCTTCGCGAATGCGAGAAGGAAGCGGAAATTATCGCCGTGTTATCGGGCGTAGAAGAAGCTACGGCGTGGTTTCAAGCGCACTCTGAGCCAGATTTGCTCTTTTGTGATATTCAGCTTTCCGATGGTGTAAGTTTCGACTTCTTCAAGCGTGTTTCCGTGCGTTGTCCCGTCATTTTCACCACAGCGTACAACGAATACGCCCTGCGCGCCTTCAAGCTGAACAGCATTGATTATTTACTCAAGCCAGTTGATAAGGATGAATTGGCGGCAGCCCTCGCAAAATTTCATCGTCTCCGCGAACACATCCCAGAAGTACAGCCATCCAACGACCTTCGCGAACAATTTGCTGCTATGCTGCGTGAATTATCTCCCCCAAACACCGCACCAATACGTGAAGAGGAATTAAAGCCCACAGACCGCTTCAAATCTCGCTTTCTCGTGCATGGCAAAGGTGGAATGCTGATTGTACCTGTGGAGGAAATCGCACTTTTCCAAAAAGATGAAGTGATTTACCTCATCACGCGAGATGGCAAGCGGCATTTGAGCGATGCACAAACGATGGAAGAGCTGGACGAAACACTGAATCCGACAACATTCTTTCGCGCAAATCGTCAAACTATTCTGCACATCAGCGCGGTGGAGGGCTTCAAGACTGACTTTACAGGAAAAGCGCACGTTCACATCAAGAACTTACCACAGCTTTCGGTAGATATTAGCCGCGAAAAAGCAGGTGCTTTTAAGAAATGGCTGGGGTAAAAAGGGCAAGGATACGGGCAAAGAAATAAAAATAAAAAAGGCTGGAATGTCAGATACAGACACGCTTTGCTACTTTTTTGCCGCAAGTTCATTTTCCGTTTCCTTGCCTTCAGCCCAGCATGAAACGTTGTAGAGCGTTGTTTCGGCGATGTTGTGCAAGGCGGTATGGGTCAAAAAGGCTTGATGTCCGGTAATGAGGACGTTGGGAAAGGTCATCAGCCGCGCAATCACTTCGTCCTGCAAGACGGTATCGGAATAATCATGGAAGAAAATCCCCTGTTCCTGCTCATACACATCTATCCCAAGGTAGCCAATGGTGCCGTTTTTCAAGCCTTCGATAGCATCCAGCGTGTTCACAAGCCCGCCACGACTGGTGTTAATGAGCATCACGCCATGTTTCATCTGACGAATGCGCTCTGCATTGATGATGTACTTGGTTGCTGGCAAAAGCGGCGTGTGCAGCGTGATAATATCGGATGTGCGGCAAAGTTCTTCCAGCGAAACATACTTTGCGCCCGTTGATTTCACAAGCTCTGTATTCTCTTGAACGTCGTAACAAAGCAGCTTGCAGCCGAATCCATGCAGAATATGCGCGACAATTGCACCAATTTTACCCGTGCCAACGACACCCGCCGTTTTTCCGTGCATATCGAAGCCGACAAGCCCATCCAGCGAAAAGTTCAAATCCCGAATACGGTTGTGAGCGCGAATAAGTTTACGATTGAGAGCCAGCATGAGCGCAATAGCGTGTTCAGCAACGGCATACGGCGAATATGCAGGAACATTTGCAACGCGGAAACCGAGTTCCTGTGCGCGTTTCAAGTCCACGTGGTTAAATCCTGCCGAGCGTAGCGCGAGAAGTTTTACGCCCGCAGAAGCCAGTTTTTCCAGCACATCGGCGGAAGCATTATCATTGACAAAAATGGAAACAACATCTGCACCTCGCGCCAAATCTGCTGTTTGAGCATTCAGATTCGGTTTCAAAAATACGAGTTCATGCACACCGCCATTTGCTGACTCAAACGCCTCTTGTTCAAAGGCATGGGCATCGAAAAAGATGATTTTCATAGGGTGCAGTAAAGTAGGGTCTAGTAAAGTAGGGTCTAGTAAAGATATATTCAAGAAGGGTAGAACGCTCTTCTCGTCCGGCGGCTGAGGCGTGCATTAACACTGCCGTCGGGCGAGTTTGATGTATGCAGTTTTCACCCATTTCCAGTATAGTGGGAGATTAGGTGATGTTTCTATCGCGTTCTTAGCAATCCGCGATTGAGCAATCCGCGATTGAGCAATCACCCCAGTGCGAGGAAAATTTTCACATACACATACACCACAGGCGCGACAAACATTGCAGCATCGAAGCGGTCGTACACGCCGCCGTGTCCAGGAATAATGTTGGAACTGTCCTTCACGCCCGCGTCGCGCTTGAAGAGCGATTCTACGAGGTCGCCAAAGGGACCAATAATGCCCACAAGCGCACCAATAATGCCCGCATGAACAAGTGGCAAAAATGGCAAGAGATAATACGCCAACGCCACAAATGCTGCCGACGAACTCAAAAAGCCCACAATCGCGCCTTCCCAAGATTTGTTCGGACTGACGCGCTCGAAAAGTTTATGTTTACCAAATGCTTTTCCTGCGAAAAACGCCATCGAATCGCAAGTCCAAATACCGATAAACGTTGCAAAAACGAGCCACGCACCCCATTTATCGCCTACCGCAACACGTTCCGATGCTGCAATGCCGTCAAAAACTGGCAACGAAAGTGCGCTTCCAGAAAACATTTCGCGCAGACCAAGAAAACTCGCTAAAAATGTTCCCACATACATCACCCCAAAGCCAGTAATGGCGGAGTTTCGGAGCGGATGCGCTTTGCCGCGCATGAGTTCAACAATGAGAATTGCCAGCGTGAGCAGGAGAAAAACGCTGGGAAACAAGATGCTCTGAAGACGAGGATTTACCCACTCTCCGAGAAAAAAACTCCCTGCAATCCCGACCGTACCGATATACCCCATCGCGGCAAGCGGCATTGCGTCGGCGTGGAGTGCGAGATTGTAGTATTCCCGCAACGCAAGTATTGCCAGAGCCAGCATGAATGCTCCAAACCACCACGAGCCAAGCCACGTCAGCCCAACAATAAGCGGCGCGGCAACAAGAGAAACAATGACGCGAGTGGTAGTATTGCTCATGGTTTTGGGGAGACATTATGTTGTAAAAATTGGTAACTTTTCCGTAACTGGTCAGGTCTCGACATCAAAGAGGGGACGCAGATGAAGATGATTGGATTGATGAAGATGATGAAAAACAACAACGTGAATGTTCTTGCATCCCTGATTCTTCCTGCTCTGTATCATCTTCACCCATTTAATCATCTTCATCTGCGTCCAAAAAAATAATAGACGAAGCTCGCTACACTTTTCCAGCCATTTGCCCTTTTTTCGCCTCCAGCATACTTTCGATAAATTGCCGGAAAAGGTAGTCGGAATCATGGGTTCCGGGCGATGCTTCGGGGTGATATTGCACACAAAAAACGGGCAAGGTTCTGTGCCGAAAGCCAGAAACGGTCTGGTCGTTGAGATTGATATGGGTGAGTTCTAGTGTATCGGGCATAGAATCTCGCTCGACGGCAAAACCGTGATTTTGCGAGGTAATTTCAATTCCGCCCGAAAGCAGATTTTTCACGGGATGATTCACGCCGCGATGCCCAAATTTCATTTTCGCCGTTTCCGCACCAAACGCTAAACCCAAGAGTTGATGCCCCAAGCAGATGCCAAAGACGGGAAATTCCTGCACTAATTCCTTGATGTTTTCGATAGCGTAGGTAACGGCGGCGGGGTCGCCGGGACCATTCGACAAAAACACGCCATCGGGCTTGAAATCACGGATTTCCTGCGCGGACGTGTTCGAGGGAAAGACCATAATTTCACAACCATAACTCGCCAAGCGGCGGAGAATGTTGCGTTTGATACCAAAATCCAACGCCGCAACGCGCAATTTCTTCGGCGAGCGATAGCCATTGACCTGCAAAATAAATGGCTCGGCGGTTTCTTGCCACAAGTACGGAACGGACGTGGTTACAAAGCCCGTCAAATCAAGCCCGTCCATGCTGGGAATTGCGCGGGCGCGGTCAATGAGCGTATCTGCGTTTGTTTCTTGTGCCGAAATAATACCGCGCATCACGCCTTCGCTACGCAAAACCCTCACTAATGCTCGCGTATCAATGCCTTCAATGCCGATTTTACGGTCGTGCTGCATAAATTCTGCCAGCGACATGGAAGCCCGCCAATTCGAGTGCGTGGGCGAGTATTCGCGGACAATCAAGCCAGCCGCTTGAAAGGTTGCCGCTTCGCCATCGTGAGGATTGATGCCGTAATTGCCAATGTGCGGATAGGTGAAGGTGAGAATTTGCTTGTAATAACTGGGGTCGGTGAGCGCTTCTTGATAGCCCGCCATTGCGGTATTGAAAATGACTTCCCCTTCGGATTCTGCGGCAAGGTCGCCAAAGGCAAACCCGCGAAAACTCATGCCGTTTTCAAGTGCCAAAAGTGCTGCTGTCATTCGGGAACGCGAAAAGTACGTGAAAAAGACGGTCGTTAGTGCAATGTGTATCAACGTATCAACACGCTTGCAACGCTGAATTTACGCAAAGATTCAGACTTTGCCAAAGCCTTCTCGCTGTGCTGTTTACACGTCCGCATGGGTGTTCTGTCCATTTGCATTGACTTTGCATCCTAAAATGTTTATATTTCAACCTTCAGAGTATTTTTTCAGAGAGTTATCTTCAGAGAGTTCGAGGTTTCAAGAACGTGTGTGGCTCGCCCTTCCTTCTTGATTGTTCATCTCCAATAATGTTTGTGTGTTTGCGGAAAGGAATCCCTTTTTGCAGGGATGCTTTTTTCCTTTTTGCAAACAACGCGAATTATTGAAACGCAAGCTATCACGCGGCTTCTGAGCGAAATTTCGTCTCCGTTTTCTCGCACAATATTTTCTTTTCTCATTTTTTTGTAGGACGTTTTCAGCGTCCGTAAACTGTGGAGTAATGTTATGAGTAACAGTGTGAACAATGGCGCAAATACTAGCGTAAATACTAGCGCACCAACACTCGACCCGAATCGTGTTTTAATTTTTGACACAACCTTGCGCGACGGTGAGCAGTCGCCAGGAGCTTCGCTGACCAGCGTTGAGAAGCTCGAAATTGCCCGTCAGCTTGCGGTGTTGGGCGTGGATATTATCGAAGCAGGCTTCCCTGCTGCTTCGCCCGATGACCTTGAGGCTGTACGCCGCATCGCTGCTGAGGTGGGCAATCCTTCGCATGGTGAAAATTCTCACAAAAATATCCCGCAAATTGCTGGACTTGCCCGCGCCACTAAAGGCGATATTGATAAATGCTGGCAAGCAGTCCGCCATGCCGCAAAGCCGCGTATTCACACGTTTTTGGCGACAAGCGATATTCACTTGAAGTACAAATTGCTGATGACACGCGAGCAAATCGTTGAGAAAGTCCGTGAAATGGTCTCCTACGCAGTGTCGCTCTTCACCAGCGCAGGAATGGTGCCGAATGTAGAGTTTTCGCCCGAAGATGCTGGACGCTCGGATAAATTTTTCTTGGTCGAAGTGCTGAAAACAGCCATTGAAGCGGGTGCGACGACGCTCAACATCCCCGATACGGTTGGTTACTGCGTTCCCGAAGAATATGGCGCACTGATTAACTTTTTGATGGAAGAAACGCCCGGCGCGAAAGGTGTGATTTTCTCAACGCATTGCCACAACGATTTAGGCTTGGCAACGGCGAACACACTTGCAGGAGTGCGCTTTGGAGCGCGTCAAATTGAGGTAACAATCAATGGCATTGGCGAGCGGGCTGGAAATACGTCGCTTGAGGAAAGCGTGATGGCATTGCAAACACGACAGGCTGAATATGGCTTCATTACTGGTGTTCAGACCGCACATCTTGCTCGCACTTCGCAGATGGTTTCGCATTACACGGGAATAAACGTGCAGTTCAACAAAGCGATTGTCGGCGCGAATGCTTTTGCACACGAGGCGGGTATTCACCAAGACGGTATGCTGAAAAACGCACAAACATACGAAATTATGCGCCCCGAAACGGTTGGCTGGACGGCTTCACGCCTTGTTTTGGGCAAACATTCGGGTCGCCATGCGTTCAAAATGCGCTTGAAAGAAATGGGTTATCCGCTCTTGGATGAAGAATTGGACAAAGCATTTGCGCGATTCAAACAACTCGCCGACAAAAAGAAAACCATCACCGATGCGGACTTGGAGGCGATTGTCTCCGACGAACTCTACCAGCCGCGTGAATTCTACATCTTGGACGATATGCAGGTACTGTGCGGTAAATCAGGAATGCCAACGGCGACCGTGCGTCTGCGCGATGTGGAAGGGAATATTTCCACCAAAGCCGCTATTGGTGCGGGTCCGATTGATGCGGTCTATAAAGCGATTGATGAAATTGTGAATGAAGATTGTACGCTGCTCGAATTTGCCGTCCACGCAATTACCGAAGGCATTGACGCGCTCGGCGAAGTAACGGTGCGGATTGAAACGCATGAAGAATCGCCACGCACCTTTGGCGGACACGGCGCAGACCTTGATATTATCGTAGCTGCAGCAAAAGCCTACATCTCTGCGCTGAATAGAATGCTTGCCGCACAAGGCTCATCGGTGCAGGATGCGACGGCGGCGTTGGAATTGCGAAGCGCGTAGATTCTCGTGAAATTTGGTCGTATGTATGGGTTCAAAGAATTGTACTCAAGTAACGGAGCTAAAAACAGGCTTAATATGGACAACCTGTGAAAGCTCATACATTGTTCTACAATATATTCCCAAAAGGTAACCAAAGGGTAACTGGTCAGGTACTATCTCGGTCGGGCGACTGTTATCACAAGTGCAGTTAGCCTTACGGCGAGCGGTGTGTAAGCGACGCACCCGCCGTAAGTCAGCGTTTACGCACTCTTCAGCCGCCCGACGGGGATATACCTGACGAGTTACCCAAAAGTAAAAAAGCGTTGTCGGCTCTTTGACCAAGAGCAAACAACGCTTTTTTATGTATTTTTATTGTCGCTGTAAACAGAAGGTTATGCTTCTGCAACAACCGATACAACGCGCTTACCGTCGCGCTTACGAGTAAATTCCACAACGCCATTGGAAAGAGCAAAGAGCGTATAGTCTTTGCCAACACCAACGTTTACGCCTGGATGAGTAGCTGTACCGTTTTGACGAATGATAATATTGCCAGCGATAACACTTTCACCGCCGAATTTTTTCACGCCCAAACGTTGGGCGTTAGAATCACGACCGTTTTTCGTGGAGCCGGCACCTTTTTTGTGAGCCATGATGCGCGTCCTTTCAATATCAAGGTAAATGAAGAGAAAATCGTAGTAATGAAGCCGTCGTAATCAAGCAAAGCCTAGAAATTAAGCGATGCTGCTGATTTGAATTTGCGTATAGTGCTGGCGATGACCGTTTCTTTTACGGTAGCCTTTGCGACGCTTTTTGTGGAAGATAACAACTGTTTCCGCACGACCATGTGCGACAACTTTTGCCGTTACGCTGCCTTGCACGTAGGGCGCACCAATGCGCACATTCGCGCCTTCGCCCATAGCAAGGATGTTAGAAAACTTTACTTCCTCGCCTACTTTTGCCTGCATAAGAGGCACGGTCAAGGTTTCGGTGGGATGAACGCGGTATTGAAAGCCCGCAATCTCTACAACTGCAAACATTGTTTTGAGTAATACTATTGAAAAATGTGATATTTATTTGCGTTTTTCTCGTGTCTTCCTCAAAATTACAAAAATTTTGAGTACAGAATCGCAAAGATATGATTTTCCTGTGATTCTACAAAATTTTATTCTTGTATGCTCCAAGAAAACTTACCGATAATTATTACCGCCGAGACCCGCGTTTAGGTGCGGAGGCGCGTCCAGAACGGCTGCTGCGTGGTGGTTCTGCTTGCCTCTCCAGCATTGCGAGAATTTCCATCAGTTCTTCTGGCGTAACTTCCCTCGTATCACCAAACGGGCTAAAATCATCCTCAAACTCATCGTTCATATCCATCGGCATCAACTTATTCGATTCTTCGATGAACTGGTCTTTAGTGATTTCACCCGATAGCAACCGCTCAAAGAGGTCTATCTGCTGCTGCATCCCCGTAATTGCTTGGTCGAGGTCGGCAGTCATTTCTTGAATCGGGTCCACGCCTTGCTTTTCTGCCTTTTTGTAATCTTTTATCATCTTCCCGTCATGGCTACGCTCTAGTTTTTTTCGCTCGGTTTTCAGGCGTTCCAGTTGAAGCGAGCAGAGTTCAATTTCATTGCGTAATCGTTCAATTTCTCGCTCAATAACGTCCACAAGCGGCGAATCTGCTTGCGCAAGAATGTCCGCCATTTCTGTATATTCCGATTCTATTGCGAGCAAATCCGCAATATCACCACGCTGATACGACGTGTTGATGCGCTGCATGATGGTATGAAAACGCTGTTCCAAGGTGTCATTGCCAGAGGCTTTGTCGGGATGAAATTTCGCCGCCAAACGCTTGTACACCTCACGAATGCTCTTTTGCTCGGCTTCTGGTACAGGCGGCGTAAATTGGTCGTAAAAATCAAATCCCCGCTGGTGACGCTCCTCTGCTGCTTGACGAGCCATTTGCGCAAGCTCTTCTTCACTCATATTGAAGGCAGGACCAAAAGTATCAGTCGTTACTTCATCTAATTCTTCTTGCATCCAATAAAAATCTTTGCGCTCGGCTTTGGTGAAAACCTTCGATGTTGCGCAGCGTTGGTACGTGGCTTTCAGAGCATCTTTCTTTTCGCGCAATTCTTGAAATTTCTTCTGTAACGCGCCTTGTGCCTTGCCAGAGATAGTGCGAATATCTTCTTTGAACGTATCGAGTTTTTTGCGCTCGGTATTGATTTTTTTCATCAAGCCGCCGTGCTGCTTCCGCAAGCTAACAAGCACTTCTTCACGTGCGCCCAAGATACGTTTGGTGCTGAGTTCAGCCATAAAATTCTAACGAAAAACGAATGTTGGAAAAGGGGAGAGTGAGCGGCAAATATACGCAGTTTTGTAGGTTTCCACGTAGCTTTTTCCTGATAGTGATTGTCATCAACACAAAACCCGCTCTACGCCTTGCACGGAGTCGTGCTTCGGCATAGAACGGGTTTGAATATGCTTGACATGGGAGGATGCCATTTTTTTGAGCAAACAAGAGTGTTAAAAATTCTCTTGGTCTTTCGCAACAAGCTCCCGCGCCATGCGCACCGCGCCAAAGAGCGGAACAGCTTTCGGCGCAACAACTTTAATACCGTCGTGCTTATTCAAGCCTGTTTTGACCAGCTTTGCGAGCATAGTATCTGCTTCCATAATGCCACCAACACACGACACAGAGACCTTCTTGCCCTTAAAATGCTTGTTGTAGAGCGTTACAACGTTTTCAATCAAATTCTTGCATGCCCGCTCAATAATTTCCACACAGACTTCATCACCATTTGCGGCACATTCCATCACGAAAGGCGTAACGGTGGAATAGTCGAAAGCACGCTCGTTGTAGGCGGAAACAAAGCTGCGGGGAACATCGGGATTGATATTTGGAAAGAATTTTATCATCATATCTGCAAAAGCGGTCCATTTGCCGCGCCCGTCGAAGGCACGCGCCATAGCGGTCAAGCCTTCGCGCCCAATCCACGCTCCACTGCCTTCGTCGGATAATTCAATGCCCCAGCCGCCACAGCGCACAAAATCTCCTTTGGGCGTTTTGGCAATAGCAATTGTTCCTGTGCCGACAATGAGCACAATGCCTGGGTCGCCTTCAAAGGCTGACTCCAAGGCAATCGCAGCATCGCTCGTAACGACGAGTTTATCAATATCAATTTTTCTCTCACGCCGTGCAAGCAAGGAAATAAGCTGCTGCGAGCGGAGTTGCTCTTCTTTCAGCCATGTTCCCGCCAAGCCGATAAATACTGCGTCAATTTCTCTATTGGGCAATTGCGCCATTGCGATAAGGTCGCTTATCAAATTCAGCAAACGTTCTGCCGATTCTACCACGCCGACTGTTCCCACGCGGGCTGTAGAGGTTTCTGATTGCGCAAGTTCTTTTTCGCCGCGATACAAAATGCCGCGCGTCCGAGAGCCGCCGCCGTCAATGCCGATAATGATTGGTTCGTACTTCTGTGCCATAGACATTCTGAAAATTGAAATGAGAAGGAAAGGCAGAGGAATAAGTGAGCGCAATGCGAAGAAAGAAACACCCAAAAGCCTCATCAAAACACGCTTTTACGAGAAAGAGTCAAAGAAAATCCGTTAGGAAAATATCCTCTTTGAAGTGCTTCTACGCAAGTTGTAATAAGGCTTACAAGCCCGTTTTTTACTTTTTGCACATTCACGCTTGTTTTCGTACAAGCGAGATTTAACCTCATCTTGCAGACTTTTTTCTTTCAAGGGCAGTGCTTGTGCAAGTATTACAAGCTCACCTTACGCACACCCTCGCGCTGCCCTCACCCCTCGCTGCGCGAGACCCTCTCCCAGAGGGCGAGGGTTGATGGAGACCAGCTCTGAAGCCCTCTCCTTCTGGGAGAGGGTTGGGTGAGGGTCTTGTGCGTAAGGTGAGTTACAAGAGCTGATTCGTCTCCACATACCGCTCGCCATCCCATTGGTAGAGGGTTTTGGTGCGCTTGGTTTCGGATTGTTTATCGCCTTCTAAATTGCTTTTGCGTGCAACGGTGCGGGTTACAAGAAGGGAGTACAATTCTTTGCCCCATGTGTTCATTGTTTCGAGCGCGGCTGTGTCTTCGGTAATATTTTCAAATTCTTCGCCGCCAACTGGATTATTCTTAATGATGTTCGATGTTGCGAGTTCAAAAAGTGGACTCATCGTATCATTTTGCACACGGAAAAGGGACAGCATGGTGCTTTGTTGCTTGTGTTGGGCATCGGATTGATTTACTTTCCATTCCACCGCCAGCGCAAACTCATTCTCCGCAATGCGATACTTGTTGTATTCTACGGATTTCAAATCAACATCGTCAAAGTCGGGATTATAGCTGATATGCGTAATAACGGGCTGCGCATTACCTTCGCGAAACGTGAAAATATCAAGCGAGCAGTTGCCGTCATTGTTGTCGCCACCAATCGTCTTTACAACTGCGATGTATTCACGCGCTTTGCCAGAGCTTGCGGCATTGTCAATAGGCTCAACGAGCATATCTTTAATCGTCAGCGTGGAATGTGCATCGGGCTTCAAGTGCTGTGTGTACAGCGTGCGCACGAGTTCTTGCACAGTGAATTTTCCGCAAAATTTTTCAGGCAATGCGGTTTTTGGGGCAATAATAATCGTTGCATCGTAGATTGTGAGCGTATTTGAGGCGGTTTGTGTTTCTGTGCTGGTGTTCGCATTTGCTACACCGTCGTTTGTGGTGTTTGTTTGTGTTGTTGTGCTTTGTTGTGCGGTTTCATTCGTTTGCTTTTGCGTGTCGGAGCAGGAGGAAAGCGACATTGCGCTGAGGATTGCTACTCCCAGCATCATTGCACAGAGGCGCAACACGCCTACGGTCTGGTTTATCTTGTTTAATGTTTTCATAGCATATCCTTTCAAAGTAATACTTTGAGCGTACCGTCCTTCAACGTCACTGCCTTGTTATTGGCATGGAAAGCCGCATAAATATTCGCATAAATATTGAAATGCAATTGAGCCTTGTTTCACCAAACATGGTATCGAAAAAAGCCCAAGGAGCAAATATACACATTTCATCCTCAGAGTGAAACGGCGGAGTGCAATAGTACAAACAAATTTTTCCACAACAGCTTCTCAAGCGAGCATTAACACGCTCTTCTATGACTTTTGGTCATAGAAAAAAATGACAACAATTCCTTGTGCGAACATCTTCAAAGTGCTATATTGCTTGTGCAAAGTTTCTTTTTTGATTGATTTGTTTGATTCTCTACTCGTATGAAACGTTTACGTGGAATATTTGTTGTTGTGCTTCTCGCCGCATTCTTGCCGCTTGCTGCTTCGGCGCAGGCTGTGATGGAGAGCTTTGTAGCTCGTTCCGACGGACGCTCGGTTACTTTAGAATGGCGCACCTCGAAGGAAACAGATATTGCGATGTACGAAATTGAACGTTCCCCTGTGAATCAAAATGATTTCAAGAAAATTGGCTCGCTTCCAGCCCGCAACACGCCTCAGTCCTATCGTTTTATTGATGAAAGCGCACTCGCCGCAGTAAATGGTGGCAATGGCTCGTCGTCAGCGCATGGCGGTACGATTTATGTGTATCGCTTAAAAATTATTGATATGGCGGATAAAATAAGCTACTCCAATACCATCTCCGTTTCCCACACCATCAGCTCCGTGCGCCGCACGTGGGGGATGATAAAAGAAATGTTTCGCTAAAAATGATGAACAATACTTTGCACAATTGCATCGTAAGAAACTTTACAACAAAAAATCGTACAAACCGCATGAATACTTCCTCATGCGGTTTTTTTATCGGTATTCTGCTCGTTGGAATGCTTGTGCAAACGGCGTTTCTCCATCATGCAGTAGCGCAGAACATCGAGGGAGAAACTCCTTCATGCCTCCACGTAGAACGCGCTTTGAACCAAGCAGAAACCTTACTCCAGCGTCTGCGCACCTCGCCCTCGCGCGACAGCAGCACGGTGGATTCCCTCGTGCAATATACTCGCGTCGCCCATGATTCCTCGCTTGCATGTCATAATCATCTGAGCGCAATGATGTTTCTTGCCACCAGCGAAGCCGCGAAAAAACTTCTTGCCGCAGAAAATATTCTCATGTTTCGCTTAAAAGTGCGCGATGTACAGCTTTTTCTCGCAGAAGCCCGTAAATACTGGGCTGCGCAAGAGACAACCAAGAACTGAATCTGCGAGCAACACGCTGAACGGATTTCCCGCTTTTTTTGTTGTGTATCGTTGTGCGGCGTGTTATCATTGTAACTCACCTTACGCGCACCCTCGCGCCGCCCTCACCCCTCGCTGCGCGAGACCCTCTCCCAGAGGGCGAGGGTTAGTGGAGACTAGCTCTGAAGCTCTCTCCCTCTGGGAGAGGGTTGGGTGAGGGTCTTATGCGTAAGGTGAGATTGTAAGCGAAAAAGGAAAGCCGAACCATAGACAAGAGCAATCCCGCTTCACATCTTGCAAATAAAACATTGCAGAGAACACCATTGCTGAAAGAAACCGTTATGAATACATCCGATTTTGAGGACGATTTCGAGTCCGGCGAATCATTACCGGAATGGAACAAAAAGGAAATGGACGAGCAAATACGCCGTTTCCGTGAGGCTTCCAAACGCGGCGAAGCACGGTCGCAGCCTCCAAGCGTGAACGTCTTGGAAGAATTAGTACTGTACTGTATTGATACCGACAAGTTCGACGACGCACTGCACTTCTGCAATCAACTCCTCGAAATGGTGCCGTATTCTGGCGATGCGTGGCAAAAGAAAGGGATTATTTTGAGCGCACAAGGCGACTTTACAGGCGCACTTGCTGCACTCGACCACGCATTAACACTACATCCTTTCGATTCCGAAACCTTGCTCAATCGCGCATGGGCGTTGGACGGTTTGCACCGATACGACGAGGCTATGGCTATTGTTGAGCAGCTTTTATCGCTCGACAGCAGCAATGAGGAAGCGTTGTTCATGAAAGCCACGCTCTATCAACGCAACGAGAATTACGAAGAGGCAATTAAAATTTTCCGGTATCTTCTTCATTCGGAAGAACTCGCAACCGATGTGTGGTACGAGTTAGGCTACTGCTACGACTTTAAGGACGAGCCAGAACTCGCCATTCAAGCGTACCAAAAGCACATCGACGAGCAGCCCTACAACTACAATGCCTGGTACAACTGCGGTGTAGTATGCAGCAAAGAAGAGAAATTTTATGCCGCCATTGAATACTACGATATGGCACTTGCCATCAAGGAAGATTTCAGTGCTGCGTGGTACAATCGCGGGAATGCCTACGCATCGCTCCATCGCTTAACAGAAGCTATTGAAAGCTATGAAGAGGCATTAAAGCACGAACCCAATGACACCGCAACGCTCTACAATCTGGGCAATGCCTATCAAGAAATAGGTGATTTTCGTACAGCAATTGAGCAATACACAAAGGCGATTAATCTCTTCTCGGGTTACGACGAAGCTCTTTTTGCTCGCGGAAGCTGCTACGACGCGCTTGAGCAGTACCACAGCGCACTTGCGGACTATGAACGCGCCCTGAAATACGACTCCACCGTCGCCGAAGTATGGTACGCCGCCGCAGATATTCTCTACAATACCGACCGCTTGGAGGAATCGCTTGAATACTATTCGCACGTGTTGCGTTTAACACCAGGCGATTACGAATGCTGGTTCGATTACGCCGATACCGCTCTGCAACTGGGCTTGATTGATATTGCCACCGCCGCACTCAACAAGTGCATTAACCTTGCTCCGAAGTGGCATGAATCCTATTACGCACTGGCGAAAATTTTTGCCGCCGCCGATGCCCTTAACGAAGCTGTACCAATGCTTGTAAAAGTTTTTGAACTACACGAAGAGCAACGCAACGAATACAAAGCAGAATTTGCCATGTTTCTCAGCGCGGATAAACTCGACCGCCTCGTACAGGCAGTGGAACAGGAAGAAAAAGCAAAAGGATAAGGGCAAATATGTATCAGGGAATTGCACAGACAAGAGTGTCTGTGCTACCGAAGCCAATTTCATTGGTAACGCTGATACTCTTGTCTGCGCCAGGAGACGCATCAGAACTTCATTTCACAAGCAATTTTCAGGAGACCACACACCATGAGCAATCGCGTAGAACAACTGAAACAACTTCGTGCCGAATCCTTGCTCGGCGGCGGTGCAGACCGCTTGCAGCAACAGCACAAACGCGGCAAACTCACTGCCCGCGAGCGTTTGGACGTGTTGCTGGATGAAGGTTCGTTTCAGGAAATTGACGCATTTGCACGCCATCGCTCCACGAACTTTGGTCTGGAAAAACAGCGTCCGCTTGGCGACGGCGTGATTACTGGCACGGGAACGATTGATGGGCGCATCGTGTGTGTGTTCTCGCAGGATTTCTCGGTCTTTGGCGGTTCGCTCTCGGAAGTGTATGCGGAAAAGATTGTCAAAATTATGGATTTGGCATTGAAGATTGGTGCGCCTGTGATTGGTCTGAACGACTCCGGCGGCGCACGGATTCAAGAAGGTGTGTCCTCGCTTGGTGGTTATGCCGATATTTTCTTGCGCAATACCCTTGCAAGCGGCGTGATTCCTCAGATTTCCGTGATTTTAGGTCCCTGCGCGGGCGGTGCGGTCTATTCGCCTGCCATTACCGATTTTATCTTCATGGTGCGCGGCATTTCCTATATGTTCGTTACGGGTCCCAATGTTGTGAAAACCGTTACGCACGAGGAAGTTACGTTTGATGAGTTGGGTGGCGCGGACGCTCATGCAGGAAAGTCTGGCGTGGCGCATTTTGCCTACGACACCGAGATTGAATGCCTCATGGAAGTTCGCAAAATGATGAGTTTTCTTCCCTCGAACAACCGCGACCGTTTGCCACAAAAGCCCACCAAAGACGACCCAAAGCGGCTTTGCTACAAGCTCGACACGATTGTCCCCGATAATCCAAACAAACCCTACGACATAAAAGACGTTATCCGCGACGTGGTGGACGAAGGCGATTTCTTTGAGGTTCACGCAGACTTCGCGCCAAACCTTGTTGTTGGCTATGCCACGCTGGACGGTAAGCCGATTGGCATTGTGGCAAATCAACCTGCGGTGATGGCGGGCGTTCTCGACCTCGCCAGCAGCGTGAAAGGCGGACGTTTTGTGCGCTTTTGCGATGCGTTTAACATCCCGCTTGTGGTCTTTGAAGACGTTCCAGGATTTTTGCCCGGCACCGACCAAGAGTGGCGCGGAATCATTCGTCATGGCGCGAAGCTGCTCTATGCCTTCTGCGAAGCTACCGTGCCGAAAGTAACCGTCATTACCCGCAAAGCATACGGCGGCGCGTACGACGTGATGAACTCGAAGCACATTCGCGGCGATTTCAATTTTGCTTGGCCCACCGCCGAAATTGCGGTCATGGGCGCGAAAGGTGCGACGGAAATTTTGTACGCAAAGGAAGTTGCCAAAACGCCTGAGGGCGAGCGTACTGCCTTGCTTGCCAAGCTCGAAGCCGAATACAACGAGAAATTCTGCAATCCCTACGAAGCTGCCGAGCGCGGCTTTATTGACGATGTGATTTTGCCGCACGACACGCGCCGCCGCCTCATTCACGCACTCAAAATCCTTGAAACAAAGGTGGATACGAACCCGAAGAAAAAGCACGGAAATATTCCATTGTAAACTGTGTAAGGGTCTCACTTCCGAGTGAGGCTCTCACTTTACCACAATAGCGTTAGCGAAAGCAAACCCCTCGCTTTGCCACAATAGCGATGCCGAAAGTGAGACCCTCGCTGAGGAAGCGAGAGCCTCACGCTTGAGGTATCAGCCCACCAAATGACCTCATTCCGCCATGATTCAGCCCATCAATCCCGAACATCTCTCCAACACTCCACCCACAGAATTTGTTGGCGAGGCACGCCCAGCCGCACCCCAGCGTGACGAGCGCACCACACGCCGCATGAATGCGAAGGTGAAATTTGTTTTTTTGATGTTTCTTGTGGGTTTTTTGGCGGTGATTGCGAAGCTGTTTTTGATGCAAGTTCTGCATAGCGATTTCTTCCAAAATCTTTCGCGCAAGCAGTACGAATCCCGCGTGGAACTACCCGCCGAGCGCGGTAAAATCTTCGACCGTAAGCGACGGCTCGTTGCAACAACCGTTGAGAAATACTCAATCGCGGTGGATCCAAAAATGCTCGACGACACGCTGCTTATTTGCAAGCGTTTGGCAAGCGTAACGGGAAAGCCGTATGAAACCTATCTTCGTAAGATTCGCACCTCTGGGCAATCGCGCTTCGTATGGCTGGAACGCGCTATTGACGCGCCCTCCAGCGTTTTAGGAACAACGCTTGATTCCCTCGAAGCAAGCGGACTTATCAAAATCCGCGAGCCACGCCGCAGTTTCGCTTACGGCTCACTTGCCGCACAAACGCTGGGTTTTACCGATGCCGACAATCAAGGTGCGAGCGGCTTGGAAATGGGTTGGGATAGTGTTTTGGCGGGAAAGACAGGCTACATCTATCTTCAGCGCGACGGACGCGGCAGAAAACGCCCCATTCCCGACGCGCCAACTTTGCAACCACAAGTGGGATATTCGCTCGCTTTGACGCTGGATATGGATATGCAAACCATTGTAGAAAACGAGCTAAAGCAAGGCGTGGACTTGGCGGAAGCGGAATCTGGCTCGGTGGTGGCAATGAATCCGAAAACGGGAGAAATTCTCGCCATTGCAACGTATCCAACTTTCAATCCCAACAATCTTGCCGACGCAAGCCCAGAACTGACGCGGAGTTCCTGCTTTACCGACACCTATGAACCTGGCTCCACGTTCAAACTCGTAACTAGTGCCGCACTTTTGGAAGAGAAAATTGTTACGCCAACGACCACCGTTACTGGTGCGGAGACGATTACGGGGCGCGACGGCGTTGTGGTCGTGCGCGACGAGCATCCTGTGGGAACAGTGCCATTTTCCAAAGCATTGGAACAATCCAGCAACGTTGTGATGGCGACGATGGCGCAGAAAATTCCCAGTCCGAAATTTTACAAGTACGTCCGCGATTTTGGCTTTGGCATTTTTACAGGAATTGACGTGCCAGGCGAAGTGCGCGGAACGGTCAAGAAGCCGCATGAATTCGACAACACCACGAAAACCTACATGGCATACGGCTACGAACTTTCCTCGACCGTCATCCAACTTGCTGGCGCGTACTCCGCAATTGCCAATGGTGGCGTAATGATGAAGCCATTTTTGGTGCAAAGCATCATGAATGCGGAGGGTGAAGAAGTGCAGCATTTCGAGCCGCAGCGCGTCCGCCGCGTGGTTTCGGAAGCTACTGCGACAACACTCACGCAAATGCTTGTTGGCGTGATTGAGCGTGGAACTGGCTCCAATGCTCGTATTTCGGGCTTGGCAATCGCAGGAAAAACAGGCACATCGCAGCAATACACCGAAGGCAAGTATAATAAACGTGATTACAACGGCTCGTTTGCGGGCTTCTTCCCTGCGGGTGCGCCAGAAATTACGCTGGTTGTGCGCCTGAATAAACCGCGCAAAGGCTACTACGGACGCGAAGTTGCTGCGCCAATTTTCCAGCGTATCGCACAAAAACTCGTGTCATCGGGACTTGTTGCCAATGGCGCACAATCAATAGCTGCCGCAAGCAGCACCGACTCTAATGCCGTTCAAACAAAAATGATTGAAGTGCCAGATTTACGCGGATTGGCGTGGGAAGATGCTCAGGAAGTGGCGCAGGAACTGGGTTTAAAACTAAAAATTATCCCCGCAAACACACGCGCAAGCGGCATTGTGCGCGAACAACGCACCAAAGCAGGTGCAATGGTGCGGGCGAATGCGGAAATCAGCGTGCAGCTTCTCCAGCCTGATTTCGCTGCCGAGCGCGTAACGGCAAAGACGCTTCCGAATGTGCGCGGCATGAGTGTTCGCCGTGCTTTGACGCTGCTTCACGCGGCGGGCGTAAAAACGAAGGTTATCGGCGATGGCGGCATTGTTACGCGGCAGGAATTCCGCGATGGGAAAGAGCCGCTTTGTATTATTGATTGCGGGAAAGAGTAATTTTTCACCTCTCACAACATTGCAAATAAAAAAAATGCTCACACTCCAAGAATTCCGCGAATACTGCCTCACAAAAACAGGCGCGAGCGAAGAACTTCCTTTCGACGACATCACGCCCGTTTTCAAGGTTGGTGGCAAAATTTTCGCTATTGCTGGCGGAAGCGACGATAGCACGGTCAATCTCAAAGGCGACCCCGACGCGCTCTTGGAACGCCGCGCTCAGTACGAAGACGTACAGCCTGGCTATCATATGAGCAAAAAACACTGGGTAACTGTTCCCTTAGACGGCTCTGTGCCGCGTAAAATCATCTTTTCGTGGGTGGATGATTCCTACAACTGCATTGTTGCTGCTTTGCCAAAGAAAGCGCGTTTGGAATTGGAAAATCTCTCGTAAAAATTTCTGCATAAATTTCTGCATACTTATCCGACATTTTTCCGTAATTTTTGGGCTTTGCTATTTGCTTCGGCAGCGCGTAACACTTCTGTCTGCGCCGCTCCGCAAGCATTTTGGCGCAGAAATGAATGTCTGCGCTCCCCAATACTTCACTTTTCTTTTTCGATACCATGAATTTTTCAATGAATTTCCTTCTCGCATTCTCGCCCGCACAAGGCGGCGACCCCACACAGCAAATGCTTTCCACCGTCATTATGTTTGGCGCGGTAATGGCAATTTTTTACTTCATGATTTTGCGTCCTCAAAAAAAGCGTGAAGATGAGCAAAAGAAATTGCTAGAGGCATTGAAACAAGGCGATAAAGTTATTCTTTCGTCGGGCATACACGGCTCTATTGCTTCGGTGGACAATGATAACAATGTTGTGAATGTGAATATTTCCGACAATGTGAAAATCCGCGTCAATAAAGCTGCTGTGGCGACGATTGTGCCGAAAGCGTAAGATTTCCAGAGATGCCCTCACCCAACCCTCTCCCAGAGGGAGAGGGCTTCAGAGCTAACTTTCTTCAACCCTCTCCCTCTCTGGGAGAGGGTCTCGCCCCGTCTTCGGGCGAGGGGTGAGGGCAAACGCGCCCTGCCCCAGGCAAATCTTTCTCCATTCACCACACCACGCTATGGCTCTCAATCCCGCATTTAACACCATCCCCGAAGCTGTTGAAGACCTCAAAAACGGCAAAACAATTATTGTTGTCGATGATGAAGACCGCGAAAATGAAGGCGACCTTATCTGTTCGTCTGAACTCTGTACGCCTGAAATGGTCAATTTTATGGCGGTAGAAGGGCGCGGTTTGGTCTGCGTTTCAGTAACGCCAGAACGCGCAATAGAACTTGACCTTGAGCCAATGGTGCGCTCCAATACTGCCTTGCACGGCACAAAGTTTACCGTTTCGGTGGACTACATTCACAAAACTACCTCAGGTATTTCCGCCTTCGACCGCGCCGCTACGATTCGCGCAATGGTGGACGAAAGCACGAAACCAAGCGACTTAGGGCGACCCGGGCATATTTTCCCACTCGTTGCCGTCGAAGGTGGAGTGCTGCGCCGCGCGGGACACACCGAAGCAACCGTAGATTTAATGCGCCTTGCAGGTCTCAAGCCGTGTGGCGTTCTCTGTGAAATTCTCCACGACGACGGCACAATGAAGCGCGGCGAAGACCTGTTTGCCTTTGCTCGTAAGCATAACATGAAAATTATCACGGTGAAAGACTTGATTGCACACCGCGTACAGAGCGACAAGTTGGTCAGCAAATTCGCCGAAGCCGCCATGCCGACGGAGTTTGGCGAGTTCAAAATTATTGGCTATCAAAATGTGGTGGACGGCAAAGAACACGTCGCGCTCGTCAAAGGCGAATGGAAGCCCGATGAGCCAGTATTGGTGCGGGTTCACTCGGAATGTTTGACGGGCGATGTCTTCCATTCCATGCGCTGCGACTGCGGTTTGCAGCTTACCGCCGCGATGAAGAAAATTGCGGACGAAGGCAGAGGCGTGGTGCTGTATATGCGCCAAGAAGGGCGTGGAATCGGCTTGCTGAATAAAATTCGCGCCTACGCGCTGCAAGAACAAGGTATGGACACCGTGCAAGCAAACGTCGCACTTGGCTTCCAGCCCGATACGCGTGATTACGGCATTGGCGCACAAATCCTCGTGGACTTGGGTGTACGGAAAATGCGCCTGATGACGAACAATCCTACAAAGCGCGTCGGACTAGAAAGCTACGGCTTAGAAGTGGTCGAGCGTGTGCCGATTGAAGTTCCCCACAACGAGCGTAACATTGATTATATGCGCACCAAGAAAACGAAAATGGGGCATTTGCTGGATGTGTAAGTGCTTCTTGTGAGACTCTCGCTTCCCGTCTTCGGGGCGAGGGTCTCACTTTCCGCTTTCTTCTTTGCGCGTCCCTCTTTTCGCATCTTCCCGCCGTGCTGCTAGAGAGTGAGAGCCTCACTAGGAAGTGAGACCCTCACATCATTTCCACTTTATCGCCTCTGTTTCGTTGAATTGTCTTTCACATTATTTCCAACGCCCGTCCCCGTGAACCCAGCTCCCATCCACATTTCCGTCGTGATTGTCAATTACAACGTCAAGGACTTGCTTGTGTCGTGTTTGGCATCGTTGGAGGCTTCACTTGCGGGGATTCCGTCGGAAATTATTGTCGTGGATAATGATTCCACCGATGGTTCGATTGATTACGCCGAGCCGATGTTCCCGAAGGTAGAATTTGTGCGCCTTGCAAAGAATTTTGGTTTTGGAACGGCGAATAATATTGGCTTTGAAATGGCTTTGCAACACGGCGCGGAGTTTGTTTTGTGCTTGAATCCCGATACGCTCATCAGCGAAGATACGATGCAAGTTGTATTAGCGTATATGCGCTCCAGCCCTGATGTTGGCTTGACGGGATGCAAATTGCTGAACGCAGACGGAACGTTCCAACTTGCCTGTCGGCGCGGTTTCCCAACGCCGTGGGCTTCCTTTTGCAAGGTGTTTGGGTTGCAAGCATTATTCCCTAAATCGCCTGCTTTTGCGCAGTACAATCAAACCTTTCGCAGCGAGGACGAAACCTACGCCGTTGATGCCGTGATGGGCGCGTTTATGTTTATTCGCAGAGAAGCATTGGAGCGGGTTGTGGGGTTTGATGAAGAATTTTTTATGTATGGCGAGGATTTGGATTTGTGCTTTCGGATTCAGGAAGCGGGCTGGAAAATTATGTACCTGCACACCACCTCCATTATCCACTACAAAGGCGAAAGTACGCGGCGTAGCGCGATTAACGAGGTAAAGCATTTCTACGAGGCAATGGAAATTTTTGCGCGAAAACACTACGGTTCGTCGTGGTTGTTTTTGGCGTTTTTGCGGGGTGGAATTTTCCTACGCTCGTTTTTGGCATATTTGTCGCTCTATCGCTGGGAAGTAGGCTTCGCGCTCGTGGATATTTTGGCGGTGAATGCGGCAATGTTGCTCGGCGCGTACCTCTGGAAAGGGCGTATTTTCGCCTTTCCGAGCTATGCCTACCCGACCGTATTTGTGGTGGTCTCGTGCGTGAGTTTGCTTGCCATGATTAGCGCAGGAGAATACTCGCCCTACGCCAAACCCTCGCTGCGGCGGGCTGTTTCGGGTTTTATGCTCGCATTTTTCGGCTTGTCTGCGCTGACGTATTTTTTCAAGGATTATGCGTTTAGTCGCGGAGTGCTGCTTCTAACGATTGGTTTAGGAATGGTGATGTCGCTTGGAACGCGCATCATTGCTCGCCTTTTCGAGCGGACATGGGGCGAGGAGCGCGAGCGGCGCATTGCCTTCGTGGGCGACAACGCCTTCACGCGAGACTTATTTGCTCAAATTGATGCCGTCGGCGCAGCAAGCATGGGCAAGCGCACTCGCGCACGGATTGTGGGCGTGATTACGACGGAATCGGATAAAGGTGAGCAGCCACAAAGCGCATCACATCAAGCCTCGTCAAATCAAGCATTACCCGTCATTGGCGATATTTCGTATTTGCGGAAAATCATTGAGCAATATCACATCCACGAAGTTATTATCACTGATACGGCGATGCCGCGAGCGGAAATTGTGCGAAATATCATGATTGCCGCACAAACAGCCGCCTCTGAGCGAGCGACGTTCCGCTTTGCGCAAGAGTACGACGACGTAATTGCGGGGCGCATCGTTGAAAAGTACGTTGGCGGGACGCAGCCTGTCGTGGAGCAGTATAATCTTGCCGAATGGAAATATCGTTTGCTCAAGCGAATTTTTGACCTCATTGGTTCGCTTTTTCTTTTGACAATTGCTTTACCCTTTGTAATTTTGAAATCGCGCTCAAAAAGCAAGCAGCAAGCAGCACAAGAGGAAAAGCGCAGTACAAACGCCATTGGCAACAACATTTTCAGAGATATTTTCGAGGTTTTTCGCGGTAAAAAAAGTATTGTTGGAGTGTACCCTCTCGCAGAACATCTTCATAAAGAGCATCTTCATAAAGAACATCTTGATAGCGAACATCTTCTTAACGACAAGCCACACAAAGAGCATTTGCCCTCAACACTAGGAAAAATCGGGCTGACGGGACTCGCACATTTGCATTCGCCCGAACATCTCTCCACGCAAGCACTCGAAAGTTTGAATGAATTTTATGTGAAGCACTATTCCCTGTGGCTGGATATAGACATTCTTGTTACACTTTTCTTTCGGCGACAACGCTATGAGCAACGGAACTGACGGCGCAGTGAGCGAAAAAAGCTCGACCGCGAAAACAGCACCTAAAGTTGTGCTTGAATTTGAACGCCCCATCGTAGAATTAGAAAAGAAAATTGATGAAATGCGTGCAATGCCGAATGCGGAGGAAATCCGCACGGAAATTGACCATTTGCAAGCGCGTGTGGAGCAGCTTCGTGCCGATGTGTATTCCAAGCTCACACGGTGGCAGCGCGTCCAGATTGCGCGGCATCCGCAGCGTCCCTACACGTTGGATTATTGCCAAAATGTTTTTACCGAATTTACCGAACTCCACGGCGACCGCACCTTCCGCGACGACCCTGCAATAGTGGGCGGTCTTGCGCGTCTTGATGGGAAGCCCGTCATGGTCATTGGGCATCAAAAAGGACGCGATACCAAGCAAAATGTGGTGCGGAAATTCGGTATGCCCGACCCCGAAGGCTATCGCAAAGCCTATCGTTTGTTTGAAATGGCACAACGTTTCAAACGACCTGTTATCTGCCTTCTGGACACGCCCGGCGCGTATCCAGGGCTGGAAGCGGAGGAACGCGGTCAGGCAGAGGCAATCGCTCGCAACTTGAAATTGCTTGCCACCTTAAAAACACCTGTTCTTATCGTTATCATCGGCGAAGGTGCGTCTGGTGGTGCGCTCGGCATAGGAGTTGGCGATAGAATTTTGATGCTGGAAAACTCATGGTATTCGGTTATCGCGCCCGAATCTTGCTCAAGCATTTTATGGCGCAGTTGGGATTACAAAGAACAAGCCGCCGAAGCTCTGAAGCTGACTGCACCAGACTTGCAAGCGGTCGGCATTGTTGATACAATTCTCCCCGAACCTCTGGGCGGCGCACACGCGAACCCCGAACAAATGTACTCGATTCTTCGTACTACTTTAATTCACGAATTACAAACCTTGCTGCAAATACCAACACACCAACTTGTTGAACAGCGTATTGAGAAATTCTGTGCAATGGGCGTGTGGTCTGAGGGATAAGACCACGCTTCCACACTAGCAAGCGAAGCATGAAGGGAACCTGTTTGTTTCGTGCGCTTTCTGTTTTTAGAGCTTCTCGATTGGTAACGATGTTGCGTCATTTCTCTTTCAGTGAAGATTGGAAAATCACCGCTCTCCGAGTGTCCGGTATTTTCTGCTTTTCCGTTCAATTACGATGACAATGCTCTGCAATGGTTTCTGTGTGAACAGCGCGTTCTATGCCGCTCTCGCCACGCTTGAAACCTAATATCAGAAAGGTAAGCCCTCACCCCGCTCTACGAGCGACCCTCTCCCAAAGGGCGAGGGTGGAAGAAGAGCTAGGCTCTGAAATCCTGCCCCTCTACCTCTGGGAGAGGGGTTGGGGTGAGGGAAAAACGCTTGCCGCAATGATATTCATTGTTATTGTTTGTTTCCCATCTTGTGTTCTCGACAAGACTTTGGCAATTACGCTACCATGAATCACGAATGACGCTTTGAGTTTGCTTTATGTGTTGTAAATAATCAGTTGTACATATCAGCTATACAATTCATTTTTTTTGATATGTGTTGGGTTCGATTTGCAGTTTTTATCACCTCACCATTTTTTTTGATGCAGGAGCTTTGAGCTATGAATACCGATGAACGTATGCCTTTTGGCAATAATGCGGAGGGAGACTCCGATAACGCGGGAAATACTGGGAATGCCGGTCCAGCACGCCAACAACGGACGGATTACGGAAATTACGGTTCCACCTATTCCACCTCGTACAACAACAACAGTAACCGCGACCCCTACGCAAGTCGCGGCGACAGCAACCGCGATAGCTACCGCGACAACTACGGCAACCGCGAAGGCTCGAATCGCCAGACTGGAAGCGGCTACGGCAGTGGCGGCGGCTACCAACAGCGCGATAACTACAACCGTCAAGGCGGCGGTGGGTACGGTAATAACAATTACGGCAATAATAATTACGGCAACCGCGACAATTACAACCGTCAAGGTGGTGGTAATTACGGCGGTGGCGGTGGGTATCAGCAGCGCGACAACTACGGCAACCGCGACGGTTACAATCGTCAAGGCGGCGGTAATTACGGCGGCGGCGGTGGCTATCAGCAGCGCGACGGTTACAATCGTCAAGGCGGTGGCGGCTATCAACAAGGTGGTGGCGGTGGCTATCAGCAGCGCGACGGCTACAACCGTCAAGGCGGCGGTGGCTATCAGCAAGGCGGCGGCTATCAGCAGCGTGACGGCTACAACCGTCAAGGCGGCGGTGGTGGCTATCAACAGGGCGGCGGCTATCAACAGCGCGACGGTTACAATCGTCAAGGTGGCGGTGGCTATCAGCAGC
>JAAFIV010000057.1 GCA_013298775.1 Ignavibacteria bacterium | reverse complement strand
AATGAAGCATTACTGGATTCGTCTGGCAGCCTTTGAGTCTTTCACCGCACTCCGTACCGAAGTTTACCGTGTCCTTAATGCTATTGGCTCAGAATACCGAATTTCTTTTCAATAGGTACTTAGTAAAGCCGCTTGCTGCCGCACCTGCAATCGTCGTCGCTGCGCCGCTAGGCGTGATGACGCGAATACGATTGTTACTTTGGTCGCCAAGCGTGATATTTCCTGCTCCATCAATAGCAAGACCAATCGGATTATTGAATCGCGCAACAGTACCAGTGCCGTTTGCAAAGCCATTGAGACCGTTCCCACCTGCAAGTGCCGTTACTACTCCTGCGGGGGTAACTTCACGAATGGTGCTGTTTCCTTGGTCAACAACGATGATATTTCCTGACGGCGCAATCGCAACGCTAGAAGGGTTAGAAAATCGTGCTGCCGTACCTGTACCATCGGCAAAACCTTGTGTACTTCCTGCAAGGGTCGTTACGTCTCCAGAGGGAGTAATCACGCGAATAGCATGATTTTGATAATCCGCCACATAGACATTTCCCGAAGCGTCCACCGCAACACCGTATGGATTTCTAAACTGAGCTGCGGTACCGTTTCCATCGGCATTTCCTGCCGTACCGCTTCCTGCAAACGTTGTAACAACGCCGCCTGGAGTGATTTTGCGAATACGATTATTGCCAAAGTCCGCCACATAGACATTTCCTGAAGCATCCACCGCAACGCCAGAGGGCGAGCTGAATCGCGCTCCTGTACCTGTGGCATCCAGCCAGCCATTAGTGCTACCAGCAAATGTCGTGACAGCAGCAGCACTTGTAATCTTGCGAATAAGGTGATTGCCTCTGTCGGCAACGTAGAAATTTCCCGCACCATCAGCAGCAATATCAATCGGACCATCGAATCGAGCAGCCGTGCCTGTTCCATTCGCATTTCCAGTGGTGCCGTTACCTGCAAAGGTAGATACAACTTGGGCGTTCAGGAAAGAAATCGGTACGAAGAGACCAAAAAAAAGCATAGCACTGAGTAATGATGCCCTGTGCAACAAACGTAACTGTGCTATCATAAACAAAGAAGATTTGAAAATGGAGAGGAAGAATTATCGAAAAATATTGTGAGCAATATCAGGTGCATAGCGAGGAATGATGCGGTATGCACTAGATGAAGCACGAAGCGGAAATTCACGACGCAGCAGAATGCACTTTTCGTAGGATGTAGTAGGATTATCTCGTCTTGTTTGTGCCTATCGTTTTTTATCAGACACAAATATAGCATGAAAGTCGGAGTTTGCAAAAAATGAAGTAACTGGTTGAGGAATTATCCCGTCGGGCGGTTTCTTGACCGTCCGGCGGGTTTTTCTACAAGAGTCGCGTGTACACTCGCCGGACGGCTACTGTGCTTGTGATAACAGCCGCCCGACGAGGAGAGCCACCTGACCATACACAGAATAAGTAAAAAATCTCTTGCATATTAAACGTTCGTTTAGTAAAATTGCACTATATCAATCAACAAGCGAGAAAACAATGCCCGTTCAAAAAATTACCAAAGAAGAAATTCTCTTCATTTCTGCTGGAGTCTTCCGCAAGCGAGGCTACCACAATACTTCCATGTCCGACCTTGCCGAGGCGTGTGGCTTAACCAAAGGTTTGTTTTATCATTACTTTTCCAGCAAGGAAGAATTGATGAAAGCTGTCTTACAGGGCGTTCATTTCCATTTTAAGAAGTCGCTGTTTGCTCCTGCCTTTGGGAATGCGCTCAGTCCACAAGAAAAATTGGAGAAGTTTTTGGGCAAAGCAAAACGGCTTTTTGCAACGGCAGAAGGCGGCTGCCTTATGGCAAATACTGCGCTGGAAACGCTTGGCACAAATGCAGAGTTTACGCCGTTTATCCGCGCTTTTTTTGAGGATTGGATTGCTGCAATGGCGCATATTTACGAGCATACGTATCAGCCAGAAGTAGCACGGAAAATTTCAGAGGAAATCGTACAGGAATTTGAAGGTGCGGTACTGTTTATGCGCATTTACGGCGAAACACGCTTTGTTGATGAAACGCTGGAACGCGCACGATTACGCTTTGTGCAGCCGAGTTGAGGCAGATAATATTTGAGCAGACAAGTAAGCGTTGCGCTCAGTCTGCTCTGCCGAAGCCAGTATTTGTGGTAGCGCAGACACTCTTGTCTGCGAATAAAACAGTCTTTTTATTGACCAATCGTTTAGTAAAATGCAAGCATTTCAAGTATCAAAACCAAACGGGCGAAGCCTCACCGCAACAGCATTTACGCCGTCCATACCAAACGGACGTTCTCTGCTCATCAGCGTCGCAACAGGTATGAAGCAATCGTTTTACTACAAATTTGCTGCCTACTGCGCCGAACTTGGCTACCACGCTTACACCTACGATTATTCCGACATTGGTCTTTCCAAGCACGGCGATATTCGCACGTCCGACACAAGCTACGCCACATGGGGAATGGAGGATTACCCAGCAATGGTGGGCTTTATCCGCCAAGCGCATCCTGACCAGCCCTTGTACGTGATTGGACATAGCTTTGGGGGAAATTGTTTGGGTATGACGGGTGCAAGCCTTGACGTCGCGGCGTTTGTAACAGTCGCCTCGCAGCAAGGCTACTGGCGCGGGTTTACGGGATGGCACAAGTACAGAGCGTGGTTCGTATTTGCTGTTTCTATGCCGCTTCTCACCAAACTTTTTGGCTATTTTCCCTCGAAAACACATGGCTTGGGTGAGGACTTACCAACAAATGTTTCGCGCGATTGGTCGGAAGTTATTTTGAACGAAAAAGGCGTTACAGGTATGGTAAAATCTGGTGTTTCGTACTTTCCACGCCTCACACAAAATATGCTTGTCATCAGCATTGACGACGACGAAAATGCTCCAAAACAAGCGGTGGACAATCTTGCAGCAGCGTATTCTTCGGCAAATATTGAACGTTTGCACATTCTTCCACGCGATGCAAACGCAGATTCTATCGGGCATTTGAACTTTTTTCGCTCACAGTTTAAAGATTCTTTGTGGCAAATTCCGCTTGAATGGTTGAAGAAACAAGCACTAGATTGCGAGCGCACATCAAATGTGAATGTACATGTCGAGGAAGTTAAGCAGTAATAAATCTTCAAAAAGTATTTTAAAAATTTTCTAATAGCAAAGGGCAGCATGTACAAAATTCTCAAAAAACCATTTTTTGGGCGTTTTATGGTAAAGTGGCAAAATCCATTACCACTAGAACAACAAAGTGAGTGGCAGCGACTTCAGACGAGAAGTAAATCTGGCGGCATCATTTCTGCGCTTTTTGCGAAGGCCTTGACCGAAAAAGCAAAAGCAACAATAGTTTTGGGGCATCCAATGGGCAAAGAAGCAAAAGGGTATTTTATTAAAAATGGGTACACTGATTTATTACGGAAAAACGGGTATAATACGCTCGTTTTTGACATCAATGGCTTTGGCGAAAGTACACATGGTAATTTTTCATATTTTGAAGATATTGTTGCAATTGGAATCAAGGCTTGTGAGCTAACTCCAGATTTACCAATAGGATATTTTGGTATCTCGCTTGGGGGACAATGGGCTACTATTGCATTTGCCGACGCAACACACAAATATGATTTTGCTATTATTGAAAGTGCGGCAACGAGTTTGCCTGAGTTTTGGATACATTTTCCCGTGGCATACAAAGTTCTCATGGTGCTAAATTTCTTTTTGCCTCAATACAAAAGGAAAATTAATATGCAAGAGCGTATCAAAGATGCAAAGCGATTGAAATCTATGCAGTTGATATACGCTATGAATGATGATTGGACACCAGTAAGCATGGGGAAAGTCTTTGAAAAAAACAGCCCTGTACCGACCAATTTATGGACTGTGAAAAATGCAAAGCACGCCAATATTATGAAATCAGAACACAAAACAGAATACGAGGAAAAGATAATTCAATATTTTAATAGCCAAACAGAAGGCTAACACAGCTTGGTTAATTGTGTTTTGGCAAGTAACGAGCTAGTCAATGTGAAATTTTTATTGCGGAAGATGAGAAAATGAATAATTCAAATCAAACAAAACACCAGCCGCTAAGCACGCATCACAAAAAATTCAAGCAAGGCGGTTTTCGGAAATTCAAGATTGGACCGAAGCTGCTGAAGTTTTTGCTGAACATCTACGGACCATACTTTGGGGCGGGGGTGAAGATAAAAACTATTAGCGAGGATTTTCGCTACGTGCGAGTAGAGATGCCGCTTCGGTGGTATAATTCTAATTATTTCCGCACCCATTTTGGCGGCTCGCTCTACGCCATGACCGACCCGATTTACGTGTTTATGCTCATCAATAATCTCGGCTCGAACTATATTGTGTGGGATAAAGCGGCGGAAATAAAATTCCTTTTGCCCGGCAAAGGCAAGGTTTGGTGCGAGTTTCGGCTGTCGGAAGAGCAGATTCAGGACATCAAAAATCGTACCGACGAAAACACCAAGTACGAACCGCAATTCACCGTCGAAGTGCGCGATGAAAAAGGGAATGTGGTTGCATCGGTGCTGAAAACCTTGTACGTGCGAAACATTGCCAAAACAAATGAAGCGAAAGCCTCACAAAATCAGACTTCTACGGTAGAGCATTCTTAACCACTCATCCAAAGCTATCATATGACCGAATACCTTCAACCTACGTATTTCCTTGATTTCGACCACTCCGAAGTACGCTCTTTTGCGGAAAAGAACGTGGAAGGCTCACAACATCAAGTCGAACAAGCAGTGCAGTTATACAATGCCGTCCGCGACGGTTGGTATTATGACCCGTATTATTTGGATTTGCGTCCCGTCGGCTCGAAGGCAAGCGTTGTTATGACGCGGCGTTCAGGGCATTGTGTGAGCAAGGCGATTCTGCTTGCAGCCTCGGCGCGGGCGGTGGGTATTCCTTCGCGTTTGTCGTTTTTTATTGTTTGCAATCACATCGCCACAGAGCGCGTAGAACGGTTCTTGCAGACCAATAAGCTCGTTTTTCACGGTGCGACGGAATTGTATTTGGAAGGCAAATGGGTGAAGGCAACACCAGCCTTTAACAAGGCATTGTGCGAAAAAATGAATGTGGACGTGATGGATTTTACAGGCTTGGAGGATTCTATTTTCCAGCAATTCGACCGCACGGGAAATACATTCATGCAATATCTCCACGAATACGGCGCATTTGCTGATATGCCGCACGAGTACATGATTAGCGAATGGAAACATCACTATGGCAATGTGATAACACAGGAACTACTAGAAAAGCACGATTTCGTGCTGGATTTAGCGAAAATGAGTGCAGAAAAACAGTGAAAGATAACGACAATTGGAAGAGCAGTTGGAATACAAAAGGGGAACACTTCCAAACACACAGACAACGCTGTAATCATCTTGGTTGCAGCGTTTTTTTATGTCAAACTTCATCCCTCAAATTTCATCCTTCAAATTTCATCCTTCATCCCTTCTTCATGCGTGCGGCGTAACCCAGACTTCGCCATCCTCGAAGATTTCTTTTTTCCATATCGGAACGGTGGTTTTGAGCGTATCAATGGCGTATTCACAGGCTTCAAAGCTGGCTTTGCGGTGAGGCGTGGCAACGGCAATCACAACGGCAATGCCACCAACTTCCACGCTTCCCGTGCGATGATGAATTGCCACCGAAGCCGCATTCCATCTTGCTTGTATATCGTTTGCAATCTGCTCCATTTCGCGGAGTGCCATAGCGGGATAAGCCTCAAACTCAAGGCGTAGAACGGCTTTTGCGACAGTTGTATTGCGCACTGTTCCAACGAAAATGTTTACTGCGCCGCAGGAGTCGTCTTGCACAGAAGCGAGTATTTGTGCGATGTTGAGCGGTGTTTCGGAGAGGTGAATGTGGTGCATTTCTCGCTATTTGAAAGTTTCAAAAATGGAGAGCAAAATAGGTCTGAAGGCAGCAATATCACTTTGTTCAAGCCGACCAAGAGAGCGTTCAAGATATATTTTTTCAAGATGTACAATCTTTGATGCTCGAATAGTCGAGGGCAGGAGAAGTCCAGCTGTCTGCCATTCAACAATGTTGTAATCAAATTCGTTTTGAGGAATATGAGAAGTAATGCGGCTTACAAGTACATCATTGTCGCCGTAATCAAGCACAACTAAAGCAGGGCGTTTCTTGATTTGTCCGTTAGAAAATGGGAATGCGCATAGCAGAATTTCACCGATATTGTAGGTTCTCATGCGGCTTCCTATAAAGAATCATAGATAGAATCTTGTTCGCTGTAGCCATTGATGAATTGCTCGGCAACAAACGTATTCCATGCACGTTCTTCCTCATCCTCCAGCATAACAAGGATGCGTACTTTTTGTCGAGGCTCAATTATTTTACCGAGATGCTCTGGCAAGCGCAGAAAACCTTGCTTCTCAATAGTTGCAACGCATTCGTAGGTTTGCATTTTTTTTAAGTAAGAGAGTGAAAAGTATGAATTTCTCAAATGTACAAAAAAATGAGGGAAGTTACTATTTCCTCTTCCGCCGAAGCTCATCAATAAAACGCTGATTTTCTGGGTTGTTTGCCACCCCAAACTGCGCATCAGAACTGGTATGGCAGTGCGAACCAGTAAAATCGGCAAGGTGAGCCGTTGGATTATCTGCAATGAAAAAAGGTGAGGTTTTGGAAGTTTTTTCGAGCGGTTTTTTAGGCAGGGAAGCCGTGTATAATTGCGGTGCAAAGCGTGGGCGTTTGCTTTCTTCAAATCCTACCACAGCCGCATGAATACAAGTGTGTGCGTTATCTCCTTTTTCGAGCATTACAACATCTTCCATGCCGATATTCATGCTCGCATCAGAAAAGAGTTCCTGAAAAAAGCGCGTATCTCGCAAGCCGACAAAATAAACTTCATTGCCCAGAAGGCGCATAGAATCTTGTGAAACAGAAAGTACGAGCAGTGTTCCTGAGCGCACGTTGCTCCAAAGCGGGTGATTGGCAAAGCGAAAGCCGCCAATTTGCTTTTCTGCTTCGGGATGGAAATTACCTTCTTCTTCCGCAAAATCGCGCAGCACCATTCCGCGCATATCCAGCTTGTCCTGCACCACAAGAAGTTCGATAATATCACCTTCGCCCGATGATTTTCCGCCACTATTGAAGAATTTATTGATAACCGCTACCTGCGCAGTAGCGTACGCCTGAAGCAAAACGCCCAGAGCCAGCATGAATACAAGAGTTTTACGCATACAATTATTTCGGTTAAAAAGTTACCCACCACTCACGGGCGGAATGATTGCAAGTTCATCGTTATTTTTCAGTACAATGGTTTTGTCTGCATAGCGCGTATTTACTGCCGTTACGAAGGATGGCAGTTTTGCAAAATTTGGATGCTCGGCTTGAAGGCGCGTCAGCACGTGTTCGACGCTTGTGCCTTCTTCCACATCAAGTGTGAGTGCGCTCTTGCCAATGAGTTCGCGTCCGAGTGCGAAGAATTTTACGGTGATGTTCATGGACTGGGATTATTGTGGATGTTTGGGATTACTGGGATTTTTTGCCGCTCATTTTTTGATTATTTTGTCGAGAGAGTGAGTATTTGTGCGCTTTGGAGGTAATTGTTGATGCCGCCGCGTAGGTGGTGGATGTTTGGAAAATGTTGAGAATGGAGTATTGATGCGGCTTTCTGGCTGCGTTTGCCAGAGGCGCAGTACAGCACGATTGCGTTTGTTGGGTCGAGATTTTGCGCCTGTTCTGCGAGATTGCCAAGAGGAATATGCTGGCTTGGTTCAATACGCGAAAGCAAGCGTTCATGCGCCTCGCGGACATCTATCAGCACGAGATTTTCTGAGCGTTGGTGCAACTCTTCAAGCTCTGCAAGCGAGATTCCATGCGGTGTGTATGATTGCTCAGTTGGTGAAAGGGGATTGCAAAATGCTTCGTAATCTTGTAATTCTGTGATAGTCGGCGTATTTCCACAAAGCGGACACGCGGGATTGCGCGGAAAGGAAATACTCGTGAAGTCCATCTGAAGCGGGTTTGCGAGCAGAAGTTTTCCAAAAAGTGCTTCGCCGATGCCGAGAATTATTTTTATCACTTCGGTTGCTTGCAATGTACCAATAATTCCCGGAAGTACGCCTAAAACGCCGCCTTCAGCGCAGTTCGGCACAAGCTCCGGCGGTGGAGGCGTGGGATACAAACAGCGATAACAGCCCGTCCCACGAGAGGCATCAAAGCTAGAAATTTGACCATCGAAGCGATATACCGAGCCGTAAACAAGAGGCTTTTGAAGGAAAAAACACGCATCGTTCACGAGATAGCGCGTGGCGAAATTATCCGTTCCGTCCAGCACAATATCGTACAGAGACAAGATTTCAAGCGCGTTCTGGCGATTCAGCATTGTGTCGTGGCACTGCACGGAAACGTGTGGATTGAGTGCCGAAATCTGCTGCACGGCTGATTCCACCTTGCGTTTGCCGATGTTTGCCGTTGTGTGCAAAATTTGGCGTTGCAAGTTCGATTCATCAACGACATCACCATCCACAATTCCAAGCGTTCCAATGCCCGCCGCAGCAAGGTATAGAGCCGCCGGTGAGCCAAGACCGCCCGCGCCGATGATGAGAACTTTTGCGGCAGAAAGGCGTTCTTGTCCCTCTATTCCGACTTCGGGTAAGAGGAGATGTCGGCTGTAACGCTGATAATTACTTGTCTTCATTTGATAATTATTTCCAAAAAATTGTTTCCATCTGAGTTTTTACGCATACATCAAGCGTCGCCCTTTTGCCTCAGGAATTGTCCGACCAAGCTCCTGTGCGGTTTCCAGCCATTCTCGGATAATGATTTCCGCATTGTGGAGTGCTTCCGCGTAGCTTGCGCCGTCCGCCATGCAGCCCGCGAGTTCAGGGACTTCTGCGATGTAGGCATTATCTTCAGCACTCCAATATAGAATAATTTCATAATGAAGTATTTGATGTTCCAGCATTGCTTGTTCACGATTCATTGGTGTTTCCTAAACGATATTTGACAATCAGATTGCGAATTTGTTTGACTTGATACGGCTTGGCTGCTCGTCCTTTGGGCTGAATGTTGATGATTTCTTCTACACCGTCTTTGGTGAAAATGTGATGGCTTCCGCGAATGCGTTCTGTAAAACCTATTCGCCGCAGCATTGCGCATAATGCTTCAAAATCTATGCTTGCATCGGACTTGCCGCTTAAAATTGTTACGAGAAATTTTTGAGATTGGCTCATGGTTGTTTTATGTGCATTCAGGTTCGATTCAAAATACTAAGAATCACATTCTTCACCGTTTTCATTTCATCAGGCTTGCTGGATGCCACGAATAACGTCAGCGACGCAAGGGCTTCATTGCTGATGATAGGCGTATTGTTGGCGTTTTTGAGCAAATTGTTTCGTTCCAAAAAATAGAGAAAACACGCTGCGCCAATGCGCTTGTTCCCGTCGGCAAAGGCGTGGTTCTTCACAATTAAATAGAGCAAGTTGCAGCTTTTTCCTCAATGCTCGGATATAATTCCTCGCCCGCAAAACTTTGCCGAATCTGCTCAATCGCGCTGTCAAAGCCATTGTCTTTCGGCTTTGCAAAAACATCGGAAGAAAATTCAGATTTCATCGAATGTATCACGTCCAAATACTCTTGCTTTGTTGGGTAGATTGCGGAATGCAAGGTTTTACCTTCGGTGTCAAGGGCTTCGTGGTCGTAATCGTCGAGCAGTGCCAAGCCTTGAGCAAAAAGCTGTAATGTTTCTGTTGTGGTTTCATCGGCTCTGTTGGCTTGTTCTTCGATTGTTCGGCTCAAAATACGAATACCTGTTTTAAGTGTTTCCACCTGCATTTCTTTTTCGGCAAGGCGTTGTTTATTCAGCGCGTAGCCTTGCACGAGATAGTCAGCGGCGTGTTGCCCGTTGGCGGAATTGTGTGCCGCGCTTGGATTTCACGCGGTATCCTACCGAGATGATAACGTCGAGATTGTAATGTTCTACCTGATACATTTTTCCATCGTTCGCAGTTGTCGCAAATTTTGCGACAACTGAATGTTCTTCTAATTCATCTTCGGAGAATATGTTATTGATATGCTTTCCAATCGTTTTAATATCTCTATCAAAAAGTTCGGAAAGCTGGTGGCGGTTGAGCCAAACGGTTTCACCCTCAAAGCGCACATTGACTATGCTTTGATTATCAGGGCTGGTGTAGATTTCAATGCTATTATTCATCGTATTCGTGATTGTTAAAAGAGAAAATTTCACAAACTTCACAACAAAAAAATGCTCCAAACCGCATAATTTCTCGCTATATTAGCAATTCTTTCTGAAACGGTCAATCGAAAAAGTGATTTTACCTTTATGCAACTGCCTGTCCTTTCGCCGCAAGCAACATTAGCACAACACCAGCATTCAAGAGCTTTCGGGGATGTTGCTCTTGACAATTACGGTCGCCCGATAACGTATGTACGCCTCGCGCTCACCGACAAATGCAATCTGCGCTGCACCTATTGTATGCCAGAGAATATGCGCTTTCTGGCACAAAAACATTTGCTCACCGATGAGGAAATTCTGCGTATTGTAAGTGTTTGTGCGGGTTTTGGGGTACGGAAAATTCGCTTGACGGGCGGCGAACCCTTTTTGCGCCCGAATCTTTTGGAACTTATTCGTGAAATTAAGCAAATACGCGGTATTGAGGAAGTGCATATTACTACCAACGGCGTTGGCATTGCGGATAAAGTACCAGATTTGGTGAGGCTTGGTGTGGCATCGGTCAATCTCAGCATGGACTCATTTGACAAAAACCGCTTTCACGAACTTACACGCCGCGACGAGTTTGAAAGCGTCCACGCCACATTTCACGCGCTCTTGGAGTCGAATATTCACCTTTCCGTGAATGCGGTGATTATGGACGGGAAAAATTCACACGATATTGTCTCAATGGCAGAACTGACGCGGCTTCACAGCTTTGATATGCGCTTTATTGAGGAAATGCCGTTTAATGGTGCGAAAAATCAGTCAAGCCCTGCAATCGCGTGGAATGATGCGGCGATTGAGGCACATTTGCGCTCGCATTTTCCACATCTTGAAAGCATCGGACGCACGGAATCGGCAACAGCAACCATGTATCGTGTGCCGTCGTACAAGGGCAGAATCGGCATCATTGCTGGCTTCTCGCGGACGTTTTGCGGTGCGTGTAATCGTATTCGCATCACGGCGAAAGGTATTTTGAAAACCTGTTTGTACGACAATGGTGTATTGGACGTGAAGCAGCTTCTCCGCGATGGAGCAAGCAATGATGAGCTTCGTGAGCGATTGCTGGATTGTATAGCGCATCGCCACAAGGACGGTATCGAAGCCGAAGAGCAGAGCCACGCGCACGGCGAACTGTTTGATTCTATGTCGGCGATTGGTGGTTGAAAATATTACCTGTTCACCTTACGCAAACTCTCACGCCGCCCTCACCCCTCGCTGCGCGAGACCCTCTCCCAGAGGGCGAGGGTTGGTGGAGACTAGCTCTGAAGCCCTCTCCCTCTGGGAGAGGGTTGGGTGAGGGTCTTTTGCGTAAGGTGAGTTACCTGAATGTTGAACAATTTTTCAAGGACAAGGAGAATATCATGGAAGAGCTTGAAGAAAAAGAATTACAGATTGAAGGTGTGATGTTTGTATTCGACAGCGAAGGCAGACGCAGTGCGGCTATCGTGCCGAACAGAATGTACGAAAAAGTGCTGAATGAAGTCGAACCCATCATCTGCGGCGAGCTTGCTGCACGGGATTTACCTAAAAATCAGTATGGCGAAGCAGATAACGCTATCGTGATGGCTGAAATGCTCAAACTCCGCGAAAAATGGGCATTGAGCGAGGAAAATGCGGCGGAATTTCGCACGTACTACACCCACGATTGCGAAGAGTTGGTGCAATATGTTCGTGATGCCGATGGCGTACAAACCGCAATAATCCTACCGATTGCGGCATATCTGCATTTGGTGGACGATTTAGACGATGCACTCACGTTCAAGATGCTTGAGGAAGATGATGACGAGGAAGATGATGGCGAGTCCGTGCCTTGGGAGCTTGTCCGAGCCGACCTCGACGCAAAATTCAACGTTCTTACGCCTTCTCCTGAATCTTTTTCTGAAGTACGCACCAATGAATACGAAATATACAGTTCAGTTGCAGAAGAAAGCCTCGAAGCAGCTTGAAAGCCTTTCGCGGCGGTCTATTTATCTTCGACTTCGGAAAGCGATTGATGCACTGGCAGAGAATCCGCGTCCTTCAGGATGCAAAAAAATGGAGACGAAAAAAGAACAATATCGCATTCGCATTGGCGAATTTCGGATAATTTATGATATTGATGATAGTGTTCGCATCGTTGATATTATCAAGCTCGGCGACCGAAAAGAAGTGTATCGGGATTAATTGAAGTTTAGATAAAATTCTGAAAGCCGCATAAAACCATGACCTGCACGAAGCCCTCACCCAACCCTCTCCCAGAGGGAGAGGGCTTCAGAACCCGCATAGAATCTTGCCCTTCTCCCTCTGGGAGAAGGGTTGGGATGAGGGCGGCGCAAGAGTTTATCTAAACTTCAAGATTAAGAAATTTGGAAAATTATGATTACCATTTCAGAAGCAAAACGCCTTGTGCAAGAGCATACGCCAAGCGCACGAGTGGAAACTATTCCTCTCGCAAAAGCTCATGGTTGCACGCTTGCAGAGGATATTTCGGCAAAAGAGCCTTCGCCACGCTTCACCAATAGTGCGATGGATGGCGTAACGGTGCGCTTTGCAGAGAATACAACGGCGTACAAACTCATTGGCGAAAGTGCGGCAGGCAATCCTTTTTCGCTTCCTTTTTCGCAAAAACTGGATGAAGGAGATGCCGTGCGCATCAGTACTGGTGCGGTCTTGCCGGATGGTGCCGATACGGTAATTCCCATTGAGGATGTTGAAATTCAGGGCGAAAATATTCTTGTCAAAAAGTTGGTGAGCAAAGGGCAATGGGTTCGGGTGCAAGGTGCGGAATACCCGCAAGGCGCGTGTGTGTTGCGTTCTCAGACGGCATTGCGTCCAGCGCATATTGCACTTGCGGCGCAGTGCGGCTATGCGGAATTGCCCGTCTTTGCCGCACCACATTTGGGCTTGATAGCGACGGGAACGGAAATTATTACGCAGATAAAAAGCCCTCACCCGCGCTTCGCGCACCCTCTCCCAGAGGGAGAGGGTTTTCGGATAAAGCCCTCTCCCTCTGGGAGAGGGTTGGGTGAGGGAAGCCGCTTGCGCGAGGGACAAATTTACGATGCAAATACGCCCATGCTTCAAGCAGCTATCGAAAGTGCAGGAGGTGTGTGTACAATGATGCACCACGTCGCTGATAGCCTACAAGCAAGTATTGACGCGCTTTCTGAAGCTGCCAACGTATGTGATATTATCTGTACAACAGGTGGCGTTTCGGTGGGTGAACATGACCATATCAAAGAAGCCGCGCAAAGGCTGGGCTTTGAGACAATCTTCTGGCGAGTGCGTCAAAAGCCTGGTAAGCCGCTCTTCTTTGCCAAGCGAGAAAACACGCTGCTTTTCGGGCTTCCGGGTAATCCCGTTTCGACGCTGATGTGCTTTATTCACTATGTGCAACCCGTGATTGCATCCATGCGGGGGCGCACACACGCTTGGCGCGTCGTCCGAGCGCGAATGAGTAAAAACTTGGTAAATTCTGGCGGACGAGCGGAATTTTTGCGTGTGCGCTTGGAATATTCGGCGCAAAATTCTTTGCCAGAAATCTCAGCAATGATGCCGCCTCTAGCGATTCCGCTCGAAAAACAAGAATCTTTTATGCTTACGTCATTGACCGAAGCCGATGGTTTTGTATTTTTGGATATTGATGCACATCTTGAAGAAGATGCGCCGATAGATGTGATGCTGTTTTGAGAAAAATTCACCAATTATTTTCAATCGTGATGTTTAACCTTGTGTGAGGAAGGGTAGTATGAAAAAATTTGGAAAATCTATTTTGGTCGTAGATGACCACGAAATGAGTTTGAAACTCTTATTTCAAATTCTTGCTGGAGCTGGATTCGACGTGTTTACGGCATCTTCAGGCGAAGCCGCATTAAAATTAGTGCAAAACTTCAAGCCTGACCTGATTTTACTCGACATTATTTTGGAAGGCTTGAACGGCTACAAAACGTGCCAAGTGCTGAAAATTATGGCTCCTGAAGTAAAGGTGATTTTTCTCAGCACTGTTCCAGACCGTGATAAGGGCTTGCAGCTTGGCGCGGTGGACTATATCACGAAGCCGTTTCAGATGAAAGAAGTGGTCGAGGTGGTAAAATATCATTTGGGCATACAGGGCTTAGAAGGCGGTGTGGATGAGGATGAGGAATGAGATTTATCATTGATGAAGTATGAAAAAATTGCTTGAACAGCCCATCAAAACTGAACTTGACGAGAATATCGTGCAAAATATTTATCACGAAACCATCCTCCACCTTTCCAAAGAACCGCATAACTACGGCGTTTTGGGGAATGCCACGCACGACCATACAGAGCTGAATATGCTCTGCGGCGATGAAGTTCGAGTAATGATGCGATTTACAGAAGATTCAACTATGTGTGAAGAAATCTCCTTCATCGGCTTTGGCTGCGCGGTAATGAAAGCCTCTGCATCAATAATGACCGATGCTCTCAAAGGCTGCACACCTGATGAAATCAGGCAACTCGCCGAATCTTTCACGAACTTTCTTCACAATAAACCGCACAGTATCTCGCAAGACGCACAGCTACGAGCTTTTGAAGGAGTGAAGCAGTTTCCAGCCCGCATTAAATGTGTCTTGTTGCCTTGGAAAGCAGTAACGGAAGCACTTGCAAAAGCAAAAGGATAAGGAAAAAAAGCAAAAAACTAGCACTATCAACCAAAAGCTATACACAATGCTCACGCATCTTGATTCCAACAACGCTCCAACAATGGTAAATGTCGCTGAAAAAGCAGTAACGAAGCGGCTTGCACGGGCGCGGGCGATTGTAGCGGTGGGGCAAGATGTGATGCGGCTTCTGGAACAAGGCGAGATTCGCACCGCTAAAGGCGCAGTCTTTCAAACGGCGATAATTGCTGGCGTAATGGCTGCCAAGCGCACAGGCGAACTCATTCCGCTCTGTCATCCGCTTGGCTTGGAGCATTGCGGGATAGATGTTTCGGTAAATGATGATGGGGAAATTGTGATTGATTGCACAACAACAATTACCGCAAAAACAGGCGTGGAGATGGAAGCCCTGACGGGCGCATCAATAGCCGCTCTCACGGTGTACGATATGTGCAAAGCAGTTTCGCACGATATTGTGATTAAAGAGGTTCAGCTTATGGAGAAGCGAGGCGGGAAGCGAGATTTTGTGCGGGATTTATAATTTTATTTATCGTAGTGATACCGACAAGCGTGAACAAGAATGCGGTCTGCAAAAACTTCGTACACGAGCCGATGCTTTTCATCAATGCGCCGCGACCAACACCCGCGCATATCGTATTTGAGGGCTTCGGGTTTACCAATACCTTCAAAAGGTGATGTGCGAGTGGCGTACATAAGTTTGATAATTTTGCTGGTCATTTTTCGGTCGTTTTCAATCCACCATGCAAAATCTTCAAAACCCTTCTGGCTGAATTCCAAGTTTAGCACAGGCTTCCTCAAATGAAATAGTACCACGTTCCTGCATAGATTCTACGATTCTTCTTTTCATCGTTGTACTTTCGGAAAGATAAGCGGTTTCTCGCTCGGAGGCGATTTCACGCTCAATCTCGCGCCACAACTGAATCGGAATAACTGCGGCTGTTGTTGTTCCCGTGCTGTCGGAAATATAGCTTACATCCGTTGTGAGAAGTGCTTCCATTGCGCATCAAAAGTGAAAGTGGAAAAAATTGATGTTGTAAAAATAGCAAAAAAAATGATATTGCAAGTATGATGCTCCACGCATATTTGCTTGCTTGTTGGCATCAAGCATAATTCAATATCTTTTGGACACATTTTTCATCCTTCATGCTCAAACTCCTGAAAATACGCGGCTTTCTTGCCTATCTTATCATTGCATTTCTGAATGCCTTTACCGACCTTGGGCATAAAATCATCATCCAAAACACGATTTTCAAATTCTACGACGGCTCAACGCAAGTCATTCTCACGGAACTTGTGAATGCGTGTATTGTGCTGCCGTTTGTGCTATTTTTCACGCCGACAGGTTTTCTCGCCGATAAATTCCCCAAAAACCGCATCATTACTATCGCGGCGGCTGTGGCTATTCCGCTTACGCTTGGCATTACGCTGTCGTATTACATGGGCTGGTTCGAGGTCGCCTTTGCAATGACGCTGCTTCTGGGCGTTCAGGCGGCATTTTATTCGCCCGCAAAGTACGGCTACATCAAGGAATTGGTTGGAAAAGAAAACATTGCTGGCGCGAATGCCTACGTTCAGGCAATCACGATTGTGGCAATTTTAGGCGGAACGGTTGCTTTTTCGGTGTTATTTGAAAAAATTATTGCTCCAGATGCCGCATCATTACAAGCATTGGTGCAATCTTTCGCGCCGCTCGGTTGGCTTTTGGTGGCGTTTTCGGTAACGGAATTTCTCTTCACCTTACGCTTGCCCAAAAAACACGATACCGACACGCGCCTTCACTTCAACACAAGGAAATACCTGACCTTTGGCTATTTGCGGGAAAATCTCGGTAAGGTTCGCGCACAAAAAGTAATTTGGCTTTCCATCATCGCAATTTCCGTCTTTTGGGGCATCAACCAAGTAGTATTAGCGACGTTTCCAGCTTATTTGAAAGAGACATTGCACGTTCAAAGCACAACGCTTGCCAACGGGCTGTTAGGCATCGGCGGAATCGGCGTGATGATTGGGGCGTTTATTGCGGGAAAAGCCTCCGAAGAGTTCATCGAAACAGGCGTGGTGCCGCTTGGTGCGCTGGGCGTAACGGTGTCGCTGTTTATTTTGCCAAGCATTCACTCGCTGTGGCTGATAGCCGCATTATTCCTTGTGTATGGCATCATGGGCGGCTTGTTCATTATTCCACTCAACGCTTTGATTCAATTCAATGCCGACAGCGACGAAGCGGGAACAGTGCTGGCTTCCAACAACTTCATGCAAAACTTGCTGATGACTGCATTCCTGCTTGCAACTGCGCTTTTGACGGAATTATACAAACTTGATAGCGTCTGGCTCATTTACGGAATGGCGGTAATCTCAGCTATTGGTGCGGTGTTCACGCTTTCGCGTTTGCCGCAAGCATTTGTGCGCTATGTGGTGATGGTGATGGCTTCGCAGCGATACAAATTGCAGGTGTTGGGCATGAGAAATATCCCCAGCACAGGCGGGGTCTTGTTTCTGGGCAATCATGCGAGTTGGTTTGATTGGGCAATGTTGCAAATCGCCAGCCCGCGCCCGATTCGCTATGTGATGCTGCGTTCTATCTACGAAATGCCCGTTTTACGCCCGTTGCTGAACATTTTTGGTGTGATTCCGATTGCGCCCGGCAAGGATGCGGAAGAGTCATTGGCAAATATCACCGAGGCATTGAAAAATGGCGATGTTGTGGCAATGTTTCCCGAAGGACGCATCTCGCGCAATGGACAACTTGCAAACTTCAAACGTGGCTACGAGCGAGCAGTGGCAAGCCTTTCAGAGGATACCGACGCAGTAATTGTACCATTTTACCTGCGCGGACTGTGGGGAACAGCATTTTCGTATGCCACGCGGCACCAGCAACGAAGCGGCTTGCAGGATGGAAAGCGTTTGGTAACGGTTGCTTTTGGTGAGCGTTTGCCGCTCCGAACATCAGCAGCCGACGTGAAGAAAAAAGTGAGTGAATTATCGCTCGCGGCATGGCGCAGTTACGCACAAACACTGGATTCTGTGCCAGTAGCATTTATCAAAAGTTGCAAACGCTACGCGCTCGACATTGCGCTTGTCAATCACGATAAACGCCGCATGACTTCGATAAATCTTCTCACGCAAACTATCAACTTCGCCCAAGCAATGAAGCGGCTTTCAGGGCAATCAACGGCAAACGCTTCGCATATCGGTATTTTGTTACCAACGAGCGCGGAAGCCGTGATTGCGACGTTTGCAACGATGATGAACGGAAAAACGGCGGTGCTGCTGGATTACACCAATTCTGCCGACGACATTGCCGCAGGAATGAGGATGCAAGCCGTTCAGACGGTAATTACCTCGCGGAAATTTATGGAAGAATTATCACGCCGATTCTCAAACGTCGCACAAATACTTGCTTTGGTGAATGTTGTGATGATGGACGATATTCTGCCAAACATCCAAACAACGGTGCTGAAGGGCGCATTGACGCGCTTTACACCCGTTTGGCTTCTGAAGGCGATGTATTGTGCAAAAAATATTACAACTGCTCCTGCCCTGACAGTATTCGCTGGAAACGCAGGTGCAATCAAGCCTGTGGAGTATTCGCACGGGCAAATTGAAGCAACCATCAAGCAAATGACGGAAATACTGAACCCGACGGAAAATGATACTGTGCTGGCTGTGCTGCCGATGTGTACATCCTTTGGCGTGATGAGTTCTGTGATGATGCCGCTTTTGAGCGGTATTCAGGTTGTGTGTGCGGAAGAAGCCGCCGCACATCAGGATATGATTGCGCTCGGACGTTTTGCAGCGCGAAACGAAGCATCCGTGATGTTTGCAGACCCCGCGCAGTTACGCGCTTTTGCTGAAGATGCTGCGCTGCATTCCATCATGTTTGCTTCGCTTCGCCTTGTGGTAACGGGCAGCGACGGCAGAAATGCTGGGCTGGACGACGGCACGTATTCGCTTTTCCGCACGAAGTTTGGCGTACAGGTTTATGAAGGCTTCGGAACGCCAGAAAACACGCCGATTGCCTCGGTAAACGTGCCGGACGTGATTACGCCAGGCGAGTGGAATGTGCAAGTGGGAACAAAGCCAAATACGGTCGGAATGCCGCTTCCAGGCTGTACTTTCACCATTTTTGATGAAAAAAGCGGGGAAGAAAAGCCGTGTGGAGAAGTTGGAATTGTGAGTATTGGTGCGCCTTTTACGGCACTTGGTGAGAATGCTGCCAGCACTCCCATTCGCGGTAGTGTGGATGAAGATGGCTTTTTGACTCTTGTGCGATAACATAACCTTCAAAAACATGACCCAAATCATAGCAAATATCGGCATCTTAACTTGCTCCGACCGCGCCAGTGCAGGCGTGTACGAGGATATTTCAGGCAAAGCAATTATTGATACGCTCGGCGAATATCTGTACTCGTCCTGGAAGCCGCATTACCACGTCGTTTCGGATGACCAAGCAAGTATTGAAGAAATGCTGAAATATCTCGCCGATGATGTTGGGTGCAGTTTGATAGTTACCACAGGCGGCACGGGACCTGCGCTGCGCGACGTTACACCTGAAGCCACCGAAGCCGTGTGCGAGAAAATGTTGCCTGGCTTTGGCGAACAAATGCGGGCGGTTTCGCTGAAGTACGTCCCGACGGCAATTCTTTCCCGCCAAACAGCCGGCGTGCGCGGCAAATGCTTGATTGTGAACCTTCCCGGCAAACCCAAATCCATACGCGAGTGCTTGGATGCGGTGTTTCCTGCGGTGCCGTATTGTATTGACCTCATTGGTGGGGCATATTTGACGGCGAATGAGGATGTTATCAAGGTTTTTCGTCCGAAGTGAGATTGTGAAAAAATTGGTATATTGTACGTGTGTTGGTCTTGACTATTCTCCCACGTTCAAGAGGTATGCACCGTAGGACTGTTACCTGAAGCACACAGTGGTATTCGTGAAGTAATTACAATTTCCTCATACTTTGCCAAAAAAAATTTCCAATGCTCCAAACCCGCATTATCAAAAGCCCTGAGGGTGTACCTGTCAGCGTTGAAGTTCCGTATTCTGAGTGGGAACGCATTCAACGCGATTTGAGAACATTCAAGCAATTACGACGGATTTCACGCGACTTACGCTCTGCATTTGCAGAGGTAGAAGCTCACAAACGTGGAGAAAAAGAGCTTTTGCCGTTATCGGAATTTCTCGCGCAAATGAAATAAGTATATGGCAAAAGTCCTCGCCACTGCAACATTTCAGAAGCAAAGCACACGTCTTGCCAAGAAGTATTCCTCTCTTCGTGATGAACTTTCTACTCTTCACAGCACTCTTCAAAATAATCCCACGCTTGGTGTGCCGCTCGGCAAAAATTGCTTCAAAATTCGTATTGCAGTAAAAAGTAAAGGTAAAGGAAAACGAGGTGGGATGCGGGTTATCACCCATGCGATTGTCTCTGTCGAACCACCATCCACGACTGATGTTGTACAGGAATCAACCGTGTATTTACTGGCAATCTATGATAAATCCGAGCAAGAAACAGTGACGGATGCTGATGTACAGTATTTGCTACGAGAAATTGTTCCATAAGCAAATCAGCCACTTGGTAAAAGAATTATGAGTAAAAGAATTTGAAAAAAGATACCATCTCTTTCTATTGCAGTACAAAATACGACACTGTTTTATCCCACAGCATAGATAATACGCGCTTTTCAGCCACTACAATACTCGCGCGGCAGGTCATTCCTGTTTGAATAGATGCGCTTTTCTGCTGACGGAGCGAGGTAAGCTGCGGCGTAGAAAGCGTACCAATAACCCTATATCCCGCAACGTCTGTGCGCTCTGCTTCCACCTTTGCCAACGAAATATCCTTCGCAAGCAGAGAAATTACGCCCTCTGCCGCGCCCCATTCCTGAAACGGCAGAGCATCAATCTGATAGCGCACACGCAATCCTTCACGCACGAAACCCACGTCCCGTGCAGGCAACATAAATTCTACTTGCGAACCGTCGTTGGAGGAAATCGTACAGAGCGAAGTTTGCGCAAAGAGAAGGCTATTCGGACTTTTCATTGCAAGCTGTGTAACAAAGCCGCTTGCAGGTGCGCGAAGAACCGTTCGCCCGCGTTCAATGCGGAGTTCAGCGAGGCGATGCTCTTCATCTTGAAGGCGTGATAGTATCTGCTTTTCCCGTTCTAATGCGCTTCGTTGCAGACTTTGAAGCGATTGTTTAACGGCAATGCTGCGCTGTTCGACCTGCATTTGCGCCTGTTCATGCTCTTCGCGGCTGACGAAATTCTTTGCGTAGAGGTCGCTTGAACGCTGGCGTTTCTGCTCTGCGGTGTGCAATTCTTGTTCACGCATGGTGCGTTCCTGCACGGCAAGTTCACGCTCGCGCCCGAAGGTGGGGAAGTGAAAGGTATGGTTTGGGCGGAGTTCGGCAAGGGCGCGGACATCGGAACGTTCTTTCTGCAAAAGGGTGATTTTTGATTGCACAAGTGCGATTTGCTCCTGGATTGATGCGGCTTCCAGCACCGCCAGCGTATCGCCTTGTCGTACAAATTGATTCTCCTTCACCAAGAGCCGCTCCACATAACCACCAACGCTACTTTGTACGGCATGAACACCACTCACAGGGCGCACCACACCTTGTGCGTGGACGCTTATTTCCACCACGCTGAAATACGCCCAACAAACAGCCGCAGCAAGAACAGTCAGAATAATGTAGTACGTCCAGCGCAGTGCTGATGCGGGTTTGCCAAGCGCAACGACAAGCGTATCGTTTGCGTCGGCGGCTTCGATGATGGTGTGAGAATTCATAACAAGAAAAATCGTTGTAAAAGGTGATGAATACTTGCTTTGTCGAATGGAATGATGTAGTTTTGTCAGATGTATTCTTCATTTGTTGTACCGTGTTCACATCAGGATGAACACAGTTTTTTGAACGAAATATGAAACTCAAAATCATGTTCGAGCCAAGCGATGAAGGCGGCTATACGGTGATTGTTCCTTCACTTCCGGGCTGTATCAGCGAAGGTGATACACTGGAAGAAGCACGAAGCAACATCATGGAAGCAATTCATTTGTACCTTACGCCTGTTGAAGACGACCTTGCAGCCCTTGTTCCAAGCCATATTGAAGAAATAGAGCTGTAAAACTGCCATGAAAACACCAAGCCTGAACTATACCGAAATTCTTCGTGCATTGCAGCGTGGTGGCTGGGTAGTGATACGTCAGGAGGGCAGCCACATTCGTCTCCGTAAGCGTTTATCTGAAGGAACGTTGAATATCACGCTTCCTGCGCACAAACCTGTAAAACGCTCCACACTTGCCCATATTCTGAAACAAGCACGTTTGACGACAGAAGAGTTTTTGGATTTATTGTAGGGATATAATTGCTGTAATGCTCATACAATCTTGCGTTCTGCGATAAAAAATGTAATTTTGCATCAAACCTATTGTTTAACATTTTTTGAGAAAACTATGCTTCAAATGCAGATGGAATCAGGGCTTCAGCAAGAAGCCGAACTCGTCTTTCAAGAACTTGGCGTTTCGTCAGATACGATTGTGAAGCGACTTTTTGATTTTGTTCGCACCGAACATCGTCTGCCGACCGAATTACGTATTCCAAATGCGGAAACACGCGCCGTCTTTGAAAGTACCGATGCAGGAGAAGATTTAATTGAGTTCTCCTCAACAGAAGAATTATTTACCTCGCTTGGAATCTAATCCCGATGGCTACTGTCCTAAAATTGGTTTCCAAAGCGAAATTCCAAAAAGACGTTGAGCGTATGAAGCGACGCGGGAAAGATATGACAAAATTGAAAGTGATTATCGACTTACTTGTCGAACAAGAGCCGTTGCCCATAAAAAATCAAGACCACAAACTGCAAGGAAAATACCTCAACCGCCGCGAATGTCACATCGAACCTGATTGGTTGCTTGTGTACAAGCGTGATACAACCACGCTTATCCTTGAGCGCACAGGTTCTCACGCTGATTTGTTCGAGTAAATCCACCTGCCTCATACCGCTCCAAAACCTGCGTCTGCCGCATCCACAGCGCGTAATACTTCCCTTCCTTCATCAGCAATTCCGTGTGCGTTCCGCGCTCGACAATGCGCCCTTTGTCCATCACCAAAATTTGGTCGGCGCGGGCAATCGTGCTGAGGCGGTGCGCAATCGTCAGTACGGTTAAGCCTTGTTCGCGGAGGTGCGTGAGTGCTTTTTGGACGGCAAATTCTGATTCGCTGTCCAGCGCGGATGTTGCCTCGTCCAGCACCAAAAGTTGCGGCTGCCTGTACAAGCCCCGAGCCAGTGCGAGGCGTTGGCGTTGCCCGCCGGAGAGGTCGGCACCGAACTCGCCCAAAATCGTGTTCCAGCGTTCTGGCAATTCTTGAATAAATCCATCCGCCCCAATCATCGCACAAATACTGCGCACACGCTTTTCGTCGGGATATGCCTCGCCCAGCGCGACGTTGGCTATCACCGAACCGTGAAAAAGCTCTACATCCTGCGGAACAGCCGCTACCGCGCTGCGAACACTGCTCAAATGCACATCGCGTACATCCAGCATCTCACCGTCATTGCCGAGCAAAATACGCCCTTCGCTTGGCGCGTAGAAGCCTTGCAAGAGCTTTGCAATCGTACTTTTGCCAGAACCGCTTTCGCCCACAATCGCTGTCATCGTGCCGCGTGGCAGCGTGAAGGAAACATCGTGCAAAATGGCGGGTCTGGCGGCATAGCGAAAGGTTACGTTTTCAAATTGTGCGGTGGTGATTTCCTCTGGCGCAAGTGTGAATGTGCCTTTGTGGGTTTCGTCTTCGGTTTCGAGCGCGAGAATTTCAAACACGCGGTCGGCAGCAATAAGCGCGTCTTGGACGGTGTGCTGCACGTTTACCAAATTGCCCGACGAGGACATTACGTAGCCCAGAAGCGTATTGAATGACATCAGCGCACCGACAGTGAGCGCGTTCTCCAGCACGAGCGTTGAGCCGAACCAGAGCAAGCCCATTGAGCCAAAGCCAGAAATCATGCTGCTTGCGGTCTGGCTTATCATGCTTTGGCGGGCTGCGTCGCGGGAAAGATTCAAAAGCCGCACAAAACCTTGTTCTGCATGGAAGTTGTGCGCCTCTTGCGCTCCAAAGCTCCGCACCGTGCTTATTCCTGTTACCGACGAAACCAAGTGCGATTCCAGTTCCGCATTTTCTTCCATCATGGCGCGGTGTGTTTTGCGAATAGGCGCGAGGAGTAATGCCGCCACGCCGCCCCAAAGCGGCACAAACGCAAGTGCGAAGACCGCCAACTGCCATGAGTAGAGAAACATCATCACGGAGGCAAGCACGAGCATAAGCGAATCCACCGCGAGCGAAAGCGGCACGGAGCTAATCATCATGCGGATTTTTGCGGCATCGTTCACGCGGGAGAGAATCTCGCCGACGCGACGCGTGTCAAAAAATTCCTGTGGAAGGCGCAGAATATGGCGATAGTAGCCGAGAATAAGCGTGGAGTCCAGTCGTTGCGCGGCGTGCAGCATGAGTTCTTGGCGCACCCAGCCGAAAAAGAGATTGAAGACCGTAATCAGTGCCATACCAATCACCATCACGTTCAGCAGCTTCACGTTGCCATTTTGGAATACGTCATCTACCAAATGCTCCATAAAGAGCGCGGAAGCAAGCCCCAAGAGCGTCATGGCAAGCGTGGCAACGATACCTTCGGCAATCAAGCGTTTATGCGGTTTCAGAAGGCGGAGAAACCGCGCAAGGTGCGATTCGCGTTTGTCGCCCGCTTCAAAGCGTTCATCGGGTGCAAGCAGGAGGAGAACGCCGCTCCACGCCGCACGGAACTCCGCCACAGGCATTTTCACCATGCCACGCGCGGGGTCGGCGACTAGCACGTACTTTTTGTGCAAGGCATAGACCACCACAAAATGATGCCCCCCACGCGGCAAGGAAATATGCGCTATGGCGGGCAAAGGCAGCTTTGGGAGTGCCTCCCACTCCGCCCGCACACCTTTTGCCATAAACCCCAGTTTTTCTGCGGCATGGACAAGACCTAGTACCGTTGTTCCCGTGCGGTTCGTAGCGGCGTAGTGGCGGATGGAGGAAATCGGCATCTTCAAGCCGTGATACCATGCCACTGCTGCGAGTGCGGCTGCGCCGCAGTCTTTGGTGCCGTGTTGTTTGATGCAGAGGGGTTTGTGGGGCATGAGTGTTATCTTCGCTATTGTAAGATATGAATTTGACGAAGCCAATTAACACAATCATTCGCATCAAGAATTGACCACGAGTGTGGATGCCTTTTTCCATCTCTGCGGTAACCTTTATTGGATGTGATAACAACTTGTGCATGATCATTTCCAATGCTTTGTAATTGTTTTATCATCGCAATACTGCACGACGCATTAAGATCCTGATAATCATAACCACGATTTATTTTATACCATACGGTATCAGGTTCACAATAAATTCGGACGAAAGTTTTTACAAGGTATTGTGCATTTCCACCATTAGTCATAGAAGCTGTGTATGAAGAATAATAGGAATATTTGTCCTTTTGTTCACTTGGGGTTCCACCCGTGATATCTTGCATATATTTAGTTAAAGCAACCGCTTCTTGTGCAGAAGGTGAAGACGGGGAACGCTGAAGGCTTTTTGTGTACGTTGTCCAGAGGTGCGATAAGTCGACAGGCGGGTCAATCGCGACAACTGCTTGTGGCTTAATCTCGGCATTTTCTTTATTTGCTCGCTCTGCAACAAGTAGTGCCATTGCACCACCTGCAGAAAAGCCACCCACAATAAGATTTTTGCTACTAAGAGAGTATTTTTGTAATGCCTGTCTAGCACTAAGTACAATTTTTTGATAGGTATCGTCATCCAAAATAATATTCGATTGCACTTTGGGAACAATCGTTATTATACCATTTTGAGAGCCAACGGTTTCTAATTCTGTTTCATCAAATACTGACTCAGGAGCATTGCCTAGACCTGGTAAGAGAATAAGAAGCGCTTTGGGTTGCCCTACAGATTCTTTGATAAAATAATTTTCTGTAGCTTGCGGTGTAGAATTAAGTGTAACAGCTTTGTAAAGAATGCAAAGCAGTAAAACTGTTAATACTGTTATGATAATGGACTTCATTTTAATCATAAAATAATAAAAATCAATGGCGAGAAGAAATTATAGAGTTTGAGACCGCATATGGGCAAGTTTCACAACATTTTAGTTGTATTGCTGCACCCTGCATCGTTAAGGGATGAAAAAACACTATCTGATTTATACTCAACACATATTCGTGTTTCTGCGCAAAGAAAAATACAATTTCTTTTAGAGCAAGACTTGCTAATATGTTAATATTAAAAGAAATAGACGGATGAATCGTGTAATGTGTAAATAGTTTTTGGTGATTTGAAAAATCATTATGCTCACCATAACTTGTTTTCACGTGTGTATTAAAGCTATTATCACAACAGGTAGTTCCTGGAATATAAAAAGGACCGAGATTTATGCGTTCAAAAGCATATGATAAATGTAAATGCGGAATTTGGGCATCAAAGCAAATTTTATTTAAGATAACGCGAAAGTTTAAATCTGGATCGCAGGCTTTGATAACTAATGAGGCTTGAGAAGCCTCAATAATTTTAGATAGTGCAATTTCGCTTGAAGGACATTCTTCAAAAATTCTTACTGCGGCTCCGTAGTTTTTTTGTAATATACGAGCTAACGCAATGACCTTAGATGTACCAATGTCTTCATGGCGATACACAACCGTTTTTTCAACGTCCGACACCTCTACTATGTCGTCATCAACCACAATCAAATTTAGAAATCCAAATTGTGCTAGCAACAATGCCAGTGTTGCGCCAGCCGCACCTGCACCAAATATCAAAATATTAGACCTGAGAATATGTGGAGGTAAAAACGGTATATCCAGGTATTGGAAAAATAACTCATTTCTTGTTCTCAGAACGTTGGTCGCTGGTTCTAGCATCTCTTTCCGAAATAGCTCGTTTAACATCGGTATTTCTTTAACTTCTGCTTCAGTATATTTTAATTCCAACAGGTTTTGGACATCCACATTATTTTTTACCGAATAGTCATTTTCGACAAAACGATTTGTTCCGTTAATACCTACACATAGCTTATCGCCAGCTTTGTAAATAGGGAAATAAGATTTGAGTCGTAGTATATCCATAAAAATTTCAAAGAGAAATTCCCATCTTGCATTTCGATAATTAAAATACAAGATGGGGAAAATTAAAATCAATTATGCGTTATCGCATACTGCAAAAAAAGCTGAATACCAATTTACGCCACTACTACTACTGCCGCCGCTTAGTGTGAGACGAGCAGGACTTCCGACAGACACGGTTGCTGTGTTATCACCACCAGCAATCATGCTAGATTCAGCAACAGTCAAGGGTTGAATACCCAATGTGGTCATTGCCAAAATTTGGCTTTGAGCAGATGAATTCATGAAAAAACTCCTAAAAAAGAGTGTTTTTCCGCTCACAAGAGTTATATTTGCACTTCAGGAATCAGAGTCGCATTTGTTTCCCTTGTGCAGCCGCCCGTACCACGTGAGCAGAATGTGGCGGGCGGTTGTGTTTTGTACACGCCACAAAATTACAGCATTCTTCCTGCCCTCGCAAGCCCAATGGCATGAGCCGCCCTGCATTTGGTACAAGCCGCCCACGAAATGGCATGAGCCGCCCGTTTTTCGGAATAACCTGCTCTGCGTTTTTTCTCTTTTCCTAGCGTTTTTCTACAAATTCCGTCCATGCCCGCACAAAGTCAGCTTTGTAGGTGCGCGAAACGCTATATTCTTGCTGCGTTCCAGCTATTTCACACAAGGCAAGTGCATCTTTTTGTGCGTGTTTCCAGCCGTTGCAATGATGGAGATTGAGTATTGTCGAGCGGCTGCAGCGAGCAAAGCGGTAGTCGTGCTGCAAGCGCGATTCTATCTCGGCAAGAGCGTGAAAAAGCAAGCGAGGTTTTGCGCCCTTTGTGGTATGGAGTATCGTATTTTTACCGTCTGCCTCAAAGCGAAGAATATCGGCACACTCCACCGCCAGCACACCTGAACCTGTCTTGAATACAAGCGATGTTGGTGAAAGAGGCACTGGTAGCTTTATGTTTTCCACGCCTGGCATAGTGCCGCTTTGGAGCGACTGATGTGGCAGTTGCGGGGGGGGGAGAG
>JAAFIV010000056.1 GCA_013298775.1 Ignavibacteria bacterium | reverse complement strand
AGCCCTCACCCAACCCTCTCCCAGAGGGAGAGGGCTTTGAAAACCGCTTCAAATCTACCCTCGCCCTTTGGGAGAGGGTCTCGCGCAGCGAGGGGTGAGGGCAAAATCGCTAGCACTTAACAGCCCTGCTCTCCCAAAGGGAGAGGGCTTCAGAAGCGTGTGAATTTCTTCGTCTTAGCTCCTTCTCCCTCTGGGAGAAGGCGGGGGATGAGGGCAAAAACGCACGATTTTATCTAAACTTCAAAATAAAAAAGCCTCGACAATGCAAGCATTATCAAGGCTCTGTGGTGATGAATCATCCTGTACTCAAGAAACAAGTTCTGTGAACGGGTGAGTAGCCAAAGGAAGGCGTGAGTAGAGGAAATCGTCGGTATCCTATCAGTGTTTTTCTTTATCGTTAATCTGGTAAACGATTTTTCGGAGCGTATCGAACTGTAAATATGAGTACATATTTTGCAGACGTTCAATCGCGTGGTGTGCGCTTAAATGCTGGCTTCGCAGCTCGCGGAAGATTTGCCGAATATGAAAATCGCGTAAGGCTTTTTCGTTCAGCAATCCTAAGCGGCGCAGGTTCGCAAACTGGTCGTCGCTGATAAAATCCTGCAAAATATTTCCGGCTTTATTCAACACATCATAGCTGTTCCCGCTAAAGTTCATTTCTCCATGCGGGATGGGTGCCGAGCGGACACCACTGTTATCAAACGATTCCAACGTCTCGAAGGAATCAAGCGTGATGTCGGTAAGAGCATTCATTGGAGTTTCCAATGCTTTTGCGGATGCCTGTGCGGACAAAGCAAAATATGTGAATAAAAATGCGCGATTGTTTTCGCGCTATGTCGTTAAAACACGAGGTGGTAGAAAAAAGTTCCCGCACATAGTACGGAAAATATGGGTCGAAAAGATGCTCAATTTTAATGATGCTGCGGAAGTGTGTTTCTTTGGAACGATGTTGAAATAAATGCGCAATTTTTCTTCATTCGTGGCACAGACATTCTTGTCTGTGAGGCTTCAAAGCCTCATCAGGAGTCACAGACAAGAATGTCTGTGCTACTGAAGCCTAAAGAAAACGATACCTTATTTCTTAACCATTTCTTTCCAGCTTCTTCGTTTACAACCTTCTTTTTCTCTTCCAAACATTTTAAGATATGACTGTTTCTTGTGTTACACGAATAATCCAAGCACATATTGTACGATTGCATCCATCGAACACATTGGACAGCGAATCTTCGCGCTGGGAACATCTCGTTCTGCGCCGCTCGCCCACACAAACGCAATTTCCGAATATGTGGCAAGTCGTTACGGGGACTATCGAAGAAAGCGAAACACCGCTCGCAACTGCCTTTCGGGAAATTGAAGAAGAAACGGGCGTGCGTGCTGATGAACTGTGGATCTTGCCGCACGTTGGCACGTTCTACGATGCGCGGCGCAATGCCATGAACCTTGTGCCATGTTTTGCAGCAATTTTCTCGAATAACACCCCCGAAGCCGCATCTGTACAGCTTTCCAGCGAACATACTGCATTTGCTTGGCTCGCAAAAGAAGAAGCAGAGCGGCAACTCGTGATTCCATCGCACATTCAAGGCGTTGAGGTGCTGGAGCGTCATATTTTGCCGCTCCTTCTGCGCGGCGAAAAACCAGTTTTTGCCAAGCATCACCGCTCGGAATGCGCATAAATACGGGCTTGGCAATACTGCAAGTTTTCCGTATTTTGTTTCTTACTCTTCAAACATTCATTCCCAACGACCAAAAACGAACAACTACAACCATGAAAACAGGCGTTGTTATTTTCCCTGGCTCAAATTGCGACCGCGACGCGCTCTATGGCGCATCCTTACTTGGCGGAACAAGTTCTGTTCCGCTTTGGCACAAGGACACACAATTACCCGCAGGACTTGATTGTATCATCGTTCCGGGCGGTTTTTCCTATGGCGATTACCTCCGATGCGGCGCAATTGCACGCTTCTCGCCCATTATGCACGAAGTAACGCGCTTCGCCGAGCGCGGCGGTTTTGTGATGGGCATTTGCAATGGATTTCAAATTCTCACCGAAGCAGGGATGTTGCCAGGTGCGCTCTTGCGAAATAAAAATGTTTCGTTTATTTGCAAGGATGTCTTTTTGCGCACTGAGCGCACCGATACTGCCTTTACAAGTGAAATTGCCCACAAGAATCCGCAACAACACACAAACGTTTTGCGCATTCCCATCGCTCATGGCGAAGGCGCGTACTATGCAGACGCGGAAACTATTACCGAGTTAGAAGCTGAAGGGCGCGTGGTTTTTCGCTACGCCGATAGCATGGGTGCTGTTACGCCAGACGCAAACCCAAACGGCTCGGTGAATAACATTGCTGGCATTATCAATAAAAAAGGCAATGTGCTAGGAATGATGCCGCATCCAGAGCGTGCCGCCGATGCTGTTTTAGGCAAAACCGATGGTTTGCTGTTGTTTCAATCCTTAGCAAACACTGTTCGCGTAGCGCAGCGTGAAGCACGGTAGAAACACGATTGTAAAGTTTTTCCATTCAGTAGTATTGGAATCAGGCTTCAGTGGCACAGGCATTCTTGCCTGTGTTTCTCGCTTGAACATCGCACAAATACTCACAGACAGGAATGTCTGTGCCAATGGTGAAGATTTTTCTCCTTTATTTTTTGAACATCATGCAGCAACGCAGCTTCAAACCCCTGAATTTCCGCGCTTGGATAGATGAACATCGTCATTTGCTGAAACCGCCCGTCGGAAACGCGGTTGTGTATGACGATACTGATTTTATCGTGATGGTCGTGGGCGGACCCAATGCACGAAAGGATTTCCATTTCAACGAAGGGGAAGAGTTTTTTTACCAGCTCGAAGGCGATATGACGCTCAAAATCCACGACGGCGTGGGCATCGTGGATGTGCCAATTCGCGAGGGCGATATTTTCTTGTTGCCGCCGCGCACACCACACTCGCCGCGTCGCGTGGCAAATACCGTTGGTCTTGTGATGGAACGCAAACGCGCAACGCAAGAACTGGACGGCTTTCTGTGGTTTTGCGAGCAATGCGGGACGAAATTGTACGAAGAATTTGCCTACGTCAGCGATATTGTCCAGCAGTTGCCGCCTATCTTTGACCGCTTTTACGGCAACCCCGACCACTGCACATGCAAAAACTGTGGCGCAGTAATGGAGCGTCCCGCAAAGCCACAAGCGTGAACGGTTGATTTTTATGACATTAAAAAAATATCTGGAAAGGCACAGACAAGAGTGTCTGTGCTACCGAAGCCAGTATGTATCGGTAGTGCGGACACTCTTGTCTGCGCCACGAGATGCCAAGTTACTGTATCCACAGCCTTACTATAACCTACTTTTTTGTTCGTTTCAATAATCGGAGAAGAACCATGACGAAAATGATACCAACTTTTATCCTTTGTAGTCTGCTACCCGCATTCTCTCTGACGTTGCAAGCACAATCCGTGAAAAAAGAAGCAGCAAAAAAAGAGACTGCAAAAAAAGAATCTATAAAAAATGAATCTGCAAAAAATGAATCTGTCATTAAAGAAGCATCAAAAGCAGAAACGTCACAAAACCTTGCCATTCCCGCTTTTGTGCGCGATAGTTTAGACAGCTACGTCGAGCGTGAAATGCAGAAATGGCGCGTTCCTGGGCTTGCCTTGGCGATTGTCAAAGATGGTCGCATTGTGAAACTGCGCGGTTACGGCATCAAACATACGGGCGTGTACGGCACAAAAGCTGACAGCATTGATGAACACACGCTTTTTATGATTGGCTCGTGTTCCAAAGCATTCACCGCAACAGCACTTGCCTCGTTGGAGGCTGATTCTGTGCTGTCTCTGAACGATAAAGTAACGAAATGGCTTCCCGACTTCCGTTTGTACGAAACATCCGCCACGCAGCAAGCAATCATCACGGATATGCTTTGCCACCGCTCTGGTTTGAAGACGTTTCAAGGTGATTTTACCTATTGGTCATCGAATTTAACGCGCAAAGAAATCATCCAAAAATTTGGCGCAAACAAGCCAGTATCAGCTTTTCGCACGCGTTACGGGTACTGCAATGCAGGTTTCCTCACGGCGGGTGAAATTTTACCCAAAGCAACGGGCAAAGAATGGGAAAATGTTGTGCGGGAACGCTTCTTCCAGGCACTTGGAATGACGCGCACGGTAGCTCTTGCGGCGGAATTCGATGGCACCAGCAATCACGCCAAAGGGCATACGCTCTACGACAGCAAAGTGCTACAACTGCCAACGCCCGCAATTGACAATCTCGCGCCCGCAGGTAGCATTGGCTCTAGTGTTCACGACCTTGTGAAGTGGACAGCAATGCAATTGGATACAGGAAAAGTAAACGGCGTACAGCTCTTCAAAAAGCAAGCAATTCTGCGCACATGGCGCGGCGAGACGATTGTCAGCCCATTCAAAAACCGTCTGCTGCCCACGCACTTTGGATTGTATGGTTTGGGTTGGTTTGTCAGCGATTATGCGTCTCGGCAGCTTCTTGAGCATGACGGCGGTGTAGATGGCTTCACGACGACGGTTGCCTTTTTGCCAGAAGAAAAACTATCGGTGATTGTATTGACCAATACCGATGCAAACTCGCTCTACGCCTCGCTCAAGTGGCGTATTTTGGATGCGTATTTGCAGCAACCCGTGAAAGAATACTCCGCATTGCTTCTTGCAAATGCTGAAGAAGACGCGGCGGAAGAGCGCAAACGTCTCACGGAAGCGCGTAGCAAAGCTGCCTCAAACCCCGCTCCAGCACTTGCTTTGAAAGAGTATGTCGGAAAATATGTGCATCCAGTCTATGGAGAAATTGAAGTGCAAGCAAGCGCAGGAACAAGCAATGCCAATAGTAATGGGAATAGCAATGGCGGGCTTCGCGTCCTCCTTTCGCACCACGCGCAATCAACAGGAACGCTACAAGCCTTGGGTGGAAATGAGTTTCTCTGTACGTTTGCAAATCCTACCTTCGGGATTCATCCTGCAAGATTTGAAGCGGTTTCGGGCGTAGTAAAGTCTCTCACGCTGAAGGTGAATGATTTTATTGAATATGATAGCTATACGTTTGAGAAAAAGTAGGTAGAACTTTCGCAAATGGCGCAGACAGGAGTGTTACGCGCTACCATCTGAACGAGATTTTATGTGACTTCGGTAGAACAGACACTCTTGTCCGCTCCATACAATGAGGATTTTGCGAAAGTCCTAATAGATAAAAAAAAGAGAATGCGAACAAGGAGAAATTACTGATTTCTCCTCTGCACATGCCACTGCAACACCTGTGGAATGCCCGCCCAAAGCGGCATCGCAACGCCAGACTGCTGCAAACACCGCGCTGACCAAACATTGCAATTATTCAGAAGACTATATCGCCCAACGCTCGCAGGGTGGGCTGCGTAAAATGCCGAGCGATTGCCCCAAAAGCCTTGTTTAATGCGCCTTGTGCGAGAATGTTCCCACAGAAAACACGAACGCACGTATGTCACGCACGCCGCATAATCACTCACGCTGAGACACAGACGCTGTATCTGTGCGGGCTGCGTGTAAAAAGGCGGCGCATCCAAGCCGATAACGCCCATAACGGATGCGTTCGAGGCAAAAAGTGCGTTCACTGCCATACCTGCATTGACCGTCCCAGCCATGAAGTAGGTGCTATCACCCCAGCCAAACTCCGCGTATTCACTTGCGTTGAGGCAATCAATTTCGTTGCTCCAATCCTGCACACGGGAGCGCACAGGAAGAATCAAACCCGTATGGTAAAGATACTCGGCAACGTATATGCACACGGTGTCGCTTGGCGTTGTTCCTGTGGCTGTTGTTTGGGAATGCTTGCTTTCTTGCTCAGGCGGGCGCGTAGGAATAAAGAAACATGCGGCAAGAACGGCGCACAAACCAATGAGTGCAACGCCGCTTACCAATGCGATGCGGGAAAAATATTGAGTAGAGTGGGGCATATTTTGCGAGGATACAACAATTGAGCTTTGTACACGACAAAACTTCTTCAGCAGTGGCACAGACATTTTTGTCTGTGAGTGTTGGTGCGGGATTCAGGTAAGAAACACAGACAGAAAGTCTCAAGCCACTGAAGCCTGACTCTACGAGCTTTTCAGAGATTTTGTCGTGTACAAAGAGGGCAGACACTCTTGTCTGCCCAATGTAACGTAATTATGTCCAAAACCTTACGCAGAAAATCTTAAAACCGCATTCTACCACCAATTGAGAGCGAAAGCTGGGAAATACGCCATTCCTGACCAAGAAGTGCCGTACCGAGCGGCAACGCATAGCTTAGTTCGCCAAATGCCGCAATGTTGCGCCAAATGGGAACCGTTACGCCAATACCGCCCAAGACTGATGGTAGCAGCGTTGCGACGCTTTCCGATGCGCCGTTAAAAATCTCGCGTTCTGCGGTACGCGTACTTGCGTAAATGGCACTCGCAGGTGTAATAATGATGCGGTTCAGCGCGAGCGAGCGTGTAAGTGCGAGCGAGGTTTTCAAGCCCGCCAGTGCGTAGAAATTATTGCTCAAATAACATTCCGCAACCAGCGACAACGACGCATAAATACTCGTCAGCGCAAGCGTGTAGCCTTGCTGCGTTAGCGTTGGGCGACCGCTTGGGTCAATCGTGAGCGTATCGAAACGCGGACTGGCAGATGCGGGGTCGGGAGCGCGAAGAACGCCTGGAAAGCTCTCTGCGGCTAGTCTTGCAGAAACGCCCCACGTCGGCGAAAGGCGATAACCCGCTACAATGCCACCACCGACTAAACGCAAGATACCATCGGCAGTTCCAGCAAAATTACCTGCGGTACGGAAATTATCAAAGCCATTGAAACCGCTCAGCGCGAGCGTGTGTGCGGTCATGGCGAGTGTGCCAAATGCGCCGCCGTACCAGAGTGTTTTCTGCGGGCAATAATCCTGCACGCCGTCGCTCACCGAAATAAGATTATCCGAACCAACTTGGTCTTTCGTAAAGCACAGCGTAAAGCGTTTCGTGTTACCCGCAACATCGCTTGCTTCAAAGATGGCTCGTCCGCTCTGGGTTTGTGCCTGTTCGTTCAGAATAATTTCCGCTTGTGGCGCACCCGCAACGATAGAGGGCGGGGCGATATTCAAACCACCAGCATCCACAATCCGCACCGATGCGAGACCTTTATCATCTTCGCGGTCATCGCTGACAATAATTTTTGAAAGTTGCGGCGCAAGGCTATTGCGCAAACTCACACGAGAATTCGGAGCAGAATTGGGCGAAGAATTTGACGAAGAATTTGACGGCGAACCTGACGGTGAATTTTGCTGCGGCGCAAGTATTGATGCGGCAGACAGATTTGCTATGGGCGCGAGGGTGTCCTTTACTTCGCGCAATTCCAAGAATGATTGCCCGACCATGTTGCCGTAAGCATCGTAGCTATCATCGCCGTAGCCGAAGCCGTAGCTATACAAACCGAAGTTTTCTGCACCTTCCAGCGTGTGTGTGCCGTACGCCACTTCAATTTGTGCAATCGCGTAGCGACTTTCGCCAAAGGGCTTAAATACTTGCGTGTTCATGGGTCTGCCGTCCAAGCGCATAGATTCCGCGCTCTCTTTCGGCACAACAATATTCACGTAGTGATGCCACTGCCCGCGTGTGGGCGTTGCGAAGCGATATTTTTTAAGGAATTGCTGCGTTGGCGTAAGGAGAATCATCATTGGGTCGCCGACGGAATCTTGTCCGTTCTCGAATCCATGCGCGTATTGCGCGAGCAAAATCCGCTTGTCGCCTGTGATTTGCGTCATGCCAGTTACGGCAGCATTTTCGTAATATTCGCCCGCAAGCAGCGTGGCTACTTGTTTTCCATTAGCAAATACTTTCGTGTCGTCCTCCGCCGCCACAACGCGAATGGTCGAGCGCGTGCGCCCCAAAAGCGTTCCCACGTAATAATGCCGTCCCCACGCGGACAAGGGCGGAAGCTGCTCCACAAGGTGGTTATAGCCTTTTTCGGGAATCGGAATATACGCGCCGTTGTGTCCTGAGAAGACCGCAATCGGCTTATTTGCTTGAATGAGCGACCCCGTGAAATCGGCGGGCGAGCTTTTTGTTTGCGAGGAAGCAATAACTTGGTACACATCGCCTTTGCGCAAATTCACGGCGAAGGGCAGATTTGCTGGCTTCTTGGTGAATGTCGGCGAGGTCGGCGTAATGGTAACGCTGGTGCTATCTTGCGTGGCGATAATTGCAAATTGCGAAATCAAGTCCTCACGCAGCTTGTAGTAATTCACCGTGCGGTATTCCGTACCAAGTGCCTCCACTGGCAAGCCCATGTAGGAATCCGTTGTTTGGTAGCGGTGGCTGAGTCCATACACGCTCAAGGTTTTTTCGGACGTGATATGCACCGCAAGCCGCTCTGGTACTTCGCTTGAACGAAGTTGCGCGGCGGTGTCAATTTTCACATTTACCACCGTTCCACCGCGAATCCGCGCCTCTTGGCGAAAGAGCAAACCGTCAATTTCAATCACCACTTTGGTATCTTCGCCGGAGGTTAAAAATAATTCCAAAAAGAGCTGTTCTTTAGGATTGATGCGGTTTGTACGGGCATCGCGTTCTGGTTCAATACTATTTTTTTGAAAACATAACCAAAACTCGCGTCCTTCGGATGTTGCGCGGACTGCTTCGCGCATTTTTACTTGCGGTATGCCTGTTTGTGTCGTATTTGCTTGCGTTGCGGGTTTTCCCGACGATTCTTGAGCAAAAAGATTTACGAGAGAGAATAGAAAAAAACTCCCTGCAAAGGCGTACCAGTGCAGGGCAGAAAGGAATGTGCGAACGGATGTTGTGTTTGAAAGAAGACTCATAGAAAGCGGGCAAATAAAAGCTCAATTCTTTGAAATCATTGTTGCGTACCTTCTCCCGCCCAAGCGACTGAGGAGTGCAGATACGCTGCCGTCCGGCGGGTGATGTGCAAGCGACACACCCGATGGACGGCTACTGTGCTTGTGATAACAGCCGCCCGGGCGGGAAGAGAGCTATCAATTCTTAAAATACGCATCGCGCTGCATATCGCGCAATTCCACGCTGAGAGCGCAGGAGCGTTGCTTAACCGAATGCGCAAAAGTTTCCTTCAAGAGCGCGAGAAGCCGCTCTCCTGCTTGCTTTTTCACATCGTGGCTACGTCCTTCGAGTATTTCCAAGCGCACATGAACAAACGCGTTGCTGGGATTGCCATCGGCAACGTAGAAGGTTGGGCAAGGAACGGCGCGGCTTTTGATGTCGGTGAGCTTGAACGCGCCTGTTTCGGTCAGTATCCAGTGCATACGACTGAAAAGCTGCTCAAAATCTGGTTGTTCGACGATATTGGTTGAGTATTCAAGGACGAGATGCGGCATGAAATCTTGCTCCGTGTGGGATTGAATAATTGGGAAAGCAATGCGGTTTTGCGACCGTTCAGGTCTTGCGGCAATTTCACTCATTCGCCCCCTTGAAAAAGGGGGAACGGGGGATTTGCCCACGTGAAACGAGTGATGTGAAGCGGCATTGAACCGTTTAATCCCCCGTTCCCCCTTTATCAAGGGGGCGAATTCTAAAGCATTCTGTGTTACTGAGAGATAGCTCGTTTTCGAGCAGCTTTTACAAGCGTACTGGCATCACGAGCATCAGCACGTCATCCGCCTCTATGTCGTCGCGGAGCGGCTTCAAGAGCGCGGCGCGGTTGGGATTGGAGAAGGTCATCGCTGCTGCACTCACGCCTTCATCGGTGAGGTGCGTGATTGCTTCTTCCACGTAGCGGTGATTAAAACCAATCTCAAATTCCTCGCCCGCGTAATCGCATATCACGTTTTCATGCGCGTTGTTGCCCGTTTCTTGGTCTTCGGCAAGCACCATGATTTTATTTGCTGAAATGCGGAAACGCACTTGTTTTGTGTTGGAATTTGCAAAAAGAGCGACACGCTTCACCGCAGCAATAAGTTCCGACGGACTTACACGCAAGGTTTTATCGTTGTCGGCGGGAATAACGCTTTGATAGGGCGGGAAACGCTCGTCAATAATGCGTGTAATGATAGTTGCGCCGAAGCTCGTAAATTTCGCGTGTGTGGGGCTGAGAAGAATGGTCACATCGCCCTCGACGCGCTTCAGAAGGTCAATCGCACGAATGGGAATAATTACATCGGTCTTTTTATCAGCAATGTGTTTGCCTTCTGGAGGCGTGATGCGCATTTTCACAAGACGATAGCCGTCGGTCGTAACGGCGGTAAGGCTTTGCGAGTCGCATTCCATCAGCATTCCCGTCATTGCTGGGCGGTATTCGTCGCGGGAAGCCGCAAAGGAAGCCGTTTTTGCAATACGCATGGCATCTTTTGCAGAAAGCTCAATGCTTGTACCACTGGAGAAATCAGGCACGGCGGGGAATTCGGCGGCATCTAAACCGTGTAGAACGTATTCACCAAAATCCGTTTTGAGCGTAATTTTATAGGATTTTTTATCAATGCTCATCGTTACGCGCCCCGCCGAACCGAGAGCTTTCACAATATCCGTCAAACGTCGCGCCGGAACAAGCATTTCGCCATTTTGCTGACCATCAACAACAAGCGTAGAAATAATCGTTAGTTCTTGGTCGGTCGCCGTGATAAGCAACGATGCGCCTTCCAAGACAAAGTGGAAATTTTCTAACACGGGCAAGGTAGATTTCGGCGGAACAGCTTGGAGAGCGGTTTGGAGCGTCTTCTGGAGTTCGGGCAATGCAACGGTAAATTTCATAGGTGTAGAAACAATCTGGAAAAGGAGGGAAATGTGTTATGCAAATGAGTTCTGTACTCTACAAAAAATTTATAGTGGCACAGACATTCTTGTCTGTGAGTATTGATGCGAGGTTCAGGCGACAAACACAGACAAGAATGTCTGTGCCACTGAAGCCTCATTCTTTGCGATGCACAAGAGTTTTTCACACGAAGACTTTGTAGTCCGCAAAGATTTGGTTAAGTTTTCATGCTTTGAATGAAAAAGATTTTCAAAAGTTTCAAAGCAGTTCACAATTTACAAAAACTTCAGCACTTTTTTCTAAGGACTTTTCAAATGATTACGCGCTACGGCTATGATAATTTTGCTGCACTTTTCGGGGGCGGGCTTGCGGTGATGGTGTTTTCATTCTTTTTTATCCATCCAATTTTTATGCCACTGGCAATGATACTTGGCGGATGGTTATGCTTTTTTGCCTGCTGGTTTTTCCGCAATCCCAAGCGCACCGTTCCACAAGAAGCACTCAGCAATGATGCCCTTGTCGTGGCTCCCGCCGATGGAAAAGTTGTGCAGATTATTTCGCTCAATGAACCGCGCCTCATTCAAGGAAAAGCAAAGCGGGTAAGCATTTTCCTGTCGCCCTTGGATGTCCACGTGAATCGCGTTCCAGCAAATGGCGAAATTGTTTTTTCGGAATACAAACCCGGAAAATTCCTCGTCGCAATGGATCACCGCGCTTCAGAAGAAAACGAACAAACAATTATTGGCTTAAAAAACAGCAAAGGCGCACTGCTCTTCAAGCAAATGACAGGCGCACTGGCGCGGCGCATCGTCAATGAAGCAAAAGAAGGGGAACGCTACACGGCAGGACAAGAATTTGGCATGATGAAATTCGGTTCGCGTATGGACGTGGTTGTGCCAGAAAGCGCGGAAATACTAGTGAAAGAAGGACAGCGCGTTGTGGGCGGCGAAACCTTATTGTGCCGTTTGGCAGAGAAGTAAGCGAAGCCCGCACGATAAAAATTCGCACAATAAAAACTCGCACGATAAAAATTCGCACGATAAAAATAGGACTGGAAGGACGGAAAAAAGTCCTCAACATCCTGAACGTCTGGGCTTCATCCGCGTTCCAATAATCGTTGCGTCATTCAAAAATCATGTACTTCGCTTACTGCCCTTCATAAAAATGCTTCTACGCTTGGTTATCTCTCGCTTGCAAGCACATTAAGGAACACATACCATTGCCTCCAATGCACTTGTTGCATAATTTCCCAAACAATACATCACGCAGGATGAAAATACAATACGATGAAGCCTGAACACAATGCCACATCTGACCTTCAAGATTTCGACCCCAATTATCCGCCCTACGTAGAGCGTGTTTTTATCTTCGACGTTCCCGCAAAACAAACACCAATGCGGCTTGATGTCTTTCTGACTGAATATATTGCCAACGCAACGCGCTCAAAAGTGCAGACAGCAATTGATGCAGGAAATGTAACGGTAAATGGCGCAATTGCGATGAAAGCCAGTCGCAAAGTGCTTCCGCTCGACCACATTGAATGCCGCGTGATGCGCCCGCCACCGCTTGCGCTTGTGCCAGAGGCAATTCCACTCGAAATTTGCTACGAAGACGATTCCGTGCTGGTTATTAACAAAGCCGCAGGAATGGTAACGCATCCAGGCTTTGGCAATCGTTACGGAACGCTCGTGAATGCGGTCTTGTATCATTTGGGTGTACGCGAGGCAATTCCTCTGGAAGCAAGCAACGACGAGGCTTTTGAGGAAGATAACGATAATGATACCGAAGCAAGCAATGAAGACGATGAAGAGCTTGCACCGTCATTTTTCGCACCTTCTGGCTCGGAGGCTTCTTTGTATGCGCACGATTCCGTGCGTCCAGGCATTGTGCATCGTCTGGATAAGGATACATCAGGGATTCTGGTGGTTTCCAAAGAAATTTCTTGTCATGCAAAACTTGCCAAACAGTTCGCCGACCGTACCGCAAAACGGCAATATTACGCGCTTGTCTGGGGCAAGGTAAAAGAAGATGTTGGCGTAATTGAAGGCAATATCGGGCGTTCTTCGCGCGACCGCAAAATTATGAGCGTCGTTGCGCAGGGCGGCAAGTATGCGTGTACGGAATACGAAGTAATAGAGCGGTTTGGAGCCTGTACGCTGCTCGCACTCAAGCTCCGCACGGGCAGGACGCATCAGATTCGTGTGCATTGCTCTTCCATTCACCATCCGCTTGTGGGCGATGAGGCGTATGGCGGCTTGCAGCCGAATATTAGCGGTGGCAATAGCAATAGTGCGGCAATCAGGCATCACGTAACGGCACTTTTGCAGGCAATTCCCCGTCAGGCACTTCACGCCAGAACGCTTGGTTTTACGCACCCGGTGAGCGGCGCGTGGCTGGAATTTGCCGCCGAACTGCCCGCCGATTTTGCTGCTGCGCTTGAAGTAGCGCGGGCATTTACAAAATAATCTGCTTTCTACTTCTTAAACAACAACATTGGTAAATGCCCGATTCGCCCTTCCATCCAGCAAATACGCTATCTGAAAACATTCGGATAAGTTTCGTTGTTCCTGTTCTGAATGAAGAACGCCTTGTCATGCGACTTGTAGAGCTTTTTACGCCAGAGCGTCGCAAAAAGTACGGTTTTGAAGTTATCGCCAGCGACGGAGCCAGCAACGATGCTAGTCTCAGCCTTTTGCGCGAAGCACAAACACGCGGCTTGGTGGACACAATTCTCGAACACACCGAAACACGCCGCCAAACGATTGCCGAAGGACGCAACAAAGGCGCGGAAGCCGCACAGGGACGGGTGTTGGTTTTTATCAATGCCGATACCGCTCCGCAAAATATGGACGCGCTCTGCGAAGCGGTATTAGCGTGGGAGCAAGCAAATACTGGCATTGCGGCGGCAACGCCCGTGTACATCGCGCCAGAGGAGCGCATTTGGTCAGACCGCATTTTCCATGCGTGTATGAACGTGTACGTGCGTGCGCTGAACGTGCTGGGAATTGGCATGGGACGCGGTGAGTGCCAGATTGTGCGGCGGGCAGCGTTTGAAGAGCTAGGCGGTTACAAGAGCAACATTGTGGCGGGAGAAGATTTTGATTTGTACACACGCTTGCGCAGAAACGGCTCTATTTCTTGGCTGCGTGATGCAATAATTTACGAATCGCCGCGCCGATTCAGGAAATACGGCTATCTGGCGATTATTTGGCGATGGTTCTCGAATTCGATTGCGGTGCTGGTGCTGAAGAAATCCGTTGCGCGAGAATGGGAATTGATTCGAGAGTAATTTTTTGCAAATATTTTCACAAAAAACTTGACTATACAAAAATATATCCGTATATTTGTAGCTCTTCTTTCATAAACGCCTTTGGCGAAAAAGAAATAAAAATAAAATTCCGGAGTAGCTCAGTTGGTTAGAGCATCTGACTGTTAATCAGAGGGTCATAGGTTCAAGTCCTATCTCCGGAGCCACAAAAAATCTTTGCAAAAGCCCGTCATTACTCGCATGACGGGCTTTTTTGTTGGTGGTCTATTCCGTCGTACTTGTGCATAAAAGGGCTTAAAAAATGATATTTTTAGATCAATAGTCTGGACATCCCTATCCCTCAGCAATGGCGTAGTTACGGATAGCTGAGAACTCAGGATGATTTTTTATCATCTCTGGGGAATGCCCATAGATGGATAAAATTCGGAGTGCAAAATGCTCATTGAATGCGCGTGTTTTCGCGGCATTCATGGAAAAAGGTCGTTCAGATTCGAGACCGTGCGTGTGATAGTGTTCTGCTCTTGCCAGAGCGAGCGTGAACATACTCATATTCAAATGCGTATCAATGGCGGTCGTTTTGCGCGTTTGGGCATCGGTCAAGCCCGTGAATCCTTTGCCGTCGCGGAGAAGGAATTCCAGCTGGAAACGTGCGCCATATGCGTTGTAGATAGTGAGGGCATCAAGGCTCTCGTCGGTCGAAGCCAACAACGCTCGCCGCGTGGTCGTACCGTGCTGTTGTTGGACAACAACAATCTTTAGCTTCCTTTTCAAGCCCGTATGATAGAGCATCGCCGAGAGCAAGAGCGTTTGGTCGTCCACTCGTGTCTGGTCAAAGACATCGTTGCGGAGATTCTCCCAGAGAACTTTGCCGTCATACACTTTTTGTCGTCCGCGCCCTTTTGCCCGCGCTTCTCCACAATAGAAGTATTTAAGATTGGCATCTTTGCAGAGCTTGGTGATGCAAAAAAGCCCCATCGCCGCAACACCATCAAGAAAGCTGTGTTTGGCAAAATACGCATCGGCAACGATATGGCGTTCTCTGGCATGGAGTAAGGGCTTGACGCGCTCAAGATGACGAAGATACTCGGCGATGAGCCATGGCTCGTTGCTTGCTGATGCTTCCAGTGATGCTTCCGGTGATGCTGCTGTGTCCTCAACAGACAATGCTTGTTGTTGGCGTACACTCGGAGTCAGCGTTTGTTGCATCGCAAGCGGGAAAGCAATCCGCCGCTCAACATCAATCACCGCCGTTATCGTTGCTTCCAAACCCGATTCGGTGCGTTGTGCCGAGCCGTTCCAGAATTTCCCTACCCCAGGCGTGTGTGTACCAGCTTTGGGTAGAAACGTTGGGTCGAAACCAATCACACGCAAGCCCGAAAGAGATTCCCTCAGAACGCTATCGGCAAGCGCACGATGCAGAGGAACAACGTCTCTCGGTGTGCCATAATGACGGCGATACGTCTTTTCTCCATAGACCGAGACCTCTGACAGGGAGCGAAAGTTGATGCGCCAACGGCAACACAAAATTGCTTGGACAGCTACCACCAAAAATCGACGTTGAGCGTTGCTCAGAATCGAAATTTTTTCTATTATATGCTGTACATTATGCATGATACCTCTTTTCTTGATGCTGTACAGTGTGGTTACTTTACAAATCAAGGAAGAGGTATGCTTTTTTACTACACTTTTTTCAAAATGTCCAGACTATTGTTTGTAGGTGTTTGTTGTTATTCTTGATTAAACGTGCATCTATGGAACGCTATTACACCCCCGAACAAATCGCAGAATTGCTCACCATTCAACGGCAAACCGTTTATGCGTGGCTTCGGAGCGGCAAACTCTCAGGCGTGAAACTCGGCAAAATCTGGCGTGTAGCTGAGGTACAACTACAAGGCTATCTGACGCAAAAAAAATCTTCATCGGCGCATAATCATAATCCCGCCGCTCCGCCGCACACCTTGACAGCTACACAAATACGCGCTTTGCCGCCTGAAGAGCGCAAACGCATTGTAGCAGCGCAGCTTGCAGAAGCCGCACACCTTTACTCGGAACATCCTGACGCGCTAGTAGAAGATGTAAGCGATTGGAGCAATGTTTATGCAGGATGAGATTTGGGAAGTAGAATTTATGTCGCAACGCGGCGCAGAGATTGATAAGGTGCGCCCTGCTCTTATCATCAGTTCGCCACTCGCAGGAAAATTACCCTTGCATATTGTTGTCCCAATTACAGACTGGAAGCCTGTTTTTGCGCGGTATTTTTGGTTTGTACCATTACAGCCGACCTCAGAAAATGGCTTGCAAAAGCCAAGCGGGGCAGATGCGTTTCAAGTCAAAAGCGTAGATAAGCAACGGCTTATCAAACGTATTGGTGCGGTTCAGGAGACAGAACTACAAGCAGTGATTGACGCGCTTATTCTTTGTTTGGAAACGGTGTAATGTCAAAGAATCTTTCGCTACAAGCCGCATAAAATCTACATTCTCAGACGATATGTACACGAAATCACCATGTTTTATCAACATGGTGATTTTTTTGTGATTTTTCGACCTATTGCCGTAGATTGCTTTTATTGCTCGTACTTATACTTCCCAATTTTTTTGATAATGCTCCCAATAATTCCCTACAACACTCTTCCAGCGTTACCGCCCCCGCAAGACCTTGAAACCGTCCCACTTTTGAAGGCTGTGGCTGGGGCGGCGCGAGCATTGGGCGAACTCAAGGGCGTGTGCCAAACCCTGCCCAATCCTGCCTTGCTTATCAATACGATTGCTTTGCAGGAATCGAAAGCCAGTTCTGCGATTGAAAACATCATCACGACGCACGACGAATTGTATCAAGCCGTCGTGCAAGACCATGATGTGATGCTGGCTTCAGGGACGATTTCACCGAGCGCGAAGGAAGTTTTGCGCTATCGGGAAGCCCTCTACGCGGGCTACAACGAGCTTCAAGAGCGGAATCTTCTGACAACAAATCTGTTCATTCGCCTCATGCAAACGATAAAGCAGAACAGCGCGGGAATACGCAGGGAATCAGGCGTGTACATCAAAAATCAGCTTACGGGCGAAATTGTCTATACACCGCCTGAAGGCGAGAGCGTGATACGGCAAAAACTCTATGAACTCGAACAGTTTATCCATGACGAGAGCAACGCTCTCAACCCAATAATTCGCATGGCACTCTTGCATTATCAGTTTGAAGCGATTCACCCGTTTGCCGATGGGAACGGCAGAACAGGGCGTATTCTCATGGTTCTGTACTTAGTGCAGCAAGATTTTTTGGACTTGCCGATATTGTTTCTGAGTTCCTACATTATCAAGCACAAAGCCCGTTACTACGAGCTTTTGCGGGCAGTTACCGAGCGAGAGGCATGGCAGGAATGGTGCTTGTTCATGGCAAAAGCCGTTGAGGAAACAGCACGACTGACTTTGAACAACATTCGGCGCATTCGCACAGCACAGGACGACATCACGGAACGCGCCCGAAACGGCATGAAACGTGGCTTTTCAAAGGAACTTATTGACATCATTTTCGAGCATCCGTACTGCAAAATTCAATCCCTGACCAGCCGCAATCTTGCACAACGCCAGACGGCATCGGCATATCTACAAGACCTTTCCGCGCTGGGCATTCTTGCACCGCTCAAGATAGGACGCGAAATTTACTACATCAATACTGCGCTGATGCAGATTTTATCGGCTTCGGAAGGTGAATAATTATGACAAATACAGAAACTCAGATTGACTTTGAAGGCAATGAAATTGGGTATCCAAACCTATTGAACCTTGAGTTGAAAGACTTTCTCGGTGCCGTGGATGTGCCAGAAAGCCTGAAAAATCGTATTGGAAAAATGGAAGATGGCGAATTCCAACCCGATGAGGTTATTTCAGGGCTATCAAAAATCAACATCTTAGTAGGAGCAAACAACTCCGGCAAAAGCTACATCATGCGGGAAATACTCAAGTCTGATTTGCAGCTTCAATACTTTTCGCCGCACTTATTTTCCAAGTTCAACGAAATACTCACAGAGTTTCAGGAGCGATTTTCACTTTTTATAGAACGGCAATTTCCGCCTCGAAAAGCATTCAGTTCAGACGATTTTTACATTAGTAGCCAGCAGAAAATCATTCTTACAAAGCAATCACTGCTAGAACGTCTTCAGCCTCTACCGAGCGGCAAGACAGGTGCAAGCCTCATTGCGGAACTTAAGGAACGCTATGCCGCCATAGGTCAATCCCCCGAAACTACGCAGGTAATGCTGGGTGGCGGTGCAATACACTTTACCAGAGATAAAGACTTTCGTAAAGAGTTCCTTGGTCTTTTTGAAGAATTATTCTCGCGCCTTGAATCTCTCCTGAATGGACGTGTATGTTTTAATTTCAACGAAACAAAGGGCGTACACCGCATATTCATCATTGAACATCGAAACCTTTTGCGGAGCGAACGCGAAGCAATGATGACGGGGAAAGCTGAAGGTGGTAAAACATTCCTTGACAATGGGTTTCAATACCATATTTGGAAAAATTATTTTCAAGATTTAACAGGTACTCCTCGACTATCTCGAAACTCGTCAGGATCTTTTGGAACATTGGAAAAGCTCTCAAGTAATAAGGCGGAAGCATATTCAGATAACCTTGAAGTCCTCAACGGCTATAACGTTTTCGACGACATTGCAGAATTCTTCAATTCTGGCGATGGCCGCAGACGATTGGAAGAATACGAGAAGTTTCTATCGGAACAATTTTTCGATGGACAAGAGGTCTATCTCACACCGTCGCGTGACAATCAAATTCAGGAATTTGTGCTAAAAATCGGTGATGAGCCAGAGTTGATGATTCAAAATCTCGGAACAGGCTTGCAAATGATGATTTTATTCACGTTGCCGCTTTTTCAGTATGAAGAAGGTATATTTTTTATCGAAGAGCCAGAACTCTTTATGCACCCAGGAATGCAGAGGCATTTGCTTTCCATTTTCGCCACGCATGCGCGTACAAAAAACTTTGTCTTTTTTATGACAACGCACTCAAACCACATCATTGATGCCAGTTTGAATGCTTCCATTGCGGAAATATCAACGTTCACGGTGCGGAAATTCAAAGCCGAAAAAGCCGACGGCGAACCAGAAACAAAGTTCAGTGTTACAAAACTCACACACGACGGACGCGACGCACTTTCGGTATTGGGTGTCCTGAACAGCTCGGTATATCTGGCAAACTGCACAATTTGGGTGGAAGGCATTTCGGACAAACGCTACATTACCGCATTCCTCGACGCTTTTGTTCAATACCTGCGTACAAATCGTGATAAAACGGACTTGCCAGAAGATATACAAGCAGAGGTACAGAAATTTCAAAAGTGCCTGTCCTACCGCGAAGGTACGCACTATGCCTTTGTTTTTTCAGGCGGAAATAACATTGTCCACTGGAATTTTGACGAAGATGCTGATTCATGGCAAGAGCATATTGAACATCCTGTTGTGCGCGATATTTGTGGGCGTGCGCTCGTTATTGTGGACAGAGATACGCAGAAGAAAGATGGCAAGCCAAAAGCAGAAAAACGCAAGGAATATCTCAAAGGATTGTTAGGTGACCGATTTGTCGAACTTGAAGTAAACGAGATAGAAAATCTTCTACCGCTTGATGCGCTTGAAGCAGCAATCCGTGAATACAAAGGATGTAAGACTTTTTCAATGCCTACTGGTACGGATAAAGAAAGCCTAAAAAAGCAGCTATTGCAAGGCAAAACAAAGATAGGAACATTCATAGATGAAAAATTGCTCCTGAAAACGAGTGCTGAAAAACACAGCTTTGCAGCCGAAAGCGGGACAATAAAAAACAAACAAAAATTCTGCAACAATGTTATCGAAACACGAAAGGTTAGCTGGGAAAATATGCCAAAACCCGCACAAGAACTGGTGCATAAAGTTTTTGAATTTATTCTTCAGCAGAATAATCCGTAAACAACCAAGCAATATGATTTCAAAGCGGAATGAATTTGAAAGTACATCGTGCAACGTTGCTCATATTTGATTGCTCAGTATTTTTCTGGTAATACTTGTGTGGAATATCTGCCCGCTTCGCTCACAAATACAGGCTTCCGCGACAAATGCCCATGCGGATTCCCTCTACAATACGGCACTGTCTCTGTGCAACAGCGTACACCCGATATTGCTCGTATGCTGGAATGCTTGAACACCGCACTCCGCCTCAATCCAAAACATTCCGCTAACGCCTACAAATGGCTTTCATGGGCAAAGCAACGCACAGGCGACGTGCAGGGCGCAATCGAAGACGTTTCCACCGCAATCATAATGCAACCCAAAGAAGCAAGATTCTACGCCATTCGCGCCGACCTCAATCAGCAACACGGCGACTTACAAGGTGCGCTGGACGATATAGGTTTGGCACTTCAATTTGCCGAAGCAAGTGCCGACACGCTTGTTTACAACGCCCTTCGTGCCGACTATCTCACAGAGAAATATCGGCGAGATTCTCTTGCTGCTCGGAGGAAATAGTTGGCAGTGTAAAAATGGAAAAGCCGCGTAAACGCTTGTGTTTGTGCGGCTTTTTTTGTGTCCAGTTCAATTGTACATTCGTTTACATACTTTCGTAAACTTACTCCTTACTGTGAATTTTACTTCAAAATACAAAAGCCGACAAATCCTTGTGTTTAAGCCATTCTTTTTGATAAAGAATCATAAAATCAGGATTCTGTTCTTTGCCTACGAATTTGCCTACTCAAAAACATAAAGCCCAGTAATCGGCATGATTACTGGGCTTTAGAGGTGTTGTGTGATCCCAACGGGATTTGAACCCGTACAGCCACCTTGAAAGGGTGGTGACCTAACCGTTAGTCTATGGGACCATTGTACAGTTGAAAACAGTGTTGCGCTTTGGCAATTGTTTTTTTGTAAAGAGATACAAACCTACGGTTTTTCCTTTTTCTGTGCAAGACTTTTTTTCTATTGTTGGAATTTTCTCAAAAATACACATCGCTCAATGTGAAAGGGGCGTTGTTTTTCCACTGTTTAGCATTAGTTTTTCTTGTAAATTTGCAATTCCCAAAAGCAATTTTGGGTAACTTTTGAATACAAGGTCTCTTCACCGCTATCACTGTCCCAATAACAACCGCGTCACCACGCGCATTACTCCTTCGACTAAACTATTTTTTATGATGCTCTCTTTACGCTTTTTCCTCCTTTTTTGTCTCGCCGCGCAATGTGTTTTTTTGCCACAGACCTCATTCTCTCAGGGTTCTCCGCCAGTCTCTCAAGCCGCCACCTTGAGCGGTTCGGTGCTGGATGGCGAAAATAAAGAAACGCTCGTTTCGGCGACCGTAAGTATCAAGGCATTGAAAATTGGTGCAATCACGAATAAAGCTGGTTTTTTCACATTGAAAAATATTCCTTCTGGTAAACACCTTGTAACGGTCAGCTTTCTCGGCTATGCAAAAAAGGAAATACCACTCGACTTTTCAGCCAACGAAGCAAAACGTTTGAACGTAGAGTTGAAAAAACAAGTAAGTAAATCGGGTGAAGTAACCGTAACGGCAGAGCGCGGCGAAGCGGAAAAGCGACAAATTGCCGTCAGCCAAGTAAATATCCCGATGGAGCAAATCAATCAAATCCGCATTGGCGGCGAGGCAGATGTTTTTCGCGCAATTCAATTTTTACCAGGAGTGCTTTCGTCATCCCAGATTTCAAGCGGTCTTTTTGTACGCGGTGGCTCGCCCGACCAAAACCTCGTGCTGGTTGATGGTGCGGCGGTCTATAATCCAAGCCACTTGTTTGGCTTTTTCTCGACTTTTAACACCGATGCTATCAAAGATGTAGAATTGCTCAAAGGTGGCTTCCCTGCTCAATATGGCACACGTTTATCGTCGGTGATAAACATTACTCAAAAAGACGGCAACCGAGAAAAGTTCGAGGGTTTGGGGTCGGTTGGGTTGATTGCTTCCAAAGCCTCCGTACAAGGTCCGATTGGCAATGGTTCGTTTTTTGTGAGCGGACGGCGCACATATCTTGAATTGGTGCGGGCTGTCGTGCCGGTGGAGTCGCTCACGGGTGGTGTTCCCGTCCCAAATTTTTGGTTCTATGATGTGAATGCAAAAATTACGCAGCAGATTGGCGATAATGATAAAATCTCGGTCAGCGGTTTTTTGAGTGCGGATGATTTGCAGTTTAAATCTACCGGATTAGATGTAAATATCGGCATTGGCAATCAAGCAGCCTCGCTGAAATGGACGCATATTTTCGATGAAAATCTTTTTGCAACAACCGTTGTGTCCTCAAGTGCGTATCGCAACGGTTTCAACGGCACAAACTCTGGCTTTTCCTTCGGCGTGGACAACACCATACGCGACATTACAGCCCGCACCGATATTGAATGGTATGCCACCAACGAACTTACAATGAACTTTGGTGCAGAAGCGAGCAATTATCGCTTTACCTTCAAGCAAAATCTCACGGGGCGTAATTCAAGCGGCGGTGGAATGACGGGTGGTGGAGACGCAACAACCGACTTCTCGCTCGACGACAACACCGTTTCAGGCTATGCGCAAGTGAATTATCAATTTTCACCGTTTTTGTCGGCGCAAGCTGGAACGAGGGCATTTTATTTGCAAAATAACGGTTCATTGCTCTGGGACCCGCGTGCATCCATGCGTTGGGAAGTTTCTCCAGATTTAACCGTAAAAGCCTCGTGGGGTATCTTCCATCAATATTTGCGTCTCGCCTCCAACCCTGATTTTACCTTCTTCGACACATGGTTGCCCACCGATGCTTCGCTCGGACCAAGCTCCTCCACACACTACATTCTCAGCTTTGAAACCAAGCCAGTGCTTTTCGGGCTGGATGACCTTGATTTTAACTTCGATGTGTACTACAAAACGCTCACGAACATCAACGAACTCAATAATTTCGCTATTCGCTCGCGCAAAGCCTCTGAAATCTTCTTTTCGGGTAATGGCGAAGCATATGGCGCGGAAGTATTTTTGCAGAAAAAATCGGGACGATTCACGGGATGGATTGGCTACGCGCTTGGTTGGGTAACGGGCGTGTTCGATAGTATCAATCAGGGACGCAGGTTCTTTCCGCGATACGACCGTCGGCACGATTTCAAAATTATTGCGCAATATCAACTGAACGATGAATGGGAACTCGGTGCGTCCTTCATTTTTCAATCTGGACAACCCTTTACTGGCGTAAGTTCGCGCTTTCAGACGGGTTTCCCAGGCGAGCGCACAGGAACAGGTATCACCGTCCCGACCGACCGCAATGGCTTACGTTTACCGCCATCGCACCAGTTGAATTTGAGCGCAAACTATAAATTCACGATGTGGGGGCTGCCCGCCCGCTTGCTGATTGATATCTTCAATGTTTATTCGCGGCAAGACATCTGGTTCCGCTTCTACGACACGAGTAAACCTGTGGTTGAGGTTACGGATGTTCGGCTTTTACCCATTTTACCGACGGTTACGTTGGAGGCGAAATTTTAGAACTTCTACGCACTCACCGCACAGCCGTCTGAAAGCGCAGCCGTCTGAAATTTCAACATATTCATTTTTCACAATGTATCGCCCCTTCACTATGGCAATTTGGTTCAGCACCCCGAACATTGAGCAATTACGCCCCTTTACCAAAAATACAATGGTAGAACATTTGGGCATTGAAATTACCACCATTGGCGACGATTACTTAGAAGCACGCATGCCTGTTGATAAGCGCACACATCAGCCAGCAGGCTTGTTGCACGGTGGCGCGTCGGTTGTACTGGCGGAAACGCTCGGTAGTTTTGGTGCGTTTTTGTGTGTGAATCCGAATGAGAAAACCTGTGTGGGATTGGAAATCAATGCGAATCACATCCGCTCGGTGCGAAGCGGCTTTGTGATGGGACGCGCCACGCCGCGCCATATCGGAAAAACAACGCAGGTGTGGGAAATTACCATTACCAATGAACGCGGCGACCTTGTGTGCATTAGCCGCCTGACGATGGCAATCTTGGACGTGCAGACAGCAGGATAAAATGCAGATGTTCGCACAATGGTAAATGCATCGCACAGACAAGAGTGTCCGTGCGACCAAAGCCTCGTAAAACCTAGTCCCAATGATAGTGCAGACCACTTCTGACTGTGCCATCTATGAAAGTCCTCTCCTTCGCATTTCCTGCTTCCCAAAGGAATTTCCATTGTCGCGTTGCGTGTTTCCCTGAAGAGTTCTATATTTGCAACTGGAATGAAGCATACATGCGCCCATCACTCGACCGCCCGTAACGACGATTACTTGAATGCAACACCCTAGCACACAATCTTCTTCTCACACTGCCTCCGCGCCTTCTGCCGTAGAAATATTTTCTTCGGAAGGTTCCGTGCGTACACGTGCATCCAGAGAAGAGCGTAAGCATCTGTTGGTGCCGCGTTCGCCGCGTACATATCAGCTTGCATTTGATGTGCTGGGCTATGTGGTCAGTTTTGCGGTGTACTACGTCCTGCGTTTTTATAGTGGTTTCTTTGAAACGTCGGTTGCTATTTTTACGCAGCCATTTGTAAGCTCGGAAAGCGCCTTGTTTCTTGCTTTTGCGGGCATCGCTCTCTTGGGATATTGGCTCACAGTCTTTTGGTTTTCAGGCTTGTATGCCGATTGGTACGTGCGCTCGACCTTCGATGAATTTTTTACCATTTTGCGCGTTACCTTTTTAGGAAGCTGTCTGCTCGGCGTGGTAATTTTTCTTGATGACCTCACCAATGCAGCAAATACACGGCTTCTGGTCTTGATGTATTGGTTTGCTTTTTTTCTCAGTATTGCTGGCGGGCGCATTGCTGCTCGTATTCTGCAAAATATCTTGCGCAAACGAGGAATTATCAGCTTTCGCGTGCTGCTTTTTGGGTGTGCGGAAAATATCTTCTCACTTGCGGAATCGCTCCAACACGCACCAGCATTTGGTTTTCAGCCCGTTGGTGTTGCAATGAACGAAGCGGCAGAATCGGAAAAATGGTTGGCGGAATATCAACATCGTTTTGATACGCCAATGCCCGTTGTCGGCACATTTACACATACGGCAGCTATTTTAGATACCATCAAGCCCGACAGCATTATTGTTGCCGTAGAATCCCCAAACCATGAGGAATTACTGCGTATTGCGGGCGAATGCGAAGAGCGTGCTATCAATATGAAAATCGTTCCCGACCTCTACGAAATTTTTTCGGGACAAACCCGCACACGGCATATTTACGGCATTTCACTTATTGAAGTCAGCTCGCAGATTATGACTCCTTGGCAAGGAGTTATTAAGCGCATCATTGACATTATCATGAGCCTCCTCGTGCTACTCCTTGGGTCACCGCTGTGGTTGTTGATTGCTCTGATTGTCAAGCTCGAAACGCCTGGAGGCGCGATTTTTCGCCAACCGCGTGTTGGTCGCAATAACGTACAGTTTTTTATGTATAAATTTCGCTCCATGTACGCAGGTTCGGAAAAGAGAATCGGCTTTACCGAAGTGAATGATGCTCGTGTAACCCGCTTCGGACGGTTTATTCGCAAGACGCATTTAGATGAAATCCCTCAGATGTGGAATATCTTAAAAGGCGATATGAGTCTTGTTGGTCCGCGCCCAGAAATGCCGCCACTTGTCGAACGCTTCACGGCTGCCATTCCGTATTACCCGCGTCGGCACAAGTTACGTCCAGGCTTGACGGGATGGTGGCAGGTTAGCCACAACTATCTCCAGTACCAAGAAAGCATTGATGCGATTCGTGAACGCCTCATTTATGATTTTTACTACATCGAAAATGTTTCGTTTCGTCTCGACCTTGAAATTATCGCCCGCACGGTTGTTCGTGTTATCAAAGGGCATGGAAGAACTTGACGAAAGGATGAAATATGAAATATGAAGGAGGAAGTTTTTATTTGAAAACCACTTTTGTCCTCGCTTCAGCCCTCAGATTTCAGTTCTCATCCTTTCCTCCTCTCTCTTTGAATATTTGCCCATGAAAATTCTTATCATTATTCCCACATACAACGAAAGCGATAACGTCCGCGCCATTACCCGTGCGGTCTTGGAGGTGCATCCTTTTGTGGAAATTCTTATTGTGGATGATAATTCTCCCGATGGCACTGCCGCCTTGGTGAAGGAAATGCAGCAAACCGAGACGCGTGTGCATTTGCTTGAGCGAGCAGGAAAACTAGGCTTGGGAACGGCATACTGCGAAGGATTTCTCTACGCAATTGAGCGCAACTACGACCTCGTGTTCGAGATGGATGCGGACTTTTCGCACGACCCGAAGGAAATTCCCAAATTTTTGGAAGCAATCGAAAATGCAGATGTGGTGCTAGGTTCGCGCTACTTAACGGGCGTAAATGTGGTGAACTGGCCCATGCACCGCCTCTTACTCAGTTGGTTCGCAAACCAGTACACACGCTGGATTACGCGGATGCCCATCCACGATGCAACAGGCGGTTACAAGTGCTTTCGCGTGGACATTTTGCGGACAATTAACTTAAAAGCTATCCACTCCAACGGCTATGCGTTTCAAATTGAAATGAACTTCAAATGCTGGAAGCGTGGCGCACGTATCGTGGAAATACCGATTGTGTTTGTTGATAGATTAAACGGTGTTTCCAAGATGAGCAAAAATATCATTGGGGAAGCGGCATGGCTCGTCTGGAAGCTGCGATTTTCCTCGCTTTTTGGGCGTTCTCGGCACGTTCCCGCACAACAAAAAAGTCCGAAAAGTTGATTGTTGGTTTTAAACGAGAGCTTCATGTTTTAGTCATCAGGCTCTCGTTTTTTCTTCGCACTCATTGTACCTGTCCTCCCCTAAGGAAGGCTCAAAAATTAAATGAATGAACTTCAGAAATATTTAGTGGCACAGACATTCTTGTCTGTGAGTGTTAGCGCGGACTTCAAGCGACAAACACAGACAAGAATGTCTGTGCCACTATTGACTTTGAACACTTAATTTTTTACCATTCCTAATCATCAAAACCACCACGCTGCAACGACCGCTTCGCATCTCGTTCTTTGATGGATTCGCGCTTGTCGTATTTTGCTTTCCCTTTGGAAATGCCGAGTTCTACTTTTGCGTACGGACCCGAAAAATAGACCGAGAGCGGCACGAGCGCATATCCTTTTTCCTGCACGCGTGAATACAGCTTTTGAAGCTGAGTACGCTTCAAAAGGAGCTTGCGCGGGCGCACTGGAACGTGGTTAAAGAGATTTCCCTGCTCGTAATGGCTAATGTGGATGCCATGCGCAAAAAGCTCTGGTTGCAGCTTCCCCTCGAACATCGCGAATGAATCTTGCAAATTACATTTCCCAGCACGCAAAGATTTTACTTCCGTTCCTTGCAGCATAATCCCCGCTTCTATGGTCTCGGTGATGAAGTAATCATGCCGTGCCTTGCGATTTTGTGCCACGCTTTTTTGTGGACGCGCTGCACGGTCGGCAGCCGTTGTACCAGAAGAATTTCCAGAAGAATTCTGAGAGGAAGAGCCTGATTTTCCTTGAGTGTGAGCGTTTTTTGCCATTGAAAAAGTATGATTGGGCGAAGTGCGTTGGAAAAAGGACAACTGAAGAGACACTGTGCAGAAAATGGGAACAATAACGACAAATTTACATTGTGCTAAACTGCAACACCTCGCGCATTTCCGTCGAAATATCGGCGGTGTAGAGCGGAACGTGTATCGTCAGCAAGCGGTCTTCATCGCGGTAGGTAATGCGTAATTCGCTTGCAAATTCGTTGTATTCGGTGTCGGCAATATCGGTCAGACCAATCGTTTTGAGCATACTGGACGGATTATCAGGGTCGAAGCTGTCATCTTCGCGCGTCAAAATAAGTGCGCCCAAACTCGGAGCATAGCGGACGGAAGTGAAAAATCCCAACATAAGATTATTCAAAAAAATGATAAAAAAATAACAAGAACTCCCTTTCTACCACCAAAAACGTACAATTTTTTTTTCCTTGTAATGCTTATCAAGCCTTGAGGTAACTGGTCTGGTACTATCCAGTCGGGCGGTTTCTTGACCCGTCCGGCGGGGTTCTTCTCTCGTCACAGCGTCCCCCCCGCTAGGGCTGTTAAGTGCTAGCGATTTTGCCCTCACCCCTCGCTGCGCGAGACCCTCTCCCAAAGGGCGAGGGTAGATTTGAAGCGGTTTTCAAAGCCCTCTCCCTCTGGGAGAGGGTTGGGTGAGGGC
>JAAFIV010000055.1 GCA_013298775.1 Ignavibacteria bacterium | reverse complement strand
AACAACATAGCTGAGGAAAGGCAATAGTGGCGAAAAATGGCGTATATTCATGTTCTTTTCAGGAATCTGCCATTTTTAACCCGTATTTCCAAACAATTGCCGAAAAACTTTTCATTATGTACTTAACAACGTACAAAGAGCTTTTATGGAGTTGTTGAGAGAGGAGAATTTTTTCAACGGTGAAGGTGCAAATGACCCCGCATTCAGCGCACGGGATAGAATAAATCGAGCACCCAAATCACTTGGTTTCGTGCTTCTGTCCCCAACAATACAGCTGACTGCGGCAGGTGAAGAATTAATAAATTCAACAAGAAAAGAGGAAATATTCCTACGGCAATTGCTCAAGTTTCAAGTGCCTTCACCGTACCATAAGCCGTCCAAAAATTCGGCTGAATTTTGGGTAAAGCCCTATCTTGAGTTATTACGTCTTATCAGGAACTTTGGTTCTCTGAAATTTGATGAGTTAATGATATTTGGTTTGCAATTAGTCGATTACCGAGAATTTGATACAATTGTTGAAAAAATTAATCAATTCAGAATAGCAAAAGCACAGAATAAAGGAAACTATAAAAATTTTCGTGCTGAATACTTTGATAAAGAGCTAAGAGCAATTTATAGTGCAGATATAATATCGGGCAATACACGAACGAGGGAAACAAATGATGACTCAATTGTAAAATTTCTCAACACTAAAGCAAGCAATATGCGTGATTATACCGATGCTTGCTTTCGTTATTTGAGGGCAACAGGGCTAGTCAATATCTCACATTTGGGAAAATCAATTTCGATTGTTCTCGAAAAAATTCAAGAGGTTGATTATATCCTGCAAAATACAGATAGAGAGCCACGCTTCGTGGATAACGAAGAACAGTATATTGCCTATCTTGGGAATCCTCAGATGCCAAGCCTACTAACAGACAATAGAGAGGTACTTGAACAAACAATACGTGCTGAATTCCCGCAACTTGAAATATTAGAAACCGTAGCCTTACAGAGTCTTAAAGACATATTTGCTGCAGAGTTAGAAAATAGAAAAAAACTAATACTTACAGAACAAATTACTGCAATTAAAGATTATCGACTATTTGAAGAAATAAATACAACATTTCAGCACATACTCGACAACTCGCTTTATGACGCGCCATTAATATTGGAATGGAACACTTGGCGAGCTATGACAATGATAGATGGTGGAAATATCAAAGCCAACCTGAAATTTGATGATTTTGGTAATCCAATGTCAACAGCGCAAGGAAACATGGCTGACATTGTTTGCGATTATGGTAATTTCGGTTTAACGGTTGAAGTTACTATGCAAGGTGGACACACGCAATATGAAAGAGAAGCAGAGTCAGTGGCAAGGCACCTCGCTAGATACAAGAAAGAGACAGAAAAACCTGCTTATTGTTTATTTCTTGCGCCAAAAATAAATGATGCCTGCAAAGCACACTTTTACGCCTTGCATAAGATGAACATTCAGTATTATGGTGGGAATTCAATAATAGTGCCCCTGCCATTACGAATTTTTATTAAAATGATTGAAGACTCGCGTAATGCAAGCTATGTTCCTGAGCCAAAACATATTCAGCGGTTTTTCGAGTATTCAAATAAGTTGGCATACTCGACAGACAACGAAGTAGATTGGTATGACAGAATTACGCAAGAGGCACTAAATTGGTTGGCATGGGTATCTTAATTAAGCCATTTTTTTCTAAATTCCAATCCCCGCGTGCCGCATGAAATCTCGTTTCTCAAGAATATGCGCCTTCGTGGGTGTGCTTGTTTGCTTCTTAATCCCTGCGTCGTATTGTCTTCTTCCCGCACAAACACTCACTGCCGATACTCTTGCCGAGCTGCGCTGCGCAAATATCCTCATCCTTCCGCCAAATTCCTGCGAATTTGATATTCTTCTTGTCAATCGCTCGCGCCCTGCAAGCCAGATTCCATCAGGTTCGGGCGGTGTTTCGTGGCAATATTGGGCAAATGGAACGTTGTATCTTACCCTGCGGAATATCCCACGTTCTCTCTTACAAAATGCACGCTGCGAGCTAGATTCTACGGCACTTCCACGCCTTCCCCTTCCGCATATTGCTGGCTCGGAACGCCGTGCGTATGAAATCAAAGCTCAGGTACAAGCCGCAGAATCACGTATTGCAATTGCCATCTTGGGAGCAGATAGCGTTCAATATTCCTTTGTTGTTCCGCAAGGAATGGAGCGACTTCTCGGGCGATTTCGTCTGCAGTTTTCCGACTCGCTGCGCTCACCTGAACAGCTCCGCATCGAATGGACGGAGCCGCGAGAACGCTTTCAAGCAAATGCGTTTAAGTGTGCGACAACCCTCCGCGCACAAGGAAGAATCGGCAATTTCGAGCTTGCTACGCACGATAATGCCGAAATGATAACCGCCTATCGCACAGAAACGCCGAGCATAGAACCCGCACCACAGCTTGCTGTCAGCACGTTTGCTGCCGAGTATGTGGGTGATAAACGCGGGCGGATATTTTGGCGCACCTCATCGGAACGCTCGGGGAGGCGTACAAATGCTGGATTTATTGTGCTGCGGAGCATTATTTCTGCCGACAGCCTTATACGGTTCGCACTGGATAGCGCGTCGTTGCTGAGGCTTTTCAATACACGCCGCTTCGATACGCTGGCACACTTTCGCTCGAATCCGATGCTGCGCTTGCGTGGCAGCCGACAAGGTGCGCTCTACGAACTGCCTGATTCTGCGCCATCTCGCGGCAATATCTACTTTTACCGCTTACGCTCTTTCGATGCAAGTGCCTCTGCTGCACGTGTATTGGAAGCAAGTTTTTTGAAAGATTCAGCATTCATGCGCGTTCCAAACGCAGTGCTGAAATTCGCTCATGCCGAGCCAAATCCATTCGCACAAAACAGCACGATTCGCTATGAATTGGAAGACCGCGCCCGCGTTTCGGCGGAAGTAATTGATGCCACAGGGCGCATCATTACTCAGCTTGCTGAGAACCTTGAGCAAGCACGCGGTGTTCACACACTCGCGCTTGATGCAAGCAATATTGCCGTACAAGGCGTGTTATTCCTTGCCTTGAGAGCAATACCTGTCGGTGATACAGCCGTGGAACGCTCGGAAACGTTATTAAAATTGCAACGTATTCGGTAGGCGCATTTGATAAATATCTTCGGTACATTTTTTTGCTCAACACCGCATACAACCTACGATAGTTCTATATTTATTTCCAAAATTTTTCCAAAATTACTATGCCCGCAAGCGAACTTTTTACGCAAATTGCCGGACTTCCCACCGAGCAGAAAAATCCCGAAACTGCCACAATTGATGCGGCTTCTACGCAGGAAATCTTGCAACTTATCAATAGCAATGATGCGCGAGTACCAGCCGCCGTTGGCGCAGAAATTCCGCACATTGCCGAAGCGGTAGATGTGATTGTCGAACGCTTCAAACGCGGTGGACGCTTGATTTATGCGGGAGCTGGCACAAGTGGTCGTCTAGGCATTGTGGATGCGTCGGAATGCCCTCCCACATACGGTACGCCGCCAGAAATGGTGCTTGCGCTGATTGCGGGCGGACGCGAAGCTGTTTTTTCGGCACAGGAAGGCGCGGAAGACAAGCCCGATGCGGGTGCTGCCGACCTTCAGGCAGTGAATATCTCTGTAAATGATGTTGTGTGCGGGATTGCGGCTTCAGGACGCACTCCGTATGTCTTGGGAGCATTCGCTGAAGCAAAAAAGCATGGCGCACCGACGATTCTTGTTACCACCACAAACCGCGAAAAACTGCATGAATTGGGTGTTGCGGCGGATATTTTTATTTGCCCAAATGTTGGTCCAGAAGTCGTGATGGGTTCAACGCGAATGAAGTCAGGAACGGCGCAGAAGCTCGTTTTGAATATGCTTACAACGGCAGCAATGATTCGTATGGGCAAAACGTATGGTAATGTTATGGTTGATTTGGCAATGACCAACCAAAAGCTCGTCGAGCGTGCAAAGCGCATTGTGATGGACATTACTGGTGCTGATTACGATGAAGCCAGCCGCGTTCTGGACGTGACGGGCGGACACGTAAAAACAGCAATTGTGATGCTTCTCGCAAATGTGGATGTCGCAACCGCGAAAGAACGCTTACAAGCCGCAGGTGGCTTTGTGCGCGGGGCAATTGAAGGAAAAGCGTAGATGGTGCGTAACACTCGTGTCCGCGCTATTTTGATTGAACGGTAAGGATTGAACAAAAAATACGTGGCAAAAATCAGTAGTGGTACAGACATTCTTGTCTGTGTTTGTCGCCTGCAACCCGCTCTAACACTCACAGACAAGAATGTATCTGCTACTATTGATGAGCTTTTGTTGTGTAGCAACGCCCACGCTACCAAAGTTACAAAGATGTATCAATGATGCGGATTAAAAGATAGTTTTTGACGCTGATTGGACTGACTTCGCTGATAAACGCTGATGTACAAATATGGTAGGCAACATCAAAACAGTGCTGTATTCTCAAAAAATCTGTGTTCTTCAGTGAAATCAGTCCAATCAGTGTCAAAAAAAATCAGTAACTTAGCTTAACTTGTAATTCGCATCAATGTTCAATTTTTCAGCACGGCGTAGAAGCTCGTATTCATGCGCCATTCCGCGAGAGCGGGCTTCACGAACAACTTCGCGGAGGGAAGCGAGGTCGTCAATATCCGTCCGCTCCGGAAGTTCAAGAATTATTGAAAAGGATTCTTGCAAAGCCTCGTAGGTTCTAGCGTACACGGTGTCGTTGCTGTACGCATTATCAAAAAAGAAGGATGTATCAACAAAAGGCAGACCCATTGCGTAGAAGCCGCCATCGGTACTTCGTCCAAGAACCGCAGTATCGCTCGCTTGTAGAGCTTCTTCGGCTGCTCGCCAGATTTTGTGCGGTATCGTCGGGCTGTCTGTTCCCAGAATAATTGCTGGATGGGGCGATTGCTCGAAAGCAAGCTGGAATGCGTTGTACATCTGCTCACCTAAATTCGTGCCTTCTTGCGGCAGAACGCGAAGTTCTGGAAACCAATAATCATGCGACTTACACCATGTTTCCATCTCCTGTACACTTTCCTCATCGGGCGGAAACGTAAAGAGCAGCACCGATGCGGCATCTCGGGTGCGCATTGTGCGGAGCGTGTCCATCAGCATTGCTTCGTAGAGTTGGAATGTGGCTTCTGCGCCAATATCGGCGGCAAGGCGCGTCTTTCCTTGCCCGAAGCGAGGAGTGCGAGCAAAAACGATGTAGGTCAGGGGAGTTTTCATGCGGTAAGTTTTCTTGTTTAAAACAACACAGGCATTCTTTCTCACAAGTATTGATGCGCTGTTTGAGCCATCAAAGCGAAAAAAAATGCCTGCTTAATCAAAAGTATTTTGAAGAGGAACAGACAAGAGTGTCTGTTCTACCGAAGCCAGTATTTGTCGGTAACGCAGACACTTGAGGGGTTCCCTCAACCTGTCTGCGCCGTATTACACCCGTTCTTGGTGCAAACGCTCGGCAATGATAGCTTCTAAGCGGTCTCGGAGCGGTTCGAGTGTGATTTTTTCTAAAACTTCACCTGCAAACGCAGTCAGCAATAACGCACGCGCTTGGTCTTTGTCCAAACCTCGCGCACGCAAGTAAAAGAGCGATTCCTCGTCGAGTTGTCCTGTTGTGCAGCCATGACTACATTTCACATCATCGGCAAAAATTTCCAACTGCGGTTTCGTGTTAATCGTTGCATTATTGGACAGTAAAATGTTGCGATTCGACTGATACGCTAAGGTTTTTTGCGCATCCTCGCGCACCATGATTTTTCCGTTGAACACGCCCGTCGAGCGGTCATCCATGATGCCTTTGTAGAGTTCATTGCTGGTGCAATGCGCGACGGCGTGGTCCACGAGCGTGTGATTATCCACCAGCGTTTTGCCATTTACGCAATAAAGCCCGTAATAATGCGCGTCGGCGGCTTTTCCTGCAAGAACTGTCGAAAGATTATTCCGCACAATTCCGCCCGAAAGCGTGATAACAACGGAGTTATAGACGCTTGTTGCTTCTTGGTGAACGCTCGTTGCGCCCACGTAGTACGAGGCTTCCACGTCGTTTTGCAATTTGTAATGGTGCAAATGTGCGTTCGCGCCAAGCACGGCTTCGGTAACGCTGCTGGTGAAGCCGTAATGTGGCTGGTCGCTTTTGCTCGCGGCAAGCGTGTGTGCGTTGTCCAGCACGGTTGCTTGCGCATTTTCACCGAGAACAAACAAGTTGCGCACGGGCGTAAAGACGCTGTTTGTGCGCGTATCATTCACAAATACAAGGTGGAATGGGCGTTCTGCAACAACACCGCGCTCAAGCTCAATAAACACGCCGTTCAGCGCGTAGGCAGTGTTCAGCGCGACAAGAGCATCTTTCTCGAATGAAGCAATTTTTGCAAAATGTTTCTCCACAAGCGGATGTTTGTCGTGGAATGCTTCCGCCAAAGAGCGCACCGTTACGCCCTTTTGAACGTGAATCATGGAAAGCTCTGGTGCGAATACGCCGTTTACGAAAACGAGTGTTTGCGCCCCCAGTTCGGGCATAAGGAATGGCGCAACGTCCTCAGCTGTGAGCGTTGAAGTGCCTTGCGCTGGCAATTTGTAATCGTGCTTAATAGCCGCAACGAGGCTCGTATATTTCCATTCCTCGTGGCGAATGGTTGGGAAACCAAGCTCTGAAAAGCGCGTCATTGCTTGGCGGCGGATGTCGTGAACAGGCGGTACTTTCTGCCCGTTCAGCATGGTTTCAAAGGCGGTGAAGCCATGAATGAGCTTATCTTGAAGGTCTTGAGACATAATGAAATCGTTGATGTTCAATGAATAAATTTCAAAATCAGTAGCTTACGGTGTATCACTCAATGAGATGCTGAAATACTTCCTTAAAACGCATGAAATCAGCATCATTCAATTTACCTACCCTTGAAACAATTTTGTATTCTCTTAGCGTCGAAATTCTATCAACCTTTAACACAGATTTCGTGCGTAGATTATTGACCGAATCAGGAGACAACAATATTTCATTACTCGAAAGTGGGCGTTGCGGAAGAACCGAACTAATTGAGCATACTGTAATGTCTTGTCGTCCGTCTTTTGTTACACAGACAACAACTGCGGGGCGTATTTTGATGGACGTTAGTTCAGCAAAAGGGAAAGGCACAAGAACGATTTCTCCAGTCATTCCGTACCTCCATGTTGCTGGCGTGAAGCCAAGTATTGCGGTAGAAAATCTTGGTACAAATCTTCTCGTTCATCGTGCCAAAAATCAAAGGCATCGGATTGCTCGCTAAAAGCGCGTAATTCCTCAATCTCCAACGCCTCAGAGCTATCTTCAAGAAATGTAATAATCACTTTACATCGCTTTTGTGCGGGTGGAAGTGCCTCCAGCGCAATAATGGACGCACCATCGTATATGCCTTGAATTGCAAGCATTACGCAAGAACCTCCTCTGCCGCACCTTCTTTTATCCAATCATAGCCTTTTGCTTCCAATTCCAGCGCAAGCTCTTTGCCGCCAGACTTGACAATACGCCCTTTGTAGAGAACGTGAACGTAATCCGGCACGATGTAATCCAAAAGGCGTTGGTAGTGCGTAATCAGCACGACCGCGTTATCCTTCGAGCGGAGCTTGTTTACGCCGTTTGCCACGATTTTGAGCGCGTCAATGTCCAAGCCAGAATCTGTCTCGTCCAAAATCGCCAAAGACGGCTCCAGCATTGCCATTTGGAAGATTTCATTGCGTTTTTTCTCGCCGCCAGAAAAGCCTTCATTTACCGAGCGGCTGACCATTGCTTGTTCCATTTCGACGAGTGCCATTTTTTCGCGCATCATTTTCAAGAATGCTTTTGGCTCCATCGGCTCTAAACCACGATGTTTGCGGGTTTCGTTCACGGCAGCTTTGAGAAAGTTTGTATTGCTCACGCCTGGAATTTCTACTGGATACTGAAATGCAAGAAACACGCCTTCCCGCGCCCGCTCTTCGGGAGCCATTTCCAGAAGGTCGCTTCCATTAAAAGAAACTTCGCCGCCCGTGATTTCGTAATCCTCGCGCCCTGCGAGAATGGAGGCAAGCGTACTTTTTCCTGAGCCGTTCGGACCCATAATCGCATGAATTTCGCCTTTATTGACCGTCAGGTTGATACCTTTCAAAATCTCTTTGCCTTCAACGGAGGCTTGCAAATTGGTGATAGTGAGCATCGGTGCTGTTTCTTTCGTAAATGTGGTGAAATAGTAGTTGTTAGTTGCTTGGTTCTTGGTTACTTGGTGCTTGATGAACCTTGTGCCTTTTTCTCACTCGTCTCCATTTGGGCTGATGCCGAGTGCGCGGAGTTTTGCGGCAAGGCGTTCGGCACGGGCTTCGGCACGGTCCGCGCGGTTTTCCGCTTGCACGGCGCGGTTTTGTTCTTCTTCCAATTTCTCGCGTGTTTCGCTGCCTGTGGGGACAAGTTCGCCATTTGGGAGACACCAGCGAAGCCACTCTGCGGTCATTGTCCCACACGAGCCGCGCCAGAGCTTGATTCCCAGACCATATTCTTCAAAAATGAAAGAATCCTGCGCTGTTTCAAGCGAAACATATTTCCCGCGATGCAGTGCGAATACTCGCAGTGTAGGCTTTCCGTAATGTTCGGCGGGGTCGTAAACGACGTAGTAACTTGCCCCAACAGCCGCATATTTACTCAATTTTTCGCTGAGTTCGCCGCCATCAAGATTGGAAACGACTTCTATGACAATTTCTGGTGGCTTGCCATATTCCCAGATAAAGTATGAGCGATTGCGTTTTTCCCACACATTTGCTGGCACGGACACGCCAAAACTCACAAACGCATCTGGCACAATAGGTGGTAAATTGACACCGTAAAAAACACCCACATTCACGGCAATAAGGAATGGTGCGCCATCGGGGCTTTGCCAGTGCGATTCTAACGATTCAGCAAGAAGGCGTTGCTGTTTTTCTGAAAAAATATTATCCATAGGCGCATCGTCCTCCGTAATAATATGAGAAATATCAACTTCTATCTTTTCTAGCGTTTCCATAGCGGTCTCCATTCGTGAGGAAAAATGAGCGCGTCTGCTGACGTGTGAAGAATTGAAAGAATTGATTATTACTCCGATAAACGCTTGTGTCTAGGCGGCATAACGGGGACTTCTGCTTGCGAAATCAGCACGGGAATTTTGAGTGCGGTTGCGTAGCGTTCCACATTCATCCGAAACTTGCGGAAGTTGAACCATTTTGAGTGTTCGGGCGTGAAACTGCGCGTTTTTCCGTCGTTAAAATGGAGCGTTACGCCTTGCGAATTGGAAATAATTTTTGCAATGTTCGTCCATAAAAATTCTTCTGGCGAACCAAGCGGATTCGGCTTGTATTCGATGCCCGAATCGTGAATCAGCACAAAACGCTGCGAGCGCAAGAGCATGAGAAACAAAATCGTAACGTAAATGGCAACGGCAATATACCACACCAAACCGATGCCGAGCGTGGTTGCGTGGTACATCAGCAGTGCGCCGCAGACAATCGCGGCTATCTGCTCGCCACGATTCATTTTTCGACTTCCGAGTGTAATTTCTTGCATACTTTTCCCGTGAATACGTGATACAATGTTATGCTCAAGAATTAATGATTTCTACTTGCTTTTTGCATTCTTCCATGACAAATGTTAATGCGCCGAAGAGTTTATCAAGGTCGGCAATGGTATAGGCAAATTGGTGCTGCGTAAAGAGCTTTCGCTCAAGTTTTGCAAACTCCCATGATTCGCCATTGGTAACAATGCCAAAGACCGTCAAAGCCTCGTTGTTATTGAGCTTCTGCACTGCAACCATTTCTGCGGCACATTGCCCCCAGCCCGCGTCGAAATCATCTTGTTTTGCTTCGACCGCCACAAGTATCGGGCTTCCAATGACGGCAGCACCGAGTTCGGATTGTCGTGCAATCAGGTAATCTGGTGTGCCGATGAGTTGCTCGTCGTATTCAAGCGGAACATGGCTCCAGAGCTTGAGTGTGGAGCGATACTGCAACCACGCATCGTACAATATCGGCGTGATGAGCAATTCACAACGCGCCGCTTCGGATGCTTTGTGCAGACGCTCGGCAAGAATCACGGGCAAACGCTCAAGAAATCCAGTACTGGGCAGCGTTCCAGCATACAACGGCACAAAATCTTCACTGCGCGTTTGCACGGTAAATGCCTGTGCGACAGCCGATAATGATTTGAACTGTGAAAATGCCATGATTTTTCCAAATATCCTTTGCTCAATGAGGACAAAAGAGCAATTACATCTTGACCACATATTTTGTCGCCACAACCGAACCTTCACGCGAAACAACAAGATAATATGAACCACTCACCAGTCCTGCAAGCGAGATTTGAAGAGGTGAAGAGACATTCTCTTGCTGGAAAATGATATTGCCCAGCACATCCACGAGGCGCACCGATACGTTCTTCGCGGCACACTTCACACGCAGTGCGTCGGATGCTGGGTTTGGCGAAACTTCTATGGAAGCTGCATCAATACTGGCTTGGCTGCGCACCGATGTTGCCAGAATACACTGCACAGGATTACGCGGATTTGCGGGTAATTCCCTTGCAAGGCGCATGAGTGCATTGCGTAGGCTTGATATTCCCACACTCGTATTTGCCAAAATGCTTACGCCAATACTATCGCTAACGCTAAACTGCAATTCCGAACCAGCATCATCCAACGAGCCAGCGTGTCCCCATGTTGTTGTGCCGTCCAATTCGTCCGAGTAGAGGTGCAATCCCATCTCTGAGCCAGCAAAACGAACGCGCGTCATAAGGGGAATTGTCTCTGAACGAAGCATTCGTGCGCTTGCAAAGGGAACTCCGCCATTCACAAATGCCCACAAAAACTTGCTCAAATCCAAGACTGTCGAGCGCAACTGTCCATCGGGATAATCGGGGAAACCCGTGTGCGGACGCGGCGTGAGCGTCATTCCCGATTTGCGATACGGACGCGCAACGTTGGACGAATCCAATTCCGACAAAAACCACCGCGAATTGTTCATGCAAAGTGGCGTAAAAATGCGCTCATTGCACTGAACATTGAACGGTTTTCCCGCAACTCGTTCCACGATATAGCCTAAGAGCGCGGTGTTCATGTTGGTATATTTGAACTCTGCTCCAGGTGCTTTTGTGGCAAATGTTACTGCTTGGTCGTAGAGATTGCCAGAGGTTTGCACGGAACGACTGATGAAATCGGCAAGGGAAATTGGCGAATCACCAGTGACAACAAAGTCAAAGAGCGTCGGACCGTCGTTAATGCTTGATGTGTGCGCAAGCACCATTTCTACGGTAATTGGTCGGTCAGCAAACATTGGATTCCGCACCGAAAAAGGGAGAAATTTGTTGATGTCGTCCGCAAGCGCGATACGCCCTTCCTCGACAAGCTGCATCACTGCTACTGCCGTGATGACTTTCGACGTTGAGGCAATCTGAAAGCGCGTTGCAGGTGTCATCGGAATATTGCGTTCACGGTCAGCCAAGCCATAGCCTTTGCTGAAGATAATCGTGCCATTTTTCACAATCGCCACCGCCATTCCTGGAACATTTTGCGCCGTCATTTCACGCTGAACGGCAGCATCTATGCGCTCTTGGACGGTCTGCGCTTGTGCGATATTACTTGCGCAAAGGGTTGTCATTGCCACAAACACAAGTATTTGTGCGGCTTTCCACAAAGTACGATTATTTGTCATGGTGTTTTCCCTAAAAAGGTGTGAAAAATTGCTTCCATGAATTTCGCAGAAGCGTGTTACAATCAGGCTTCCAGCATGATTTCTTTCCTTCTGTTGTTTGCCTTTATTTTGAAGTTTAGATAAAATTCTGCAACCCGCATAAAACCTTGCGTCCACGATTACCCTCACCCAACCCTCTCCCAGAGGGAGAGGGCTTCAGAAGCGTTTGATTTTCTTTGTTTTAGCTCCTTCTCCCTCTGGGAGAAGGCGGGGGATGAGGGCAAAAGCGCATGATTTTATCTAAACTTCAATTTATTCTTTTGCCTTTACCCAACACTTCCCTCAAGCGAGACAGCAAGCAGCTTCTGCGCTTCCACCGCAAATTCCATCGGAAGTTGGTTCATCACTTCTTTCGCGTAGCCGTTCACAATCATTGCGACAGCTTGTTCGGTTTCAATGCCGCGCTGATTGAAGTAAAAGAGCATATCTTCGCCAATTTTCGAGGTCGTTGCTTCATGCTCCACTGTGCCAGACGGATTGCCAACTTCGATGTACGGGAAGGTGTGCGCTCCGCAACGGTCGCCAATCAGCAAGGAATCGCACTGCGAGAAATTACGCGCGTTGTCGGCGGTTTTGTTCACTTTTACTTGCCCGCGATAGCTGTTCTGGCTTGTCCCAGCAGAAATACCTTTGGAAACAATGCGGCTACGCGTGTTCTTGCCGATGTGGAGCATTTTTGTTCCCGTGTCGGCTTGCTGCTTGTTGTTCGTAACGGCGACGGAGTAAAACTCGCCAACGGAATTATCACCTTTCAAAATCACGCTTGGATATTTCCATGTAATTGCCGAACCCGTCTCGACTTGCGTCCACGAGATTTTTGCATTTTTGTATGCCGTGCCGCGCTTGGTTACGAAGTTGTAAATGCCGCCTTTGCCGTCTTTGTCGCCCGGATACCAGTTCTGCACAGTGGAATACTTGATTTCGGCATTGTCCAAAGCGACCAATTCCACGACTGCCGCGTGAAGCTGATTCTCGTCGCGCATAGGCGCGGTGCAGCCTTCCAAGTAGCTCACGTAGCTGCCTTCGTCGGCAATGAGCAGTGTGCGCTCGAATTGCCCCGTATTTTCAGCGTTGATGCGGAAGTAGGTGGAAAGCTCCATCGGGCTGCGCACACCTTTGGGAATGTAGCAAAATGAGCCGTCGGAAAACACGGCGGAATTGAGCGCGGCGTAGTAGTTATCGTTTGCTGGGACAACGCTTCCGATGTACTTTTTCACGAGTTCGGGATGTTCCTGAATTGCATCGCTGATTGCACAAAAAATAATGCCGAGTTCGCCCAATTTTTCCTTGAATGAGGTTGCAACCGAAACGCTATCCATCACGAAGTCCACCGCCATTGGTGCGCCTTCCACGCCAGAGATGCGCTCCTGCTCGGACAAGGAAATACCGAGTTTCTCAAAGGTTTTGCGTAGTTCGGGGTCAATTTCATCCAAACTTTTCGGCTTGACTTTTTGCTTAGGAGCCGCATAGTAGCTGGCTTCTTGGTAATCAATCGGCGGGAAATGGACATTGTGCCAAGTTGGTTCTTTCATCGTGAGCCAGTGCCGATACGCCTTCAAACGCCATTCCAACATCCATTCCGGCTCATTTTTCTTTGCCGAAATCATGCGCACAACGTCTTCATTCAAGCCTTTCGGGGCAATTTCTTGTTCGATGTCGGTTACGAAGCCGTATTTGTATTCACTGGAAACGACTTCATCGAGGATGTCAATTTGTTCTTTAGGCATATTCTGTGGTGATTGTGATGTTGATAATTGTAGGTTTTATGCGGCTTAGAAGGGCAATGAGTATTCTTCTTCAAATACTTCCTGCCATGAAAGATGCTGTACGACTGATGAAATCTGCATTTCGTCTTCGGCTTGTTTTGTTGCAATATGGAGACTTTGCTCCCAATATGAGAGAACAACGCTCTCGGTCAAACTCGGCATATTTCCTCGCAGCACGGCAATACGCCTTCGACTATTTGCGATAGAACTACACCAGCTTTTCGAGCGTAAATGAGGCTGCGAGTGCCATTTGATGATGTGCTGCATCAATATCACCAAATAACTTTGCAATGCACGATGGTCGCGGCGGCTCATTCTTGCAACATTCCCTTACGAATATGCAGAAACAATGCGGGCTTCAGCATACATTTTATCTTGCGGATATTTTTCTTCAAAGACCTCGTACCATGTCAAGGATGCTTTTGTTGGGTCAAGTCCCGTCTCAATAATGACTTCATCGCTTGCAATCTCAAATGCTGACTCCCACTCCTCTTCAACGTATTCTCTTGTCAGTGCGGGTGTATCTTCCAAGAGATAGCCAATCTCGCGTCGTGCATTGGAAATGCTCACCATGCAAGCGGTGGTGCGGTACTCACGCCCAAGATGCCATTTCAAAATATGCTTCATGGCGCGAATAAGCTGCCCACGCAATGTCCGCTTATCGCTGCGGTAGAGCGCGTCAATCAGCTCGGTAACGCCCATGATTGCTTCTTGCATATTGCCTGCGTACAGCTCCTGCCGCACTTCTACTGCCGTTTGGTAGGGCGAGGTGGCGGCGAGGTCTTGCCAATTCTGTTGCGTGTGCGTTACTGTTTCCATAGTACACTTTACAAAATATATTCTTCTTCAAAGACTTCCTGCCATGAAAGCGAGGTAATATCTGTGGTTTGGTGCATTTCATCCATCGCCTTTTTTCGTGCTTTGCGAAATGATTGTTCCCAACACGAAAACAGAACGGCGTGATTGATACTTGGTTCGCTGGCGCAAATGTCAGTAATTGCTTGACGGCTGTTGGCAATGGAAAGTATCCAGCTATGAGAACGTTTATTGGGCTGCGTTTTCAATTTGATGATGTGCAGCATTGCAATCACCAAATAGCTCTGTACTGAGCGGTGGTCACGCCGACTCATGCTGCCGTCGCATCAAGTATATGTGCCGTTTTGCGCTGTACGGCTATCGGTGTTTCAGCAAATTCTACATCTTGCGGATACTCTTGTTCAAACACTTCCTGCCATGAAAGCTGTGTGATTGCTGGTTTGTTGCCTGTTTCGATAATAACCTCATTGTAGGCAAACTGGAAAGCACGCTGCAAGAGTGATTCCAAATACGTGCGATATTCTGCTGCCAAACGTGGCTCATCTTCCAGCAAAAATTCGATTTCATCCCGCGCTGAAGCAATGCTTACAACACAAGCAGTGGTGCGGTATTCACGCCCAAGATGCCATTTCAAAATATGCTTCATGGCGCGAATAAGCTGCCCGCGCAATGTCCGCTTATCGCTGCGGTAGAGCGCGTCAATAAGCTCGGTAACGCCCATAATTGCTTCGTGCATATTGCCCGCGTACAGCTCCTGCCGCACTTCTACGGCGGTTTGATAGGGCGAGGTGGCGGCGAGGTCTTGCCAGTTGTGGTGCGCGGTCATTGTACACCTACCTCTGCACTGAAAATTTCTGTATTAAGAATCGGTCGTTCAAAAATCAATTCGTAATAATGTTCATCGCTTTCGCCTGGCTCTGGCGCGAAAATCTGCACCAAACGCCAGCCTTCGCCAGCGTGTTCCTGAATGACGTGGCGGTAATCTTCCTGTGCGATTTTCCCGCCTTCCATCCACGTTTCGCCGAAGCGAACAAAGGTGTATTCGTATCTGGGTTGGTGCATGATTGTTTGTATGGAAAAAGAGTGTAACCTCAAGCCAACAGTGTTAAACCGTTCGCTCCGATATTAAGGAGTGTTTGGGCAAGCAAGCTGAATGTAAGGGTACAAATTTTATTCATGATATTCTCTCCTTTCTGGCAGTAATACCAAGTGTTTGAGATAAAGAATAACATAGCACCAACGAACAGTGTAATCATAATATTCTCGCACTTACCTAGCCACAACACTATCGGCTTGAGCCTACAAACTGATGATTACACACCAAACGACGAGCCGCAGCCGCACGTTTTGGTAGCATTCGGATTATTAAACGTAAAACCGCGCCCGTTCAAACCATCGGTGAAATCAAGCTCTACGCCCATGAGGTAGAAGAGGCTTTTTTTATCAACGAAGATGTTTACCTCGCCCATAGGCAAGATTTTATCATTGTCGCGGGACTCTGCATCGAAGCCGAGCGTGTAGGAAAGCCCAGAGCAGCCGCCGCCTTTTACGCCGACGCGCAAACCATAATCCGACGGAATGCTGTTCTGGTCTTTGATTTTTTTGATTTCGCTAATTGCTCGTTGTGTTACTTTAATGTCGTCAGCAGCATCGGTGCCGACAACGCCTGTCGAAATTGTTTCTACCATGATGGTTCTCCTTGAAACGTGATAGAATGGAATGAAAAAATGAAATGGCACAGAACAAGAGCGTCTGTGCTACCGAAGCCAGTATTTATGGGGTAGCGCAGACACTCTTGTCTGCGCCACAGGACGCTAAAATAGTGCGTCCACAACCTTAATTGGAAAAACTCGCCTCAAGCGAGCCTGTAAGCTGCGAAATAACAACGTACTGCTCAAGATTGTCATCAGGAAACGCCATTTGCGCAACAGTCATGGACTGCAACACAGCATCCAAGCGGCGTTGGATAATGGCGAGCGGTGTGCGAATGGTGCAGCGTCCGTGCATGGAACACGCGCCCGCGCCGCCTTCGCCGCAGCATTCCACCAAGCGTTGCTTGCCTTCGACTGCTTCCAAAATTTCCGCCACCGAAAGCGTTTTTGGGTCACGCAGCATGATGTAGCCGCCGCCCGCGCCTTGCTGCGAAGCAATAAACTTGCGTCGCATGAGGGCTTGCAGAGCTTTGGAAACAAACTCAAAGGAAATGGCGTACTTCTCGGCAATTTCCTTCGCCGAGACCACACGCCCATCGCACGAGGCGATGTACTGCACTGCCATGAGTGCATATTCAGATTTTTTTGATAATCGTAGCATGGTATCTCAGACGGGATTTGTCCGATATTATTTTAGCCAGATACAAATATACGACTTTTTCAGTCCTGAATCCAGCACAGTTTGTCCACATCAGGTGTTGGATTATTCATCACAAAAAAAGGACGAAGCCGTAACGCACATTGCGCTTTGCTTCGTCCTTCGTTTTTGTCAATACATCTTTACTATGAAACCCGTTCTAGCACTCGGAAGCGATAGGACAGGAAAAGCGATTTACTTGCTTCCTTTAGTTTCTTTCTGCTTCGCCTCGAATTCACGAGCCTCGCGCATTTCATTCGGGAAGGGCTGCTGTTGCTGCTTGAAGACTTGGAAGCGCGTCGGTGGTACTTGAAGCGGCAGCGCGTTGTTTGCTGGGTCAATGTCCGTTGTTTCTTGATACGGGTCAATGAGGAACGATTGAACGGGCTTGCTGACCATGAACACCTTCGTCACTTTTTGCGTATTTTGTCGCCAAATTTCCGCCGGAATGCGGCGTATTTCCTTCGTTCCATCCTCGTAGCTGAATTGGATAATCACGGGCATCACGAGGCTGCCTTTGTTTACCAAATCCAGTTCATAGAAGATTTTGCCTGAGTTCACGATTTTGCGCTCTTCTTCGTTCAGGCTTGCCACGTATTGCTCGTAGTCCTCTTTCTCCCAAGGCTTCACGGCAAATTGGCTTGTTTTGTTGTAATAATCTAATGCGGCGGTGTCTTGCTCGATGTAGGTTTTTGCAACATCCTTGCGATTGCGCTCCACCGTGATATTTTGCGGCTCTTTGCCCGCCAATGCTTGTTCTTTCGGCTTTTCTACGTCGGGATTTTGCGTGTCAATCGAATAGCGGCGAACGCCCTCAAGTGCAATATCGCAATAATCCGTCGTGTAGAACCAACCGCGCCAGAACCAGTCCAAATCTATGCCCGAAGCATCTTCCATTGTGCGGAAAAAGTCTGCCGGAGTCGGGTGTTTGAATGCCCAACGGCGGGAGTATTCTTTGAAAGCGTAATCAAATAACTCACGTCCCAAAATGGTTTCGCGCAAGATATTAAGCGCAGTTGCGGGCTTTCCGTAGGAATTATTTCCAAGCTCGGTAACCTGTTCAGGATTCGTCATAATCGGCTGTGTGCGCTGTTTGTCCGCTTTCATGTAGTCCACCATATTCCGCGCCGGACCACGACGCGACGGGTAGTTTCTATCCCATTCCTGCTCGGAAAGAAATTGCACAAATGAGTTCAAACCCTCATCCATCCACGCCCACTGACGCTCGTCGGAATTGATAATCATTGGGAAAAAGTTGTGTCCAACTTCGTGAATAATCACCGAAATTAGCGCGAACTTCGTAGCCTCAGGATACGTGCCGTCGGGAAGCGGACGACCGCCATTGAAACAAATCATCGGATATTCCATGCCGAACACCGGACCATGCACGGAAATTGCCACAGGGTACGGATAGGCAACCGTGAACTTCGAGTACGTGCGCAGCGTGTGAGCCACAGAGCGCGTCGAATACTGCTCCCAGAGCGGATTTCCTTCTTTCGGATAGTACGACATCGCCAAAACCCGCTTGCCTTCTACGTTCACGCCCATTGCATCCCAAATAAATTTGCGCGAAGCAGCAAAGGCAAAATCACGCACGTTGTCGGCTTGAAAGACCCATGTTTTCTTGCTTGTAGCGCGAGAAGATTCATTTTTCAATGCTTCATCATTGGTGATAATTTTCACAGGAACATTTGCATTTTTCGCTTGTGCAAACCGCGCTTGCTGCTCGGCGGTAAGAACACTCGAAGCATTTTGCAATTCGCCTGTCGCGCCGATAACTATATCGGAAGGCGCAGTAATGCTCACTTTGTAATCGCCAAAGGGCAAGGTAAATTCGCCGCCGCCAAGGAATTGCTTGTGATTCCAACCGCAGTTGTCGCCATAAACCGCCATGCGTGGAAACCATTGTGCGACTTCGTACAAGTAGTTTTTATCTTTCGGAAAATACTCGTAGCAAGAGCGGGCGCGGGTTTCAGAAGGAACGATGTTGAAATTCCACTCAATGGAAAAAGCGAATTTTTGTCCCGAGCGCAAGGTCGTGGGCAGGTCAATACGCATCATCGTCTTGACAACCGTGAATTTAAGCGGGTTTCCCGTCGCAGCATCTTTGATGCTTTTGATTTTGAAGCCGCCATCAAAGGTTTCTTGGAACACGTAATTTTTCGCAGCATCCATCGTCGAACCTTGAGGATTTGCGCGACCTGTACCGCCTTGCAGCTTGCCGGTTTGCGTCAAGTAGGTTTCGGAGGTTTTTGCAAAATGATTTTGGTCGAGCTGCAACCACAAGTAGGTAAGCGCGTCGGGGGAATTATTCGTGTAGGTAATGGTCTCCGAGCCGCTTATAGACTGGTTGTCGTCATTCAATTCAGCATTGATGACGTAATCCGCCTTTTGTTGCCAATACTGATGTCCGGGCGCGCCAGAAGCAGTGCGGTAGGTGTTCGGCGTGGGAAGGAGCTGCCCAAGCTGCTCGAACTTTCCCGTGAGGTTGTCGGCGGTATTGCTGATGCCTTGCGCAGCGAGGTTTGATGCGCTAAGGAGGGCAATGCCGCAAAGAAGCGAAGCAAAACGTTTCATTGGGGAAGTGAAAATGTGTGAGTAAAATGTATTGATTCAATGTGGGTAATGATTCAGATATTTCCCCGTCGGGCGGCTGTTATCACAAGAGCAGTAGCCGTCCGGCGGGTGTTGTGCAAGCGACTCACCCGCCGGACGGCACTGCGTTCACACTCTTCAGCCGCCCGACGGGAAGACCTCAATAGTTGCGAGGTCGGATTATCTCAATTCGGAAAAATATTCAGGCGCGGCGGCTCTTCCAGACGTTTTTCGACCATACGCAGCGTCTCGTGAAAGGCGCGGAGTTCGTCGTGCATATCATCCATCTTCCAGTGCATATCGTCGATGCGGCGGTGCATGGCTTTTACGTCGGCATGAAGTTCGCGTTGATTGGCGAGAATCTCATGCAAGAGACTGATGATTTGTTCTGTTTTGTCCATGATATTTTTGAAGAAAAGGATGATAGACGAAATATAGAAACTATTGTGTGGGAGTCTGCCTTCTACACTAAACCCGCCTTCGCAACTGCACTTTCCAGCCGTTCAATGCGTGAGCGAAATTCGACTCTTTCCTCACGCACAACATATTCCAATGCGCCAAGACGTGTGTTCATAGTTCTCATTTCTCCCTTTATCTCGCGCATTTCTTCCTTCATTTCGCGCATTTCTTCCTTCATCTGTCGTTGTTCTTTCTTGATTTCACGCAATTCATCAAGTACAAGCGACATAATTTCAATCATTTTTTGTTCGCCTTCAGTCATGACGTTTCTCCGAAAAATTATGAAATAATATAATGCAATATTGAAGCAGAATACTTGTGCCGAAGTAGATTTTACGGAAGCCCTCATCCTTCGCCTTTAATTCGTCCCCTTATCCTTGCCGTCTTTCACCGCTTTTTCCTGGCGTTCAAGCTGCATCGGGTTCGGCGCACTTGATTGACGACCTTTGTACAGCTGGAAGCGGGATTCCACCTGACGGCGCGGGAAGCTGTTGTTGGCAAGGTCGGTATCAGCAGTTTCCAAGTACGGGTCAATCGTGATAGAAATGACGGGCTTCGTGGTGGTGAGTTGCTTGGTCACTTTTTGGTTGTTGTATCGCCAAATTTCCGCCGGAATGCGGCGTATTTCCTTCGTGCTGTCGGCGTAGGTGAGTTCCACAATGACGGGCATAACCAAGCCGCCAAGGTTTTCCAATTCCAATTCGTAGAAGTTCATGCCGCCGTTCACAATCGCGCGTTCTTTGTCGTTCAAACCGTTTACAAACCGCTCAAAATCTTTCTTCTGCCATGAACGCGGCGTGAAGGGGTCGTTTTTATCGTAGAAATCGCGGGCATTGGAGTCGAGTTCAGTGACGGTTTGAGCGATGTCGGTTTGATTGCGCATGGTGGTCAAGTCTGGTGGAAGCATGGATTTATCTTGCTTCTTGGCAGCAAGTTCCACGTCGGGATTGCGCGTGTCAATCACGTAGCGTTGCACTTTGTTGAGCGCAATATCGCAGTGGTCGGTGGTGTAGAACCAACCGCGCCAGAACCAGTCCAAATCTACGCCCGAAGCATCTTCCATCGTGCGGAAAAAGTCCGATGGCTCTGGATGTTTGAACATCCAGCGTTGCGCATATTTTTTGAAAGCGTAATCAAAAAGTTCGCGTCCCAAAACGGTTTCGCGCAAGATATTGAGCGCAGTTGCGGGCTTGTCGTAGGAATTGTCGCCGTATTCGCGTCCGGGAATGTTGTCGGAGGTCGTCATAATTGGCGTAAGCACGTTCTTTTCCGCTTTCATGTAATCGGTAATCGTGCGCGGAAAACCTGCTGACGAGTTGAAGTTTCTATCCCATTCTTGTTCCGCCAAAAATTGTACGAAGGTATTTAAGCCCTCATCCATCCACGCCCACTGACGCTCGTCGGAGTTCACAATCATTGGGAAATAGTTGTGTCCAACTTCGTGGAAAATGACCAAAAGCAAAAAGTCTTTCACGCGGGGCGAATACGTGCCGTCCGCGTCGGGACGCGGCGCGTTGAAGGCAATCATCGGATATTCCATGCCGCCGCCAATATCCACGTTTGCGGAAATTGCAACAGGATATGGGTACGGGAAGGTGAATTTTGAATAGACTTTCAAAGTATGAGCAACGGCGCGGGTGGAGTATTGCCCCCAAAGCGGATTTCCTTCTTTCGGGAAATATGACATCGCCATAACCCGCTTGCCTTCTACGTTCACGCCGAGCGCGTCCCAAATAAATTTGCGCGATGAACAGAACGCAAAATCACGAACACGCTCTGCCGAGTACACCCATGTTTTTTTCTGTTTCGCGGCAGCAGTCGTGCGCGAAGCCTCGTTTTTCTTTGCTTCGTCGCTCGTAACGATGAGTACGGGCGCATTTGCGGTTTCGGCTTGTTTCAAGCGATTGCGCTGGTCGGCAGTGAGGACTTTATCCGCATTTTGCAATGAACCTGTCGCGCCAACAACGTGGTCGGCAGGAACGGTGATGCTGACTTTGTAATCGCCGAAGGGCAAGGTAAATTCACCTGTTCCCAAAAACGACTTGTGCTGCCAGCCTTTGTGGTCAATGTACACCGCCATACGCGGGAAAAACTGTGCTACGCCGAAAATATCATTGCTGTCGGCGGGGAAAAATTCGTAGTTGGAACGCTCGCCGAAGTCCTTCGGAACGATGTTGAACGACCATTCTACGCCAAAGCTGAACTTTTGTCCTGTGCGCAAGGCTGTTGGCAAATCCACGCGCATCATTGTTCCAGCAATCGTGTATTTAAGCGGCTTTCCCGATGCGTCTTTTACGGCTTTGATTTTGTAGCCGCCATCGAAGGTTATTTTGTCGAGCGAGCGTTTGACGCTGTTCAGCGACATTTGATTATTCATCGGCGAGCTTGTTTGCGTCATGTATTTTTCGGAGTTTTTCTCAAACGCATTTTGGTCGAGCTGCATCCACAAGTAATCAAGCGCGTCGGGGGAATTGTTGGTGTAGGTAATGGTCTCCGAGCCAGTAATGGAGCGGGTTTGCTCGTTCAATTCTACCGAAATAACGTAATCTGCTTTTTGTTGCCAATAATCTTTGCCGGGCGCACCAGAGGCGGTGCGGTAGCTGTTCGGCGTGGGAACAAGCAAATCAATCGGTTCAAATTTGCGGTTTGGATTGCCATCCACCGTGTATTGCGCGAGAACGGGTGCGCTGTTGAGACAAATAACGCTCACAGCAAGCGTTGTTGCGGTTTGCATCGCTTTGCGAAGCAAAGGGAAAGAGTGTTTCATAAAACGAAGGAAAGAATGCTGGTGAAAGAGAAAAGAAGAGTGTTTATGCGGTATTGGCGGGAGAATTTTTCAGATAATTGCTCGTTTTCAGCGAACAGAGAACAAATTACGAAACGAAATGAAAACAGACAACGGAACAATCGTTTATGCAGAGCGGTTTTGAAAATAATCTTTCGGCTTTGGATAGAGAAGAGAAAAAGCCCTCAACATCCTGATAGTCTGGGCTTCGTTCGCGTTCCAAATCCGCGTTCCAAATAATCGTTGCCTCGTATAAAAACGAGGTGTTTACTGAATCGTTGCGCCAGCGAAGGTTAAAGCTCCTACACCGCGTTGTGTGGCAATCCACGGACCTTCGTACACTGTGCAAGGCGCGTCTCCGCTTGCGGCATAGCATTGTTCTGGAATGTAGCTGATAGTTTTTGCTTGCTGTGCGTCGGCAAATTTCACAAACACAACATTCTTTTCCGAGCGCACTGATACTGCTTTGGCAGGTTTTTCATCCAATAAGAATCCATCCTGCGCCAAGCTGCGAATTTTTCCGCTAATGCTTGTATCTGCGCCACAAATAAGCGCATCGTTTGTTACAAACGTGAGTGCGATTTCATTGCGCGAAGCATTTGTCCATGCGGCTTTCAGGAGACGAGGCGAGGAAATGCCGAGTGTGTCTGAAGAACGATAAAAATCGCGGGCAAGAAGCGTAGCGAGCTGCTTTCCAAGCGCGATATAGCCAGCATTCCCGTAGTGGCAACCGTCGTGCGCGGGAATGGGTGCGGAGGCAGCAAGCGTTTCAACGTCCGCATAGCGCGTGGGGAATCGTCCTTGTGCGTCGCGGAGCAGATGTTGCGTGGATTGACCGCATGAGGAAGGGCGAATCTGCACAGCATAGATTTTTTGGAGTGCAGGATAATTTGCTTTCCACATTGTTCGCAGCGAATCAAATTTTTCTGTATATCCCGCCGCCACATTCGCTTCGCCTTGATACCAAATCATTGCTTTTATGGCAGATTTTATGCCAGAATACTCTAGCATGGTACGTAATTGCCCATTGAGAGTGAGCGGGTCGTTGATGTCGTTTTTTGCTGAAGAAGAATAGTGATTTTCAATTTTTGTACCATTAAATCCACCATTGATGAGGGCAATCGGCACGGAAGAGTATTGCACAACTTGTTCCATGAGTGCGCTTGCAAGTGCGTGGCGTGTTGCGGGCGGTGCTGTCCAAAACGTCTCGCCTGTGTTGATGCTGAAGCTGCGCAAATACTCACTTCCTTGCGCTACGTACTCCGAGCCAAAAACAGCGTTGGACTGTCCACTCACGACAAACGCATCGCCGCAGACGATACTATCTCGCACAGTGAGAATGGTGTCGCGCTGGGTGTTTTTTACACCGAGTTCAAAGCGGTAGAGTGCTTTCTCCGCATGAATACTGACGTTGAGCGAAAAAGGTGCGCGGCGTATGGTATCACTGAGTGTGCCATAGCGAAGTGCCTCGGCGAAACGCCGCATCAACACGGCATTCTTAAAGACTCGCACATAGACGGAATCGTAGCCCGCATGAGCGATAGTGCCTTGCAAGGGTACTTGTGCGGAATCATTTGCTTGGCGAGGATAGAACTGAAGGTTGTGTGGGAATTTCCAATAGTCAGGATGCAAACAGAGTGTGTTTTTGGAGCGAAAATCTGCATTGAGCATTTCGTTCAGGCTTATGAATCCTCTTGTAAATGCTAGAATATTCTGCCCTTCGATACCTAAGAGCATTGCTTTGTGAATGTCATTTTGCCACGCATTTCCACCTAATGCCATTCTTGATAAACCACGCACGACGAACATAATTGCGTGTGGTTGGACGCTCACACCGAAAGCAGCACTCGAAACCGACAAATCTAAGAGAGAATTTATGCGGTTTGCCATGCTTATATCAATAGGATTCTCTTCAAAAAAGATACGGCAGTCCTTGACGGCATCAGCATATTGCGCATTTCGGAAATACGCTTCCGCACGAAATCCACGTGCTTTGATATTGGTAGGTTCTTTCTCTAAAATTTCCGAAAGTTGTACAATGGATTCCGAATACGCTTTCGTGCGTAGAGAAATAAATGCGAGCAAAAGTCGCTCTAGTAGCTCATTGGGGCGTAATTGGATTTTCCTTTGGATAATTGTTTTTGCCTTATCAAACTCTTCTGTGTTGAGGTAAATCTGAGCAAGATTGTGGAGCGCTCTGTAGTTGTTTGAGTCTATCTGCAAAAGTCGGCTAATATCACGTTTTGCATCCTCAATTCGTCCAGTATTAAAGTGTATAAATCCCCGTAATTCTAGTGCAGAAGGATAGTCGGGATTGAGTGTTAAGGTTTTATCAAGATATGGTAATGCCTTTGTTGTATTCCCCTTTTGCACATAGGACAAGCCACAGTTGTAGTTTGCGTCAATGTGCTGCGGGTTGTATTGTAGGAAATATTCATAATCTGCAATACTTGCATCGTAGCGTTTTAAGCGAAGATATATCGCACCTCGCACAAAATATAAATATGGATTTTTTTTATTCAGACTAATAGCTTTTTCTATGTCTTTCAAACTGGCATCAGGGCGGGAAAGCTCTAAATTTACGAATGCACGACCAACAAGTACCGGTTCATTCGTTGGTAAGGCTTGCGCTAAAGTGTTAAAATCTTGCAATGCTTCTGCGAGTTTTCGCTGTTGCATAAAGGTACTGGCACGTTTGTATAGGTCGTTTATTTGCTGATTGCTAAGTTTTGGTGTTTGTTGAGAAAGGGCAATCCCAGGTTTCCAGCCAACGGAGAGGATAAGCAATAGGAGAATCAGTAGTCGTTGGAGCATAACTTGATGAGAAAAGATTTTGGGAAAAGAGCAAGATTTCATGCAAACTCTGGGGTCGTAATCGTGACGTGTGTAAGAATATCATCGGGCGCAAGTTCGAGTTCACCAGAATTGAGGTGGTATTGCAGGCTTTTGGGTTCGGGTATTTCTTCTCCGTGCGCCATCATTCCTTCAAAGTGAAATTCGATTGCTTCTGCCATAAGTTGCAATGTCGCTTCAAAGCTATCGTCGGCAGCAATACAGCCCGGAACGTCAGGTGAATAAGCACAGTAGCCATTACCCGTGCGTTGGAGAATAACGTTGTATTGGAAAGTGTTCATGGTTTTGTTCCGATTATTTTATACCGGCTTGTTTGAGAATACTTTGTTCAATCGGTTTTTGCAAATCTTTACTTTCTTTGCCCGCGACAGTAACTGTGCCGCTTTTAGTCGGATGTCGGAACTGCCGATGACTACCTTTTTGCCGCTCAAAATACCAACCATCTTGTTCGAGTAGCCTGATTATATCACGAATTTTCATGCCCATACAACCTCACTTTGCAAATATCCCTACAATGACCACGCTTAGGCTAATTCAGGAACCGCAACTGTAACGTGCGTAAGAATATCATCAGGAGCAAGTTCGAGTTCGCCGGAATTGAGGTGGTATTGCAGGCTTTGGGGTTCGGGTATTTCGCCGCCATATTCCAAGGTTGTTTCTATCCACAGCGAAATTGCTTCTTGCATTTGGCGCAAGGTTTCATCAATGGTATCGCCTGTTGCTACGCAAGTAATGTCGTCTAAACAATATGCCGAATAGTTGTTTTCTCCACGCTCAATGACGATGAGATACGATGTCATATAGCCTCCAAGTCTGATATTTATGCTTATTCCGCTCTAAATCGAAGGTGCCGGTTTAAGGAATAATCGAATACATAGCTGCATCACAAGGCTTTTGGTATAGTTGTAGGCGATTGCGTAATGTTCCTTCATACATTGCACCTGCTTTTTCCGCCACTTTTTGACTACCGATATTGTTCACATCTATCACAAGTTCTACACGACAAAGCGATATATCTTCAAAAGCGAAATTTGACAGCGCACGGGCAATTTTTGTCGCATAACCGCGCCCTGTTTGATCCGAATCCACCCAATATCCAAGATTGGCAAAACAATGACGCACATTGATGGTATTGATAAAACCAAGCCCGACAAATGTTGCTTCGTGAAAGATTGCGAAATAATATTCATTTCCTTTTTGCCAATCGGAATGTCTGTCCAGAAGAAACGCCCGAGTTTCATTCTCTGTTGGTGGCGAAAAGAACGCCCCCAACCATGATTCTATAGTGTCTCTGGAGCGTTCGATACTTTGCCAATACTCTTGCAGATGCGATTCGGAAAGGGCTTCGAGTCGTATATCTTCATATAGCAATCGTGTTCGCATATGGTTCCATTCTTAATTTTGGGAGAAACAAAAAATTCTCACTCCGCATAATACTCCTGCAACGACCGCACCCGCACTACATCCGAAGCCCGCACATTCTGCAAGCCCTTCAGCGAAGCCTGTGCTGCTGCCAGCGTTGTGATAAACGGTACTTTGAACTTCATTGCAGCGCGTCCCATGACTTGCTCATCCACGCGGGAGTTCTCGCCCTTCGGCGTGTTGATAACAAGGTTGATAGAGCCTTGTTCGATATAATCAATGACGTTTGGGCTGCCTTCGTAGTATTTCAGCAGCGTCGAAGCCGGAACGCCGTGCTGTTTCAACCACGCAGCCGTGCCGGAGGTTGCCAGAATTTCAAAGCCAAGTTCGTTATAGCCTTTGATGATTTGGGCTGTACGCGAGGTTTTATCGCGGTCGCAGAGCGAAGCAAATATGCGCCCTGTATCGGGAATGTTGATGCCCGCAGAGATATTCGCTTTTATCATCGCAGCAGCAAAATCGCGGTCAATGCCCATCACCTCGCCGGTGGAGCGCATCTCCGGACCTAAGTAAATATCAGCCTTCGGGAACTTATTGAACGGGAACACCGATTCTTTAATTGCCACGCGGCTTGCCGAGAGCGAAAACTCCTCAATCGGCGGAACACCTGCGTCGCCGAACTTTTTACCCGTCATCACGTGCGTTGCAATTTGCGCAAGTGCCACGCCACGCGCCTTCGAGACAAATGGAACTGTCCGCGAAGCACGGGGATTGACTTCCAGCACGTAGAGTTCATCTTCCTGCAAAGCAAATTGAATGTTCATCAAGCCCACTACATTCAGTGCTTTCGCCAGTTTGCGGGTGTATTCCACAATGCGGTCGAACTGCTCATTGGTGATATTGTACGGCGGCAACACGCACGATGAATCACCCGAATGCACGCCCGCTTCTTCGATATGCTGCATCACCGCGCCAATAATGACGCGCTCTCCATCGCATACGGCATCAACATCGAACTCGTAAGCATTCTCCAAAAATTGGTCAATTAAAATCGGGCGTTCCGGCGAAACATTGATAGCGCGGCTCATGTACTGGCGCAAAGAATCGTCGTGGTAGCAAATCTGCATGGAGCGTCCGCCAAGCACATAGCTTGGGCGCACGAGCGCAGGATAGCCAATTCGTGCCGCAATTTCCAACGCCTCTTCAACCGTCGTCGCCGTACCGTATTTGGGGCAGGGAACGCCAATCTTGTCAATCAGCGCACCAAAGCGTTTGCGGTCTTCCGCGAGGTCAATGCCTTCGGGCGATGTGCCTAAAATTTTGAAACCCGCTTCATCAATCGCGTGGGCGAGTTTGAGCGGTGTTTGCCCGCCGAAGGTAACAATCACGCCGTCTGGCTGCTCGTGTTCCAGCACGTTCAGCACATCTTCCAGCGTGAGCGGCTCGAAATAGAGTTTGTCGGTAATGTCGTAATCCGTAGAAACAGTTTCGGGATTGCAGTTAATCATAATCGCCTCAAAGCCCGCTTGTTTCAAGGCAAACACGGCTTGCACACAGCAATAATCAAACTCAATTCCCTGCCCGATGCGGTTTGGTCCGCCGCCTAAAATCACGACTTTTTTCCGTGCAGACCGCACGGATTCATTCTCTTGTTCGTAGGTAGAATAGTGGTACGGCGTTTCGGATTCAAACTCCGCCGCACAGGTGTCTATCGTCTTAAAGACAGGTTTTATGCCGAGTTTAAGGCGATAAGCGCGTACTTCTTTTTCGGTCGAAC